>NZ_JADIKM010000003.1:0-899272 GCF_044904665.1 Dyella ginsengisoli
CAACGGCACGGTGGAGCTGACGGCTGGTGGAACGCTGACGCTGCCGACGTCGGGCATCGACACCGGGACGGCGGACCTGACGCTGGCGGCGAACGGAGGCTCGCTGGTGATGCCCGGCGCGCTGAGCGGCGCGAACGTGACGCTGAGCGGCCGCGACGGGATCACGCTGGGCAGCAATCTGACCAGCCCCGGCACGGTGACGCTGACCAGCAGCGCCGGTGCGATCAGCCAGACTGGCGGTGTGCTGACCGCCGGCACGCTCACCGGCAGCTCTTTCGGTGACACCACGCTGGCCAGGGCAAATCATGTCGGTACGCTGGGCGCCGTCAGCGCCTCGAATTTCACGCTTTCCAACGCGCAGGCGCTGACCGTCGGCAGCAACCTGATCATCGGCGGCGGCACCGGCGTGATTGCGCTGACCACCACGAGCGGCGGCCTTGCCATCCAGCACGATCTCAATGGCGGCGTCCTCGCGCTGCAGTCGGCCGGCGATCTGTCGCTGGCGGGCAACCTGATCGGCAGCTCGGTCGCGCTGGTGTCTGGCGGGAACATCGCCCAGAGCGCCGGTGTGATCCAGACCGGCACACTCACCGGCCAGGCCGGCGGCAGTGCGACGCTGGCGAAGGCCAATAGGGTCGGCACACTGGGCGACTTCAGCGCAGCCAACGGGCTGAACTTCATCAACGCCCAGGCGATGACGGTAGGCGGCGCCGTGAACGGCACCAGCTCCACCAGCCTCTCCACCACCTCCGGCAGTCTCATTGTCGGCGGCAGCATCGGCGGCGCCTCCATTGCGCTGGCCGGGCAGAGTGGGCTGGCAATCAATGGCGCCGTGAATGCCGGCACGGGCGATGTCTCACTCGATTCGGCCGGCGGCGCGATCACCGAAGGCAGCGCGGGCGTGCTCACCGCCGGCAGCCTGTCCGGCACATCGGCCGGCAGCACCACGCTGGACGGCGCCAACCAAGTGGTGACCTTGGGCAACTTTGCCACCGGCGGCGATTTCAGCTTCCGCGACGCGCGCACGCTGACCGTGAACAGCCCGCTCGACATTCGTGGCGGCAGCGGCAACCTCAGCCTGACAGCGGCAGGGGGCAGTTCGGACCTGATCCTCGCCACCGGGCTGACGGGCGGAGCGATCACGCTTGCCGCCGGGCGCAACATCACGTCCTCGGCAGGTATCGCTGCCACCACGCTCACCGGCAGTGCGGGTGGCCAGGCGCTGCTGGGCAGCGCCAACAATGTCGGCACTCTGGGGGACTTCAGTGCTGCGAACCTGAAGTTTGGCAACGCCGGGGCGCTGGTGATCGGTGGCCAGGTGAACACGGGCGGCGGTGCGCTGAATCTGTCTACCTCCACCGGCACACTGTCGCTGACCGGCGCACTCAACGGCGGGGCCGTCTCGCTGGCTTCGGCCGGTGACCTTGCGCTCGGCGGCCAGGTGACGGCGAACGCGCTGGCTCTGCAGTCGGGCGGTGCGATCAGTCAGGGCGCCGGCAGTGTGATCACGGCGAACAGCCTGAGTGGCCAGTCCACCGGCAGCACGGCACTGGAAGGCGCCAACCGGGTCGGTGCGCTGGGCAGCTTCAGTGCGGACGGCCTGCGTTTCGCCAATGCGACCGGCTTAACGGTGACCGGTCCGGTCGATGGCGGCAGTGCGACCACGCTGACCACGACCGCCGGCGACCTGCTGTTGCAGGGCGAGATCCGGGGCGCCACCACCACGCTGCAGTCGGCCGGCGCGATCACCGAAGGCGGCAGCGGCATCGTGGTCGCCGATCAGCTCACCGGTCATGCGGCGGGGATCGCCACGCTCGCCGGCGCCAATCGCGTCGGCAGCCTCGGTGCCTTCGATGCCGCCGGCCTGAACCTCAGCAATTCCGGCACGCTGGCGATTGCCGGGCCGGTGGTGGTTGGGGGAACCACCACGCTCGCCACCACGACGGGCGACCTGCACGTCGACGGCTCCATCGACAGCAGCGTGCTGCGACTGGAATCTGCTGGCGCCATCAGCGAAGGCGCGGGCGGCGTCATCACAGCTGGCACGTTGAGCGGCAGCGCTGCAGGCGTTACCACGTTGGGCACACGTGCCCAGCCGATCGCCAACCACGTCGGCACGCTGGGCAATTTCTCCTCGCCGGCGGGCTTCAGCTTCACCAATGCACAGACGCTGACGCTGGCCTCGGTGGATGCCAGCAGCTTTACCATCGATGCGGGGCACGCGGCGCTGTACCTGGGCGTCACCGGCGGTGATCTGCTGCAGTCCGGCCAGACGCCGTTGTACGACGGTGCGGGCACGTTCTTCGCCTCCGGCAAGATGGGCACGGCGGTGGCGCCGATCTACGTGATCGGCGATTCGGCGCAGGTGATCGCCGACGTCGGTGCGCCGCCCGCGTACTTCTACGCGGTGGACCGCCAGGGCAACATCCTGCCGCTAACCGGCGACCTCAGCTTCAACGTGCCGACCTCGCTGTTCTTCGGCAAGGCGCAGAACGGCAACGGTCGCGGCGATGCCTATATCGACCCGAGCGTGATCTCCGCCAACTACCGTTCGTTCGGCATCGTGCCCTCCGGCATCCTGCTGCCGGAGGACCAGCAGCAGTGCCAGCCCGAGCTGGAGGATTGCTCGGGTGAGTGAGCGCGCTGTGTCTGCCCGGTGTCGGTGGCGCGAAGGAACCGCGCTGGCGGTGTTCCTGCTGCTGGGGATGGCTACGGCCTCGGCACAGCTCGCGCCGCGGCTGACCGCGCAGCTCGCGCTGGACGAGCTGGCCGCGGCACAGGCCGCGCTGGCGAAAAGTCCGCCTGTACAAGGCTCGCCGCTGGCGTCGGTGCGGCAGCAGCTGGCCGGCATCGCCGACGCGCTGCGCCAGAGTGCGGGAAGCAACACGACCCAGCCGGTGGAGCTGGTGGGCGATGCGCTGCGCGCGCGGATCGTGCGTGCGCACGCCGCGGCGGCGCGGGTGCAGGCCTATCTCGCCGTATCCGACGGCTGCGGTGCCACCGATGCGGCGGCGATGCAGGCCGCCCTCGCCGCGGGCGTGGAGCGGCTGGCGGCAGCCGGCAGCGCGGGCAAGCAGGTGCCGGCGATCGACAGCGTGCAGAGCATGGCGAACGTGCCGCTGTTCGCGTTGCATCCCGGCTTGCTCCATGCCAGCGAAAAGCCGCTGGCATTCGCGCTGGTCGGTTCCGATCTGGCCGATCCGCAGTGCGCCGACCCGCACGTCACCGCCACCGATGCGGCCGGCAAGCCGCTGTCCAGCCAGCCGGTGCTGACCGGCGCCTCGCCCGCCCGGCTCGAACTGCGCTGGCCGGGTGCCGCTGCGCTGCCGGCGGGCGCCGTGGTGTTGCACGTGGCGACCCAGCGCAAGGTATTCCTGCTGGGCTGCTCGGCGCTGCCCGAGGCCGACGCGGTGGTGCAGGTAGCGCCGGCCGTGCGCTTCGACGTGGACTATGTGCTGGAAGCGGTGTGTCCCGCGCAGGGCGGCATCGTCGCGCTGGGGCAAGGGCGGCTGCCGACGCTGGATGGCTACGGCGCCACCGTGTCGCAGCCGGTGGATACCGCGGCCTGCGCCGAGCCGCAGGCCTATCGGCTCAGTGCGACCGTGACGCAGGGCGATGGCAGCCCGCTGACGGCCGGTCCGTTCACCCAGAGTGCGCAGGCCACGATCACCGCCGGGCTGCCCGGCGGTCTGTCGATGAGCTGGAGTCCGTCGGCGCAGACGCTTTTCGTGCGCTCGGGCGCGGCCACCTGCAAGGGCGCGCCCTGACGGCAAGGGCGCAGTCGCGGACGGATGCCCGCGACTGCGTCGGTTCGCTCAGCTGTTCTCGTCCGGCCCGGCGATCACGCGCAGTTCGCTCAGGCCACCCGGCGCGAGATCCTGCATCAGGTCGGCGAAGTTCATGCCCACCAGCCGCTGCGCCCGGCGCAGCAGCAGCGGGATCGGGCTCGATGGCTCGTGGCGTGCGTAGTACTCGCACAGGTCGTCCAGCCGGCGGCGCACGTCCTCGGGGCTCTGGATGCGGCCGGTCGCCGCCGCCACGCCAGCGACAGCCGTCGTGACGCCGCCGTCTGCGCCATCCGAGGCGGCCTCGCTTCCGGCGCCGTCGTCCTGCGGCCGGCGACGGGCGACCTGCGACTCGACGAATTTCTTCAGCTCATAGCCGTCCGACAGCAGCAGCTTCAGATCGGGGCCGGCGGTGCCGATGCGCTCGTTGAACAGCGCGTCGATCGCCTTGGCGTGTTCGAGGATGCGGCTGGCCGCGTCCATCGAAGCGGACAACTCGGCCTCGGGACAATCCATGCAGCAGGCTTCGATATCGGTCATCGAGGGCAGCCCTTCGCCGTTCGGGTTGTCGCCGACCTTCAGGGTGCCGTTGGCGATGCGCAGGTCGCGCAGCGAGAAACGGCCGATGCGCGGCGACTGCACGAAAGCCGCGGTGCGCAGATAACCCAGCACGCCGATCGGATCGCCCAGCGGCACCACGGCGTTGACGCGCGCGGTGGGGTCGTCGTCGTCCTCGGCGTCCAGCATGGGATGCACGCCGTCCCAGTAGTTCTCCAGCATGCCGCGCACCAGCGCCAGGCCGCCGGCCAGTCCGGCGAGGCCGCCGGTACGCAGCCATGCGGTGGACAGGTGCGTGGCCACGCGCAGGTCCTTGGAGCGGCCCAGCAACCCCTCCGCCAGCGCCTTCACGCGATCCCAGTCCGGCTCCTCGGCCGCCTTGACCTCGTCGCCGATGGCGCGTTCGGCCTTGACCGTGGCGGCGCGCTCCAGCGCCATGAAATCGGCGTCGTATTCCAGGTCGGGGCCGCACGGGGCCTCGTCGCTGATGGGCAAGAGCAGGGACTGCAGCGCGTCATCGTTCATGGGAGGCTCGACGATCAGGGTGGAAGGAGCGAACGCCGCGGCCAACGTCGGCCGTGCCGCATGCGCGGCCGGGACACGGCCTCTCTAGGTAATGCGTTTTTCCCGGCGCAATCCGGTCAAGCCGCAGGGTGTCGGCGGATTCAGCTCTGCGGCAGGCGGCGCGGATCGGCGGCCGGGCCGGGCAGCGGCTGGCGGCTGCGCTCGACCACGTGGGCGAGGGTGTGGATGTTGTCGACCAGGCGGTCGCTGAGGCGCTCCACCAGCTCGGCGGTCGGTGCGTCGTCGCTCAGTTCGAGCAGGGCGGTGAGGCTGCGCTGCAGGTCGCGCAGCGCGGGCAGGGGCGGCAGCGCAATCTGCTCGCGCAGGGCATGCGCCACCTGGTGCAGGGCGTCGGCGGCGTGCTGCACGAAGCCGCCGATCTCGGTGGATTCCGGCAGGCGCTCGCGGTCGTCGATCAACGCTTCCAGCGCCATGGCCGTGCGCGCCAGCCGGTTGCCGTTGGCGAACAGCGCCTGGGCCAGTTCGAGCAGCGCCAGCGGCGTGCCGGGTTCGCCACGCATGCGTTCAAGCGATGCCTGCGCATTGGTGCGCGCGGTGCGTGCCGCGGTGCGCGTTTCGCGGTGCGTGTCGCGCTCGGCGGGCGTCGCCAGCGCCGCCAGGTAGCGGGCGTAGGCGTCGAGCATGTCGGCCAGCGCGGCGCGGGCTCGGCCGCGCTCCCAGGTCGGCCACAGCACGTAGGCGATCAGCGCCATGGCGCTGCCCAGTGCGGTGTTGATCACGCGGTCGATCACCGCGCCGCCCGGGTCGACGCCCTCGAACGAGAGCAGGATCACCACCGTGCCGGTGAGCGCGGCTACCGCCACGCCGTAGTGCGCCGTGGCCAGATAGCGAAAGCCCATGCACAGCACGGCCATCAGGACGAGGTGCGCCCACGGCTCGTTCGGTGTCACGTGCAGCAGCGCGGTGGTGAGCAGCAGGCCGAGCACGGTGCCGACCACGCGCAGCAGGCCGAAGTTGAAGGTGGCGGCGAAGTCCGGGCGCAGCACGATGGCGGCGGTCATCGGCACCCAGTAGCCGTGCGGCAGCTTGAGCCAGCGGGCGACGGCCAGCGCCGTGCACAGGCACGCGGCGCTGCGCACGGCATGACGAAACGCCACCGAGCGCGGCGTGAGGTTGGCGCGCAGCGTGGCCAGCACCGAGTGGCTGCGCAGCGCCGCCGGCAGCGGCGTTTCCGCGGCCACGGCGCGCCACTCGCCACGGCTGCCGGCCCACTGTGCATTGCGCACGGCGGCGGCGAGCTGTCCGGTCAGCGCGTGGACGTGCACGGCCAGGCCGCCGCCGGCCTGCGGCTGGTCGAGCAGGGTGCGCTCGCTGGCCAGCAGTCCGCGCAGCGCGCGTTCGGCGCCTTCGGGCGCGTCGCCGGCTTCCAGTGCATCGGCGATGGCGGCCATCACCCGCGCCGCGTCGTTGCGGAAGATCGCATGCAGGGCCGGGCTTGCGCGCAGCTCAGCCAGCGCGGTGAGTTCCAGCCGGATCCGCTCGGCCAGTTCCAGCAGCACGCCGAACGCCTCCATCGCGCGGCCGCGTGCGTGGTGGCGGCCGAGCAGGGTGTGCTGCAGCGTGGTCATCGCCTCGGTGAGTGCGGGAACATCTGCCTCGTCCTGCGCCTGCTGGCGGGCCAGCTGGGCCAGGCCGCGAAACACCTCGGCCAGCGCGTGGCGCTCGGGCCGATAGCGCTGCAGCGGCCACGCGGCCACCGAGAACATCGCCAGCAGCATGCCGCCGGCGAAGATCAGTGCGGTGCTGCCGAACGCGGTCGCCACGGTCGGCATCGGCGTGGCGGCAGTCACCACCAGCAGGATCATGCTGGTCATGCCCACGCGGGCGATGTCCACGCCGAACAGCACCAGCATGCCGCCGAGGAATCCCGCCACCGCGGTGGCGACCAGCATCGGCCCGAACTCGTCACCGATCAGCATGCCCACCAACGACGCCAGCGCCGCCGCGAGCGCCGCCAGCAGCAGTCGCCAGATGCGCTGGCGATACGGCCCCGGTTGATCGGAGAACATGGTGTTGAGCGCGCCGGCGCCCACGCCCAGCCCGATCGCGGTATGCCCGGTCGCCATGCCCACGGCCAGCGGCAGAACCACCGCGGCGGTGTTGCGCAGTACCACGCGCAACGGCACGTCCGGACGCCGCGTGCGGGTCAGGCTTTCCATCACGTTGCTGCGGAGCGAATAGCTGCGGGCAGTCATGCCGCGTTGGTTCCATCGAGAAGGCGCAGGGTGATTCTGCACCAGCCCCGGTCATGCCGGTGCAGACGCGGCTTCGCGCGCCTGCACCGTGGTCATCCCTGCGTCAGGCGGCGCTCAGGCGCGGCCGGCGAACTCGCCGGTGGTGGTGTTCACCCACACCTTCTCGTCGTTGCTGATGTACTCGGGCACCTGGATCTCGATACCGGTATTGAGCCGGGCCGGCTTGGCGCGCTTGGTGGCGCTGGAGCCCTTCATCTCCGGCGCGGTGTCGACCACCGTCAGCACCACGCTGGTGGGCACCTGCAGGCCGACCGGCGCGTCGTCGATCAGCTGCACGTAATAGCCCTCGACTTCTTCCACGATGTAGCCGGCGTTGTCGCCGACCAGCTCGGGGCTGAGCAGGTACTGGGTGTAATCCTCGGCATCCATGAAGACGAACGCGTCGCCGTCCATGTAGGAGAAGTTGGCGGCGCGGCGCACCAGGTCCATCTCCTTCAGGTCGTCGTCGGCGCGCAGGCTGAGGTCGTACTTGCGGCCACCGGGGATCGAATACATGGTGAAGCGGAACGTGACGTTGCCGCCGCGCGCGGTGGGCGCGCTGCGCTCGATGTCGCGCACCTGGTAGACGGTGCCGTCGTGTTCGACCACGTTGCCTTTCTTGACGTCGGAAGCTTTCATAGGTCAGGAGTAAGAAATGAGTTGTGAGAAGTGAGAAGTGAGAAGCGAGAGAAGAGCGGCAAGACGCGGCGGGGTGGGTGAGGCGAGCTTTCTCTCACTCCTCACTCCTCTCCACTCACTCCTCGCTTATTTGGGTTGCAACCGCACGCCGCCATCCAGGCGAATCGTCTCGCCATTGATGTAGCGGTTGGTGAGGATGAAGGCGGCGGTGGTGGCGAATTCCTCCGGCTTGCCCAGGCGCGAGGGGAACGGGATCGAGGCGCCCAGCGACTCCTGCACCGCCGGCGGCATGGAATCCACCATCGGCGTCCAGAAGATGCCCGGGGCGATCGTCGCCACGCGGATGCCGAAGCGCGACAGCTCGCGCGCCATCGGGAGCGTCATGCCGACCACGCCGCCCTTCGACGCCGAGTACGCGGCCTGGCCGATCTGGCCCTCGTAGGCGGCCACGCTGGCGGTGTTGATGATCACGCCGCGCTCGCCGTCCTCGCCCGCCTCGTTGCCCTGCATCAGCGCTGCGCCCGCCTTGGCCACGTTGAAGCTGCCGACCAGGTTCACCATCACGGTGGTGGCGAAGGTGCCCAGCGCCATCGGGCCTTCCTTGCCGAGCACGCGGCCGGCGCCGAGGATGCCGGCGCAGTTGATCACCACGTTCAGCCCGCCCATCGCGTCGCGCGCGGCGGACACGTTGGCGCTCACGCCGTCTTCGGAGGTGACGTCGGTGCGGTAGAAGCGGGCGGCCTCGCCGAGGCTGGCGGCCGCGGCCTGGCCCTTCTCCTCGTTGACGTCGAACAGCGCCACCTTCGCGCCGTGCGCGACGAGGTGCTGGGCGACCGCGTGGCCGAGTCCGGAGGCGCCGCCGGTGATGACGGCCTTGACCTGATCGAGCTGCATGAGAGTTCCCGAAGCGTGGAAAACCGCGATTTTAGCGGAGTGGCCGGCAGGCCAGCCATGTGCGGTACAGCTGAACGACGCCGGCTCGCCGCCGAAGAGGCTCGTCAGTCGCCGTGGGCCACCAGCGACTGCCAGGCCGGCTGCTCGCGCAGCTGTCGAAACGGGATCACGGCGGCGGGTGGATTCGCCGGTTCGCTCAGCGTCTTCTGCCACACGCCCACGTCCCACCACTGGCCCAGCTTGTAGCCGGCCTGGCGCCACACGCCGGCGGGGGTGAAGCCCATCGCCTCGTGCGCCGCCACGCTCACCGCGCCGGGCAGGGTGATCACGCCCACCGCCTGGTGCAGGCCCTGCAGGCGCATGGATTCCAGCAGCGTGCCGTAGAGCCGGCGTGCGATGCCGCGGCGCTGCGCATCGGGGCGCACGTAGATCGAGGTCTCGGCGATCCAGTCGTAGGCGGCGCGTTCGCGGAAGCGGCTGGCGTAGGCGTAGGCGAGCACCTCGCCGGCCTCCTCCCACACCAGCCACGGGTAGTGCTCCAGCCGCGCCAGCACGCGTTCGCGCATCACCTCGACGCCCGGTGGCACGGTCTCGAACGTGGCCACGCCCCCGAGCACGTGCGGGGCGTAGATGGCGTGGAACGCCTCGGCGTCGGCGCCGGTGGCGATGCGGATCATGCGAGCACCTTTTCCATGCACACGCTGCGGGGATTGGCGTGGTGCTCGCCGAACGGCGGGCAGCGGCGGTAGCCGGCGCGTTCGTAGAGTTCCAGCGCCTCGGCCTGCGCGGTGCCGGCCTCCAGCTTCACCATGCGGCCGCCGCGGCCGCGCACGTGCGCTTCCATCGCTTCGAGCAGCTGCTTGCCCAGGCCCAGTCCGCGACAGGCCGGCAGCACGTACATGCGCTTGATCTCCACGTAGTCGCCCTCGTCGATGCAGGCACCGCAGGCCACCGGATCGCCGTCCACGCGGGCGGTAAGCAGAGTGACCTGCGGGCGCTGCAGCGCGGCCAGCGACACCGGCTCGATGTTGCCGGTGGGATGCAGCTCGGCGAGGTAGCCGTCGGTGGGTTCGATCAGCGGACGCAGCTCGGGCCGGGCCGGATCGTCGACGCGGAACTCGAGGCGCGGCGGTGCGGGGGTATCGGGGCTCACATGTATTTCCAGTTGCGGTGCTTGCCTTCGGCCAGCCATTCCAGCGTGGTGGCCAGGCGCTTGGCGCGGGTGGCGGCGGTCTTCGCTTCGGTGATCCAGTCGGTGTACTCGCGCTGCGCGCTGGGGCTGAACGCCGTGAAGTTGCGCTTCGCCACCGCGTGTTGCCGCAGTGCGAACGCGGCGGCGAGATCGTCCGGCACGGTCGGCGCCGGCCTGGCCCTGGCAACGGTGCGCGAGCGCGGCGAAGGCGCGCCCGCCTCGATGCGCTGCATGGCCGCTTTTACTGCCGCGACCAGTTCGCGCCTGGGCGGCAGCTCGCCGACGGCGGCGAGCCTGCCGTACTGGCCCATGCCTTCGGCGCCGTCGGACTTCGCACCGGGTTGCCAGAAACCGAAGCCGCAGTGCTGCTTGAACGCCGCCATCATGCACAGCGGCCGTCCCCGGTAATCGAAGAATGGCATCCGCCACTTAAGCGTTTCGGTCACCTCGGGACAGGCTGCATGCACCACCGCGCGCAGATGCTCGAGCACCGGACGCGCGAACGGCGCCGCGGCAGCGATGTAGTCGTCCACGCGAGAGTCGGTGCTCATGGCTTGCCTCCGTCAGAGGTGCAGCAGGAAGAAACGATCGCAGCTGAAGTGCCCGGTGCCGCCCATCGGTGCGCACAGCGGCTTGAAGCCACTGCGCAGGTACAGCGCCTGCGCCTGGTCCATGCCGGTGAGCGTTTCCAGGTAGCAGCGGGCGAAGCCGTGGGCGCGTGCGGCATCCAGGCAGCGCTGCATCATCGCGGTGCCGGCGCCGATGCCGCGGGCCTCGGGCAGGAAATACATCTTGCGCAGCTCGCACACGTCCGGCTCGCCGTTCTGCAGCGGTGCAATGCCGGCGCCGCCGACCACGCGGCCGTCCAGCTCGACCACGAAGTAGCTGCAGCGCGGCTGCGCGTAGGCCGCGGTCATGTGGTCGACCTCGGGATCGTGGATGGCGAAGCCGGGACCGTCGGCGCCGAAGCTCGGCATCACGGTGCGGATCACCTGGGCGACGGCGGCGTCGTCGCGCGTCTCGATGGGGCGGATGGTGAAGGGGGTGGTGCGTTCGGTCATGGCGTCGTCGGGGAGGCGGGAGTGATGTCGGGAGATCGATAGACGGTGCCGTTCTTCATCACGAACACCGGGTGGCGCAGCGCCTGGATGTCGCGGCTGGGATCGCCGGCGAACGCGGCCAGGTCGGCGAACTGACCCGGCGCGATGCGGCCGAAGTGGTCCTGTTCGCGCAGCACGCGCGCGGCGACGTCGGTGGCCGCATGCAGCGCCTGCACCGGCGTCATGCCGTCGGCGACCATCAGCGCCGGTTCGCGCCAGTTCTCGCCGTGCGCAAACACGCCCACGTCGCTGCCGTTGCCGATCGTCACGCCGACCTTCAGCGCGGTGCGGAAGGCGTGTTCGGCCTCCTTCATCGCTGGCGTGGGTTCGGACTTTCCGGGCACGTAGTGCTGGAAGTATTCGGAGGTGGCTTCCACCGCGGTGAGCGTGGGCTCGTAGGCAATGCCTTTCTGCTTCATCAGGCGGAAGGTGGCCTCGCTGGTGCCGTAACCATGCTCGATGGTGTCCACGCCGGCCTCCACCGCGTTGCGCACACCGGCCTCGCTGGCGGCATGCGCGGCGACCGGGCGGCCGATCTGGTGGGCGGCGTCGACGATCGCCCGGATCTCGGCCGGCGACAGCGTGGGCATCGTCTCGCCGTGGTCGCCCACGCGGTAGTCGGCGTAGAGCTTGATCCAGTCCGCGCCGCGCGCGGCCTGCTCGCGCACGGCGGCCACGGCGGCATCCACGCCGGTGACCGGCTGCGCGCCCTGCGGCAGGTCGAGGTCGGGGCGGAAGCCGCGCGGGCCGGGCCCGTAGCTGGCGGTGGCGACGATGGCGCGGGTGGCGACGAACATGCGCGGCCCGGGAATCAGACCGTTGTCGATGGCGCGCTTGATCGACACGTCGGCGAAGCCGGCGCCCTCGGTGCCCAGGTCACGCAGTGCGGTGAAGCCGGCCAGCAGGGTGGCCTTCGCATGGGCCGCAGCTTCCAGCGTGCGGTAGTCCTGCGGCTCGGTGAGCACCTGGTCGTTCCACAGCGTCTCGTTGTACGGATGCAGGAACAGGTGCGAGTGCAGGTCGATCAGGCCGGGCGTGAGCGTGGTGCCGGGCAGGGCGATGCGTTCGGCGTCGGCGGGCGCCTTGATCGCATCGACCGGACCGACCGCAGCGACCTTGCCCTCGTGCACCAGCACCGCCCAGCCGGCGTGCGCGGTGTCGCCGTCGGCGGTCCACACGCGGTCGGGCAGCAGCAGAGTGTCCTTCGCCTGCGTTTCGGCAGCGGTGGCCAGCGGGGCGACGGACAGCAGCGCGGTGCAAACCGCGGACCAGACGCCGTGATGTACGCGCATCGAATTTCCCCTTTTTAATCGTCGGCTCGCTAAAGACACCGCTGGCGCGCGTGACGCGGCGGTGCATCGCCCGAGTGTAGCGGTGTCCGAAACGGTGAGGCAGCGGGACATGGCCTCAGCCCGCCCTGACGTCATTCCCGCTTGACCAGCCTGCGGCTGTTGAGAAGCTCTTCGCGGGAATGACGGCAATGGAGGTTTCTGCGTGTTGGCAGGTCGCGTGCCGTGGCGACATGAGGCGACTGGAGCCGCTGCTCCTGGGTGCGCGCTTGTTGCTGGAGGATGCTGGGCCGCCCCTCAGACCGCCGTGCGTGCGCGGGTCACCCGGCTGGCGGTTTCCTTGTGCAGCTGCGCAGAAAGCCAGGCGCCCGCGGCGACGAGCAGGTCGAGATCCACGCCGGTGTGCATGCCCATGCCGTGCAGCATGTAGACCACGTCCTCGCTGGCGACGTTGCCCGTCGCGCCCTTCGCGTACGGGCAGCCGCCGGTGCCGGAGACGGCGCTGTCGACCACCCGCACGCCTTCTTCCAGGCAGGCCAGGATGTTGGCCAGCGCCTGGCCGTAGGTGTCATGGAAATGCACGGCCAGCGCGGCCATCGGCACCTCCTGCGCGACCGCGTGCAGCATGGCGCGCGCCTTCGCCGGGGTGCCGACGCCGATGGTGTCGCCCAGCGACACCTCGTAGCAGCCCGCCGCGTGCAGCCGCCGGGCCACGCGCACCACGTCGGCCACCGGCACCTCGCCCTGGTACGGGCAGCCGAGCACGGTGGAGACGTAGCCGCGCACCTTCACGCCGTCGGCCTGCGCGCGCTCCAGCACCGGGGCGAAGCGCTCGATCGATTCATCGATCGAGGCGTTGATGTTCTTGCGGTTGAACGCCTCGCTGGCGGCGGAGAACACCGCCACCTCGGTGGCACCCACGGCGCGGGCGCGCTCGTAGCCCTGCAGGTTCGGCACCAGCACCGGGTAGCTCACGCCCGGCACCTTGCGGATGCCGGCGAACACCTCGGCGGCATCAGCCAGCTGCGGCACCCACTTCGGGCTGACGAAGCTGGTCGCCTCGATGGTTTGCAGGCCGGTGGAAGACAGCCGGTCGATCAGCGCGATCTTCACATCGGCCGGCAGCAGGGTCTTTTCGTTCTGCAGGCCGTCGCGGGCGCCGACTTCGACGATGCGGACATGGTTGGATGCGGTCATGGCGTTCTCCGTGGCAGCCACCGTTTCTTCGTAGGAGCCCGCTTGCGGGCGATGTTTTTGGCTTTGATGGGCATCAGGAGCAAAAGCATCGCCCGCGAGCGGGCTCCTACAGGGTGTGGCGTTTCACTCGGTGGCGAAGCGCACCAGCACGGCGTCGGCCTCGACGAAATCGCCTTGGGCGGCGCTGATGCTCTCGATGGTGCCGGCACGCGGGGCCTTCAAGGCGAGTTCCATCTTCATCGCTTCCATCACGATCAGTTCCTGCCCCTCGGCGACTTCATCGCCGGCGGCGGCCTTCACCAGCACGATGCGGCCGGGCATCGGCGCGACCAGCTGGTTGCCGCCGGCGGCATCGCTGCTTTCCCACGCGTAGGCTGCGGCGCGGCCGAGGTGGTGTCGCTGGCCGTCCGCGTCGTGCAGCAGCTCGCGCGTGGCGTCGGCGCGTACGGCCAGGCGCAGCGCGTCGCCATCGAAGCGGGCGCTGAGAATCTCTCCGTCGTGCCGGGCGCCACGCACGTCGCAGGTGTCATCGCCATGGCGCATGCGGTAGTTGCCGGCATGGCCATAGGCTTCCACTTCGTAGCGGTGCTCGTGACGTTGCAGCGCGACCAGCCGGCGGCCTTCGTGGCCGATGCGCCAGGCATCGGCCTGCGCCCACGGCGAGTGCGGGTCGCTGCTGCCGCGCATGCCGGCCATCGCGGCGCATTCGTCATGCAGCAGGGCAGCGGTGGCGGCGGCGAACAGCACGTAGTCCGGCGGTGCCACGTCGCCGACGAGGAATTCGTCCAGGTGGCGGTCAAGATAACCGGTGTCGATGCGGCCCTCGACCACCGCCGGATGGCGCGCCAGCCGTTCGAGGAAGGCGATGTTGGATTTCGGCCCGGCGATCTCGCACTCGGCCAGCGCCTCGCGCAGGCGCAGCAAGGCGCGCGGGCGATCGGCGTCGAACACGATGAGCTTGGCGATCATCGGGTCATAGAAGATGGTGACGGTGTCGCCCTCGACCACGCCGCCGTCCAGCCGCACATGCGCCGACGGCGCGGGGAGGCGCAGGCGCAGCAGCTTGCCCGAGCCGGGCAGGAAGTTCTGCTCCGGGTCTTCGGCGTACAGACGCACCTCGATGGCGTGGCCGTGCGCGCGGATCTGCTCCTGCGCCAGCGGCAGCGGTTCGCCCGCGGCCACCCGCAGTTGCCACTCCACCAGGTCCAACCCCAGCGTGAGCTCGGTCACCGGGTGCTCGACCTGCAGGCGGGTGTTCATTTCCATGAAGAAGAACTCGCCGTTCGGCGAGACGATGAATTCCACCGTGCCAGCGCCGACGTAGTTCACCGCCTTGGCAGCAGCTACCGCAGCCTCGCCCATCGCCGCGCGTCGCACTTCATCAAGGAAGGGCGAGGGTGTTTCCTCCAGCACCTTCTGGTAGCGGCGCTGCGCCGAACACTCGCGCTCGTTGAGGTGGATGACGTGGCCCTGGCTGTCGCCGAACACTTGGAACTCGATGTGCCGCGGATGCTCGACGTAGCGCTCCAGGATCACCCGCGCGTCGCCGAACGAGGACTGTGCCTCGCGCTGCGCCGAGGCCAGCGCGTCGGCGAACTCGGCCTCCTTGCGCACGATGCGCATGCCCTTGCCACCGCCGCCGGCCGCGGCTTTGATCATCAGCGGGAAGCCGGTCTTGCCGGCCTGCTCGGCGAGGTAAGCCGGCTCCTGGTTGTCGCCGTGGTAGCCGGGCACCAGCGGCACGCCGTGGGTTTCCATCAGCGCCTTGGCGGCGGCCTTGGAGCCCATCGCCTCGATGCTCTCCGGCCGCGGCCCGATGAAGGCGATGCCCGCCTCGGCGCAGGCGCGGGCGAAGTCGGTGTTCTCCGAGAGGAAGCCGTAGCCGGGATGGATGGCCTGCGCGCCGGCCTTCTTCGCCACCGCCAGGATCGCGTCGCCGCGCAGGTAGGAGTCGGCCGGGCGCGGGCCGCCGATCGGAAACGCTTCGTCAGCCAGGCGCACGTGCTGGGCGTCCGCGTCCGCGTCGGAATAGACCGCGATGGTGCGGATGCCGAGGCGCCGGCAGGTGCGGATCACGCGGCAGGCGATCTCGCCGCGGTTGGCAATCAAAACGCGCTCGAACATGCGAAGTCCCTGGATGGCGTGCGCCGCGATGCAAAGCCCGAAACGGTAGCAGAAGGGCGGTTTCGAGCCGATGCGCAGCGCAGCAAGGGGGGCGGGGATGTCGCTGTAAGAGCTCCATGGCCCCTCACCGTCATCCCGGCGAGAGCCGGGATCCAGTGACTATTCCCACGGGAGCCAAGACGCTGGATCCCTGCTTGACCAGCAATCGGCTGTTGAGAGCCGCCGGGATGACGACTTATGGAGGTTGTGGAAAGACGGGGGCGCCGCCTCAGCTCGATACCCACGCTGCCGCCCGCTTGCCCAGGAACGCGCCGAGCCCTTCCTGCCCCTCGGCCGACACGCGCAGCCGCGCGATCAGCGCCGCGTTTTCCTCATCAATCGTCTCCGCGCCGGCCTCTTCGAGCGCGGCCATGCCCAGCGCCAGCGTCTTGGCCTCGGCCTGTGCCACCGGACCGGCCTTGGCCAGAAAGCCAAGTACGCGCTGCACCGCCTCATCCAGCTGCTCGCGCGGCACGGCCTCGTGCAGCAGGCCGATGCGCGCCGCCGCGGCGGCGTCGAAGAACTCGCCGGTAAGGAACAGCCGGCGCGCCTGGCGCAGACCGATCGCGGCAATCACGTAAGGCGAAATCACCGCCGGCACTAGGCCGAGCTTCACTTCGGTGAGCCCGAACTTGGCGCCTTCCACGCCGATGGCGATGTCGCAGCAGGCGATCAGCCCCACGCCGCCGCCGAACGCGGCACCGTTGACCCGCGCGATGGTCGGCTTGGGACAGAACTGCAGGCGCCGCATCAGCCGGGCGAGGCGCAGCGAATCCTCGCGGTTTTCCTGCTCGCCGGCCTGCGCCATCGAGCGCATCCAGTTGAGGTCGGCGCCGGCGGAGAAGCTCTCGCCTTCGCCGGTGAGCACCACGGCGCGCACGTTCTCGTCGCTTCCCGCGTCGTCGATGGCTGCGGTCAGCTCGGCGATCAGCGCGTCGTCGAAGGCGTTGTGCACCTCGGGGCGGTTCAGCGCGATGCGGCGCACGCGGTCCTGGTCGGTGATCGAGAGGCGGCTCGTCATGGCGAAGTCCCTTGGCAAAGAGCCGGGATGATAAACGCCCGCACACCGGGAAACGGGCTTGAAGACTGCGCAGCGGGGAACGATATACAATGCGAACCATTCCTATTTAGGCCAAAGCCTGTGCGCCTGTCCGACCTGCCCAAGGGTTCGCCTGCCGTGGTGGACCGCGTGGATGATGCCCACCTCGACGACGTGATCGCCCAGCGCCTGCGCGATCTCGGTTTCGTCGCGGGCGAGCCGGTGCGGCTGGTGGCGCGCGGTCCGCTGGGGGCCGATCCGCTGCTGATCCAGGTCGGTTCCACCCGCTTCGCCCTGCGGCGCAGCGAGGCGGCACGCGTTACGGTGCGCGTGCAGGAGGCGGCGTGAGCGCCAGCACCTTGCGTATCGCTTTGGTCGGCAATCCCAACTGCGGCAAGACCGCGCTGTTCAACCAGCTCACCGGCGGCCGGCAGAAGGTGGCCAACTACGCCGGCGTGACGGTGGAGCGCAAGGAGGGCCGCTTCACCGCGCCGTCCGGCCGCGTGCTGCACCTGCTCGATCTGCCCGGCACCTACAGCCTGGACGCGAACAGCCCCGACGAGCAGATCACCCGCGACGTCTGTGCCGGGGTGTATCCGGGCGAACCGGCGCCGGACCTGATCGTGTGCGTGGCCGATGCCACCAACCTGCGCCTGCATCTGCGCTTCGTGCTCGAGGTGAAGCGGCTGGGGCGCCCGGTGGTGCTGGCACTGAACATGATGGACACGGCGCGCCGCCGCGGCATCGCCATTGACGTGGCGGAACTCTCGCGCCGGCTCGGCATGCCGGTAGTGGAGACCGTGGCCGTGCGTCGCGGGGGCGCCCGCGCGCTGATCGAGCGCGTGGATGGCGAGGTGCCGCCGGCCGCGCCGGTGCAGGCGGATGACCCGGCCAGCCGCGCCGACCTGCATGCGCAGGTGCGCGAGCTGCTGGCCGCCACGGTGGTGATGCCCTCGGCGACCGATCGTGTGGACGATGCGATCGACCGCTGGGTGCTGCATCCGGTGTTCGGCCTGGCCATCCTGGCGGTGCTGATGTTCCTGATCTTCCAGGCGGTGTTCTCCTGGGCGCAGCCGCTGATGGACGGCCTCGAGGCCGGCGTGGCGGCGCTGGGCCACCTGGTCACCGCGCCGCTGCCCGCGCACAGCGCACTGAAAAGCCTGCTGGATGACGGCATCTTCGCCGGCCTCGGCGCCGTGCTGGTGTTCCTGCCGCAGATCCTGATCCTGTTCCTGTTCATCCTGATGCTGGAGGAGTCCGGCTATCTGCCGCGCGCGGCCTTCCTGCTGGACAAGCTGATGTTCAAGGCGGGGCTCACCGGCCGCGCGTTCATCCCGTTGCTGTCCAGCTTCGCCTGCGCCATCCCCGGCATCATGGCCACGCGCAGCATCACCGATCCGCGCGACCGCCTCACCACCATCCTCGTCGCACCGTTGATGACCTGCTCGGCGCGCCTGCCGGTGTACACGCTGCTGATCGCCGCCTTCATTCCGCAGCGCACGGTGTGGGGCGTGTTCAACCTGCAGGGGCTGGTGCTGTTCACGCTGTACTTCGCCGGCGTGGCCAGCGCGCTGGCGGTGGCGTTCGTGATCAAGCGCTTCCGCCGGGACAAGAGCGAGCACGCCTTGCTGATGGAGCTGCCCTCGTACCGCATGCCCAATGTGCGCGACGTGGCGCTGGGGCTGTGGGAGCGCAGCAAGATCTTCCTCAAGCGGGTCGGCGGCATCATCCTCTCGCTCACTGTGATCCTGTGGTTCCTGTCCAGTTTTCCGGGGCCGCCGCCGGGTGCGATCGGGCCGGCGATCGACTACAGCCTGGCCGGCCGGTTGGGGCATGCGTTGCACTACGTGTTCGCGCCGATCGGCTTCAACTGGCAGATCTGCATCGCGCTGGTGCCGGGCCTGGCCGCGCGCGAGGTGGCGGTGTCGGCGCTGGGCACGGTGTACGCGATGTCCGGCGGTGACGATTCCATCGCCAGCCAGCTCGGCCCGCTGATCGCCCACCAGTGGTCGCTGGCCACCGCGCTCAGCCTGCTGGCGTGGTACGTGTTCGCGCCGCAGTGCATGTCGACGCTGGCGGTGATCCGTCGCGAGACCAACTCGTGGCGCAATGTGGCGATCGCCGCCGGTTACCTGTTCGGGCTGGCCTACCTCGCCTCGTTCATCACCTACCAGCTGGCGAGTGTGCTCTCGTGAGCGCGTTCGCCGTCGTGCAGACGGTGGTGCTGGCCGGCGTGCTGGTGGACAGCGCGTGGGTGGCCTTCCGCAAGCTGATACCGGCGACCAGCAAGCGGCTGCTCGCGCGGCTCTCCGCGGCGCTGGAGTCGCCGCAGCGCGGGCCGTTCGCCCATCGTCTCGCGCACTGGTTGCAGCCCTCCGAGGCCAAGGCCGGCTCCTGTGGCAGCGGCGATGGTTGCAGCGCCTGCGGCGGCTGCGGATCGGCAGCACCACCGGTGGCCGAAAAGCAGCCGCTGGAGTTCAAGTCGCGCTCGCACTGACCCTGTCCATCTGACGGCTGGGCGGGGCGTCAGCTCGCTCAAGCGTCCGAAGCCGGGCAGCCAGGCCGCGTCAACGCGTCGCGGCCCCTTCGAGTCCACGTCGCATTGCGCGCTTGAATGATAACGACTATCATTTGCGCAATTCACGAAAGCGGCGAACTCCTCTCATGTCCCGAATCCTTGCCCTTGCCGCTGCGCTTTGCCTGGGTGCGCTGGCGTCCGTAGCGCATGCGAGCGACCTGCCGGAATTCAGGCTCGTACTGCAGAACCACACCTACCAGCCGGCCGAGCTGAAAGTGCCGGCGGATGCCAAGTTCAAGCTGGTGATCGAGAACCGCGACGCCAGCCCGGAAGAGTTCGAGAGCACCGACTTCAACCGCGAGAAGATCGTGCTGCCCAACAGCTCGACCAGCGTCTACGTCGGTCCGCTGAAGGCCGGCAGCTACCGCTTCTTCGGCGACTTCCACCAGGACACGGCCCAGGGCCGGCTGATCGCGGAGTGATGCCATGCCCGGCGTAGCGCTGCTGGTTTTTCGCGAGGTGATGGAGGCGGCGCTGATCGTCTCCATCGTCTGTGCCGCCACGCGCGGCGTCGATCGGCGCGGGCTCTACGTGGCCGGCGGCATCGGTCTGGGCCTGCTCGGCGCGGTGCTGGTGGCGCTGGGCGCCGGGGCCATCGCGCAACTGGCGCGCGGGGTCGGCCAGGAGCTGATGAACGCCGTGGTGCTGCTGGCGGCGGTGGTGATGATCGGCTGGCACGTGGTGTGGATGGCGCGCCACTCGCGCGAGCTGGCCCAGCACATGGGCGCGGTGGGGCAGGCGGTGAAGGCCGGTTCCAGTTCGCTCACCCTGCTGCTGGCGGTGGTGGGGCTGGCGGTGCTGCGCGAAGGCTCCGAGGTGGTGCTGTTCGTCTACTCGATGGCGATGGGCGGCATCGGCGTCGCCGGCCTTGCCGGCGGCATCGCGCTGGGCGTGGCCAGCGGCGTGCTGCTGGGTTACGGGCTGTACGTCGGCCTGCTGCGCATTCCGATGAAGCACTTCTTCCGCGCCACCAACGTGATGCTGGTGCTGCTCGCGGCGGGGCTGGCCTCCACCGCGGCGCGCTTTCTGGTGCAGGCCAACTGGTTGCCGGCCTGGGGCGAGCAGCTGTGGGACACCTCGGCGCTGATTTCCAACGGCTCGCTCGCCGGCAAGACGCTGGGCGTGCTGGTGGGCTACGACGCCTCGCCCGCCGGCATCCAGCTGGTGTTCTACGCGGTTACGGCGATCGCCCTGTTCGCCGGCATGCGCTGGTTGGGCGCAGCGCCGGCGCCGGCCAAGCCACGCGGTGCACCGGTGGCTTCAGCCGGCACGCCGCAACCGCAGCACTGATTCGATTCGTTGCTCACCCGCACCGCGCGGCTCGACCGCGCGCGGGGGGCGCATGCCTCCACGCCGTCCCGATTCCACACTTTATCTCCGTCTTTCGCTGTCGAGGAAACCCCCGCATGTCTGCCCACCTGACACGCCGCCTCCCGTCTCCCGGTCACCGGCCGGCCGCATGGCGATGGGCGGCACCGATGCTCGTCCTGCTGCTCACCGGCACGGCGAGCCTCGCGCGCGCCGATGATTTCATCGTCTACTCGCCCCGCGTGATGGCCACCCAGACCGAGATCGAACTGCGCGGCTACGGCTACAGCGACGGTCGCGCGGACATCGGCGGCGAGCGCGCAGCCGAGCTGTCGGTGGCGCACGCGTTCAACGGCTGGTGGAAGCCGGAGCTTTACCTGGCCGAGTACGAAAAGGCGCCGGGCGCGGGCGGCAAGCTGGTCGGCTACGAATTCGAGAACACCTTCCAGTTCACTGAAACCGGGCGCTACTGGGCCGACGTCGGTCTGCTCGCCTCCTACGGCCATCCGAAAGGCGGCGGCCCGGGCGAGCTCGAAGTGGGGCCGCTGATCGAGAAGACCGTCGGCCGCTTCGACCACCGCGTCAACCTGATCTGGGAGCGCGAGGTGGGTGCGGGCGCGTCGTCGAAAACCGAATTCCGCTACAGCTACGCCGGCACCTACGCCGTCAGCAAGGCGTTCCGCCCCGGTATCGAAGCCTACGGCCGGCCCGACGACCACGCCTACCAGGCCGGCCCGGTGGTCACCGGCGAATGGCACGTGCCCGGCACGCGCGGCAATCTGGAGTACCGCTTCGGCATGGTGCTGGGCATCAATGCCGCCGCGCCCCGGCGCACCGTGCTGGCGCAGCTCGAGTACGAGTTCTTCTGATCGCGATGCGTGCGTCCCGCCCGGCCGGGACGCGCGCGATCACATGCGGAACACGCCAAAGCGCTGCGGCTCGATCGGCGCGTTGAGCGAGGCGGAGATCGCCAGCCCCAGCACGCGGCGGGTGTCGGCCGGGTCGATGATGCCGTCGTCCCACAGCCGCGCACTGGCGTAGTAGGGATGGCCTTGGCGCTCGTATTGATCGCGGATCGGCGCCTTGAAGGCCTCCTCCTCTTCCGCGCTCCACGCCTTGCCCGCCGCCTCGATGCCGTCGCGCTTCACCGTGGCCAGCACGCTGGCCGCCTGCTCGCCGCCCATCACGCTGATCCGCGCGTTCGGCCACATCCACAGGAAGCGCGCGCCGTAGGCGCGGCCGCACATCGCGTAGTTGCCGGCGCCGAAGCTGCCGCCGATCACCACGGTGAACTTGGGCACGTGCGAGCAGGCCACGGCGGTGACCATCTTGGCGCCGTCCTTGGCGATGCCGGCCTGCTCGTACTTCTTGCCGACCATGAAGCCGGTGATGTTCTGCAGGAACACCAGCGGCACGTTGCGCTGGTTGCACAGCTCGATGAAGTGCGCGCCCTTGAGCGCGCTCTCGGCGAACAGGATGCCGTTGTTGGCGACGATGCCGACCGGGTAACCGTGGATGTGCGCAAAGCCGCACACCAGCGTCTTGCCGTAGCGCGCCTTGAACTCGTGGAACTCCGAGCCGTCGACGATGCGCGCGATCACCTCACGGATGTCGAACGGCCGGCGGGTGTCCTGCGGGATCACGCCGTACAGCTCCTCGGCAGGGTACTTCGGCTCGATCGGCGTGCGCAGAGCGAGCGGCATGGCCTTGGTGCGATTGAGATGGCCGACGATGTCACGGGCAATCGCCAGCGCATGCGCGTCGTTCTCCGCGTAGTGGTCGGCCACGCCGGAGATGGACGTATGGACGTCCGCACCGCCCAGCGTCTCGGCGTCCACCACCTCGCCGGTGGCGGCCTTCACCAGCGGCGGGCCACCCAGGAAGATCGTGCCCTGCTCGCGCACGATGATCGTCTCGTCGCTCATCGCCGGCACGTACGCGCCGCCGGCGGTGCAGCTGCCCATCACCACCGCGATCTGCGGGATGTTGAGCGAGGACATCCGCGCCTGGTTGTAGAAGATCCGCCCGAAGTGCTCCTTGTCCGGAAACACCTCGTCCTGCAGCGGCAGGAAGGCGCCGCCGGAGTCGACCAGGTACACGCAGGGCAGGCGGTTTTCCAGCGCCACTTCCTGCGCGCGCAGGTGCTTCTTCACGGTCATCGGGAAGTAGGTGCCACCCTTCACGGTGGCATCGTTGGCCACCACCACCACCTCGATGCCGTTGACGCGGCCGATGCCGGTGATCAGGCCCGCGGCGGGCGCGGCGTCGTCGTACATGCCGTGCGCGGCCAGTGCGGAAAGCTCCAGGAACGGCGAGCCCGGATCGAGCAGGGCGCGGATGCGCTCGCGCGGCAGCAGCTTGCCGCGTGCGGTGTGCTTGTCGCGCGCCTTTTCGCCGCCGCCCTCGGCCGCCTTCTCCAGTTCCCGGTGCAGGTCGTCCACCGCCACGCGCAGCTGCGCCGCGTTGGCCTGAAACTCGGGCGACCGGGGGTCGATCTGCGAGGCGATCACGCTCATGGACAAGCCTGCCGTGCAAAGGAAAACCGCCATGATAGCGGCGCGGAGCGGGCGGCCCATTACGCACTGCCGCAAAGGGTGACACTGCGATAATGCCGAGCAGTGGCGGAGGGGATGATCGGTTGAGCGCAGGTGTTACCCGCTCGACTTGTCCGCGGGCCACGAGGAGGCGGGCACGTGGGGAGGATGCGCAGACCTGCCCGGATTTGGTCAGCCAGCAGGGATGAAGGTGCTGTGATGTACGCATAGGGTTGCGCCGCGGCAGGCTTCTGGCTGCCGCGGCGATCGAACATCCACCAGATCGGCTATCCCTTGAGTTCGATGCGCATGTGTTTCCGGCACGTCGCGCGCATGCGCGAGCGGCGCCAAGGTGGTCTGCGCGACTTGCCCCCGGGTTACAGCACGAGCATTCCGCGCAATACCGCGATGCCGGCTCCCGACAATTCCGGGTCGGGCGTCAGGCGAAGCTGCAGCAGACTGCGTCGCCCCATCTTCACCCCCTGCTCCACGACCAGCGTTCCATCGGAATTCAATAGCCCTTCGGCGCCCAGGTAGGCACACAAGGGGCCAGCGGCCGTGCCGGTCGCGGCGTCTTCCCACAGCCCCACCGTCGGGTTGAAGAAGCGCGCATAGGCCGTGTCGGGCGACGCCGGGTCGAAGGCATAGATGTAGCAACCTTCGGCCCCGGCGCGCTCGAGGAATGCCAGCAGTGCCGTGGCAGATGGCGCTGCGCGATCGACGGCCACGGCATCGCGCAAGCGAACCATCAGATGCCCGGCCCCGGTATCGGCAACGCGCGTCGCCGGCAACGGCGCGATGTCGTCCGGCTCGAGCCCCAATGCATCCGCCAGCGAGTCCGTGGCGGTCAGCGGTGGCGACAGCCGCAACGCGGCCTGCCGCATGCGGCCATGCACACGACCGGCGACTTTCACCAGCGTGATAGGCAGGACGTCTTCGCCGATTTCCTGCTTGAACGTCCGCGGACTGTCGAGCGAACCCAGCTGCCCTTGCTCGCCCATCCATAGCCACGCTCCGAGCGCATTGTGGCCGGCGCCGAACACTTCGGCGCCGCTGGCGGTAAACGAGCGCAGCTTGCGGTCGGCGCGGTCGCTTTTCATCAGGAACGTGGTTTCGGCCTGGTTGAACTCGCCAGCGATGCGTCGCATCTGCGCGTCCGACAGTCCGTCGGCATCCTCGACCACCGCCAGGGGATTTCCGCCGAACGGGGTCTCGGCGAAGACATCGATCAAGCCGGCTTTGAATTCCATCATGACCACCTCGTTTGAAAGTGAATTCCAATCATCATTGGAAGCCTTCCAACAAGCTAAGTCGCTTGAATGTTCCTTTCAAATTCATAGTCTTCAGCATTTGGATGAAATAATTTCATCATGAGCAATCGCAGCCTTCCGCCGCTGACCGCCCTTCGCGCCTTTGAAGCGGTGGCCCGGCGATCCAGCTTCAAGGCGGCGGCCGAAGAGCTGTTCGTCACGCCCACCGCGATCAGCCACCAGATTCGACAGCTCGAGGCGCAGTTGGGCCTGCGGGTGCTGGAGCGCACGCCGCGCGCCGTCAGGCTGACAGCGGAGGGCAGCGTGCTCTACCAGGCAACCGCGTCCGGCCTTGGAGAAATCGCGAGGGCAGTGGCGCTGCTGCGCCAGCGCCAGGACGCGACGATCCTGACGCTGACCTCCACCACCGCGTTCCTGGGTCACTGGATGGTTCCGCGGCTGGGCGAATTGCGCCGGCTACTTCCCGATGTCGATCTGCGCCTGCACGCGTCGGATGCGATCGTCGAGTTGCGACCGGGCGGCGTGGACGCAGCCATACGCTATGGCAAGGGACCGTTCGCCGGAGTCGCCAGCGTCCCGCTCCGGGATGACGTATTTGGCCCGGTCTGCAGTCCCGGGCTGGGACTGTCGGTGCCGGAAGATCTGCGACAGGCCACGTTGATTCACATCGACGGTCGCCAGGTACCTGCGCCTTCGCCGGATTGGCCGCGCTGGTGCGCCGAGGCGGGCCTGCTCGACGTGGATACACAGGCTGGCGTGCGATTTCCCGACAGCACGCTGGCGGTACAGGCGGCCATGGCCGGTCATGGCGTCGTGATCGCCAGCCTGGTCCTCGTCGCGGATGCATTGGCCGCTGGCCTGCTCGTTGCGCCGTTCGCGCCGGTTCTCCGCGGCGAAACCTATCACTTCGCCTGCGCCCCGGAGCTGCAGGCGCGCCGCGATGTCGCCGCCTTGAGAGCCTGGCTGCAGGACGTCATGGCAGAGACGTAGCGGCAGTCAGGTCCTGGAGGAGGCAAGGCTGCAACGGGTGCGGACCAGGCGCGTTGCAGGGCCATCCTTGCCCCCCGTTGTCTCCCGTCCTGAGGGCACCGAGTCTCGAGCGCAGTCGCCTCTTGCGAGATGCCATCCGCGTCTGAACGACCTGGTCGCACGAAGCAGGCAAGGTCATCTCCATTCAACGACCTCCATCCCTCACGCGACCTCCGCGTCAGTCTCCACCCGATTACGTCCGCCGCGCTTGGCGCGGTAGAGCGCCGCATCGGCGGTGGCCATCAGCTCGGGCAGCTGATAGCCGCAGGTGCCGGTGGAGGCGAGGCCGAAGCTGGCGGAGATGCCCAGATCCGGGTGGTTGCTGTCGATGGGCGTGTTGGCGAGCGCCAGGCGGATGCGATGGACGATGTCGAGGCCCTGTTCGAGCGTGCAGTCCGGCAGCACCAGGCCGAACTCCTCGCCGCCCAGGCGTCCGAACACGTCGATGGGGCGCAGATGCGCCTGGCACAGCGTGACGGTTTCCTTGAGCACTGCGTCGCCGGTCGCGTGGCCGTAGGTGTCGTTGACCTGCTTGAAGTGATCCAGGTCGATCAACGCCAGGCACACGCTGCGCGAGGCGTTCTGCGCATGGCGCAGGGCGCTCTCGGTCTCGGCGAGAAAGTGCTGGTGGTTGAGGATTCCCGTCAGGCCGTCGCGACGCGCCAGCTTCTGGAAGCGTAGTTGCGAGCGCTTGATGCGTACCAGCCACAAGGCACCAGAAAGCAGCACGGTGAGCAACAGCAACAGCTGCAGCCGGGTCGTCTGGATCTGCTTGCGGTCCAGCGCCTGCTGCAACTCCAGCACGCTGTTGTGCTTGCTCAACTCGGCCAGTTGCAGCTTATGGAGGGACAACTGCTGCTGCACCGTGTGGTAAGCCAGCGCAATGGCCTGCGTATCGCTGACCGAGCGGGCCTGCACGTCGCGGTAGTGACGGTAATAGTCCAGTGCGGCGCGATAGTCGCCGGCCTTGTTCGCCACCTCGTACAGCACCCGGTAGACGTACTCCGACAGCCCGTCGAAATTGCCCTTGGGGTCCATGGCCAGCGCCGCCAGCGCCCACCGCTTGGCGCGCACGGCGTCGCCACTCACCCAGTACGCGTAGCCGAGGTCGCTGCGCAACACATACGCGTGCACCTGGAAACCCTGCGCGTCCACCGTCGGCGCAATGCGCTTGAGCAGGGCGAGCGCGGCCTGGGGCTTGCCGGTTTCGGCCAGCCGCCGTGCCAGGTCCAGCTCCACGGTGTCGGCGAACATGGGCTCGCCGGCGGCGGTGCAGGTGTCGATCGCCTGGCGGAAGATGGGGTCGGTGGGCGGCAGGTGGTCGTCGGCCACCAGAGCGCCGAACAGATAGACGTACGGCCGGCACATCGACTGACCGGGCTCCGCGAAACGCATCATCTGCCTCGCATAGGTAGCCGCCGGCTTCACCTGCTGGGCCGAGGCCATCAGTTGCGACAGCTGCGACAGCGCCACGTAGGCCACCTTGCGATCGCGAATGTGCGGGACGGCCGCGGCGAGCCGGTCGGCCCGCTCGAACGCCTCCTCGTAGTGATGGCTGATCGCCAGGATGTTGAGCAGCGTGCCGGCGGCGAGGGCCTTGAGGTCGGTATCGGTGGCGTGGTCGGCCACATCGCGCAGCAGCGGTTCGGCCTTGGCGTAGTCGCCGATGAACGAGCCTTCCCATCCGTCCAGATAGCGCAGGCGCCACTGCTCGTCCGGCGACAGCACCGTGCCCGGCTGATGCAGTTGCTGCAGCAGCTTCAGGAAGCGGGCGTGGTCGGAGGTCTTGATGGCATACGCCTGCGTCAGCACGGACGCGGTATCGCTGCCTGCGGGCGCCGTCGCCCCGGCCGATCCGCCGTGGAAAAGCGCCGCCACGGCCAGGCCGCACACGGCCAAGCGTTGCCGCCACGAAAGCCGTGGCCCGCCGCGAGACGCGCGCATCATTCGAGGGTTACCGCCACGTGTTGGGCAGCCGGTTGGCCAAAGCGCGGGGCAGAACCGCCACGGTCCTGCCTGCGGGCGCGACGATCCGCCATGTTCGACACGCAACTGCAGCCGGCAGCCACCCGTCGCTGGTCACGCTTCCCATGCACATCCCCCCGATGTCACAGCTTGTAGGAATCATCTTACCCGGCGGAAGCCAGCGCGCGCCCCGGGAACGTGCTGATCGGCAAGCGCGGGGCAGCGCCGGCCACGGTCATGGGTTTGCGCGCAAAGCAATTTGCCTTGCATGCAAGCCTCTGAACCCCGGCCGCAAGGCTTTTTGTCTTGCGCGCAACGCCAAAAGCCTTGCGCGCCACGTGGCCGGGCCTTGCACGCAAGGCTTTTCAGCTCGTGCGCAAGGCAATTTCGGTCGCGGGCAAGCCAAAAAGTCTCGTGCGCGAAGCTCGGGAGCCTTGCGCGCAAGGTTCATTGCGCTGCGCTCGGCCGAAAAAGCTTTGCGCGCAAAGCTCGGTGGCGCGCGAGCGAGGGTTTTCGGGTCGCGGTCGGGGCAAAACGCGCTGCGGGTGGGGAGGGGGCGGTTGCATACGGCGTCTTCATGCTTCCACACCGCCGCTTGAGTGCCTCGCGTGCGCGGTCTGGCGGCGTGCTTCCACTCATCCGTAGAGATCGTGCGAGGTCCAAGCAGGGGGGGGCGATGCGACAGCTCTGGAAAGCGCGCTGATCGTGTGTCGGCTAGCCCCGGTGTTCCGTCGCGGCCTTGCGATAACGCCGCTCCTGCGTTACCCACGTGGTGATGCCGTAGGCGATCCCGGTCAAAATCCAGAGCGCTGCCGACTGCCAGATAGGCAGATCTGAATATTTGAAGACGAACGTCATCAGCAGAAACATGGGCGCGCCCCAGATAAGGATGCCGTTCACGAGGACATATCTGGGCATTCCCTTTTGCCGCGTCCTCTGCCATCGCTGGCGCTCCGACAATCGCATCGCTGCTCCTCCGTGATCACACACCTGGCTCTGGGCGCGGGAGTATGCGTAGGCGGTCGAGGCGCTCGCAACGAGCAATAACTTGCGGTGTGCAGCGATCCTTCACGGCATGCCGATCGCGGCCGGCACCGCGCTTTTCAGATCAGTCCGGGAGGGGGTTTGCGACTACGGCTTGGATGGCGCGTCGCGCGCCAGCAGCCACCACGCACCCAGCGCCAGCATGGGGTCGAGGATCGCGAACGCGATCATCGTGTGCGGAAACACGCCGGCCAGTGCGGTGGGCACCAGCACCAGCGGCACCAGGATCAGCCGGTCCAGCACCGAGGCGGCCACCACCTGCCGGCCACCGGAGCGACCGCCAAAGAAGTACAGCCAGCCGATCACCGCCAGCGCCATGCCCAGCACGCGCACCAGCGCCGCCTCGTGTCCCTGGAAGGGCGCATCTAGCAACAGCGTCTGCACCACACTCGGCCATGCGATCAGCAGACCGCCGCTGGCCAGGTAGAGCAGGCCGTTGAGGGAGGTGTACTTCGAGGCGGTGGAGCGGTGGGCGGGGGCTTCCCGCAGGGCGGTGATGAGGGACATGACCTGCTCCGTATCTGTTGGTGGATGACCGATCAAAACATTGGGGAAAGACGTGGACGGGCGTCGCTGTGAGGGGCTCGAAATGGCGTTATGGCCTCAATACATCTCACGGGCTGGGTAACGCCAGCCGGCCAGGTCGAGAAACTGTTCGCCGATGGCGCGGATCGGTCCCGACCCGGGAGTCCAACGGGAAACAACGTGGTAGTGGCTTGCAGCGCCCTCGACGATCCACTCCGAGCCATCGGCGCCCTTGATGTTCCCGCGTGGCGGAAGACTCCAGAAGCCGCTCTCCTTGATCAGTCCCTCGACCTTGGTGCAGCCTTCGGGGGCGATGGCTTCCAACTTCCTGCGGTAGATCTTTCCGGGTGCGTATCCTCCGGCACCATCGAGTTCCGTGGCGTGGAGCACGCAGCGTCCCTTGGCGATGACGATCCGGATGGCGACCGGATGATTGAACGTACGCAGCCAGGTGAAGCGATAGGCACGGGAGCTGGCAACTGGCCTGAGCACCGGCTCCGACATGGCTTCGAGCTGTTCGGAGTACCAGCGGTTGGCGAAATCGTCCGAGCCAGGCGAGTTAGGGTCGAGCGCACCAGTCGGGAAATAGCGCTTCTGCCCGGTGATGACGACCGCCCAGACCGAGACGATGATCAAGACGATGGAGATTGAAAGGGCCGCGGAGTGCTTGAACATATCGGTGGAAGCTGCGAAAGGATTAAGTGAACCTGACCCCGGTATCGGTCTAACGAACCAAGCCGAGGTTGCGAAGCTGGTCCTCAAGTGCTGCAACCGAGTCCCACGGCAGGATCGGCGAGTTCTCTCTCTCATCGGGAGGATTCGATGGCAGCTCGTTGGACCAGCCGCCGCAGCCCACAAGTGGGAGCAGTGGGCGCTTGTGCAACCAGGCCAGGCAGCCTTCGGAGATCGTGCCGGCGCGTCCGCCGATCACGATGCAGGCATCGCCGGCGAGCGCCATCAGCAGGTTTCGCGCATCGCCCATGCCGCACGGGATGACCACCGTGGCCGGCCAGTCGGCGGGAGGCATCTGATCCGGCGGCACGATGCTGACCACCAGCCCGCCCGCGCCGATGGCTCGTTCGGCTGCAAATCGTGTGGCGGGACTTCCGCAGCCGCTGACAACCGTGACGCCCAGCTTCGCCAGCAGTGCCCCGGCCTCGCCGGCCCGCTCATACGCGGCCGATCCCGGCTCGGCGCTCCCCAGAATGCACACTTGTGGACGACGGGTCGATGCGGTCACGTGCGGTTGTCTCCTTGTGGTTTGGTGACGTTCCCAATAATCAAGAACGGGCTGGGTTCACTTTCTTTGGAGGTTTAAGTGAACCTGGCCCCGACATCCTGATATTCATTTATTCGGTCAGACAACGCTGCGCTCATAAATCTCACGATCCAGCACGCAGTCTGCCGGCACCCCAGAGCTGCTTCTGCTCTCTGTAGGCAATGACTGAACGAATTTCACTACATCAGAAGGCGGTGACATGTAGTTCAAGCTGATTGAGCCATCCCGGTTCTGTGTACCGTGTTTAATTAGGATTGCAAATGCTTCGCCCCACGAGACGAATGTAATGTCTTCCTTTTTGCGAAAAAACTTTGTAGGCGCTAGTTCTTTACGAGGGATGCAAAGATAGTTAACGCGTGTGACGACGATAGGAATGCCATCGGGCCAAACCGCTGATGTTATGGTTGACCCGCCTAGATTAAAAAACATGATGCGGGGAACAAATTTTGAATCTCCTACACGAGCCTGAACTTGGGCGCGAGAAAAGTTCCACCGCCACGCGTCGTGGAGCTGCGCGGTTGGGAGGTGGGAAATGCCATTTCTGTTTTTTTCATCTCTCAAAATAGACGCGTATCCGAATTCGTTTCCATGGGTCCATCCGGATAAGAGCTTTTCTGCTTTATACGCGCCGTCGCCCATGCCTTCCATTTGGGGATCGGAGACGAGGAGGTCGAAGTGCTTGACGAACGCAGTTACTTCGGGCTCTGCTTCAAAAATGAAGTAGCTCGGTCGGAAGTAGTTGATGTTCAGTGCGACCGGGAAATCTTTGCACTCATCGTCATCTTCCGTGGTCTGCTGCTCTGCCTGAAGCTCAAATACAAAGTAGACGCCAGTGTCTTCATTCTCGTACCACGCCTGGAGTCCCTCGCATTTGTAGTTCGGTCTGTCACGGAAGTAGGCATGGAAGTGTTCTTCCGTGAACGAGCCATTTCGAGGTTTGAAGTATAAGTCGTAACTCATATCGGTAATGTATAATGTTGGAATTAATCGGCGGCGGAGCCGTCCGCTTGGGTGACTGGTTAGCTTGCCGCCTCAGCCGCATGAAAGTTTGCAACTCGGATCCTCCGACGTATCTCTCTCTCAACGGCGGCTATAGCGTATTGATACTCGCCACCAGGGATGTCTACGAGCACTTGCTGACAATGCTCACAAAGGAATTTTGCATGCGGCACCGAAAGTAAATAATTGTCCCGGCTATTGAGGTAGACCAACTCGCCTTGACAACTGGGGCACGAGGCCCATAGCTGAACGATCCGATCATCGCTCCAGGACCAGTGCCAACGCGCGCCAAACATATTGTCTGACGTGTATGACCGGTGGGGTGATATGGAGGATTTGCTACGCAAATACGCCGAGGCCACTCGAACAAAAAAGACCGCCGCGAAAAATCCGAGCACAAGAAGAAGCCACCCGGGGACCTGATAGCTCGCAACGAGCGCGCCCCAAACAGTTACGACTAAACCCCAGAGCCAAATCAGAGCCAGTCTTGCGGGCGCCCAAACGTGGCTGAGAGCAGCAAGCAGGGCAGCTAGAATCAAGCCACCGACAACCGTGGCAATAATGTTGTTCCTCATCTGGTGCGATTCTGGTTGCGACATGTTCGCCTTAGAAGCTAACGCCTAGTAGCCCCCATCCCCGGGGTGTTGCACCGAGTATGCATGGCCCTCGATGCGGCGGACAAGCGGCGAATTTCCTCTTCCCATCAGGCGCTTGCGAGGTATTCGGGGCGTCAACCCGACTTGCGCCGGCAGGTGTTATACGGAGGATATAAATGGGTACTCATTACGTCCGCGCGGGTGGGGGAGTAACAGGCGCGTGGCGGAGCAGCTATTCCGAACCCCCCCCATGAAAATGCCGCTTGAACGCCACCTCGCCCGTCACCGGCTCGCCTAACTCCCGCGCATACCGATGCCCCGCATACACCGCATGGGCAATCAGCCCCGGCGCGTCGGAGTCGCCAATGTTGCGCACGCTCTGGATGCCGGCGTCGGCCCAGTCAGCCTCGCGTTCCAATAGCTGCTGGTACAGCGCGTCGTCGGGCAGGCGGGCGGTGACGGTGAGCACGGCGTCGACGGCGAGCGGTTGCTGGCGATCTTCCCAGGCGTGGTCGAGGGTGAGTGTGTCGCCGTCGTAGCTGGCGACGGTGTGGGAGACGATCACCTCCACGCCGAGCTTGGCCAGGCGCTTGCGGATGTGGCGGTAGTCCAGGGTGTTCTGGCTCCACGGGGCGAGGGTGTCTTCCGGGGTCACGTAGACCACCTCGCAGCCGTGGGCGTGCAGTTGTTCGGCGGCGATGCTGGCGTAGTAGAAGCCGTCGTCGTCGAGCACGGCGATGCGGCCGGCGGGGAGGCGGCCGTCCATCAGGTCGTCCAACGTGTAGACGGTCGGGTTGTCCACGAAGCCGGGGATCGCGGCGCCGTGGCTGCGGCCGTAGCCGTCGCGGCGCCAGTGGCAGCCGGTGGCGAGCACCACGTGTTCGGCGCCGAAGTCGAGCACGTCCTGCGCAGTGAGCGCGGAGTCGAGGTAGACCGACACATTGGTGAGCTTGTTGATCTGGCCGAGGCGCCAGTCGCGCACGCGCGCCCATTCGGCCAGGCCGGGCAGGCGCGCTTCGCGGGTGACGCGGCCGCCGAGTTCCTTGCGCGCTTCGGCCAGGCTCACCTCGTAGCCGCGCTGACCCAGCGCACGGGCCGCTTCCAGCCCGGCGGGGCCGCCGCCGACCACCAGTACGCGGGCGGGCTTGCTGACCGGGGCGATGCGCTCGGGGTGCCAGTCCTTGCGCCATTCCTCGCCCATGGTGGGGTTCTGCGTGCAGCGGATCGGCGAGATGGTCATGTCGCCGGAGACGCAGATGTTGCAGCCGATGCATTCGCGGATGTCGTCGATGCGGCCCTGTTCCACTTTCTTCGGCAGGAACGGGTCGGCGATGGACGGGCGCGCGGCGCCGATCAGGTCGAGCACGCCGCGCTTGATCTGCGACACCATGGTGTCCGGCGAGGTGAAGCGGCCCACGCCGACCACCGGCTTGCTGGTGACCTGTTTGACGAAGGCGACGAACGGCTCCTGCGCACCCTCGGCGGCGAAGCGCGAGGGCACCGAATCGTTGTACCAGGCGGCCACGTTCACGTCCCACAGGTCGGGCAGCTCGGCGAGCATCGCCACGATGTCCTTGGCTTCGTTCAATTCCACGCCGCCGCCGCCGAGCAGTTCCTCGGTGGCGAAGCGAAGCGCCACGCCGCAGCGGTGGCCGATCGCCTCTTTGGTGTCCTGCAGCACTTCGCGCAGCAGGCGCACGCGGTTCTCCAGCGAGCCGCCGTAGGCGTCGGTGCGCTGGTTGCGGCGGCGCTGCAGGAAGTGCATCGGCAGCGAGAGATCGTGCGCAGCGTAGACGTAGACGATGTCCATGCCGGCGCGCATGGCGCGCACGGCGGCCTCGCGGTGCCAGCGGCGGTACTCGGCGATATCCTTCAGCGACATCGCGCGTGCCTGCGAGGGGTAGCCGTACTTGCTCGGCTGGTGGGAGGGGCCGATCAGCACCTCGCGCGAATACAGGTTCGACGCAGTGGGGCCGTTGTGCGACAGCTCCACCGCGGCCAGTGCGCCGTGCGCGTGCACCTTGTCGCACATCAGCGCGAGGGCGGGGATGTCGCGGTCGTCCCACAGCCGCGCCTCGACGTAGGGCGTGAGGTCGCTGCTGGGGTGGATCTCGCATTCCTCGGTGGACACCACTGCCCAGCCGCCCTCGGCCTTTACCTCGCGCATGGCCGCGTGGGCCAGCGGCATGGCGTGGCCCATGCCGTTGCAGTGCGGCACCTGGAAGAAGCGGTTCTTCGCGGTGACCGGGCCGATCTGCACCGGGGTGAACAGGATGTCGTAGCGGGGATCGCGCATGGGGGCCTCTAATTTGTCGTCATCCCGGCGAAGGCTGGGATCCAGAGTCTTCGCATTTCAGCAAGGTCAAAAGTCACTGGATCCCGGCGTTCGCCGGGATGACGGCAGTGGGATTTACGGGGTGGTTGCGTTGGCCACCTGCGGCTTGCGGCGCAGCCGCATGAAGGCGTACAGCGGCAGGCCGGCGGCGATCAGGCCCAGGCCGAGCACCAGCGGTTCGTGGCCGATGCCGATGAAGGCGAACACCACGAACAGCACGCCGAGCACGGCGGCCGGCAGCACCGCGCCGCGCACCGTGCCGCGGCGCCACAGCACGATCAGCGCCAGTGAGCAGCACAGGTACAGCGGCAGGTTGGCGGCGGTGACCACGCGGGTGATGAAGGTGAAGGCCGACACCAGCGACTTGCTGTAGCTCATCCACACCATCACCGAGGCCAGCGCGCCGGTGACCACCAGCGCCACCGCGGGCGCGCCGCGGCGGTTGTCGCGCACGAACACCTTGGGCAGCACGCCGTTGGCGGCCATGGTGCGGGTGAGTTCGCCCACCAGCAGCGTCCAGCCGTTGAGCGCGCCCAGTCCGCTGACCACCACGAACAGCGACAGCCAGCGGCCGAAGCCGGCGCCGCCGAAGCGGTCCATCAGCAGCGCGAACGGCGCGCTGGCGTTGCCCAGCTCATGCTGCGGGATCAGCAGCAGCGGCACGGTGGAGACGATGATGTAGATCACAGCGGTGAGCACGGTGCCCACCATGGTGGCGCGCGGGATGGTGCGGCCGGGGTCGTTCACCCGCGCCGCCGGCACGCTGGCCGACTCGATGCCGAGCATGGCGAACAGCGCGATGGTGCCGGCGGCCATGGTGTCCTTCAGGCTGATCGGCGTGGTCGGCAGGTGCGCGCTGTAACTGGCCGGCGAATGCAGCAGCACCCAGGCGCCGAGCACGGCGATGGCGATCATCGGCAGCAGCTTGAGCGCGGTGGTGACGATCTGCACGCTGCCGCCGGCGCGCACGCCGAGCAGGTTGATCGCCACGAACAGCCACAGCAGGCCCAGCGCGAACACCGCGGGGTGGATCACCTGCAGCGCCGGAAACACCACCGTGATGTAGCCCACCGCGCCGGTGGCCAGCGCCGCGTTGGTCAGCCACAGCGACACCCAGTACGCCCACAGCGCCATGTAGGCGGGCAGGTCGCCGAGCGTGCGGCGGATGTAGCCGTAGGGGCCGTCGGCGTCGGGCAGGGCGTGCGCCAGGTAGGAGAACACCCGCGCCAGCGCGAGGCAGCCGAGCAGGGTGACGGTCCAGCCGATCAGCGCGTTGAAGCCGTACGGCGCGAGCGAGGCGGGCAGCAGGAAGATGCCCATGCCGATCACGTTGCCCACCACCAGCGCGGTGCAGGTCCAGAAGCCGATCTTGTTGCTGTGGGTCATGGGGTGCGCCCGTGGCGGTGCGAGGGTTGGGTGTTCATGTGATGCGTGTGATTCCTCAGCGTCATCCCGGCGAAAGCCGGGATCCAGGGACTTCAGGCTTTTGAACTGCAAAGACGCTGGATCCCGGCTTTCGCCGGGATGACGGAGAGGAGGCTTGTGCCTTTCCCGCAGAAGCAGGCCGAAGCAGCTGAGTCGTGCCATGAAAAATCCGCGACACGCCCATCACTCCAGCGCAACCGGCTGCCCGGCCTTGATCACGCCGCGGATCTGCCGCAGGCAGTCGACGTCGTGCAGCGGATCGCAGCCCACGGCGACCAGGTCGGCGGCCTTGCCGGGGGCGATCGAGCCGAGTTCCTTTTCCTTGCCGAGCAGGCGGGCGGCGTCGATGGTGGCCGAGCGGATCGCCTGCAGCGGAGTCATGCCCCAGCGCACCATGTAGGCGAACTGGCGGGCGTTCTGGCCGTGCGGGTAGACGCCGGCGTCGGTGCCGAAGGCGAGGTGCACACCGGCCTTCACCGCCTTGCGGAAGCCCTCGCGCTGGGCCAGCGTGGTGTCCTCGTTCTTGCGCAGGATCTCCGGCGACCAGTGGTCGCGTGTGCCGACTTCCTCGATGTAGTCGCCGTCGTAGATGTCGGCCACCAGCCAGGTGCCGTGCTGCTTGAGCAGCGCGATGCCCTCGTCGTCGATCAGCGAGCCGTGCTCGATTGAGCGCACGCCGGCGCGGATCGCCCGCTTGATGCCCTCGGCGCCGTGCGCGTGGGCGGCGACGAACTTGCCGCGCCTGGCCGCCTCGACCACGGCGGCGCGGATCTCCGCCTCGGTGTACTCGGGCTTGCCCGGTTCGGTGCCGTTGGCCAGCACGGCGCCGGTGGCGATCACCTTGATCAGGTCGGCACCGTGGTCGAGGATCAGGTCCACGTGCTTGCGTACTTGGTCCACGCCCCGCGACACGCCCCGGCGGAATTCCGGCGGCACCACGGTGCCGGCGGGCAGACCGGTGATCTCGCCGCCGCCACCGGGCGCGGTGATGTAGGCACCGGCGACGAACATGCGCGGGCCGGGAATCTCGCCCGCGTTGATCGCGTCACGCAGGGCGATGTCGGCGAAGCCGCGGTACACACCCACGTCGCGCACGGTGGTGAAGCCGGCCTGCAGGGTCTTGCGCGCATTCATCGCGCCGATGAAGGCCTGCTGCGCCGGGCTGATCTTCAGCGGCGCGGCGATGTCGGCGGTCTCTGCCTCTTCGGAGATGTGCGTGTGCATGTCCATCAGGCCGGGCACTACGGTCCAGGCGGTCCAGTCGAGCACGCGCGCGCCCTTGGCCGCGTCGGCGGACCACGGCTGCACCGCGACCACCTTGCCGGCTTCGATCGACACCGCCTGGTCGGCCAGCATCCGGCCGCTGTCGACGTCGAGCAGATGGCCGGCATGCACCACGGTGTGCTCGGCGGCGTGGACCGGCGCGGCGAGCGCGCACGCCAGCGCGAGCAGCAGGACGGGCAGGGGCTTGCTCATGCGTGGTCTCCCCGGGTGTGGACTGGCGCGGCGGCGTAGGCGGTGCGCAGCAGGTTGTGGAAATGCCACACGCCGCTCTCGCGCTTCGGGCACAGCCGGCCGGCGTCGTAGGTGCCGGAGGCCAGGCCGCGCTGCACCGCCTCGCAGATGTCGATGTCCTCCTGCTGCACCTCGTCGCTGAACTCCTGGTCGGCGGCGATGCGCGCCTGCGCGGCGGCGTCCTGCGCGTAGTAGTAGTCGAACTCCACGCGGCAGCGGTCCGGGCCCAGCGGCACGATGCGGTTGGTCTGCATGCGGCCGGGCATGATGTTGAGCATCACGTTGGGATAGACGAAGTAGTAGAACGCCTCGCCGTCACCGTAGATGTCCGCGCTGTTGCGCAGCGGCGAGGACTGCAGCGAGTACCAGTCGAACAGCTCGGTGTCGTAGGCGCGGTAATCCAGCACCTTCGACAGCCCCGGGTGCACGTGCGGCAGGTGGTAGCCCTCGAGGAAGTTGTCCACGTAGACCTTCCAGTTGCAGGCGATCTCGTAGCTGTCGCGGCGCAGGTAGCGCATCGCCGAGAGGTCGATCGGCGCGATGCGCTCGACGATGCCGCGGTAGACCGACTCGAACGGCGGCACGGAGGCATCCAGCGCCACGTACACCAGCCCCTGCCACTCGTGCACGCGCACCGGTGGCAGGCGGATCTCCTCGACGTTGAAGTCGGCGGCGCCCTGCATCTCCGGCGCGCTGCGCAGCTGGCCTTCCAGCGTGTAGGTCCAGCCGTGGTACTTGCAGTGCAGGGCGCGCGCGCCCTTGCCGTTGCACAGCGCCAGCGGCCCGGCGCGATGGCGGCAGACGTTGACGAAGCCGCGCAGCACGCCGTCCTGTCCGCGCACCACGATCACCGGCACGTGGCCCACCTGTTCCACCACATGGTCGCCCGGCTCGGCGAGCTGGCCCTGGTGCGCCACCAGCTGCCAGCTGCGTGCGAATACCGCACGGTGTTCCAGCGCCAGCATCGGCTCGCCGAAGTAGTGACGCGCGGACAGGGCGGTGGCGTGGTCGAGTGCTCGGTGAAGTGTTTCAGCTGGCATGGGGTGCTCCGCGATCGGGATAGACTGGCGCGACGATCATTGCTTCGGGGGAGGCCACATGTTCCGTTGCTGCCTGATGTTGCTGCTGTGCGCGATGGGAGGCCTGGCGATGGCTGCCGAGCCCCGTGCGCGCGACCTGGGCATACCGTTCGACGGCGCGCCCGGGCCGCTCAATGCGATCACCGACGTGGCCGGTGTCACCGTGGGCCAGGTCACCCTGATCCGCGACCTCCCCGACGGCCACAAGGTGCGCACTGGCGTCACCGCGATCCTGCCACGCGGCAAGGCCAGCTACGACATCCCGGCGTTCGGCGGCTGGTTCGCGCTCAACGGCAACGGCGAGATGACCGGCACCACCTGGCTGGAGGAGTCCGGCCAGCTGGAAGGCCCGGTGATGCTGACCAACACCCACAGCGTGGGCGTGGTGCGCGACGCGGTGATCGCCGAACGCGTGCATGCCGGCGGCGCGGATTCGTCGGGCTACTGGTGGTCGCTGCCGGTGGTGGCCGAGACCTGGGACGGCGAGCTCAACGACATCAACGGCTTCCACGTGCACGCCGAGGACGCGGCGCGGGCGCTGCGCGAGGCGAAGGGCGGCCCGGTCGCCGAGGGCAACGTCGGCGGCGGCACCGGCATGATCTGCCACGAGTTCAAGTGCGGTATCGGCACCGCCTCGCGGCGGGTGCGCATCGGCGAGTCGACCTACACCCTGGGTGTGCTGGTGCAGGCCAACTACGGGCTGCGCGACAGCCTGCACATCGCCGGCGTGCCGGTGGGCCAGTACCTGCGCGAGGACCGCCTGTACAGCGCGACCAACCCGGCGGCGGTGGACACCGGCTCGATCATCATCGTGGTGGCGACCGATGCGCCGCTGCTGCCGCACCAGTTGAAGCGCATCGCCCGGCGCGCCGGCATGGGCCTTGCGCGGATGGGCAGCTACTCCGGCAACGGCTCGGGCGACATCTTCGTGGCGTTCTCCACCGCCAACGCCGATGCGCTGCACGACCAGCCGCTGCAGCAGGCCAGCTTCATCGGCAACGACCACATCGATCCGTTGTTCGAGGCCACCGCGCAGGCGGCCGAGGAAGCCATCGTCAACGCGATGATCGCGGCGAAGGACATGTGCGGCGACGGCGGCCACTGCGCCAAGGCGATCCCCCATGCGGAACTGGTCGCGCTGCTCAAGCGCTTCGGTCGCTACCAGCCGCCGCACTGAGGGAGCCCGGATCACGGCGCGCTGTCTCCAGGCTTGAGGAAACGCTCGTACCAGGCCAGGTTGCGCTGCATGCGGTCGCGCAGGTAGCTCGGCACGCTGATCTCGTGGTGCTGGCCGGGGTAGACCACCAACTGCGTCGGCACGCCGCGCGAGCGCAGCGCCTGGTACATCTGCTCGGCGCCGATGCACGGCACGTTGAAGTCGATCTGGCCGCACTGGAACAGCGTGGGCGTGGCGATGCGGTCGGCGTGCAGGAACGGGTAGCTGGCGCGGTCGTACGCCTCGCGGTTGGCCCACGGCGTGCCGAGCTCGAGCTCGTACTCGCGGGCGTACTCGTCATCGCCGTACATGCCGTACATGTTGCCGGTGCCGGCACCGCTGATCGCCGCCTTGAAGCGCGCGGTGCGGGCGATCACCTCGTCGGTGAGGATGGCGCCGTAGCTCCAGCCACCGATGCCCAGGCGGTCGGGGTCGGCGACGCCGAGCTTGATCGCATGGTCCACGCCGGCCATCAGGTCCTGCATGTCCTTGTTGCCCCAGTCGGCGTAGATGGCGCGGGCGAAGTCGAAGCCGCGGCCGGAGCTGCCGCGCGGGTTCACCGCCAGCACGGCGAAGCCGTTGGCGGCGTAGACCTGCCAGTCCTCCATGAATTCATGGCTGAACTGGTACACCGGGCCGCCGTGCACGCGCAGGATGGTGGGGTAGCGCCGGCCCTGCACGTAGCCGATCGGCTTCACCAGCAGGGCGTCGAGTTTGGTGCCGTCGGCGCTGGTGAAGTGCAGGGTCTCGATGCCCGCCAGCTGCTTGCCGGCCAACCACTCGTTGTGGTCGGCGAGCGGGCGCAGGTGCTCGCCATCGAGCGCAGCGAGGTTGTACGGGTGCAGGTCGTCGCCGCCGAGCACGGCGATGCGGCCGTTGCGCGACATCGACAGGTCGACATCGAAACGATCGCCGTGGGTCAGCTCGGTCACCTTGCCGCTGGCCACGTCGATGCGCGCCAGGTGGGTGACCTCGGCCTGCTCGATCAGCGCATAGACGCTGCGTCCGTCCGGCGACCAGTGTGGATGGGTGAAGCAGCGGTCGATCGGCGCGGGGATCGTCGCCTTGCCGCTGGCCACGTCGATCACCGCCAGCTGCCAGGGCGCGTAGTAGATCCACTTGTCCTCGCCGCTGCGCAGGTAGGCGATGCGCTTGCCGTCCGGCGACCAGGCCGGGCGCGAGGCCCAGTACGGGTCGAGGTCGGCGCCGGGGAAGGTGGTGAGCTGGCGCTCTTGCGCACCGGCGCGGGCGTCGATGACGTAGATGTCGTAGTTGAGGGTGCGGTCCGGGTCGGCGCCCCGCCGGGTGACGTAGGCGATCTGCTTGCTGTCCGGCGACCACGCGGGCAGCTGCTCGTCGTGCGCGCCCGGGGTGAGTTCGGTGGCGGCGCCGCTGGCGAGGTCGACCACGTACAGGTGCTTGTGGCGCGCGCCCAGCCAGCCCGAGTCGTCGTCCTTGAACTGGAAGCGGTCGGTGACGATCGGCGGCGGGTTCTTCGGCTTCGGCGCGCCGGCGGGATGCTCGGGATCGAAGGCGATCACCGCCAGCTGCTTGCCATCGGGCGACAGCGCGAACTCTTCCACGCCAGCGGGGAGATGCGTCACCTGCCGCGCTTCGCCGCCGTCGGCGGGCATCGTCCACACCTGCGTGCCGGTGTCGTCGTCGTCCTTGCCGGCTGCGGGCTTGCGGTCGGAGAGGAAGGCGATGAAGCGGCCGTCGCCGGACCACTGCGCCTGCGACTCGTCCGCGTCGGGCGTACGGGTGAGCTGGGTGCGCGCGCGGCCGTCGAAGCCGACCCGCCACAGGTCCGACTGCGGCTGGTCGGTGTCGGCATTCGTGGTGGTGACGGTGTAGACCAGCCAGCGGCCGTCGGGCGACAGCGCCGGGTCGGCGAGCACGGCGAGGCGATTGATGTCTGCCGGAGTGAACGGGGTCTTGTCGGCGGCGAAGGCGGCCAGCGGCAACGCCGCCAGCGCGAGCAGGGCCAGATGCTGCAGGCGGCGGATCATCGGCCGGCCTCCGCCGTCGACGTCGACTTGCCGGCGGCCAGTGCGCGATAGGCCGCGCGGGCCTTGCCGAGGTAGTCCAGCGTCATGCGCTTCTCCGCCGCGGTGTTGTAGTCGTCGCGCGCGGCGGCGGCCTCGATGGTGCGGTCCATCCACTTGGCGAACCACGCGGCATCGTCGCGCGCACTGGCGGCGAGCACGTGGTCGCCCAGCCACACCGGGTTGGTGGTGGCGTAGGGGTAGAGGTCGAGCACTTGCGGGTCGGCACCGTCGTTCCACGCGCGCAGCAGCACCCAGCCGCCGGCGAGGTCGAGATCGCCCTCGGCGTCGAGATGGCGGCGGTCGCCGCCGAGCGTGAAGGTCTTCACTACCTGGCCGTTGTGCACCAGTTCCAGGTGATCCACGGCGACGGGCGAGCGCAGCGCCACGCGGTAGTGGTGGCGCCCCGGGGCGAGCTGCGTGCCGGGCCGGGCGCCGTCGAGCAGGAAGCCGAGCAGCGGGCCGTTGCTGGCGAAGCCGTGGCCGGCCTTCAGCGCCGCGAGCGCGCTGGCGGCGTCGCGCCGGCCGCCGGTGTCGAGGAACACGCGGTTCATGCCGACCGGGCCGCGCAGCGAGGCGTAGTTGGCCATCGCGTCGGTGCCGGCGCCGGTGGGCAGGCGCAGGCCGAGGTTGAGCAGGCGGTACCACACGGTGGCGGTGGCCTTGTGGTCGGAGAAGCCCATCACCTCGATGTAGTCGACCTTGCCTTCGATGACGTCGGCGGGCAGCTCGTTGCTGAGCACCGGGTCGTGTACCGGGTCGGGCAGCACGTCGAACGGATGCACATAACCGACCAGGGCACCCTGCGCGTGGGCGAGGTCGGCCACGGCGGCATTGGTCGGCCACGGGCTGGCCATCGCGGTGTGGCGGTAGGCCGAGTAGCCCTGGGTGATGTAATGGTCGTCGAGGTGCAGCAGGCCGAGGTGGCCCCAGAAACTGGTGTGGTACTCCTGCCCGTGCAGCACCAGGGTCTGCGGCGTGCTGGCCGGGTCGGCATCGGTGCGGAAGCTGGCGATGTCCGGCACGCGCTCCTCCTTGTTCACCACCAGGTCCCAGGCGATGTCGAGATCCTCCGCCCGCGCCTGCAGCGCGAGGTGCGCCGGCGTGTTGCGGTAGTGGCCGCCGTAATTCATGTGGATGTGCAGGTCGGCGCTGACGAAGTCGCCGTAGGCGGCCGGCAGCGCGTCCGGCACCAGCGTGGCGGTGAGCTGCGTGGCGTGGCCGTTCGACAGGTCGACCGTGCGGCGCCACGGCGCGTAGGCAAAGCCGTGCTGCACCCAGATCGCCGCCTTGCCGGCCGGCACGTCCAGCGTGCACGGCGGCGCGCAGTGGAAGTAGTGCGTCTCGCTGCGCTGCAGGGCGCGGTCGAAGCCGTCATCGGCCGAGACCCAGGCGTGCGGTGGGGCATACGCGCGGCCGTCGCCGGCCACGATCGCCACGCGCGCCGGCGTGCGCTGACCGTGCTCGTCGACGATGTCGAGGGTGAGTTTCGCCTGCGGCGATCGGTAGTGGCGTTGCGTCGCCACGACGTCCTGGCTGGCGCCGCCCAGCGTCTCGATCACGCGCAGCGCGGTGTCGCCATCGCGGTTGTCGATGACGGCGATGCGCGAGCCGTCCGGCGACCAGCGCGCGTTGCGGCGGTCGAACGCGCCGAAGCTCAGCGGCAGCGGTGCGGCACCGTCGGCGGTGGTCAGCCACAGCTGCTGGTGCTGGCGGCCGTGGTAGCTGGCGTAGAGCAGGCGCTTGCCGTCCGGTGCCAGCTCGGGTCGCGCGCTCCAGCTGGTCTCCTCGCTCAGCACGCGACGACGCTGCGCGGGGTGGTCGACATCCACGGCGAAGATGTCGCCGGTGCCCCAGCCGATCTCCGGGTTGCTGACGTAGTAGATCGTCTTGCCGTCGGGCGACCAGGACGGATTGATCGCGTGGTCGAAGGCCGAGTAGTAGTAGCGGTCCAGCGTGCTCTTGCGCTCGCCCAGCAGCAGGTGCGGGTGGTGCAGGCCGGCGGCATCGACGTCGGCGAGGAACAGGTTGAAGTGGCCGGTGCCCTCGATGGAGACCCAGGCGAGCCGCTTGCCATCCGGCGACAGCCGCGGCTCCACGTTCACCGCGCCCTGGTCGGTGAGGCGCTGCTCGCGGCCGCTGGCCAGCTCCAGCCGCCACAGTTCCAGCGCGTTGCCGTCGAAGCGGGTGAACACCACGCTGCGCCCGTCGTGCGATGCATCGGGCTGGTAGTCGTAGGCGGCCTTGGGATGAGTCAGTTCGGTGGCGCTGGTGTCGCCGATGCGCTGGCGCCACAGCGAGCCGCCCATGCTGTAGACCAGCGTGTTGCCGTCGGGCAGGAAGCTGGCCGAGGACGGGCCGCTGGTGAGCTGCGGCAGGTACAGCTCGCGCCAGTAATAGCTGTGCGGCAGGTCGACCTGCTTGAGCACGGGTTCGCGCGCGGCCTGCGCGGACGGCGCACCCAGCATCATGACCAGCGCGGTGACGAGGACGGGGGCGGCGTGCGCGAGGCGTTTCATGCTCAGGCTCCGGCGAGTGCCTGGTCGAGGCTGGCGCGCAGCAGCGCGATGGCCTCGTCCACTTCAGCGATGGTCACGCTCAACGGCGGCATGAAGCGCACCGTGCTGGTGCCGCAGGAGAGCAGCAGCAGGCCGTTGTGGTAGGCGCGGGTGATCACCGCATCGCACAGCGCGGTGGCGGGGGTCTTCCTGCCGTCGTTCTCCACCAGCTCCATGCCGATCCACAGGCCCTTGCCGCGCACTTCGCCGATGCACGAGTAGTCCTTCTGCAGTTCGCGCAGGCGTGCCAGGAAGTGATCGCCGACGGTGGCGGCGTTGTCCATCAGGCCGCCGCGGACCAGGTCGAGGGTGGCGTTGGCGGCCGCGCAGGTGACCGGGTTGCCGCCGTAGGTGTTGCCGTGGGCGCCGCGCTTCCACTGCGACATGATCGATTTCTTCGCGATCACCGCGCCGATCGGCAGGCCCGAGCCCAGCCCCTTGGCCGAGGTGAGGATGTCCGGCGCCACGCCCCAGTGCTCGCAGGCGAACATCTTGCCGGTGCGACCGATGCCCGACTGCACCTCGTCGAAGATCAAGAGGATGCCGTGCTCGTCGCACAGCGCGCGCAGGCCGGCGAGGAAGCCGTCCGGCGGCGTCAGGTAGCCGCCTTCGCCCTGCATAGGCTCGATCAGGATCGCCGCCACCTCGCTCGGCGGCACGCTGCGCTGGAACAGCATGCGGATGTAGTCGAGCACCGCCGCGCCCTGGTCGTCGCCGGCGAACAGCGGGCGGTACGGGTTGGGGTAGGGCACGTGGGTGACGCCGGCCAGCGTGGGCGAGAAGCCCTTCTGCTGGGTGTACTTGCTGGAGGTGAACGACAGCGAGCCGAAGGTGCGGCCGTGGAAGCCACCGAGAAAGCCGATGAAGCGCGGCCGGCCGGTGACGTAGCGGGCGAGCTTGAGCGCGCCCTCCACCGCCTCGGTACCGGACTGGCAGATGAAGCTCATCGCCGGCTCGCCGGCCAGCGTCTGCATCGGTGCAACGGCGGCCAGGCGCTCGCCCAGGCCGGTCATCTGCTCGTGCCAGTAGTCGCTGGAGATGTGCAGGAATTTCGCGGCCGCGTCCTGCACCGCCTTGACCACCTGCGGATGCGCGTGGCCGGTGGCGCACACGGCGATGCCGGCCATGAAGTCGAGGAAGCGGTTGCCGTCGACATCCCACACTTCGGTGCCGCGGCCGTGTGACATCACGAACGGGTAGTCGCGCGGGTACGAGGGCGAGATCACTTCGGCGTCGCGGGCGATCATCGCCTGCGCCTTGGGGCCGGGGAGGGCGGTCTTGATGTGGGCGTTCACGGCGGGGCCTTTGCGTCAGAGGGGGATGTGCACGGGGCGCGCGTGCGCCTCGCGGGTACGGGCGTTGAGCGCGCGCAGGGTGTCGAGTTCGCGCGTCGTGGGCGGGGCGATGGTGTCGAGGCGCTCGGCCACCTGCAGCGGCCAGCCGATGGCGGTGCGGGCCTCGTCGACGCTGGCGCCCTCGAACAGCGCCACCAGCTGCAGCTCCTCGCTTTCGGGGTGCGGCGCGAGCATGCCGACGTCGGTGATCACCGCGCGCGGGCCGCCGCCGGGAATGCCGGCGCGGGCGCGCGCACCCTGGCCGTCGAGGTAGCCGGCGCTGCTGCGGAAATCCAGCTGCTCGACGAAGCTGCGCGGCGTGGCGCGCAGCATCACGAACACCTGCTTCGCATGCAGCGCGATCTCCGCTGCGCCGCCGGCGCCTGGCAGGCGCGTGGACGGCCGTTCGTACGGGCCGATCACCGTGCTGTTGAGGTTGCCGAAGCGGTCGATCTGCGCGGCGCCGAGAAAGCCCACGTCCACGCGCCCGGCCTGCAGGTAGAAGCTGAAGATCTCCGGCAGCGGCACCACGCAGGCGGCGGTCTCAGCCAGCTCGCCGTCGCCGATCGACAGCGGCAGCACGTCCGGCCGCGTGCCGATGGTGCCGGACTCGTAGATCAGCACGATCTCCGGCGCATGGGTGAGCCGGGCCAGGTTGCAGGCGGCGCTGGGCAGGCCGATGCCGACAAAGCACACGCTGTCGTTGCCGAGCAGGCGTGCGGCGGCCACGGTCATCCATTCGTCGCGGGTGCAGGCGCTCATGCGGCGGCCTCCGCCTGCAGCGAGGCGAGGAAGGCGTGGTGGTCCGGCGTGCCGAGCACGTGGCGATTCATCCATGCCAGGAAGCCGTCGCGGTCGCGGGCGATGCTGTCCCAGCGCCGGTAGAACGCGTTGTCGCGCGCATAGTGGCCCTGCGCGTAGGAGGGATACGCGCCGCCGCGGCACGGCACCACCGCGCTGACCACCCAGTGCGGCAGCACGATGGCGTTCATCGCCGGCGGCAGCGCGTCGACAATCTCTTCCACGGTGACGATCAAGGTCTTCGCCGCCAGCGCCGCCTCGCGCGCGGCACCGACGATGCCGTCGATGGCGACGTTGCCGGCGCGGTCGGCGCGCTGCGCGTGCAGGATGGTCACGTCCGGATTGAGCGCCGGCACCGCGGCCAGCGACTCGCCGGTGAACGGGCAGGCGATGCGGCGGATGTTCGGGTTGTGCGCGGGCAGGTCGGTGCCGATGTAGCCGCGCAGCACGCCGAACGGCAGTCGCGCGGCACCGGCGGTGAACGCCGCGGCCATGCCGGCGTGGCTGTGCTCGTTGAGCTCCAGCGGATGCGGCCAGCTGTGCTCGACCGCGTCGCGCAGGCGGTGCAGCGAGCCCACGCCGGGATTGCCGCCCCAGGAAAAGCTGAGGCTGCGCGCGCAGCCCATGCCGATCAGCTGGTCGTAGATCAGGTCCGGCGTCATGCGGATCAGGTGCAGGTCGCGCTTTCGCTGGCGGATGATCTCGTGGCCGGCGGCGAACGGGATCAGATGGGTGAAGCCTTCCAGCGCGACGCTGGCGCCGTCGTGCACGAACAGCTCGATGGCTTCGGCAAGTTGCAGGTGCTGGCAGCTCATCCGTGTGCGCTCACTCGACCACCGTGCGGGATTGTTCGCGCAGGTACTGCGCCAGGTAATAGAACGAGGCGATCGCCTTGCCGGTGGAGCCCGAACCCTTCCAGCCACCGAACGGCTGGTAGCCCGGCCACGCGCCGGTGGTGGCGCCCTGCGGACGGTTGGCGTAGGTCACGCCGGCCTCGATGTGCTCGTGGAACCACGCCACCTCGTCGGCGCCGCCGTAGAAGCCGGCGGTGAGTCCCATGGTGGTGTCGTTGGCCAGGCGCATCGCCTCGTCGCGGTCGCGGTAGCGATGCAGGGTGAGGATCGGCAGGAACATCTCCTGCTGCCACAGCGGATGGTCCGGCGGCACCTCGGCCAGCGTGGGTTCCACGAAGTAGCCGCGGGCGAGCGGCACCGGGCCGCTGGCGCCCTCGCCGAGGCGGTGGCCGCCGGCGAGCAGGGTGGCGCCGCCACTCTGCAGCTCGTCGATGTACTGCCGGTAGTTGCCGTAGGCGGTGGCGTTCATCACCGGGCCCATCCAGTGCTCGCGCAGGCGCGGGTCGCCCAGCCGGATGGCGGCGATCTGCTGGCGCAGGCGTTCGATCAGCGCATCGGCCACGCTGTCGTGCACGTACAGGCGCGACAGCGCGGAGCACTTCTGCCCGCTCATGCCGTAGGCGGAGCGCACGATGCCGGCGGCGGCGTCGTCGAGGTTGGCGCGCTCGGTGACGATGCAGGGGTTCTTGCCGCCCATCTCGGCGATGCACGGCCGCGGCCACGCGCCACCGGCCATCTGCCGCATCAGGTGCCGGCCCACCGCCACCGAGCCGGTGAAGGTGATGCCGGCGGTGAGCGGATGCTGCGCCAGTGCCTCGCCAGTCTCCCGGCCGCTGCCGCTGAGGCAGTTGAACACGCCCGGCGGCAAGCCGGCGTCGCGGATGCAGTCGGCCAGCAGGCGCGCCGCCCACGGCGTATCGCTGGCGCCCTTCAGCACCACCGTGTTGCCGGTGACCAGCGCCGCGGCGGTCGGTCCGCCGGCCAGCGCCAGCGGGAAATTGAACGGCGCGATCACCACCCACACGCCGTGTGGGCGCATCACGCTGGCGTTGTGCGAGGCGACGCCGTCGATCGGATCGTCCGGCAGCACGTGCGCGTAGCCGGCGTGGCTCTCGAAGTCGTCGGCGTAGTGGTGGAAGAAGTCCACCGTCTCCTGCGCCTCGCCCAGCGCCTCCATGCGGTTCTTGCCCACTTCCAGCACCAGCGCGGCGGCGATGTCGTAGACACGTTCCTCCAGCAGGTCGCCGACGCGACGGATCAGTCGCGCGCGTTCGGCGACCGGGGTGGCGCGCCACGCCGGGTACGCCGCCTGGGCGGCGCGCATGGCGACATCGGCGTCCGCTTCGCTGGCCTGGGCGAACGAGCCCAGGTGCAGGGCGTTGTCGAACGGGGCGCGGCGGTCCGAGTAGAGGGCGGCATCGCGGTCGGCGCCGTCGATGAACAGGTCGTGGCGCACGCCGAGCCCGGCCGAGACGCGGGCCAGTGCCGCCTCGAAGCGCTCGTGCATCGCTTCGGGCGGGTTGTACATGGTGGCGTAGGTCAGGCGGAAGCTCATGGCGGGCGTCTCAGGAATGGGCGGGGAAGAAGCGCACCAGCAGGCGGTCGATCAAATCCAGCGCATTGGCCAGCGCGGTTTCCTCGATCACCAGCGGCGGCGCGAGGATCAGCAGGTTGCCGCGCGCGGCCAGCGAGACGCCGTCGGCCATCGCCGCCGCGATCAGCGCGGAGAGAGCGGCGGGCGCCTGCGGCCAGGGCGCCAGCGGTTCGCGACTGGCGCGGTCGGCGACCAGCTCGATCACCGCGAACAGGCCGTGGCCGCCGCGCACGTCGCCGATCACCGGGTGGCGCGCCTGCATCGCCTTGAGCTCGGCGAACATCGCCGCGCCGAGTCGGCGCGAGCGTTCGATCAACTGCTCGTCCTCGTAGGCGCGCACGGCGGCGAGGCCGGCGGCGCAGGCCAGCGGATGGCCGCAGTAGGTGAGGCCGGTGTAGAGCATCTGGTCGGCCAGCCGGGCGTAGAGCTCGGCCGACAGCACCACCGCACCCAGCGGCAGGTGCGCACCGGTGAGACCCTTGGCCAGCGTCATCAGGTCGGGGCGGCCGGCCTCGCCGTGGCGCTGCCAGGCGAACCACTCGCCGCAGCGGCCGAAGCCGCTCATCACCTCGTCGGCGATCAGCGGCACGCCGCGCTCACGGGTCGCTGCGCGCAGAGCGGGCCAGTAACTGTCCTGGGCGACGATGCCGTTGGTGCCGGCGTTCGGCTCCATCAGCACGGCGGCCACGGTGTCGGCGCCGGCGTGGTCGATCGCCTCGCCCACGGCTTCGGCGGCGAGCCGGCCGCAACTGTCGTCGTCGGTGCTGCCGAACGGACAGCGGTAGGCGTACGGCGCCGGCACGCGGATCACGCCGAAGGCCGCGGCGTCGACCTGGCTCTGCGTGCGTGCGTCGCCGGACAGCGCCATGCCGGCGTAGCTGGCGCCGTGGTACGAGCGCTCGCGCGCCACGATGCGTCCGCGCGGCAGCCCGCGGGCCATGCGCGCGAACTTCACCGCGTTCTCGTTGGCGTCGGCGCCGGCCAGGGTGAAGAACACCCGCCCGCCGGCGAAGCCGGACTTCTCCAGCAGCGCCTCGGCCAGCGCGGCGCGCGGCTCGGCGCCCCAGGCGGCGGTGACGAAGCACAGCTGCTCGGCCTGCTCGCGGATCGCCTGCACCACGGCCGGATGCTGGTGGCCGAGGTTGCTGCACTCGGCCAGGCTGCTCATGTCCAGGATGCACCGGCCATCGGCCAGCTCGAGGTAGGCACCGCGGCCGCTCACCACGGTGGGCGCCTGCCACTTCGACGGCACACACCAGCTGTGCAGCACGCTGTCGCGCTCGTTGCTCACGCCCATCCTCCCCCGAGGAAATGTTCGATAATCGAACAAGAATTCGTATTGCGAACTCATTGGAATGCTTCTACGCTCGAACTGTCAATGGACCCAAGCGAGCCGATGGCCTCCGAATCCTTCGAGGAAAGTCCCGACTACGTGCAGTCGCTGGCGCGCGGCCTGCAGGTGCTGCGTGCATTCGATCGCGAGCTGCCCAGCCCCAGCCTTTCGCAGGTGGCCGAACGCACCGGGTTGTCGCGCGCGGTGGCGCGACGGCTGCTGCTGACGCTGCAGCACCTGGGCTATGTGGGCAGCCGCGGGCGCAGCTTCTTCCTGACCCCGCGCGTGCTGGAACTGGGCTACAGCTATCTCAGCTCGCTCGACCTCACCGAGATGGCGCAGCAGAGCCTGGAGCTGCTGTCGCAGCGGGTCGGCGAAAGCTGCTCGATGGCGGTGCTCGACGGCACCGACATCGTCTACGTGCTGCGCGTGCCGGTGCGACGCGTGATGAGCGTGGCGCTGGGCGTGGGCGCCCGACTGCCGGCGTTTGCCACCTCGATGGGGCGGGCGATCCTGGCCGACCTGGCCGACGACGCACTCGCCGCATGGATGAAGGGCCAGACCTTCCGCGCCTACACCCCGCAGACCCTGCACACCGTCAGTGCGCTGAAGGCCGAGCTGGCGCGCGTGCGCAAGCAGGGCTACGCGCTGGTGTCGCGCGAGCTGGAACACGGGCTGTGCTCGATCGCGGTGCCGATCCATGCGGTGGACGGCAGCGTGGTCGCGGCGCTCAACGTCGGCATGCCGTACAGCGACGATGCGCCCGGGCGCGCGGTGAAACAGATCCTGCCGGTGCTGCGCGAGGCGCAGGCCGCGGTGGAACAGACCATTTCGCGTGGCGGCTGGCTGCCGCACCTGACGATGAAGAACGCCTATGCGTAGCGCGTACCTGGTGGACGCCACCCGCACGCCGTTCGGGCGCCTCGGCGGCGCACTGGCCCGCGTGCGCGCGGACGACCTCGCGGCGCTGCCGATCGCGGCCCTGCTGGCACGTCATCCGCAGATCGATCCGGCCAACGTGGACGAGGTGATCCTCGGCTGCGCCAACCAGTCCGGCGAGGACAACCGCAACGTGGCACGCATGGCGGCGCTGCTGGCTGGACTGCCGCCGGAAGTGCCCGGCGTCACCGTCAACCGGCTGTGCGCGTCGGGGCTGGAGGCGATCGGCCAGGCCGCGCGGGCGATCGCCTGCGGCGAGGCCGAGCTGGTGATCGCCGGCGGCGTGGAGAGCATGACCCGCGCGCCGTACGTGATGGCCAAGGCCGACGGCGCATTCGCCCGCAACCAGCAACTGGAAGACACCACGCTGGGCTGGCGGCTGATCAATCCGCGCATGCGCGCCGGCTACGGCGTCGACTCGATGACCCAGACTGCCGAGAACCTGGCGTGCGAACACGGTATCGACCGCGCCAGTCAGGATGCCTACGCCCTGCGCAGCCAGGCGCGCACCGCGTACGCACAGCGCCAGGGCTGGCTGGCCGAGGAGATCACGCCGGTGTCGGTGCGCGCGGACGGGCAGGAGGCCGCGGTGGCAGTCGACGAGCATCCGCGCCCCGCCACCACCGACGCGCAACTGGCGGGGCTCAAGCCGTTGCTCGGCGCGCAGTCCAGCATCACCGCCGGCAATGCGTCCGGCCTCAACGACGGTGCCGCCGCCGTGCTGGTGGCCTCGGAAGAAGCGGTGCGGCGATATGGACTGAAACCGCTGGCGCGCATTGACGGCATGGCCTCGGTCGGCGTCGCGCCGCGTGTCATGGGGATCGGCCCGGTGCCGGCGATCCGCAAGCTGCTGGCGCGCAGCGGCATGGCCTTGTCCGACTACGATCGCATCGAGATCAACGAGGCGTTCGCCGCGCAGGTGCTGGCGTGCACGCGCGCGCTCGGGCTTGACGACGATGCCGAGCACGTCAACGCGAACGGCGGCGCGATCGCGCTCGGTCATCCGCTGGGCGCCAGCGGTGCGCGCCTGGCGATGACGGCCGCGTTCGCCCTGCGCCGCCATCGCCAGCAGCGCGCGCTGGTCAGCCTGTGTGTCGGTGTCGGCCAGGGGCTCGCCCTGGCGCTGGAGAGTCCATGAAGCGCACGCATTCCCCCTTGCTGGCCGCACTCGCGCTGCTGCTTCCGCTGGCCGCGCAGGCCGCAGACCCGGTACCCAAGGGCGAGCGGACCCTGGCGCACGACCTGCTGGTGCAGATGATCGGCACCGACACCACCTCCGAGCACGGCAGCACCACCGTGCTGGCCGAGGCGCTGGCGCAGCGTTTCCTCAAGGCCGGTTTCCCGGCGGCGGACGTGCAGGTGGTCGGCGACGACCCGAAGCGGCGCAACCTGGTGGTGCGCCTGCGCGGGCAGGGACAGCGCGAGCCGATCCTGCTGCTGGCGCACCTGGACGTGGTCGAGGCGCTGCCGCAAGACTGGCACTTCCCGCCGTTCAAGCTGACCGAGCAGGGCGGCTACTTCTACGGTCGCGGCACGATGGACATCAAGGGCGGCGGCGCCGGACTGGTCGCCACGCTGCTGCGCTTCCACCAGCAAGGCTTCAAGCCGAAGGGCGACTACATCCTCGCGCTCACCGCCGGCGAGGAGGACGGCAAGTCCAACGGCGTGCAGTGGCTGCTGGCGCACCGGCCGGAGCTGATCCGCTCGCAGTATTCGATCAATGTCGACGGCGGCGGCCCGGAGATCCGTCACGGACGGACCGAGGTGGTCGCGGTGGAGACCGCCGAGAAGGTCTATGCCAGCTACACGCTGACCGTGCGCAACCCCGGCGGGCACAGCTCGCTGCCGACCCCGGACAACGCGATCTACCGGCTCGCCGCGGGGCTGATGCGGCTGTCGCAGCTCGATTTTCCGTTACACACCAACTCTGCCACGCGCGGCTACTACGAGCGGCTGGCCACGCTCTACACCGGCCAGACGGCGGCGGACATGCGCGCGGTCGCGCACGATCCGTCGGACCCGGCGGCGATGCGGCGGCTGGCCGCGTCCACCCCGTACAACAACGCACACCTGCGCACCACCTGCGTGCCGACCCTGCTGGCCGGCGGCGATGCGGAGAATGCGTTGCCGCAGATGGCCCGTGCCACGGTGAATTGCCGCATCCTGCCGGACGAGGACCCGGCGATGGTGGAGGCGAAGATCAGGCAGGCGCTGGCCGATCCGCTGATCGCGGTGGCGCCGGTGGCGCCCGCTCCGGCGAGCCCACCCAGCCCGATCAACGCGGCGCTGTTCGCGCAGATCGCGCAGACGGCGAAGGACGTGTGGGGGCAGGCCATGCCGGTATCGCCCTACATGTCCGCCGGCGCCTCGGACAGCGTGTTCCTGCGTGCCGCCGGCATGCCGTCGTATGTGTTCAACGGAATTTCCTACGACGTCGACGACGACCGCTCGCACGGCCAGGACGAACGCATCCTGGTCGACTCCTACTACCAGTCGCTCGATTTCAACGATAGATTGCTTAAGAACCTGTAAGGAGCCGACGCCACCATGCCAAGCGCCATGCCCATGCCCGACGATCCGTCGCGAGGCCACGCCCGATGACGGTGACGGCGGCCGTGGGCAGCTTCGAGCAGGCGCTGGCGCACGCCGCCCGCCTGCTCGACCGCGATCCGGCGATGGCCGAGGAGCAGGCCACGGAAATCCTCCGCGTCGTGCCGGAACATCCGGCCGCACTGCGGCTGCTGGCCGCGGCGCGAGCGGCGCAAGGCAAGCTGGAGGGCGCGCTGGCGGTGCTCGAACCGCTGGCGGCTTCGCAGCCCCAATGGGCGGCAGTGCAGTTCGAGCTGGGCCTGGCGTTGATCCAGGCCGGTCGGCTGGACGAGGCGATCGCTGCGCTGCGCCGCGCGGTGGCGCTGCAGCCCGACCTGCCGCAGGCCTGGCGCCTGCTGGGCGACCAACTGCATGCGATGGGTGAGGTGGAGGCCGCCGGCGAGGCCTACGTGAATCACGTACGCCATGGCGCCAACGATCCCCGCCTGCTCGCCGCGGGCGCCGCGCTGGCGGCGGGCCGCATTGCCGATGCCGAGCGCCTGCTGCGCGAGCATCTGCGGGAGATGCCCACCGACGTGGCGGCGATCCGCATGTTCGCCGAGCTGGCGGCGCGGGTCGGCCGGCAAGACGAGGCCCGGCAGCTGCTGGAGCGTTGCCTCGAACTGGCCCCGGGCTTCCATGCCGCCCGGCAGAACTACGCGCTGCTGCTGCACCGGAGCAACCAGCCGGAACAGGCGCTGGTCGAGATCGAACGCCTGCTCGCGGTCGAGCCGGAGCATCCGGCCCACCGCAACCTCAAGGCCGTGGTGCTGTGCCGGACCGGCGACTACGCCACCGCGATCGATCTCTACGCCGCGCTGCTGGCCGAATACCCGGACAACGCCCAGGTGTGGATGAGCTACGGCCACGCGCTGAAGACCGCCGGCCTGACCGCGCGCGCGATCGAGGCCTATCGCCGCGCGCTGGCGATGCTGCCGTCGTTCGGCGAGGTGTGGTGGAGCCTGGCCAACCTCAAGACGTTCCGCTTCAGCGACGCCGACGTCGCCACCATGCGCGCGCAGCTGGCACGCACGGACCTGTCCGACGACGACCGCCTGCATCTGGACTTCGCGCTGGGCAAGGCGCTGGAGGATGCCGGCGAGTACGCGGCCTCGTTCGCTCACTACGCGGCCGGCAACGCGCGCCGCCATGCGCAGCTGCACTACGACCCGGCCGAGACGCACGCACGCGTGGAGCACATCCGCCGCCAGTACACGCGCGAGTTCTTTGCCGAGCGCGCGGGCAGCGGCAGCGATGCGCGCGACCCGATCTTCATCGTCGGGCTGCCGCGCTCGGGCTCCACCCTGATCGAGCAGATCCTTTCCAGCCACAGCCAGGTGGAAGGCACGATGGAGCTGCCGGAGATCACCTCGATCACCCGGCTGCTGCGCGAGCAGGCCGACAGCGATGGCGCGATGCCGTACCACGAGGTGCTGGCGCGACTCGACGCCGATGCGTTGCGCGAGCTGGGCGAGCGCTACCTGGCGCACACGCGCATCCACCGCAAGACCTCGGCACCGCTGTTCATCGACAAGATGCCGAACAACTTCATGCACATCGGGCTGATCCAGCTGATGCTGCCCAACGCCATCATCATCGACGCGCGCCGGCATCCGATGGCGTGCTGTTTCTCCGGCTTCAAGCAGCACTTCGCACGCGGCCAGAGTTTCAGCTACCGGCTGGACGACCTGGCCCGTTACTACACCGACTACGTGCGCCTGATGGCGCATTTCGACGCGGTGCTGCCCGGACGCGTGCACCGGGTGATCTACGAGCGCATGGTGGAGGACACCGAAGGCGAGGTGCGCCGGCTGCTGGCGCACTGCGGGTTGCCGTTCGAGGAGGCCTGCCTGCGCTTCTTCGAGAACGAGCGCCCGGTGCGCACTGCCAGCTCCGAGCAGGTGCGCCGGCCGATTTATCGCGAGGGTATGGACCAGTGGCGGCATTACGCCCCCTGGCTGGGTCCGCTCGAACAGGGTTTGGGAGAGGTGCTGCGGGCATATCCCGCGGTGCCGCAAGACGGGGAAGTCTGGTAACACCGAAGTCCATAAATCCACGTTGTTTCTTTGAGGGAGGGGAACCGATGCATCGATACCGCAATACACCAGCTTCCGGGAACGCGCGCAGGCGCCTGTCCCGCATGCCGTTGGCCGCCGCGATCTGCCTGGCCATCGCCGCGCCCGCGTTCGCTCAGGACGCCGGCACGACGTCGTCCACCACACCGCCGAAAGACCAGAAGGTGGCCGAGCTCAGCACCGTGACCGTGACGGCGCAGAAGCGCACGGAAAACCTGCAGAAGGTGCCGATCAGCATCCAGGTGCTGGGCACCGAGAAGATCGAGCAGCTGCACATCAGCAATTTCGACGACTACGTGAAGTACCTGCCCAGCGTGTCGTACCAGAGCCTGGGGCCCGGCTTCTCCGAGATCTACATGCGTGGCATCGCCAGCGGCGGCGACGGCAACCACTCCGCTTCGCGACCCAGCGTGGGCGTGTATCTGGACGAGCAGCCGGTCACCACGGTCACCGGGCCGCTCGACATCCACATGTACGACATCGCCCGCGTCGAGGTGCTGGCCGGTCCGCAGGGCTCGCTCTACGGCGCCAGCGCGCAGGCCGGCGCCCTGCGCATCATCACCAACAAGCCAGACCCCGAGGGCTTCGCCGCCAGCTACAGCGCCGGCATCAACTCCGTCGCCAATGGCGGCATCGGCCACGTGGTGGAGGGCATGATCAACGTGCCGCTCACCAAGACCGCCGCGATCCGCCTGGTGGGTTGGCACGAGCGCGACGCCGGCTACGTCGACAACGTTCCCGGCACACGCACCTATCCGAGCTGGGGCGGCACCGTCAGCAACGCACCCTCGTGCACGCCGAGCGCCTTGCTGGTGTGCACGCATGCGGCGAAGAAGAACTACAACAACAACGACATCAACGGCGCGCGCGCGGCGTTGAAGGTCGACCTCAACGACGACTGGTCGATCAACGGCACCTTCATGGGCCAGAAGACCATCGCCAACGGCAACATGGCCAGCGATACGGCGCTTGGGGATCTGTCGATCACCCACTTCTACCCCGAGCGCACGACCGACCGCTGGTGGCAGGCGGCCATGACGGTGCAGGGCAAGATCGGCAACTTCGACCTGACCTACGCCTACGCGCACCTCAAGCGTGACCAGGAAGAGCACAACGACTACAGCGATTACTCGTTCTGGTACGACACGCTGGCCGGCTACGGCACCTACATCTACGACAACAACGGCGCGCTGATCAATCCTTCCCAGTACATCATCGGCAAGGACCACTACGCCGTGGACAGCCACGAGCTGCGCCTGGCGTCGCCGAAGGAGGATCGCCTGCGGGTGGTCGGTGGCCTGTTCTGGGAAAAGTCGGTGCACGACATCGAACAGCGCTACATGATCAACGGCCTGTCCGACTCGCTCACGGTGCCGGGCTGGCCGAGCACCATCTGGCTGACCGAGCAGGTGCGCACGGACAAGGACGAGGCGGTGTTCGGCGAGCTGTCCTATGACCTGATCCCTGACACCCTCACGGCCACCATCGGCGGACGCTACTTCCGCGCCGACAACAGCCTGGGCGGTTTCTACGGTTTCAGTTCGGGTTTCTCGCCGAATTCGAGCTATGGCCAGGCCGGTTGCATCTCGCCCACGCCGTATCGCGGCGCGCCGTGCCTGGACTTCAACAAGAACGTCAAGGAAACCGGTTCGCTCGGCAAGATCAACCTGACCTGGAACATCACGCCGACCAAGATGGTCTACGCCACCCGTTCGGAAGGCTATCGCCCGGGTGGCATCAACCGTCGCGGCTCACTGCCGCCGTACAAGTCGGACTATCTGACCAACTACGAGCTGGGCTGGAAGACCACCTGGATGAACAACCGGCTCTCGTTCAACGGCTCGGTGTTCCAGGAGGACTGGAAAGACTTCCAGTTCAGCATCCTGGGCGCCAACGGCCTGACCGAAATCCGCAACGCCAACCAGGCTCGCGTCCGCGGCATGGAAACGGAGCTGAACTGGGCCGCCACCTACAACCTGCAGCTCAGCGGCGGGGTGGCCTTCTACGACGCCAAACTCACGGCGAACTATTGCGGCTATACCGATGCCAACGGCAAGCCGGTCACCGAGTGCCCCACGCCTGAAGCCCCGAAGGGCAGCCAGCTGCCGGTCACCCCCAAGTTCAAGGGCAACCTGGTTGCCCGTTACTCGTGGGACGTCGGCGACAACGAGGCGTTCGTGCAGGGTGCCGTGGTGCATGTCGGCAAGCGCCGGTCGGACCTGCGCTCGCTCGAAAACAGCCTGGTCGGCGATCTGCCGGCCTACACCACGCTCGACCTCTCCGGCGGTTACAAGTGGAGCAGTTTCTCGGTCGACCTGTACATCAACAATGTGTTCGACAAGCGTGCCGACCTGTACAAGTACACCGAGTGCGCCGAGGCGGTATGCGCTGCGCATGGCGTGGTGCCGCAGTATCCCAACGGCCAGGTCTACACGGTGACCAACCAGCCGCGCACGATCGGCATCCGTTTCACCCAGGACTTCTAGGGAAGGTCTGAACAACCTGCTTTTCGCCCGTCATTCCTGCGCAAGCCGGGATGACGGGCAAAATCAGACATCCCCTCGTTCTGGACCGTTCTCGCGACGGTGTCCAAGCCCCGGTGCAAACCGGGGCTTTTTATTCGCCGGATTATCGAACGCGTCGGTTTACCAGTTGATTCCCAGGCCAAAAAAAACCGGCCACCCGAAGGTGGCCGGTTTTCTGCGTTGAAAAACCCGCGGGCGGATTACTTGCCCGAGGCGTCCTTCGCGGCGTCCTTGGCGTTGTCGGCGGCGCTCTTGGCAGCGTCGGCGGCCTTGCCGGCGGCGTCAGCAGCGTTGGAAGCCGCGTCCTTGGCATCCTTCATCATGCCGTTGCCGGAGGCGCTCATGCTTGAGGCCGGGGCAGCAGCAGAAGCCGCGGTGGCAGCCTGCTTGGCCTGATCGGCCGCCATGGAGGCGGTGTCCGAAGCCATCTTGGCCTGGTCAGCCGCCTGCTCGGTGGCCGCCGTCGGAGCAGCTGCAGCAGCCTGCTGCGCCTTGTCGGAAGCCTGCTGAGCCTGGTCAGCGGACTTCTGGGCGTCCTGCGCGGAATCCTGCGCGCCGTTGCTGCAAGCCGCCAGCAGCGCGACGAGCGCGGAGGCGAGTAGGGTACGCGTGAACTTCATAGTGGATCTCCTTTGCCGTGGAATGCCGTGTGGCCGCGTATTAATAGCTCGTTCGCGTGAAAGTCGCTACCGCTTTCTCGGTAACGCGAAAACCCATTAACCCGGCCGTTAAGCATTTGCCTTGAGGGGCGCCGGGATTGTCGGCCCGGGCGCGTGACGATTCAGTCGATGCGTTCCACCGCGATGGCCGTCGCCTCGCCGCCGCCGATGCACAGCGTGGCGATGCCGCGCTTGAGGCCGCGCACCTTCAGCGCGTTGAGCAGGGTCACCACCAGGCGCGCGCCGCTGGCGCCGATCGGATGGCCGAGCGCGCAGGCACCGCCGTTGACGTTGACCTTGTCGTGCGAAATGCCCAGCTCGCGGATCGGCGCCATCGCCACCACGGCGAAGGCCTCGTTGATCTCGAACAGGTCCACGTCCTCAACCTTCCAGCCGGCCTTGGCCAACACCTTCTGGATCGCTCCCACCGGCGCGGTGGTGAACCACTCCGGCTCCTGCGAATGGGTGGCGTGCGCCACGATGCGGGCGAGCGGGGCGAGGCCGCGCGCCTTGGCATCGTCGGCCGAGAGCAGCACCACGGCGGCGGCGCCGTCGGAAATGCTGGAGGAGCTGGCGGCGGTGATGGTGCCGTTGTCCTTCTTGAACGCCGGGCGCAGGGTGGGGATCTTGCTCACGTCGGAGCGGCCGGGCTGCTCGTCGGTGTCCACCACCACGTCGCCCTTGCGGCCGGCCACGGTGACCGGGGTGATCTCGCCGGCGAAGGCGCCGTTCTTCTGCGCCTCCAGCGCGCGGTTCACCGAGGCGGTGGCGAACGCGTCCTGCTCCTCGCGGGTGAAGTGGTACTTGTCGGCGCACAGTTCGCCGAACACACCCATGGCCTTGCCGTCGTACGGGTTGGTGAGGCCGTCCCACGCCATGTGGTCGACGAGCTGGCCGTCGCCGTAGCGGATGCCGGTGCGGGCGTTGACCATGTGCGGAGCGTTGGTCATCGACTCCATGCCGCCGGCCACCACCACGCCGACCGAGCCGGCCTTGATCAGGTCGTGACCGAGCATGATCGCCTTCATGCCCGAGCCGCACACCTTGTTGATGGTGGTGGCGCCGGCCGACAGCGGCAGGCCGGCGTGGATCGAGGCCTGGCGGGCCGGCGCCTGGCCGAGGTTGGCCGGCAGCACGCAACCCATGATCACCTCGCCGACGTCCGCAGCCGGTACGCCGGACTGCTCCAGGGCGGCCTTGATCGCGGTGGCGCCGAGCTTGGGCGTGGGCACGCCGGTGAACTGGCCGAGGAAGGAACCGATGGCGGTGCGCTTGGCACCGGCGATCACAACGCTGACGTCAGACATGGAATTCTCCGGGGATACCTGGGGCGCGGTGGCGCGGTAGGGACTTTTCGATTATCGCAGCCGCCGACGGAGGGCGGCAAACCGCCGCTCGCACCGATCTGGCGAGCCGGTCGCCGGTAGGGTGTAATGCGACAGGCCGCGTTGAACACAGGTTGGCGGAGGGGCCGCCACCCGTTCTTACGATCACGCTGCCGGGGGAGACACCATGATGAGCAAGCCAGGACTGGCGCTGATGCCGCGTCGCATGCCGTTGATGATTGCCGCCGCCCTCGGGCTGGCCGGTTGCGGAGGCGGGGGTGGCAACGTGCGTCCGACCAGTGCTCCGCCGCCGGCGCCGACACCGACCGCGCAGCCGGATTTCGACTCGCATCTGGCGCTTACCGACACCTATGCCGCGCACGCGGCCGGCTTTACCGGCGCGGGCGTCACCATCGGCATCGTCGACACGGGCATCAATTCCAATCACCCGGCACTCACCGGACGGGTCAAGGCGCTGCTCCTCTATGTCGACCCGGCGACCAACGACACCACCAAGGGCGACGTGGTGGGCCACGGCACGTGGACCTCGCAGATCGCCGCCGGTCAGCCGTTCGGCCAGTGGCCCGGAGGCATCGCGCCGGATGCCACGCTGGTGTCCGCGCGCATCATCAACGACACGCCGCCGAAGGACGACGGCTCGGGCCAGGGCAACAAGGTCATGCCGTCCGATGCGGATTTCTTCGGCCAGTACCTGCTGCCGGACCTGATCACCCAGGGCGTGCAGGTGATGAACAATTCCTGGGGCGGGCTGTATTTCGACCCGTCCAACGCGGCGGCGGTGGGCACCGCGTTCGGCGACGCGTTCCGTCCGTTCGTGGTCGACCACGATGGGCTGGTGGTGTTTGCCACCGGCAACGACAGTCGCAGCGAGCCGTCCGATACCGCCGCCATTCCGTACTACGCGCACGACCTCGAGCGCGGCTGGCTGGCGGTGGCGGCGCTCGACACGCTGCATCCCACCCAGCTGGCCAGCTATTCCAACGCCTGCGGCAAGGCGATGAACTACTGCCTGGTGGCACCGGGCGACGTGATCGTCACCGGCGCGGACGACACCGCCGGGCATCCCACTTACTACGTGGTCTCGGGCACCTCGTTCTCCACGCCCGCGGTGGCCGGCGCGGCGGCCGACGTGTGGCAGGCCTTCCCGTACTTCAACAACGACCTGGTCCGGCAGACCCTGCTGGGCACCGCCAAGGATCTCGGCGCGCCGGGCGTGGATGCCACCTTCGGCTACGGCCTGCTCGACGTGGGCAAGGCGGTGAAGGGGCCGGCCCAGTTCAACTGGGGCCCGGTCACCGTGAGCTTCAGCGGCAGCTCCAGCTGGGACAACGCGATTTCCGGCCCGGGTGGATTGATCAAGGAGGGCAGCGGCACGCTCACCTTGAGCCAGCCATCCACCTACACCGGTGGGACCCAGGTGCTGGCCGGCAGCGTGATCGCCAACAGCCTGGCCGGCGACGTCCACATCTCCGCGCTGGCCGGCTTTGGCGCCAACCACGTGGACGGCAGCATCGACAACGCCGGCACGCTGGACCTGGGTAACGCCGGCGGCACCACGGTCGGCGGCAACTACACCCAGCAGGCCGGCGGGCGGCTCGCGCTGTCGCTGGGCTCGTCGCTCACGGTGACCGGCACCGCCACGCTCAACGGCGGCGACCTCTACGTCTACGACAAGAACGCCAACTACACGATCAGCTCGCACACCAACGTGCTCACCACCGGACAGGGCCTGAGCGGCACGTTCGACGCGCTCAATACGCCGAACAACGTGCTGCTCAGCGCCACGCTCAACTACGACGCCACCAGCGCCTGGCTCAACGTGACCCAGGTGAACGTCACCCAGGTGGCGGGCGCCAGCTACACCGCCGCGTCGTTCGGCGCGGCGCAGCGCGTGCAGGGCGCGTTCGAGCAGCTCAACGCGCAGTTCGGCGGTGGCGTCAGCTCGGTCTCACCGGTGGGCAGCGAGTTCGTCGCCGGCGCGGCGAGCCTGCAGCATGTGATGAGCACGGCCGCGTTGCAGAGCTCGCTGCAGAGCCTGTCCGGCCAGCTGCATGCGGCCAGCGCGGCGATGACCTTCGAAGCGATCGATGCGGGCACGCGCGCGCTGTCCGACCATGTCGACCAACTGCTCGACGGCCCGCAGGCCAGCGCCTGGAGCCAGAACCTCGGCTATCACGGCTCGATGTCGCGCGCCGGCTACGGCAACGTGGGCGTGGACCTCAACGGCTGGATGACCGGTGCCGACCGCCGCCTCGGCGCGAACGGCTTTGCCGGCTACGCGATCAGCCAGGCCGATGGCCTGGGTCGCCTCGCCGAGTCGGCCGATCAGGGCCGCAGCCACGCGATGGAAGCGATGCTCTACGGCGGCATGGTGAAAGGCTCGTGGTACGCGGTGGGTCGCTTCGGAGCGGGCCACTATCGCGAGACCATGCGCCGCTCGGTGCAACTGGGCAGCTTCGGCAGCGGCGTGGCCAGCAATGCCAACGGCCGCTACGGTGTGGCCTATGGCGAAAGCGGCTACCGCTTCGGCATCGGCGGCATGCACCTTACGCCCTACGCCAACCTGCAGTACGCGCAGATTCGCCGCGATGCCTTCAGCGAAACCGGCGGCAGCGGTTTTGGCCTGAAGACGCCCTCGCAGACCATCGCGCGCTGGCAGGCGGGCGTGGGCCTGCGCGCCAGCCAGGGCTGGACGCTGGGCAACGGTTCGCGCCTGGAGTGGACCAGCCACCTGCAGTGGCAGCGCGCCTTCGGTTTGCGTGGCGACGTGTTCGAGGCCAGCTTCACCGGCGTGAACCAGTGGGCACCGGTGGGCGGCATCGGTGTCGCGCGCTACGGCGGCATGATCGGCACGGGGCTGGACTGGACGATCTCCCCGCGCAGCAGCTTCGGGCTGGGCGTGGACCAGTACCTGGGCCAGCGCGACCATGCACGCATGGCGACGCTGAACTACCGGCTCGCGTTCTGACGGCATCCTTGGTGCTGGCAACAAGAAACGGCCCGCATTGCGCGGGCCGTTTTCATTCGGGCATCGGGCGTCGGATGACTCAGCTCTTGCCGTGGAACAGCTCGCGGCCGATCAGCATGCGGCGGATCTCGTTGGTGCCGGCGCCGATCTCGTAGAGCTTGGCGTCGCGCAGCAGGCGGCCAGCCGGATACTCGTTGATGTAGCCGTTGCCGCCGAGAGACTGGATCGCCTCCAGCGCCACCTTCACCGCGTTGGTCGAGGCGTTGAGCAGGCAGGCGGCCGGGTCGATGCGTGACTTGTGCCCGGCATCGAGCTGCTGCGCCACCATGTAGGCGAAGCCGCGCGAGGACTGCAGCGCCGTGTACATGTCGGCCACCTTGGCCTGCATCATGCCGAAGGTGCCGATCGGCGCGTTGAACTGCTTGCGCTCGCGCACGTAGGGCAGGGTGAGGTCGAGCGCCGCCTGCATCAGGCCGAGCGGGCCGCCGGAGAGCACCAGCCGCTCGGTGTCCAGACCGCTCATCAGCACGCGCACGCCTTCGTTCACTTCGCCGACGATGTTTTCGGCCGGAATCTCGCAGTCCTCGAACACCAGCTCGCAGGTGTTGGAGCCGCGCATGCCGAGCTTGTCGAGCTTCTGCGCGGTGCTGAAACCCTTCATGCCCTTCTCGACGATGAAGGCGGTCATGCAGCGGCTGCCGGCGGCGCGCGGCGCGGTGCGCATGTACACCAGCAGAACGTAGGCGTCGGGGCCGTTGGTGATCCACATCTTCGAACCGTTGGCGACCCACACGTCGCCCTTCAGCTCGGCCTTGCAGCTCATCGAGCCGACCACGTCGGAGCCGGCGCCCGGCTCGCTCATCGCCAGCGCGCCGACGTACTCGCCCGAGCACAGCCTGGGGATGTACTTCTGCCGCTGCGCCTCGTTGCCGTTGTGGAAGATGTTCTGCACCGCGAGATTGGAGTGCGCGCCGTAGGACAGGCCGACCGAGCCGGAGGCGCGTGAAATCTCCTCCATCGCCACCGTGTGCGCGAGAAAGCCCATGCCGCTGCCGCCGTACTCCACCGGGATGGTGATGCCGAGCAGGCCGAGGTCGCCGAACTTGCGCCAGAGGTCTTCCGGGAACGCGTTGTTGCGGTCGATCTGGTCGGCGCGCGGGGCGATCTCCTTTTCCGCGAAGGCGTGCACGGTCTCGCGCAGCAGGTCGATGTCTTCGCCGAGGGGGAACGGGCGCATGCGGTGCAACTCCATGTCAGGAAAAAAATCCCTCGCATGGTAGCGCGCGCGGCGCATCCGGCCTTGGCGCGACGCACAACGCAGCGGCCGTCGGCCGGGGGCGATCAGGCGCTGCGCAAGGCCTGCGCGTGCCCACGCAAACGCCCGTGCAGCGCCAGCACCCGGGCCAGCTGGGCGAGTACGAAGCGCGTGGTGTCGTCACCGTCCGCGGCGGCCTCGACGGGGGTGGCTGCGACATCGCGTGCCGGGTCCACGTGTCCGTCCAGCGCATCGGCGAACGCATCGAGCGTGGCCACCACCCGGGCGCCCTCGTGCCGGATCGCGGGCTCAAGCGCACGCGGTGTCGCCGGCCGGTGCGCGCCCAGCGACGACAGCTGCCCCAGCATCGTGTGCGCGTCGGTGAGGAAGCGCAGCATCGCCTCGCGGCTGGCCGGGGCGCGATCGGGCTCGCGCAGCATGTCGGCGAGCAGGCCGCTGAGCGCGGCGTCGGCGTTGTGCGCATCGCGCCGGGCAACGCGGTAGGCGAGGTCGTCGCGCTTGCCGCTGGCGTACTGCTCGAGGATCTGCGCGAGGTAGCGCGCGTCGCTGCGCATCGCCTCGGCCAGTACCCGGTCGAGGCGGCGTCCGCGCCATTCCGGCAGCACCGTGTAGATCGCCAGCGCTGCGATGCCGGCGCCGAGCAGGGTGTCGAGCAGGCGCGGCCACATCACCGCGTAGCCGTCGCCGATCTGGTTGAAGCACAGCATCACGAACAATGTGATGAAGGCGGTCGCCAGCGTGTAGCGACGCTGGCGCGTGGCGAAGAAGGCCACACCGGTGAGCACGATCAGCGCCATCTGCCACGGCCCGAACGGTGCCAGCTTCAGCGTGGCCCAGCCGGCGAGCAGGCCGAGCACGGTGCCGGCCACGCGCTGCAGCAGCAGGCGGCGCGTGGCACCGTAGCTGGGCTGGCACACCAGCAGCGTGGTCAGCAGGATCCAGTAGCCATTGCGCGGATGCAGTGCCAGCAGCACGGCGTAGCCGGCCAGCAAGGCCAGCGACAGCCGTACCGCGTGGCGAAAGTGCATAGAGCGCGCCGTGAGCTGGATGCGGATGCGCGCCCACGCCTGCGCCAGCGATTGCGGTGCCGGATCCTGCAGCGCGCTGCCGGTTTCCGCGTCCGATGGAGCACCGGCCTCGTCATCCAGCCGCGCCTGGATCGCACTGAGGTTGCGCGCCAGCGCGTCGAGCGAGCGCTGGATGTCCGCCGCCGGCGCCTGCCGCTGGTGCGCGGCGAGGTCGATCGCCTCACGCAGGTCGACCAGCGCGGCGCGCGCACGCCGCGACTCCGGCAACGGCGTGCGCAGGCGCAGCGCGGTGGCGCGTTCGCGGCAGCCGGTCGCCTGCAGCTGCAGCTGGTGCGCGCAGCGGAACAGCACGTCGGAGTGGAACAGCGCCTCGGCCAGCGCATCGTATGGATGATGGGTGGAGCTGGCGCGCTCGTGGATGTCCTGCGCCATGAAATACAGCTGCAATCGCGCCGCCGTGCGGCCGCGCGGGCGACGGGTGCCGATGCGGTCCACCAGCACCAGTCGGGTGGCGTTGAGCGCCTGCACCACGCGCTCGTTGCGCATCGCCAGCTCCAGCTGCAGGGCGTCGCGATCCACCCCGTGCATCGGCGCGAACAGCGCGGCCTTGCCGTCCAGGTAATCGGCCAGTGCATCGAACAGCCGCGCCAGCGACAGCCGCAGCGCCTGCTGTGGCGCCAGTGCGCTCCACAGCAGCGACAGCACGCCGTACCACGCGGCGCCGGCCAGCAGCAGGAGCGGTTCGTGCAGCGGATCGAATGCGCTGCCGCGCGCCGCATCGACGCCGATCATCGTGTACACCGACAGGATCAGCGTGGCGCCGGCAATGGTGGCGTAGCGGCCGCTCACCGCGCCCAGCATCACCAGCGCGAAGGTGGCCAGCGGCAGCCCCAGTGCGAACAGCCACGGCGAGGGCAACAGCCACTCCACCGCGATCGAGGCGGCGGCGAAGCAGCCCAGCGTGACCAGCAGCGTTCCCAGCCGGTTGCGCCAGTGGTCCTCGGTCTCGGCCAGCGCGCAGGCGATGGCGCCGAGCAGGGCCGGGATAACCGCGGCCTGCTCGCCGCGCGCCAGGCACCACGCCACGATGCCGCCCAGCGCCAGGAACACGCGCACGCATTCGGCATAGCGGTCCGAGCCGCGGAAGCGGCGCCAGGCATGGACGAGGGCAGCGGCAGCAGGCATTGGCGCGAGGATACTTCGGCCGGCGCCGCGTTTGCTGCAGTGCATAAAAAAACGCCGGCACAGGGCCGGCGTTTCTCGCGGTGCGTTGGTGCGGGGTGCTTACTGACCGCGCATGCGGCCCTGGAAGCGGGTGCCGCCGTTGCCCATGTGCGGCAGCTTGATCTTGCCGATCAGCGCGATGCGCTCCTCGGCCAGGCGATCGGCGGCCAGGTAGGTCGGCACGCCTTCGGTCTTGCTGATCTCGAAGATGCGGCCGAGGTTGTAGTAGATCTGTCGCATCATGCGCATGGCGCGCTCGCGGTTGTAGCCGTCGATCTCCAGCGAGATGTTCATCACGCCGCCGGCGTTCACCGCGTAGTCCGGCGCATACAGCACGCCGCGGCGGGTGAGTTCGTCGCCGATCTCGTTGGTGGCCAGCTGGTTGTTGGCCGCGCCGCAGATGATCTTCGCCTTGATGCGATCGATGGTCTTGTCGTTGAGCGTGCCGCCCAGCGCGCACGGCGAGTAGACGTCGGCGTCGACGTCGTAGATCTCGTCCAGGCCCACCGCCTCGCAGCCGAGCTCGTCCACCGCGCGCTGCACCAGTTCCTTGTTGATGTCGGTGACGAACACCTTGGCGCCCTGCTCGCGCAGCAGCTTGATGAACTCCATGCCGACGTGGCCGGCGCCCTGCACGGCGTAGCTGTACTTGCCCACGTCCTCGTTGCCGTGCTTGAACTGCAGGGCGGCCATCAGGCCCTGCAGCGTGCCGAACGCGGTGAACGGCGAGGGGTCGCCCGAGCCGCCGTGCACCTGGTGCACGCCGGTCACGTACTCGGTTTCGCGGAACACGTATTCCATGTCGTTGACGTCGATGCCGACGTCCTCGGCGGTGATGTAGCGCCCGCCCAGCGAATTGACGAAGCGGCCGAACGCGCGGAACAGCGCCTCGGACTTGTCCTTGCTCGGGTCGCCGATGATCACCGCCTTGCCGCCGCCCAGGTTGAGGCCGGCCACGGCGTTCTTGTAGGTCATGCCGCGCGACAGGCGCAGCACGTCGTTCACCGCTTCGGCCTCGGTCTTGTACGGCCACATGCGCAGGCCGCCCAGCGCGGGGCCCAGCACCGTGTTGTGGATCGCGACGATGGCCTTCAGGCCGGCGTCCTTGTTCTGGCAGAACACGACTTCCTCGTGATCCGTCTTGGCGATGGTTTCAAAGATCATGCGAACGGTGACTCCAGGTTTGACGGCGCCCGGGGAAGGCGGCCGCACGGGGTAGGACAGAGCCGCAGCGTGCGGCCCTCTCCGGCGGAAACAAAAGCCAACGGCTTGAAAATCAAAGCCCCAGCGGGGGCTGGGGCTCGGTTTGGGGCCGGCAGTTTAGTACGTCCCCCGGGCGGTTGCTGCCGCGGCGCAACAACCGGGGTGGGTCAAGTCATCGCACCCAGTGGCCGCGCTCGAAGCGCCAGTGGCGACCGTGATGCACCCAGTGCTCCGGCACGTAGCGGTAGCCCGGCCGCACGCGCACCCAGTAGCCGCCCACCCACACGTGGCGATGGGCGTGCGGCTCCCAGCGCCAGTAGCCCGGCGCCCAGATGTAGCCGCGGCGCGGCGGCGGCACCCGCACGTAGCGCGGCGGCGGCGGGGGCACGCCGACGGAAATGCCCACCGATACCTGCGCGGCGCTGGCCGGCGGGGCGTAGCTGGCCGCCGTCGTGGCGGCCAGTCCCAGCGCGGCGAGCAGGGCGAGCTTGCGGGTCATCGTGATCATGCTGTCCTCCATCATCGCCGCCAGGCGCGGCTGCCCGGGGAAAAACGACCCAGCGGCCGCGGTGTTGACCCGCGTGGATCGCCATATTCAGGCGACGGCAAGGGTGTGCGCTTACAGGCGGCAGTTCGGCGCGTGGTTGCCCGCGCGGGCTTTCTGCCACACCGGCAGCAGCTGCTGTGCCTGCTGGTCGAGCACCTGCGCGCGCTTGCCGCTGGAGGGATGGGTGGACAGGAAGGCCGGCGGCTTGCTGCCACCCTGCGCGCCCATCTTCTGCCACAGCGTCACCGCCGCGCGCGGGTCGAAGCCGGCCTGCGCCATGTAGCGCTGGCCCAGCACGTCGGCCTCGCTTTCCTGCGTGCGCGAGAACGGCAGCAGGATGCCGAATTCCGCGCCCAGGCCCAGCGCCGCCGCCGCATAGCCGGTGTCGGTGCCGCGCGTGCCGGCGTAGATGGTGCCGGCGGCCACCGCGGCCTGCGCCGCGTAGTTGTCCGACACGCGCTCGGCGCCGTGGCGGGCCACCACGTGCGCCAGCTCGTGGCCCAGCACCACGGCGAGCTGGTCCTGATTGGTCGCCACCTTGAACATGCCCCGGTTCACGCCGATGCGACCGCCGGGCAGGGCGAAGGCGTTGGCGCTGTCGTCGCCCACGATCTGCACTTCCCACTGGTTGGCGTTCCACGGCGGCGGCAGCTGGGCGACCAGTGCGTTCGCCACGCAGGTGGCGTAAGCGCGCTCGCCCGGCGCGTCGACGAACTTGCCCTGCTTGCGCAGATCGTTGAATGCCGCGATGCCCATCTGGCTCATCTGCGCGTCGGACACGATCATCAGCTGCGACCGGCCGGTGGGCGAGGTGGCGCAGCCGCTCAACACGGCGGCGGCGAGGACGGTGGCGGCAAAAGCGACACGCATGGTGGAACTCCCTGTGGATGACGAGGCGGTCAGGATAGTCGCGGCGGGCGTAGTCGGCTCGTGCAAGCGGGGATGTAAAAGAACGAACGGTCGTGCTATTTTCCACGCATGTCCGCCACCCACACGCCAGGCAAGCGCGCCATGACGCGCGAGCTCATCCTCGACCACGCCTACGCGCTGGCCACCCGCGACGGGCTGGAAGGCCTGTCCATCGGCAACCTGGCCGCCGACGTGGGCATGTCCAAGAGCGGTGTATTCGCCCATTTCGGCTCTCGTGAAGACCTGCAACTGGCCGTGCTCGACGCGGGCGCGCAGCGCTTCGCTGCCGCGGTGATGGTGCCGGCGTTGCACGAACCGCGCGGCCTGCCGCGCCTGCGCGCCATCGTGCGTCGCTGGTTCGACTGGTCGTGCGCGCACGCCGAAGGCTGCGTGCTGCTGTCGGCCGTCAGCGAGTACGACGGCCGCGAAGGCGCGCTGCACGACGGCGTGGTGCGCCAGCAATCGCAGTGGCGCGAGGTGCTGGCCCAGGCGGCGCAGCTGGCGATCGACGCGGGCCACTTTCGTGCCGATGCCGATCCCGAGCAGATCGCCTTCGAGATCTATGCACTCATTCTCGGCCTGCACCACGACGCCGGCCTGTTCGGCTTCGAGCCCGCCAGCGCGCGGGCGGAGGCCGCCTTCGAGCGCCTGTGGCGAAGCTGGCAGGCCTGAGGAAACGCCCATGTCCCCGACCACTCACCGCGCCAATCTCGCTACCCGCCTCAAGCTGGCCACCTTGCGCACCGGCTTCGCGCTGGGCGGACGCCTGGCGCCGCGGCGCACCGTGGAGCGTGCCGCCCGCCTGTTTGCCACGCCGTTTGCCAGCAGCCGCGCGCGTGCGCGTGCCGCCGATGCCGATCCGGCCATGCGCCGCGAGCGCCTCGTGGTCAACGGCTGCAGCATCGCCACCTACGTGTGGGGCGATCCGGCCACGCAACCGTACGTGTTGCTGGTGCACGGCTGGTCCAGCTTCGGGCTGCGCTTTCGTCCATGGGTGCAGCGGCTGCGCGCGCTCGGGCTGGCGGTGGTGAGTTTCGACCAGCCGGCACACGGGCTCAGCGACGGGCGCTACTGCACGCTGCCCGAGTTCGCCGACACCGTGCGTGCGGTCGGGCGTCACTACGGCGATGCCGAGCTGGCGATCGGCCATTCGCTCGGCGGAGCGGCGCTGGTACTGGCCCAGGACAGTGCCTGGCGCGCGCGCCGACTGGCGTTGATCGCGCCAGCGGCAGACATGGATGCGGCGGCCACGCGCTACTTCCGCTTCGTGCGCCTGGGCGAGCACCTGCGTCGATCGTTCTACGACTGGCTGGTGGCGCGCACCGGCGTGCCGGTGGAGCAGTTGCAGATGCACCGTCACGCCGCTGCGCTGGGTCAGCCGGGGCTGGTCGTGCACGACCTGGACGACGCCGACGTGCCGTGGGACGAGGGCGAACGCTACGCCCGCCACTGGCCCGGCGCACGGCTGTTCACCACGCAGGGGCTGGGGCATCACCGCGTGCTCGAGGCGCCGGAGGTGATCGATGCGGTGCTGGCCTTTGCCGGTGGTGCGGCGGTGGGTGAGCGCGTGGTGGCCTCGCCGAACCTGCCGTTCGGCCTGGCCTGATCGCCGCCGCGAAGGGCATGCCTAAAGACAGCGCTTGAGCCGGCGGATGCCTTCGTCGATCGTCGGGCCATCCACGGCGCCGTAGCCGAGGATCATTCCGTTGCGACGCTGCGGTCCGCGATAGCAGGGCGACAGCGGACGGATCGAGACGCCCACCCCGGCGGCCCGCCGCGACAGCGCCACATCGTCGACCTCGTCGGGCAGCAGCGCGGTGAGCTGCATGCCCGCCTCGGCGCCGATCACCTGCAGGCGACCCGGCAGGTGATGCTCGATGGACTCCAGCAGCGCCGCGCGCCGGATCGCATAGAGCACCCGCGTACGACGGATGTGCCGGGCGAAGTGCCCCTCGCGGATGAAGTCGGTCATGGCCCGCTGCGGCAGGGTGGCCGAGCAGGTATCCAGCGCGTCGCGCACCGCGCGGAAGGCCGGCACCAGATCATTCGGCAGCACCAGGTAGCCCAGTCGCAGCGCCGGGAACATCACCTTGCTGAAGGTCCCGGCGTAGATCACCCGCGCATCGGTATCCAGCCCCTGCAGCGACGCCACCGGCTTGCCGCCGAAGCGGTACTCGCCGTCGTAGTCGTCCTCGACGATCCAGCGGCCCTCGCGCGCCGCCCACTGCAGCAACTGCATGCGCCGTGCGGCGCTCATCGTCACGCCGAGTGGGAACTGGTGCGACGGGGTGGTGTAGACCAGTCGCGCGTCTGCGCCGCGGCGGATGCCTTCGGCCACGTCCAGCCCGTCGTCATCCACCGGCACCTGCACCGTCCGCGCGCCCACGGTGGCGAGCGCCTGGTACGCGCCGGGGTAGCCGGGTTCTTCCATCCACGCGCTGTCGCCGGGGTCGAGCAGCGCATGCACGCAGATCTGCAGCCCGTGCTGCGCCCCGCCGGTGATCATGATCTGCGCCGCATCGGCGCGCACCGCACGCACCGTGCGCAGGTAGTCGGCAATAGCCTCGCGCAGGGGCAGGTAGCCCAGCGCATCGCCGTAGACCAGCGCGTCGGTGCCGGCCCGGTGCGCGTGTCGGCTGAGCAGGCGCGCCCAGGTATCGAGCGGGAACGCATCCAGCGCCGGCAGGCCGATGCGGAACGCGCCTTGGCTCTCCAGCCAGGTCTGTTCGGTGGGCGCCATCGCCGCCGCGCGAGCGGCAAGGCGTCGATCCGGCGATGGCGCGACCACGGCGGCTTTGCCGCGGGCGCGGGGCGACGGCGCCGCCATGCCCAGCGGGATCGCCGCCGCCACGCAGGTGCCCGAGCCGGTGAAGGTTTCCAGGTAGCCCTCGGCCTGCAATTGCTCGTACGCGCTCAACACCGGCAGCCGCGACACCGCCAGTTCGCCGGCCAGCGCACGGGTGGAAGGCAGTCGCTGGCCCGGGCGCAGCTGGCCGTCGACGATGGCGCGCCGCAGCCAGTCCGAGAGCTGCCGGTAGATCGGAATCCCGCCGGCGGCATCCAGCGCGATCGGGGGCAGCAGGCTGTCGGCTACGCGCTTCATGTCAGGCTCCAAGTGGCTATGCAGGATCATAGCCAAGTGGCTATTCGACTGAACCACTTAACTGCCTAAGGTGCGGCCACCAGTAGCGCGTGGGAGGTAGGGATGGGCAGGCAGAGGCAGCCGGCGAGAACGCGACGACGACGACCGAACCTGGCGTGGCTGGGCGCGTGCTGGCTCGCACTGATCGCCACCACCGCGTCGGCGCAGGACACCGGCGCTGCGCGCCAGTCGCGCGACGACGCGTGGTGGACCGGCCCGATGCTGGCCAACTCCGCCGAGACCCTGCCACGCGGCCACGTGCTGGTGGAGCCCTACGTCTACAACGTGATGACCGACGGCGCGGACAACTTCGGCTCGCGCGCCTACGTGCTCTATGGCCTTACCGACGACCTCACCGTGGGCGCCATCCCGATCATCGGCTACACCGCCATGCACGGCGGGCCGAACAGCTCGGGCATCGGCGCGGGCGACCAGATCCTGCAGGCGCAGTACCGCTTCACCCGCTTCCGCGAGGGCAGCTGGCTGCCGACCATTGCGCTGCAATGGCAACTCGCCGTGCCCACCGGTCGCTACCAGCGCCTGGCACGCGCCGCCGACGGCATGGGCAGCGGCGCGTGGGCGAACACGCTGGGGCTCAACGCGCAGAGCTACTTCTGGATGCCCAGCGGCCGCATCCTGCGCGTGCGCCTCAACGTCACCCGCACGTGGTCGCGCCACGCCGACCTCGCCGGCGTCAGCAGCTACGGCACCGGACCCGCGTTTCGCGGCAAGGCGTATCCGGGCGACAGCTTCTACCTGGGCACCTCGTTCGAATACAGCCTGAGCCGCCGCTGGGTGCTGGCGCTGGATCTCACCTACAGCCGCAACGATCCCACGCATGTGCGCGGCGTCGACGATCCGCTGGGCACACTTCCCGCGCCCGTATCCATCCGTTCGCCACGCAGCGAGGCGTTCGGCTTCGCGCCGGCGGTGGAGTACAGCTGGACGCCCAACGTGGGCGTGCTGCTCGGCGTGCGGGTGATCCCCGGCGGACAAAACGCGACCCGTTCGGTGACCCCGGCGATCGCGATCAACTACGTGCATTAGCTGCGATGCAGCCAGCTCGCCATACCGTTCGCGTCATGGGAGTGGTCCAGTCCATCCACATCGACACCGTTCCTGCCTCGGCGCCACCCCGCCTCGACGCCCCCCACCTCGACGCCCCCACCTCGACGCCAATCCCACCTCGACGCCAATCCCACCCCGCCGTCATTCCCGCGAAAGCGGGAATCCACTTTCGCTCTTGATGCAAAAGCAAGATGGATTCCCGCTTTCGCGGGAATGACGCCGTCGAGAGCCGGGAAGGGACACGCGATGGCACACGCGATGACACACGGCTCCCCCGCGAAAAGGCGGTGAGGCAGCCGCGCCAGGGGCTCCCCGCTTCGCGATTCCGCAATGGCGAATCCGCCGTTCGAGAGTGACGAGCAGTCTCCCCTGACACCGGAATCGTCGTACCCCAACCGGCGCCACGCCGGGCGGCCACCGCACTGCGACAAGCGCGTAACGGGCAACCCCTTTAGAATTGCACGGTTCAGACAAGCCGTTCGGAGTTGCCATGAGTTCCCAGCCGAAGCACGTCCCCACTGCCGGCGACACCCAGCACGCGCGTACCCCGGGCGAAGCCACGCCGCTGCGCTTCGTCACCGCCGCCAGCCTGTTCGACGGCCACGACGCGGCGATCAACATCATGCGTCGGATCATCCAGGCGCAGGGCGCCGAAGTGATCCACCTGGGCCACAACCGCTCGGTGGAAGACGTGGTGCGCGCCGCATTGCAGGAAGACGCCGACGCCATCGCGCTGTCGTCCTACCAGGGCGGCCACGTCGAATACTTCAAGTACATGGTGGACATGCTCAAGGAGCGCGGTGCCGGCCATATCCGCGTGTTCGGCGGCGGCGGCGGCACCATCACGCCGGAAGAGATCAAGGAGCTGCAGGCCTACGGCGTGGAGCGCATCTACCACCCCAACGACGGCATGAAGCTCGGCCTGGTGGAGATGATCGAGGACGTGATGGCGCGCGCCGGCAAGGCTGCCACCGAGCACGCGCGCGGCCACGGCGCGGGCGTGCCCAGCGTCGACATCGACAACGAGATCAGCATCGGCCACATGCTCTCGGCGATCGAGGAGGGCGGCCTCACCGACGCCGACCTGCACCGCCTGCGCAAGGAGTGGCAGCTGGCCGGCAAGCACACGCCCGTGCTTGGCCTCACCGGCACCGGCGGTGCCGGCAAGTCGAGCGTGGTGGATGAACTGCTGCTGCGCTTCCTGCAGGCGTTCCCGCAGATGCGCATCGCCGTGCTGGCGGTGGACCCGACCCGTCGACGTTCCGGCGGCGCGCTGCTGGGCGACCGCATCCGCATGAACTCGCTGCGCTCGCACCGCGTCTACATGCGCTCGATGGCCACGCGTCGCCAGCACGCGGCCACCAACACCGTGCTGCACGACTGCATCGACTTCCTCAAGAGCCAGCCCTACGACCTGGTGATCGTGGAAACCGCCGGCATCGGTCAGAGCGATTCGGAAATCGTCGACCTGGTCGACTTCCCCGTCTACGTGATGACCAGCGAATACGGCGCGGCCAGCCAGCTGGAGAAGATCGACATGATCGACTTCGCCGAGCTGATCGTGCTCAACAAGTACGACAAGCGCGGCGCCGAAGACGCCCTGCGCGACGTGCGCAAGCAGTGGAAGCGCAACCGCACCGCCTTCGCCATGAAGGACGAGGACGTGCCGGTCTACCCCACCATCGCCAGCCAGTTCAACGATCCGGGCATCACCTGGATGTTCACCAACCTCTGCCGCCTGATGCGCGAGAAGCTGCACCTCGGTGTAGGAGCGCACCCTGTGCGCGACCAGGCCACCCCTGACAGCGAGGTCGCCCACAAGGTGGGCTCCTACAAGGGCGGTTGCGATTGGCAGCCGCACCTCGACACCACGCTGAAGGAGCCGCGCGCCACCGTGCTGATCCCCGGCAACCGCGTGCGCTACCTCGCCGAGATCGCCGAGCAGGGCCGCGGTATCAATGCATCCATCGCAAAACAGGCTGAGTTCGCCAGCAAGGCGCAGCACTACTACGAGTCGTTGAAAGAGCTGGGTGACCCCGCACTGCCCAAGCCGCTGGATCTCTACAGCAGCGACGCATTGCATCCCTCTCCCCCCGGGAGAGGGACCGAGGGTGAGGGTACGTCCGGAGCGAACCAGTCCCCGCAAGCCCCGAACCCTCACCCCCAGCCCCTCTCCCACGGGGAGAGGGGAGTGGATCGCTCTCTCCTTCTGCTCCGCCAGCGCTACAACGCCGCCCTCGGCGAGCTGAGCAAGGAGGCCATCGAGCAGCTGCGCGGCTGGCCCGCGCTGTACGACTCCGTCACCGCCGAGGTCAACGAGTACGAGGTGCGCGGCAAGATCATCCGCGTGGAGAACTACCGCACCTCGCTCAGCCACCAGAAGGTGCCGAAGGTCGCGCCGCCCAAGACGAAAGACTGGGGCGACCTGCTGCTGTTCCTCGGCAAGGAAAACCTGCCCGGCCACTACCCGTACACCGGTGGCGTGTATCCGTACCGCCGCAGCGGCGAAGACCCCACCCGCATGTTTGCCGGCGAAGGCACGCCCGAGCGCACCAACCGCCGCTTCCATTACCTCAGCCAGGGCGGCGCCGCTACGCGCCTGTCCACCGCGTTCGACTCGGTCACCCTGTATGGCGAAGACCCGGCGCCGCGCCCGGACATCTACGGCAAGATCGGCAACTCCGGAGTCAACATCGCCACGCTCGACGACATGAAGAAGCTGTACTCCGGCTTCGACCTGTCCGCGCCCACCAGCTCGGTCTCCATGACCATCAACGGCCCGGCGCCGATCATCCTCGCGATGTTCATGAACACCGCGATCGACCAGAACGTGGAGAAATACCTCAAGGCCGACGCCACCCGCTGGGCCGAGGCAGAGAAAAAAATCGCCAAACTGTTCGAAGGCCGCCAGCGTCCGTGTTATGCCGGTGATCTGCCCGCCGGTAACGACGGCCTGGGTCTGGGCCTGCTCGGCGTCACCGGCAACCAGCTGGTGGACGCCGAGACCTACGCGAAGATCAAGGCCGAAACGCTCAGCAGCGTGCGCGGCACCGTGCAGGCAGACATCCTCAAGGAAGACCAGGCGCAGAACACCTGCATCTTCAGCACGGAATTCGCGCTGCGCATGATGGGCGACATCCAGCAGTACTTCGTCGACCACAAGGTGCGTAATTTCTACTCGGTGAGCATCAGCGGTTATCACATCGCCGAAGCGGGCGCGAACCCGATCAGCCAGCTCGCCTTCACCCTGAGCAACGGCTTCACCATCGTCGAGTACTACCTCGCGCGCGGCATGAACATCGACGACTTCGCGCCCAACCTGTCGTTCTTCTTCTCCAACGGCATGGACCCGGAATACACCGTCATCGGTCGCGTCGCCCGCCGCATCTGGGCGCGCGCCATGCGCGAGCGCTACGGTGCCAGCCCGCGCAGCCAGATGATGAAGTACCACATCCAGACGTCCGGCCGATCGCTGCACGCGCAGGAGATCCAGTTCAACGACATCCGCACCACGCTGCAGGCGCTGTACGCGCTGTTCGACAACTGCAACTCGTTGCACACCAACGCCTACGATGAAGCCATCACCACGCCCACGGAAGAGAGCGTGCGCCGCGCCGTGGCGATCCAGATGATCATCAACAAGGAGCTGGGGCTCAATTTCAACGAGAACCCCTGGCAGGGCAGCTACGTGGTGGAGGAGCTCACCGACATCGTGGAAGAGGCCGTGTACAAGGAGTTCGAGGCGATCAGCGAGCGCGGCGGCGTGCTCGGCGCTATGGACACCATGTACCAGCGCGGCAAGATCCAGGAAGAGTCGATGTACTACGAGCACAAGAAGCACGACGGCAGCCTGCCGCTGATCGGCGTCAACACCTTCCTGCCCAAGGACCACGGCGGCGAGATCGCCACCGAGATCGAGCTGATCCGCTCCACCGAAGAAGAAAAAGCCCAGCAGATCGCCAACGTCAAAACCTGGCAGACCGTGCGCAACAAGCTGGCCCCGCAGGGCGAGACCGAGCTCACCCACGTGCCCGAGGACGCCACCGCCGCATCCGAAGCCCACGACGGCCACGGCCTGGCCTACCTGCAGAACACCGCCCGCGACCGCCGCAACCTGTTCAATGCGCTGATGGAAGCGGTGAAGACCCACAGCCTCGGCCAGATCAGCCACGCGCTGTACGACGTGGGCGGCGAGTACCGGCGCAACATGTAAGACCGCGATGCACCGCTTCGCTCAGCTTGAACCCTGGTGAGCTTGAACCTAGCGAGCCTGAACCCTCTCCCCCGCTCGCGGGGGAGAGGGCAGGGTGAGGGGGAAGCAACCGAAGCGAAAAGCCTCGCCCCGCTCAACGGCTGCAGAGAAACGCGTTGGCTCCTACAAAAAGGCCCGGCATTGCCGGGCCTTTTTCGTTCACCGCTGCATCGAAGGCTGCGCTACCTGCGCATCCGCCGATTGCATCAACGGCGTGGGCGCCTGCACGCTCTGCATCCCCGGCGTCTGGAACTGCGACCAGTCCGTGCTGCTCTGCGCCAGCGGCGTGCTGACGCCGCTCACCACATCCACATCGGCAAACCGCCGCAACGGCGAGCGGATGTCGCCCTGCACGGCGATGGCGCGCGAGGCATCCTCGCTCAGGATCACCTGGTCAATCCGCTCCAGCCCCTCCTTGCGCGCCGCCAGCGCCAATGCACCGGAGAGGTTGTAGCTGCGGAAATCCGTCGCGCGCCCCTGCGCCTGGTCGAGCTGACCGACGCCGGCCAGCGCCTGCTGGAACATGGGGTGGCCGGGGTGCTGGTGATGGTCGAGGGTGAGTGCGGTGAGGGCGGTTTGCTGCAGGGTGGCGTGCTTGAGGGCTTCGGCGGTGTCGTGGCCCACGATGCCGTCTGCCTTGAGGCTGTGCTTGCGCTGAAACGTTTCGACGGCAAAGCGTGTGGAAGGCCCGAAATCGCCGTCGTGCTTTATCCGGTGGCCATGGGAGTCGGTGAATCCGAGCTGCGCCAGTTCGGTCTGCAACGCGACGACGGCATGGCCATGCGAGCCCTGGTGCAACACCGTGTGGTGGCTGCGATGACCTTGCCCGATGGCCTTAAGCGCCTGCTCGATGTCCGGGTCGTTGGCCGACTTCAACGGGTTGAAATCAGCGTCGCCCACCTTCGTATGTGCGCGATCGATGGCGGCGGCCACCGTCGGGTCGTCGTGAGCCTGCTTGTACTGCTTGGCGATCGCTGCGGCCTTGGGGCCGTCGTACCAGTCGAGCCTGCGATGGATGTCATTGGCGGTGGCGAGCACATCGCTGTAGTCGCCGCCGTCCTTGAGTACCTTCTCGTAGGTTTTCAACGCGCTAGGCATCTGGTTTGCGGTCTTCGCCAGTATCGCTATGGCTTCCAGGCGGTGATCCTCCGGAACGTTCTTGCCGTTCTGGTCGAGCATGTCCATCGCGGTTTGTGTGGCGTTCTTCACCTGTGGATAGTCGATATTTTTATGTATCCACTTTTCCCCTTCCTCGGAAGACGCCCATGCATTGATGCTGTCGCGGGTGTCGGTATCGATGAAGGCCAGGGTGCCTCGATGTTCCTTGCCATTGCCGTGGCTGAGTAGATCGGCGCGCAGCTGGGCCTGGTCTTGAGTGAAGGGGAGGGCGTGCGCCTTCGCATAGGCGGATGCCTGACCAATGATCGCATCCACATATGTGGTCTCTCCTGGTTTGAGCGCCCCCCCATCGGTGGAGCCGAGCGCCCAGGCGCCGCGCTGGCCGAGATCCACCTGGATCGTGCCGATTGAATAGCCACTGTTCGCCTTGATCCTGTCAGCGTGGCCCCAGTTCGGGTCGGAGGTGCCGGCCGTGATGCCTGCAATGCTCAAGCGGTATGAGGCGGGGCCGCCTTCCGTTCCCCGGCCCACCACAAAGTAGGTGGCACCGGACATCGCGTCGAGATTGTGCGTATCGAGGTTAGGCATGGTCTTCGTCCTTGAAGGGAGGGGTGGGAATTACTGCAGGTTCACCACAAACAGGTAGTCGTCCAGCGCATTGGCGCGCTCGCAGACGCGGAAGAGTGCATTTTCCGTAACTTGTAGGTTGCCGACGGCTTCGCTGCCGTAGACGGAGCTTTCCAGCGCGCCGTTGGCCTCCTGAAACTTCAGCCAGGCGCGTTCGGCGTGGATCAGTTCGTCTTTGGCCTTGGGGCTGAGCTTGCTCATGAGGGCCTTGTACGTGACGTTGAGGCGCTTGTCCTGGCGCGTGTGCTCGTCGGTCAGGCAGTTGGCTGCCGCGTTCGTGTCGGAGTCGGCCTTGTCGACGCAGGTATAGAAAGCGTCGGTGATGCCCGGCGGTGCATGTCGCTTGATGTCCTGGCTTCTGCTGTCCGTCGCGGTCGCGACGGTGACCTGGGCCATGAGTACCAAGGCTAGCGGGAGGGTGAACGTTCTGATTGTCGGCATGCTGCGGCTCCTGTCCTTGCGATCCTGACTTCCGAGGCGCAGGAGCCTATCATCGGCCGGTGGCTCGGAACGTGAGCGGGCTCGGGGATTGGCGTAAGGGAATGGCGCGAGGACGAACCGAATGATCGAGACGACTTGGAAGGGCGTAACGCTGGCGAGGAGTAACCAAGTCGTCCGAGGCGGGGGATTAATTAGTCGCGTCCCCTTTTTCTGCGTTGTATGACGTGGGTGGGGAGTATCGGCGGAATATGTAACGTGTTCGGCAAGCTTTGCTTCGGTTGAGCTTGTTCAAAAAGGGCCGGCTCATGCCGGTCACAATCTTGGAGGTTCACGCGTGACGAGTGACTCATTGTTTCAAGGCGAGCTGCTGATATTCGGGAAGGCCGTTCAGACCAATCGTTTCGCTCAGTCTGATGAAGAACTGAACTCTAAGTATTCCGCCGGCGCAGTGCGCATCGTGACAGAGCAGGCACGGTATCCGCTGCCTCAAGTGCCCCAGATGGTCGCAAGCGATGACTACCGCTTGGATCCCGAATTCCAGCGTCGGCACCGCTGGGACGACGAAAAAAAATCGCGCTTGATCGAATCGTTCATCATGAACGTGCCAATCCCACCTATTTTTCTCTACGAGGTTGGTTACGCCAAGTACGAAGTCATGGACGGGCTACAACGTTTAACCGCTATCGCGGATTTTTACGGTGAGCGGCTCGTTCTCACGGGGCTAGAGGAGTGGTCTGAGCTCAACGGACGTACATACAAGACTCTTCCTGATGCCGTGCGTCGAGGCGTCGACCGTCGCTACTTGTCCTCAGTCGTGCTGCTACAAGAAACCGCAAGCAATCCGGCAGAAGCTCAGCGGCTAAAGCAGCTTGTCTTCGAGCGAATTAATAGTGGCGGCGTTTCCCTGTCGCATCAGGAAAGCCGCAACGCGATTTTTGACGGCCCTATGAACCGTCTTTGCTTGCAGCTAAGCCGCACCCCAGCCCTATGTGAGACATGGGGCATCCCCAGTCCAACGGCAGACGAGGCTGCAGGTGGGGAAATTAATCCGCTCGCGCGTCAAAACGAGTTTTTTCGCCAGATGACAGATGTTGAGCTAGTCCTGCGATTTTTTGCGTACCGCCAGAGACTGCAAAATCAAGAGGGATCTCTTAAGGTCTTTCTAGATGAGTATTTGCAAAAGGCTAACTTGCTCACTGATGAGACTCTCGATCAGCTAAAGGAGCTTTTTGTCGAAACGATTAACCTCGCGGAAGCGCTTTTCGGCGAAAAGGCGTTCTATCTTTGGCGAAAGCGTGTCACGGGGTGGGGTTGGTACAGGCGTCCAACGACTTCAGTTTACGATCCGATGATGTTTGCACTGAGCCGCTTCCGCTTTGCTCGTGCGCTACTGATAAGTCGCAAGGACGCGTTGCAGGATGCGATTCGTGAAATGTACGAGCGCGATTACGCCCAATTTGAGGGGCGATACACGAATCGAGAAAACCTTCGTCGGCGCAATGAACTGTTCGTTGAAGTGTTCGAGAAGTTTGCGGCATGACGTCAGCGGCTCTCGCCGCTGCTCTAGCGGCTTTGCAGGACGTCAGAACGTTCTTGGGGATATCTGAGCGGCGAACGGACGCCGTTAAGGAAATTCTCGAAACCGGAGCAGTGGTTGGGGCGGCAGCCACTCGCTGGGCGAACGACGTTGTGAGTTTTCGTAATGGACGTCGGTTTGACTACGTGTGTGCGGTGGTTCTGCTCTACGGCATTCTCGAAAGATTTGTCGAAGATGCTGCCGACGAATATTTAGCGGCGCTAACCAATGCGACGCCATTATACGACAACCTTCCACAAAAAATTCGGTCAACTCACTTTACTAAACTGACAGCACATCTCCAGCGGACGCGAGATTCGAGATACGACGGCCGCGCCACAGCGGCCCAGCTGGCAACCGCATTTGCTGGCTGCCTCCAGGGTAGCGTACCTTACGATTTGATCATTGAATCGATGTTGCACCACACGGCTAATTTCAGGCCGCCAGTTGTTGACGATTTTTTTGGAAGTCTGGGTGTTGATTCAATAAACCGACGGGTCGTTGAGACCGAAGTATTTGCAGACTACTTAGCAGCTACAGCTAGGGCTCCGACGGACCGACCTGAGGCTGTTCTAGACCTTGTCAGTGAGCTCGTGTCTCGTCGCAATGAGGTCGCTCATGGAGATATTTCTAACACGCTCGCCCCTAGCGAACTGCTACTGTACTGCGATCAACTTGCCGCGTACTGTGAGGCATTGGCTGAGGTACTCGCCGACGCACTGCTAGCTCATTTGGTAGATTTTTACGGCGTTGATCACGGGAATCCGATAAGGGTTTATAACCACAATATCGTCTGTATCAGGTCCGAAGGCCAGGTAATTCGAGTTGGTGATTCTATTGCGATTCAACGCCCCACCGGTTCATGGTACGCGGTAGATGTTGTGGAAATTCAGATTAACGGTACTGCCGTCACCACCACGCCGGAAGGCCGTCCCGTCGATGTCGGTTTGAAGATTGATGGTCGATGCAAGCCAACTTACATCGTCCGAACCGGCGTATTACAACGCAGACAACGAGCTGCGGTCCTGCCACCGTTGGGTAGTTCCGATTCCAAGACTGTCGGTGAAACCGCAGACGCGGCAAACGTCGTTGATGAAGTGGCTATTTGGACCGCTTGCCGGGACGAAGCCTACGCCTGGCTGGTAAAGCATGGCGGCGGTGGACAGCATGAGTGGCTCTTGGCTGACTACCAGCGCTGCTGTGACGCCCTGACGGACGCCGAAGCTAAGTTAAAAAAAGCAGGTCGGAGTTAAATTTGTTCTAGCTGACGCGTCCCGCTACAGCTCGGGTGGGTCGGGCGGCCCCAAAGGCGCTCCTTGAAAAACAGGACTCACTTATCCCGTGGTCGGCGAAACGGGGTCAGATTTACTTATCGATTGCTTGGGAGTGGGGCTGACCCCGTTGGCATACTTTGTCCATTTATGGCGAGGCCATCGGCAAGGCATATTTCAATAAAGGGGGCGTGGCCAATTAAGCTTAATTAAATTAATTAAATGGGGCGTGGCTAATTAAATTCGTCATTGGCCTGATTGAAGGCGAGTCTTGGGTTCGCCTTCCCGCGCTTTACCTGCCGCGAGCTGATCTCAGCGCACTCTCGCCTTGACTCCCCTCCAGACCAGTAGCAGACTCGGTCTCAAGGAGCGTCGAAACTCCCCACACAGCGGTACCCACCTCCGTCAAACCGGTGGGTTTTTTGTGCCTGCGCCTTTGCAGTCACGAGCCGACGCGATGCTTGCGTCGGGAGGGCGGCTAATACAACACCCGCAAGGGGAATACGCCCGCCGGCTGTGTGCGGTTTCGAACCTCCCGACTTCCCGTCGCCATCCTGGCGTGCGGGTACTTCATGGAACGAGGAGGCAAGCATGTCGACCATCGATTCGGAAGATCGGAATGTCACCGGCTATTTCCTGCCGGAGGACACCCAGCTACGGCTGAAGCAACTGCGCGAGTACGTGGGATTCCTCACCAACCTGGCCCGACCTCGGCGGCCAGACGAAGACAGCGAGTGCTACAACGAGATTCGCCCGGGCGAGGTGGCGATCTGCTTTGAGTTGATCGAGGAGCAGATAGGGTTGGTGCTGGATGAGCTCTCCTGGCCGGGGGAGCGTGGCGAGAGTGCGGATGCGTTCAGCGCGGCTGCGGATACGGAGAAAGAAGCAGAGGCCGCGGATACGAATGCCGAGAAACCGTACGGCACCGAGCCGGTGAGTGACGAGGCGGGCCACCGCTGGATAGCCGGCGTGAGCCTGGGCCAGATCGACGAGATCCACCTGCTGCTCGACAGTCTCCGCGCCCACGGCAACGTGGTCGCCAGCAGCGACGAGGCCAAGCTGAAAGGCGTCACGCTGTCGATTATGGGCGACGCCATCTGCCGTGATGCGCAGAAGCTACGCGACATCGTCGACGCGATCTACGACGATCAGCGACTGCAGCCACGTGCCAGCAAACCGGGTGTGCGCGAAGAACACGCGGCCTACTGCGTGCCGACCGCGCCTTCGCTGAGGGAAGGCATATCACCCACCATGCCGACATCACTCACCTACCACTAGCAAGCAGCAACGTCCGCCCTGCGCACCCCGCACTCGCGGGGTGCGCTTTCGCCTCTCTTGCGTCGATCGGACCCTGCGCGAGGCATCGTCGCACTTGAGCCGCGGCGTGCCCGAAAGGAGCAGGCATGCTTGAATGTCGGCTTCCGTCGACAGGGATGCCCATGGACGCCACGCCCCTCAGTTTTGCCCTTCTCGATGAGAAGGTAAGTCGGTATGTCGAAGCGACCACTTCGGATGAGCGCGCAGGCAAATGGGAACGGTGGTCGATGGTGGCGGGATTCGCCTCGGGCGGTGTCGGCTTTCTCTTGACCAAGATAGTCACGGGCAGGCCGGCCCTGGTGCTGCTTAACATCGCGCTCGTGATGGAGCTGATGGGCCTGGGTGTCTGGCTCGCTCTGAGGATACGACGCGAATGGCGTGACTTTAAGATGCCGCACGCCCAGTACGCGCGCGAGCTGGACGAGTCTTATACGTCTTACCGTGAGCTGGCCTGCGAGTTGAATGCATTCCCTCAGGTGGAACTGCAGCGCCTTCTCCGGTACCTCAAGGGCCGCCGAAATTCCCTTGCCTACAGCACCGGCCTGCTGAGCGGAAACGTGGAACGCCTGGGGCTGCTGCCCGTGCTTGCGATGCTCTATGTGCAGTTCAAGGACTGGAAGTTCGGCGACTGGACGTCGCTGTGGGGCAGCGTGCACTTGGTTGGCGGTCTGCTGCTCTGGGCCATTTTTCTTGCCTACCTGGTGTCATGGTGGCTCGTTCGCCTGAGGCTGCGCCTGGACGTGTATCAAGCGTTCCTGGAGGAAGCGCTGGAGGAAGAGAATTAAACGGGACGAGAATAAAGGGGACGTGGCTAATTAAATCCGGCCGTCACTAGCAGCAAGACAGGGGGCAGAGTCGACTTTCCGAGAAAGCGCACTCCGACCCCTGCTTTGCTTTTGCTACAGCGCGATCGGTTTGTCCCCGGCCGCCTTCAGTCGGGCATTGAGGTCGGCCAGATCGCTGCGCTTCAACCTCTGCCATGCCTCGATTGTGGCATCCAGCGTCGTCGACAGGGCGGCATACGATGCCTTCGCATCCTGGCTGGGGTCGGCGTCGGCGCCGTCGACCGCTTGTTCGAGCTTTGCCAGGTTCATCGACACGGCGTGCAGGCTGTCTGTGCGCCGCGGCGGGGCGCCCATCGAGTTGCGCGGGTCGGGATGTGCTTCCACGCCGGACAGGTCCTGCGCCTTGGCCATCAGTGCTTCGACCTGGGCATGCAGCGTGGTCGGCGGCAGTGCGTCCAGTGCCTTGAGCAGCTTGCCCGCTTCGGCGCTGGCGCGGGCGGCGCGCGCCGAGGCTTCTTCCACCTTGCGCGCCAGTTCGAACTCGCGCTGCAGCGCGGCCGGGGACACCTGCACGCGCGGGTCGGGCTTGACCTGCAGCGGCTGCCGGTAGCGGTGACCGTTCACCTGCAGCTCGACGGTGTACTGGCCGGGCGGTGCCCAGACGCCGCTTTTCTCTTGCGGACTGTCGGACTCGGTGGGCAGCTGCGACGGATAGTGCAGATCCCACACGAAGCGATGCATGCCCGGTGCGGTGGACAGGCGCATCGGTGCCGGCACCCACTCCGGTGCGACGGCGAGCTTGGCCGGATCGGGCTTGCTCACCGGCTCGGCACTGCTGAAGCTGCGCACCGGCTTGTCCTGGGCATCGAACACGGTCAGCGTCACCGCGCCCTTCACCGCGGTCGGCAGCGCGTAGTCGATCATGGCGCCGTCCGGCGGATTGGCCGCCATGGGCTCGTCCTTCGGGAACGGTGTGCCGGTGAAGCTGGCGAGGCGAACGCGGATGGCGTCGGCCGGCCGGAACAGGGTTGCCGTGTCCGCGTGCAGGCCGGCCATCTGCCGCAGCGCGCTGACGTTGTCCATGATCCAGAAGCCGCGGCCGTGGGTGGCGATCACCAGGTCGTCCCCGTGCACGTCGATGTCGCGCACGGAAGTCATCGGCAGATTCTGCTGCAGTGCCTGCCAGTGGGCGCCGTCGTCGAACGAGACGTACATGCCTCGTTCCGTGCCGGCGTAAAGCAGGCCGCGGTGCCTGGGATCCTCGCGCACCACATTGACGAAGCTGTCGCGCGGGATGCCGGCGTCGATGCGCGTCCAGGCCTTGCCGCCGTCGGTGGTGCGATAGAGGTAGGGCGTGTCGTCATCCAGCCGATGACGGTCGATCGCCAGGTAGGCGGTGTTCGCGTCGAAGTGCGAGGGCTCGATGCCGGCCACCTTCGACCACGGCGTGAGCGCCTGCGGCGTGACCTGCTGCCAGTGCGCGCCCTCGTCGTTGCTGCGCCAGACGAGGCCGTCGTCGGTGCCCACCCACAGTGCCTTGGCGTCGAGCGGTGAGGGCGCGATGGTGTAGATCACGCCGCGGCGCTTGTCGAGGTGGCTGTCGTCGGCCGCGGTGGGAGCGTCGAGGTTGGCCGGCACGCCGGCGTCCTCGCGGGTCAGGTCGGGGCTGATCGGCGCCCAGTGCTCGCCGCCGTCATCGGTGCGGAACAGGCGCTGGTTGGCGAAGTACAGCACCTTGTGGTCGCGCTTGGAGAAGGCCAGCGGCAGCGTCCACGCGGCGCGGTAGTGCGCGGCGGGGTAGGCGAGGGTGGGATCGACGCTGCGGGTCTGTTCGGTGCGGGTGTCCAGCTTGTCCACCCGGCCGCCGTAGACGATGTCCGGATCGTCCGGATCCGGCGCGATCATGTCGCTCTCGCCGCCGGCGGTGAATTAAAAGGGACGTGGCTAATTAAATTCGTCCCTGAGCCCGCCAAGCGCAACCGCCGCGCGCTTCCAGGGAAAGTCCGATCAGCCGGTCCGGAAACGCATTGGGGCAGGTTCACCTCCCGATTATGTGGAGATGAGCCGAAAACAAGCGGCAGATAGCGATTTTGTTGTGGTGTGTCATGGGAAAGGTCGACTCTGGCCACAGCTTCGGTGGACGTCTGCCACGGCATCAGTCGCATGCCTTCCTCGCGTCGAAGGGCGGGGCGCACCGAGGACGTGGTCGGCTGGCCATCACGACACGTCAGCGAGGCCTCGATCTTCTGCCAGCCCACCTGCCGCCAGTTGCGCGCAGACCGATGCCGTCGCCTCGTCGACGGGAAACGCGCAGTCGATGCGCACTTCGTCCAGCGTGATATCCAGCGGCGCGGCGAAGCTCGTAATGGTCTCGAAAAAGCTCAGGTTGCCGGCGGGGCTGCGGAAGTCGAGCGTGAGTACCGCTTCGGTGTCGCGGTCGATCGCGCGGTACCGCCATTCCCGCGGTACCTCGGGATATTGCAGCAAGTCCTCCAGCAGGGCCTGGCCGGCGGCGTCGCCCGGCGTGGCCGTCAGGTGGTCGTGCAGCCGGCGAAGAAAGCCGGTCGCCACCTCCGGCCAGTTGGCAATCACTGGCCTGAAGTCCTCCGGGTCGAAGATCTGCCGCAGGAGGTTGGTGTGCCGGCTGGCCCGACCGCCCATCAGGAAGTCGTTCAACCGCACCGCCGACGCGTTCGCCCCCAGCACGTTGAAGTGGCGATCCAGGACAAATGCCGGGTACGGGTCCTGGTGCTTCAGGATCAGCTCGACCGCCTCTCGCATGCGCTCCAGCGCCGGTGTGCCGAAGTCGCGTTCGGCGTAGTGCGGGGCATAGCCGGCCGCCAGCAGCAGCGCGTTCCGCTCGCGCAGCGGCACGGACAACGTGTCGGCGAAGCGGCCGATGGCCTCACGCGAGGGCCGCGCCTTGCCCGTTTCGACAAAGCCCAGATGCCGGGCCGATATGCCGCAGGCCAGGGCCATGTCCAGTTGGCTCATGCGGCGCACGCCGCGCCACTGCCGCAGAAGAACGCCGATCGGCGGATAGCGGGTGTCGGAAGGATGCGATGACATGGCTTGACCTTGATGGATCGGCTCGGGGCGAAGGTACAACGACCTCCCAGGTAGTTGCTGGCCGTCTCCCGGCCAACGATGGTGCCCGCACCCAACCAAGGAGCACCCGCATGAAATCGAGACGCGTCCTGCTGGCCATCACCTTGTCTTGGCTCGCCCTCAGCCCCTGGCGGGTGGCCGTGGCGGCACCGGTGACCGATCCAGAGCACCGGATGCTGGTCACCCTGGTTGGAGACTGGGCGGTCAAGCAGAGCTTGTGGACCACCGGCAACGCGGCGCCCAAGGTCGATGCCGGTCGGGCCACGTTCTCACTGGTGCTCGACGGCCACGAGCTGCAGCAGAAGCTGACCATCGACGACGGCACCGGTTTCGAGGGGCTCGGCTACCTCGGGTTTGATCAGGTCGCGAGGCAGTTCTTCAGCACCTGGATGGACGTCAACTTCACCGGCATCGTCGTGGCCGAGGGTGCGTTCGACCCGGCGACGCGCACTTACGTTCTGCGCGGCAGCATGAGCGCGCAGGGCGGCAAGCGGATCCCGGTGCGGGAAGTGATAACGGTCGACGGGCCCGATCACTTCAGCTACGCGTATTTCGAAACGCACGGTGGCAACGAGGCGCTCGCCGTGAAACTGGATTACAAGCGCGTGAACTGACCAGCCGCGTGGCTCGGGCCGTCGCGAGCCGGTCAGGCACGCCACCGACAGCGTTCGTTGCGGAATAAAGGGGACGTGGCTAATTAAATTCGTCGTCTTCTGACGGCAAAAGGGGGCTGGTGGAATTAAGCCCCACCCAGGTGACTATGCGGGTTTCGCAGTCTGCCGCGGTTCCTGAGCTTGACCGGGCGTCCGAGTACCCTTTCCACCATGGCTTGGAACTTGGTGTTCGCCTTGATTCCCTCCGTCCCCTCTGCGGCCATCAGTAATGCAGGCTTATCGTCAAATCGAGAGTCTTCCCGTCATACGGGAAGCTGGCGGCGGAGAATGAGGGTGGCCCCAGCACGCCCTTGGCATCGTTCGAAAAGCCGTAGCCTTCCGTCGGGATTCCCAGCCAATTGGTATCGAGCTTGCCATTCACGTTCTCATCGTGAACGACGGCCATTGCGTAGGTTCCCGGTGGGATGTCTTCAAAGTCGCAACGCGCCTGGCCTTTCCGAACCCTGATGACCATGACGTTCGTCGCGGTGCGCAGGTAGTCAACGGGAAAGCCATCCGGCGATTCGAACAGCGCGCAAGCCACGGTCCCGGTGCTGCTTCTTATGTCCAGAATCCTCACGTGGATCCCGGGGCAGGGCGATTGGCCGAAGGAAAGGACGGGCAGAGACGCAAGCATCAGCGCCACGAGCAATGCAACGCCCCGATTTCCCAGCGAGGCGCGCCTCGCCGGCCCCTTGAACAGCGGCGCTGTCGCGGACTGCCGAATAGTTGACGAATTCATGATTCTCCTCACAGATCGTGCAGGCTCCAGAACAGAATTAAAGGGGATGTGGTTAATTGAATTCGGTCGTCGTCCGGGCCCGAATAAAGGGACGGAGGGAGTTAAGCGCCCTTCGGCTCGTGAAGGGTTCGCCTCGGCCGCTCGAGATGCCGGAAGCAGGGATTCTGCCCCGCTTTGACCACCCACGGACGAACGCCTGCCGTGGGAAAACATCTTGCCCCTTGCCCCTTGCTCGCCTAATGATGGGTAGGGACGCTGTGAGGTCCCGGCTGGCTTGAGAGCGGCGAGTACGCGTTGCCGGTCAGTTGCATCGCGAAGTGGTCGAGCGCGCCCAGATAGCTGCCGTTGTCCAGCGCCTTGGCGTCGAACGAGCAGCTTGCGCGAGGCGGCTTGCCCAGCCGCGCCTGCATGTCCTCGAAGGTGCTTTCCGCGCCGCTGCCGCCCATCGTGCAGAAGAAGGCCACCGCAGGCAGGCGGGGCGCGTAGTCGTTGAGGAATCGGCGCACCGGGGCTGCGGCGCGCCCCCCCCAGACCGGTGTTCCGAGCACAACCAGGTCATAGCTTTCCAGAGGCACCGCAATCGGAGCGATGGCCGGCAAGGTATTGAACAGGCGATCGAGCAGTGCCCGCACGACGGACACATGGCCCTGCGCCCGCATGTCCTGGATCACCACCTCGTCCGCACCCAGGCGCTGGGCCAGGGCATGGCCCACGCGCGCGGTCGTGCCGCTGCGGCTGTAGTAGATGATGAGCGTGCGGTTGGCGGGCGTCATGGCTTTCCCCTCCATCCGGCGAGTTTGTGGTGAGCCCATGCTGGTACTGCTGTTTGCGGTGGTGTTGATGCAGGTCAATAAAGGGGGCGTGGCCCTTTCGGGCCCTCCCGCGGGAATTAAAGCAATTAAAGGGGACGTCGCTAATTAAATTCGCAAAAAATGGGGTCAGAGTCGACTTTTCATAACAGCGTGCTCTGCCCTGGTCTGACCAGTCCGAGGAAAACGGTGTCAGGTTCACCACAAAAATGGGGTGGAGGGAATTAGTTCGGCATAATCGCCTCCATCCCCTTAATCGCGACATCGGGCAATATCCCGGATATTCGGTCGGGTCCGACACTTAATTCGTTTCGTCCTCTTTTTGCTCGGTTTTGGAGACAACCGGCGCGTCGCGGTGGCAACATGCAGCCGGGGAGGGCCGGGGGATCTACCCGCGCCCACGCTGAAGGCGGCTGCCGCCTTCCGATCGTTCAACAGGGGGCGACACATGTTTTTCAAGCGCAAAATGCGCGGCTTCGCGTGCGCACCGCGGCGCGCCGCGTGGGTCAGGGCGTCGCTGCTCGTCGCGGTTACGGTCTGTTGCCCCATCGCGGCATCCGCCCAGGCTTCGGGGACGGGCATGTCCGCGTACTGCTCGGTCGAAGACACTGGCGGCCACCAGATTTGGGTATCGCAGGTGTTCCCCGCGCCTCCGTCGGCGGGCGCGATGGCGCTCGACCTCGCAAGCGAATTCCACGCCTACGTGGCCACGCTGGGTGGTGCGGGCAACAAGCAATGTGTGGTCGCGTCGCGGGCAGAGGCGGAGGCGACGCGCGCCAAGGTCGCGGAGATCATGGGCAAGCGCGTGTTGGGCATGCGGGTCTACAGATGGCATGACGTGGAGTGGACGCCGAGCGCCGCCACCTATGCGGGCACGCAGCCGGTGCAGTCGGCCTCCCCCATGCAGTACGTCTATTGCCGGCTGACCGACGTCGACACGCGGACGCAGGTAACCAGCAACGTTGCCGCGGTTGCGTTCCCGCGCGCTGACAACATGGCTCATTTCGCCGCGCTCGAGCATTGGGCGAAGTCCTTCGGCGCGCAGGCCGCCGCGAGCTACCAGGTCGATCCGTCCGCGCAGTGCATCGCCAGCGACACGGCGGCCGAGGCCGAGAAGAGCCTCACCGACTACCGTCATTTATTCCGGTTTACGGGCATCAAGCGCGTCGAGCTGCCGTGGGTGCCGGATGCGTTCGAACCCGCGGCCCCGCGTGAGCGTGCGGAGCAGCCATCCGCGACGACCGCATCCGGCGACGATGTCGAGGCCGAGCTCTGGCGGCGCATCGCCACGAGCAAGCTCGCCGCGGACTACGAGGATTATCTTGCCGCCTTTCCGCAGGGGCGGCATGCGCCGATCGCGCGCGTGGAAGCGCGACGACTTGGCGGTCATGCCGGTGGTGGAACAACCCCGGCGCCTGCGCCATCGGACATCGCGCCGCCAGCCGGCTCGATGATGTCTCGTGTCGCTACCGAACCTTTCTTTCAACTTCCCGCGGCGACAACCGGCGTGAGCGTGGAACGGTCGGGCACGCGCACGATCGGAACCACGGCGGTCGCGACGACGTTGAGAGTGCAACGCGCGGCGGGCAGCAACGTATGCCGCACCGCGAACGTGTCGAAGGCGGGGGCTGTCGCTACGCGTTACGAAGGCGTGACATGGGCAGGCCTGCTGCCGCTCGACGGAACGATCAGCTCGCAAAGCCCGTACGGGTCGAACGACTACACGGTGCGAGTGACGTCGATCGATTCGCTCGAGGGCCAGCCGTTCCCTCTAGTCGAGGGTCACGCGTTCGGCTACACGTTTACGCAACTCACGACGGATGCGGGCACCACGCACACCGCGAACACAACGTCGTACCGCTGCGTGGTCGGCCGGCTAGGCCCGGCCAGCGCACTCGTACCGGGCCTCGCCGGGGACGAGACGGAAGTCCAGTGCACGGTCACGTTCAAGGATCTCGCCCTGCCGCCAAAGCAGCAGGTACTGCACTGGTACAGCGCGGCCGGCTGCTTCGTGCAGGATCCGGGACGCTGACGCACAGCAAAAAGGGCTCAGGTTCACTTACGACCGTTCAAAACAGGGGGAAGAGTCGACTTTCTCTTCCCGGTGCCGCCATTCAACTCGTGGGTGCGTCGTCAGTTCTTGGCGTCAGCTACGAGCTGTTCGCGGGCTGGGCTTGACCGCGGTCAATGCGGCGAGGCCCTGAACTGCGCATGCTGCGTATACCTTCAAGAGGGCATGCGCATGAAATCCAACGTCGGTGCTGTCGACAAGTGGCTTCGCATTGCTGTCGGGCTCTTGCTGATCGTCTGGGCAGTCGCTGGCGGGCCGGTGTGGGCCTGGATCGGGGTGGTCCCGCTGGCCACTGGGCTGTTCAACTTCTGCCCGCTTTACGCCTTGATCGGCGCCAATACCTGCAAGCGCTGAGCCGGTCCGCAAGGCAAGCGCTTGAGGAAGCGCAGGGTGCGCGGTTGAAGACCGCGTTTCGCGCGTGTCTTGTCGCCGCTGTTATAGGGGGCGAGGCCGCCATGGAGAGCCCGTAATCGACGTCGAGGGGTTGATCCGCGGGCGGGCCTGATGCGGGAGAGGCACCGCTGCCGCGGGTCGGTCGGGTAACCTCAGCCGATGATTCAAGCTCACCCAAGCCGGCGTGATGCGCCTGCGCGTTCCAGGAGATGCTCCATGCGGTTTTCTTTCCGGCTGATGGCGCTGGCCGTCAGCGTGCTCCCGCTCGTTGCCTCGGCGGCCTCGGTTGATCTGCTGGTGGGCTCGTATACCGCGGGCGAGCAGCCCGGCGTGTACGCGTTCCGGTTCGATACGGACAGCGGCAGACTCGACGCCAAGCCGTGGCAGCAGGTACGGCTGGATAATCCGTCCTGGCTGGCACTTTCCGCGGATCAGAAGCGCGTTTATGCGGTCAACGAAAACGGGCCCGGCGCGCGCGATGTCGTGGGTCGCGCCACGGCGCTGGTGATTGATGCGCAACACAGGCTCACGGTGCAGAACCAGGTCGCGACGCTGGGTGACGAGCCCACCTTCGCCTCCCTGTCGCCGGATGGCCACTATCTGCTCGTCGCCAACTATTCGGTCCACGCCGACCCCGGCGGAACTCTGGCCGTGCTTCCGATTGCCAGCGACGGCTCGCTGCGCCCGGTCACCCAGCTCTCTGCGTATCAGGCGAGCCATGTCGACACGGTGCGGCAGCTGTCCTCGCACATCCATTCGGTGAACTTCGGGCCGGACGGCAAGTTTGTCTACGTGGCCGATCTCGGCGGGGATCGTGTCTACGCCTATCGCTACCTGCCGGGAGACCATGCCGAACATCCGCTGCAGCCGGCGGCTACTCCATTCCTGACCCTGCCGCCGGGCAGCGGCCCGCGTCACCTTGTGTTCGACAAGGCCGGCAGGCACGCCTATCTGACCCTGGAAATGGCCGGGCAGGTGGCGGTGCTGGACGTCGGGGCCGATGGCGCTTTGACGCTGCGTAAAGTGGTGAACCTCTACGCGCCGGGTTTCCACGGAAGCCAGGGGGCGGGCGCCATCCACCTGTCTGCGGACGGCAGGTTCCTGTACGCCGTCAATCGCGGGACGGACAACCACATTGCCGTGTTTGCGGTGGGCGCCGATGGCGCGTTGTCGCTGCTGCAACGTCGCTCGGGCGAAGGTCGGCAGGCTCGCGAATTCTCCATCGACCCCAGTGGGCGATTCCTGCTGGTGGCCGTGCAGGGCGAGGATCGCATCGCGGTAATCGCCCGCGATCCGGCCACGGGGCGTCTGGGCCAAACGCTGCAGACCGTGCCTGTTCGGACGCCGTCGGATATCAAGTTCCTGAAACCGTAGGTTCCCGGAAAGGCCCGCGCGGCGATCAGCGGGCGATGTGGACTCGACTTGCCCGGCGCTTCTCGCCGTTGTTCGATGATCGCGTGGCGGTCACGGGCCGCCGGCGAGTCATCGATCAACCATCGGCACGTGCCGAACCAAGGTAAACACCATGCATCCGGACTCTCCCTCCCGCGTCGATCCGAATGGCCTGCGCGAATATTCGGTGGTCTTCACCGACCGCGCGCTCAACCACATGTCGCAGCGCTTCCAGCAGGTGATGCGTGAGCTGTCGGATCGGCTGAAGACGGTCTACCACGCTCATGCGGTCGCTCTGGTGCCCGGCGGCGGTACGGCGGGCATGGAGGCGGTGGCGCGGCAGTTTGCGCAGGGCAGGGATGTGCTGGTGATTCGCAACGGGTGGTTCAGCTATCGGTGGAGCCAGATCCTCGAGGTCGGTGGGATCGCCGCGCAAACGACGGTGCTCAAGGCCCGCCCAACCCACGGCGCGCATCAGGCGCCGTTCGCGCCGCCGCTGATCGATGAGGTGGTCGCCGCCATTGCCGAGCACAAGCCGGCGCTGGTGTTTGCGCCCCACGTGGAGACGTCCGCGGGCTTGCTGCTGCCGGACGAATATCTGGCGCGCGTGGCGGCGGCGGTCCACGCGCACGGTGGCTTGTTCGTGCTGGACTGCATTGCCAGTGGCGCGCTGTGGGTCGACATGCAGCAGGTGGGCGTGGATGTGCTGATCTCTGCGCCGCAGAAGACCTGGAGCGCGACGCCCAGCGCCGCCATGGTGATGCTGTCCGCCGAGGCCGAGGCACGCCTCGCCACCACGCAGAGCTCCAGCTTCACGCTGGATCTGGCCAAATGGCGCGCCATCATGGCGGCTTACGAAAACGGCGGTTTCGCCTATCACGCCACCTTGCCCACCGATGCGCTGGCGCAGCTGCGCGACGCCATGGTCGAGACCATGGCCATGGGGCTGGAAAATGCCCGCAACGCGCAGCGCGAACTGGGCGGGAAGGTGCGCGCTGCGCTGGTTGGTCGAGGGTTTCCCAGCGTCGCGGCGGAGGGCTTTCAGGCGCCGGGCGTGGTGGTGAGCTACACGGACGATGACGCCATCCACAAGGGCAGCGCCTTTGCCGCGCAGGGGTTGCAGATTGCCGCCGGCACGCCGCTGGCCTGTGACGAACCGGCCGACTTCAAGACCTTCCGCATCGGCCTGTTCGGGCTGGACAAGCTCAAGGATGTCGACGGCGCGGTACAGCGGCTGGAGGAAGCGCTGGCGCGCATCGCGGGGTAACGGCCGGCGACGTCGAGGCAGGTTTGGCTTCCCGTTGATGAAATGGCTACACGGGCAGGCAGGGTGCGCTGCTTCACCCTCGACGTAGCCCGCTTCAGTGCTCCACCGGGTTTCCAGCGGGAGCCTGATGCAGCCACTTCGGTGTCCGCCGGGCGCCTTCGCAGGGCTTGCGCATTTTCAGCGTGCTCAAACGCGCTGCCGGATGCCGGCGAACGTCGACCAGGTGGCGAGGCCATGTTCGCGAGCCATGCGGCGGTAGTAGATGGGGTTGCCGATGGCCATGAGGCCGGCGGTGATCAGCGCTGACCACCACAGCATGGCCACGGTGAGAGCACTGCCCGTGACGGGGCGGAGCAAGGCAATGAGCCCGTACACGAGCCACAGAACGAGAGCCAGCAAGGCGCCCGAGAGGGCCGATATGGTGACCATGGCTGGCACGCCCATGAACGGTGGCGGCGGCAGGAATATGCCCGCGGACCACAAGGCGGTCCAGATCGGTGGCGCGCAGTTGCGCCGAGCGACTCCGCGGCCGTCCATGTACTGCAAGTACGCGTCGATACGTTGTCTGGGCTGCATGGTGTGATCCGGAAAAGCAGCGCGCTCTCGCCGCGGTTGAGAGGTTGGCCGGTTGCTCAGCGCGCAGGATAGCGGCAAGCCTCGCGCAGGGGCGCCCGCACGATAGCGGCCCGAACGCACTCCTGGAAACGCATGTGTTGGCCACTGTTCGACAAGACACCGGCACCGCGCAAGACGTGGCCAGTGCGTTCCCCTTTCCGCACCTACGCCGCTCAGCGCTCGACCTCCACCATCACCTCGTTGCGCCGCATGAACCACAAGGTCCACGGCGGGTTGTATTGCGCCAGCGATACCGGACCGATCGCGTGGAGGCCGTGCGAGGTGACCTGGGCCAGCAATTCGCGGGTATTCGATTGCACGTCGTCCGGCCTGGCCAAACCGGAGAAGCGCAGCACGGCGAAGCGGGTGGGGGCGGTGCTGCGCAACGTGACCCGGGCATCGTTGGGGACGGGCAGCGTCTCCAGGGTCCACGCGCTCGGCATGGTGAAGCGGACCACCCACGTGCCGGCAGCGCCCTGGGTCTGTGCCACCGGGGCGGTCATCGCGATCTTCTCGCTGGCCGCCTGCTGAGCCACCGGCGCCGTCATGGCGATGCTCTGGCGCTTTTTGTTGGCGCCGAAGATGTAGCCCGCCAGCAGGCGGAAGCCTTTGCTGGCCGCTTCCTTCTGGTCGCCTTCCACGGTCACTTCGGCCACCACGAGCGCGGGGTAGTCGCGCACCTCGAAGTGGCCGTCGCGAAGCACCGGCGTGTAGCGGGGCGTTTCAACGGCCATCGCGGCCGTTCCCATCGTGGCGACGAGCAGTACACCGGCGAGCGTCCATCGTTTCATGGCCAGGGGGCACTCCGATCATCGTCATGGGTTCATCCGCGGCGGCTTCGGGCACGGCTGCCGTGCCCACGTCCCGTGATGAGTTACGCCACGGTGCATCAGCAATGTGTGAGGGGGCGATGGGGAACGGGGCATGGCGGCGTGCAGATGGAGTGGCACGGCATCCGATGGCCCGGGGGCGGAGCATCGGATGCGCCGGGCGCATGGACGTGGGTTACCGCGTGGCGCCCCGCGCCCGCGCCGTGACAGTAACCGGGCGCCGCTATCATGGTGACATGTCCAAGCTGCTGCTCAACCTGCGCCACGTACCCGACGACGAAGCCGACGAAGTGCGCGCGATGCTCGACGCGCACGCTATCGCGTTCTATGAAACCCGGCCCAGTCTCTGGGGCGTCTCGGCGGGCGGCATCTGGGTGACGGAGGACGCGGCCTTTGTGGACGCGGAGCGCGCTATGGCCGAGTACCAGCGCCAGCGCAGCGCTCGCGTGCGAGCCGACGTTGCGGCGGCCAGGCGCGAAGGCACCGCGGCGACGTTCTTCACGCTGCTGCGTGCCGAGCCGCTGCGCGTGGTGACGATTCTGGTGTCCATCCTCTGCCTGCTGGGGCTGCTTGCGCTGCCGATCCTGCTGCTGCGCGGGTAGCGTCAAGGCCACGAGGAACGCCGTGTAAAAGCAGGGGGCAGAGTGCACTTTCTGGTAGTGCGCCATTATGAAAGGCCGACTCTGACTCCTGTTTTTCCCCATGCCTTCAGGGGCAAGAAGCAAGCAACTGCGGGGGCGTGCGCCTACGACGTCGCCATGGCGTCGACCCATGCGCGCGTGCAGTTGCGCCCGTCCCGCTTGGCTTCGTACATCGCCTTGTCCGCATGGGCGATGGCCTGCTCCACGGCAAGACCAGGCTCCATCCGGGCGATGCCGAACGACATGGTGATGTGGATCGGGGCGTGTCCGTCCACGGGGATCGGCAGCCTGGCCACGCTCTCGCGCAGGCGCTCAGCCAGCCCATGGCCGGTCGCCAGATCGGTATCCGGCAAGCTGAGCAGGAACTCCTCGCCGCCGTAGCGGAACAGCTTGTCGTAGGGACGCAGCTGCTTCATCAGCTGCCGGGCGGAGACGGCCAGCACGCGGTCGCCGGCGGGATGTCCCCAGGTGTCGTTGACGCGCTTGAAGTGGTCGATGTCGATCATCACGACGCAGCACGACTGCACCGCCCGGTCCACCAGCGCCTGCTGCTCGCGCAGGACGCCGAGCATGCCGATCCGGTTGCCGGCGCCGGTGAGCTCGTCGAGGCTGTACAACGCGTTCTCCAGGTCGCGTCGCATCGTGAAGATCTCCAGCCGCAGGTCCTCCAGCGCACGGGCGAACGCATCGAAGTCGTTGACGGAGACGGATTGCTCGTTGCCGAGCGAGCCCAGCAGCTTCGCTGCCAGCTCGTGCATGCGTTCGTGCTGCTCCTCGATCGCCACGAACCCGGGATGCTGGTGCAGCACGGCCGGGGCATCCTCGTAGTACCAGCGTCCGAACGGACAGCGGTGGTGCGCGTCCGGAGCGATGTCGTCGGGCTCGCCCGGCAAATCGCAGACGAGGGTGCGGATGACCGCGTCGTACCACTGGTTGTGACGCTGCTGGGCCAGGTCTAGCTGCTGCAGGGCGGACTGGATGGAGGCGCGTTCGGCGTTGATGGCAAAACTCCACGGCTGTGGACGGTTCGGGGCGACCTCGCGGCTTGTCGTGGAGTGTATCGGTACCTTGCGCACCATTCCGGAAACCGGCGCGACGCGGTGTCCTAGGGCGCGGACAGGTCCACCACGGGCACGAAGCCGCCGAAGATCATGCGCTTGCCGTCGAAAGGCAGGTCGCCGCCTGCGGTCACGCGCGGGTCCTTCATGAATTTTTCCATGCCCGCATCGCGGGTGGCCTTGTCGGGCCATTCGATCCAGGAGAACACCACGGCTTCGTCGTCCCGGGCCTGCACCGCGCGATGGAAGTCGGTGAGCTTGCCGTGCGGCACGTCGTCGGCCCAGCATTCCATGACGCGGGCGGCGCCGTACTCCAGGAGGATCGCGTCGAACGTCCCGGCATGGTGGACGAACTTGTCGCGGTGGTTGACGGGAACGGCGATCAGGAAGCCATCGATGTAGGACATGGTGTTCTCCGGGGCGGCGCGGTGACGGATTGCTCGCTCGGGGACGACGGGTGAGCACACGGGGAATCGACATGCTCCGGATAGCGCGTGGGCGAGGCCGCTGCCTGTTCCCCGGATCGCCCGGATGCCGCATTGATCCGGGCCCCGGGCTACTCGGCGCGTGCCCGGTAGGCTTCGGCCAGCGAGATGAGCCCGCGCCGGGCCATGCCTAGCGCGGCCTGGGTGATCGGCACCATGCCCTCGGCCAGCGCCGTTTCGTGGATGCGGTCGGCCTCGGCGCCCGGCACGATCAGCCGCCGGATCGCCGGCGAGATCCTCATCAGCTCGTATACCGCCGCGCGCCGGAACACGCCGGAGCCGTTGCAGCGGTGGCAGCCGCGTCCGATGAAAAAGGTCTCGTCCGGCGCAACGCCCATCACGGCACGGATGTGCTCGAGTGGTCGCTCCGGCTCGCGACAGTGTTCGCAGGTCAGCCGCACCAGCCGCTGCGCCATCACGGCCAGCAGCGGGGCACGCACCAGGAACGGCTCCACGCCGAGGTCGAGCAGCCGGGTGATGGTGGTGGCCGCGGTGTTGGTGTGCAGCGTGCTCAGCACCAGATGGCCGGTGAGCGCGCTTTCGATCGCGATGTCCGCCGTCTCGCGGTCGCGGATCTCGCCTACCATGATCGTGTCCGGATCGTGGCGGAGGAAGTTGCGCAACGCACTGGCGAAGGTGAAGCCGGCGGGGCGGTTCACCTGCATCTGCTGGATGCCGGCGATGTGGAATTCCACCGGCTCCTCGATGGTGAGGATGTTGATGCGCTGCTTGCGCATCTCCAGCAGCATGGCGTAGAGCGTGGTGGATTTGCCGCAGCCGGTGGGGCCGGTGGTGAGGAACACCCCGTGGCTGGAGTTCATCAGGTCGTCCAGCGCGAGTCGGTCTTCCGGGGTCAGGCCGATCTCGTCGAGCGTCTTGAGGCTTTCGGCAACATCGAGCAGGCGCACCACCACGCTCTCGCCGAACACCGTGGGCAGCACCGACACGCGCAGGTCCACCTTCTTGCCCTGTTCGGTGGCGAAGGTGGCGCGGCCGTCCTGCGGCATGCGGTGCTCGGCCAGGTTCATCGAGGCGATCACCTTGATGCGGCTGACCAGTGCCGGCGCCAGCGTGCGCAGGAAGTGCCGGATCGGCACCATGTCGTCGTCGATGCGGTAGAGCAGTTCCACCGAGTGTTCGCCCGGGCGGAAGTGGATGTCCGAGGCGCGGCTGGCGATCGCCTCGGCGATCACCGAATGGATGATCTTCACCACCGGCATTTCGCCGGCCAGCCGCTTCCAGTCGTCCACCCCGTGCTCGGCGCCGTTGTGGTCCAACCCCAGGCGATGCACCAGTTCGGCGTCCTCGATCAGGTCGTAGTGCCGGCCGATGGCCTCGCGCAGGGCCCGTTCATGGGCGACCAGCAGCACCACCCGGTCGCGCGAGACGAAGTCGACCGCGGTCAGCAGCGACGGTTCGGTGGTGGCGTCGACCGCCACCGCGACGCAGCCGCGCGCGCTCAGCAGGGGCACGGCATGCAGCTTGCGTGCGCTGGCCGCCGGCAGCAGCGCCAGTGCCCCCGGATCGGCCTCCACGCCGGCCAGGTCCACCAGCGGCAGCCCGAATGCCTCGGCCCGGTTCCAGGAGGCGCCGCCGTCGTCGCCGGCCAGGGTGGTCCATGCCTCCCGCGTCACGTGCAGGCCCTCAAGGGCGCGGTTCGGATCGCCGGCGGCATAGGCGACGAGAAAGGCCGCCAACTGCTCCGGCTGGCGGATAACCGGCACGAGGCCGTTGTTCTTGTCGCTGATCATCTGGCCCCCTGTAGCCTTCCCGGCTAGTGATAGCACGCTTTCGCACATGCGGCGTTACCGCCGTCAATCCGCATCAGGGGCGCCACCGACGGACGCCCTGCTCATGCCGCCTCGCCGCCGATCGCCTCGGCGGCCAGGTCGATGAAGGCAACTAACGGAGTCAGGTTCACTTACCGCGAGGTTGCCAGGGCGAGATGGTCAACGGGCCGGCTCCACGTTGCCGCAGCGCACCTCGCCTCCCGCTGGACCTTGCTGCAAGATGCTCCCGACTTCAGGGGGAAGTACATGGACGCATTGCATGGGGAAGAGGCGCCGGCTCGTGAGATCGCCGGCTTCTGGCGTCGTCTTGGTGCCTTCGTTATCGACGTGATCATGCTTGGCATCGTCGGCATGATCCTGGGCTCGCTGCTGTTCGATACGTTTGCGCGCATGGGCGCCTATGCGCGGCTGATCGGCTTTGCGATCGCGCTGGCGTACTTCGGCGTCTTGAACAGCCGAATCGGCGGTGGACAGACGCTTGGCAAGCGTTGGCTGGGCGTGCGGGTGGTCGACGGTCACGACCAGCTGCTGTCGTTGCCACGCTCGCTGCTGCGCTACGCGGTGCTGGGCATTCCGTCCTTCGCCAACGGCCTGCCGGTTGATCCCGACGTGGCAATGGGGAGCACGCTGGGCTACTTGCTCGCCCTGGTCGTGTTCGGCGGCATGCTCGCCATTGTCTATCTCTACGTGTTCAATCGGCGCACACGCCAGTCATTGCACGATCTGGCGGTCGGCTCCTACGTGGAACGCTTCGATGGTGCGGCGCGACTGGTACCGTTCCCCGTGATGTGGCGTGGGCACGTCGCCGTGGCGGCGCTGCTTGCTGCGGTTGCCTTGGGCGCACCCATCGTGGCGAATCATTTTGCGCAGACCCGGAGTTTCGCGGACCTCATGCCGCTGTACCGGAAGCTGTCGAGGCAGCCCCATGTGATGACGGCGCAGCTCATGCGCAGTTGGACGTCCATGAACGGGAACACCACCCACTCCCTGCAGTCATCGCTGCAGCTGGATGCACCACTGGTCGACGATGACGCCATGGCCCGGCGCATCGCGCAGCAGATGGCCAAAGCCGATTCCGAGATCGCCCATGAGGACGCCGTGGTGGTGCGCCTGGTCTTCGGGTACGACATGGGCATTGCGTCGGGTTGGAAGACGCATGTGTACTCGTACAAGTCGGAAGAGTTGCGATAGATCCGCTGTCGGCGAGGCAGAGGGCGCAGTCGACTGTTCCGGCCAGGAACGGATATCTGTCAGCTGCTTCGGGAAAGGTTTGCGGAAGTCTGTGGCAAGGCCTCGGCGCTGATCCAGCTCGTGATAGATCAACACCACGCACTGCGACGCGCCCGTTCCCCGGTCGTTTTGCCGCAGCTTGCCTGCGGTCTATCCGCATGATGTCTGGCTAACATCGGCCGGTTCGCTCAGCCGCGCGTCATGGCTGCCAGTGGCCGTTGCCGCTTGCGAAGGTCAGGCAATCGCAGCCGGGTGCGCACCCGCAGTCGTCACCACTTTCAAGCCACATCCGGCATTGAGCCGGGTCTCCAGGGGAAATTGCATGTTCAGTCACATCATGGTGGGTTCCAACGACATCGACCGGTCACAGCGCTTCTACGATGCGGTGCTCGGCGTCGTGGGTGCGGGCAAGCCGCTGCGCAACGTGGCGAGCACGGGGCATGTGCGCCTGTTCTATCCGCATGACGGCAGCATGTTCTGCGTGAGCGAGCCGATCAATGGCGAGGCGGCGTCGTGCGCCAACGGCGGCACGGTGGGTTTCAAGTGCAGTTCGCCCGAGCAGGTGCAGCAGTTCCACGATGTGGCGGTCGCCCACGGCGGCAGGTCGATCGAGGGAGCGCCGGGCCTGCGTGAGGGCTCGCTGGGTGCGATGTACCTCGCCTACGTGCGCGACCCGGACGGCAACAAGCTCTGCGCGATATATCGCCCCGGCTGAGCCCGTGCAGGGGCGCGAGGTGGTTTCTCCGCCCCTGTTTGCGTGGGGGCGGGCCCGCAGTTGAGGACCAGCTAACGAGGGCAGGTTCACTTGCGGCAAGTCAAACGCCGGGTTGAGCCAGGGCGGTGACCACGGTCGATTCGCTGGCGAGATCTCGACTCTTGGATGCTCTGACAGCGTTCCCAAGAAGAACGTCTGAGCCAGCGATGCCGCGTGCAGCGTCATCCGCCTTTCCAAGGGCTCAGCGCTGATCCAGCTCGTGATGGATCAACACCACGCACTGCGATGCGAACAGCATCGTCGAGCCCAGCGTGATCTTTTTCGCGCCCAGGCGCTCGAGACTGTGGAAGGTCTTCTTCGGCATCGGGATGTGGTCGGTGAGCAGGAAGCAGGGGTTGCCGCCGAAGGCCTGCTCGCGGATCGGCGCGCCCTTGCGGTCCATCACGAACAGCTGGTGGTCCTCGGCCAGCTCCTGCACCAGCCGCTCGAAGCTCACCGTGCGCACGGTGATGCCCGGTGCGACCGGGCGCGTCTCTTCCTTGCCCATGCCGATGGAGGCATCCAGAGCTCTAGCGACCGCGGCCAGCAGCGTGCGCTCGTCGAAGCCGCCGATGTCGGTGAGCGCATTGGCGTCGAAGCGGATCGTGCGCGAGTAATCCTGCGTGCTCTCCAGCACGAGGTAGACGGTGACGTCAGCCCGGTGCGACTGCGCCACGAAGATGGCGTTCATCAGCGTGTGCGCGAGGATCTCGGTGTGCGCCTCCTTGCCCACGCCCGCCAGCAGTTTCTGGCTGTCGGTAGGCGCGGCGCGCGCGCGGAGTACAAAGGTTCGCATGGTTGTCCCGGTTGATTCGTGGTGCTGCGCGCGGCGAGGCGCGTCGAATGCCGATTGTCCACGAACGAGCGGATCGGAAGACAGTGGCAGGGCGCGCGCGTTCCGCGGGCCGGCCGGCGATCACGCCGCCGGTCGCATCGTCCGACTCTGCGGTTTCCGCCTTGCGCTCAGTACGGATGCTGCCGATAGAACAGCTCCAGCTGCCGATACACCTCGGGCAGGTGTTCCCGCAACGCGGCCGGCGCCTCGAAGAACTGCTCGCTGACCACCGCGAAGAACTCGGCCGGGTTCTCCAGGCCGTACGGGTCGATCGGCAGGGGCATGCCCTGGTGGTGTGCCTCGCGCAGGTGCTCCCAGGCGCTGGAGAACACCTTGGTCCAAACGCGCTGATCCATGCGTCGGTGCAGCGGCGGAAAGCCGTTCGCCGCGCCGTTCTGCAGGTCGAGCTTGTGCGCCATTTCGTGGATCACCACGTTGTGCCCCGGCCGCTGGCCTGCGTCGAGCACGTCCGCCCACGACAGGATCACCGGCCCGCGACCCCACGCCTCGCCGGCCATCGCGGAACGGCTCTCGTGCACCACGCCCGCTTCGTCGATGCGCGTGCGACGGGGCACGAACGCGTCCGGATACACGATGACGCTGTGCCAGCCGTCGTACCAACCCATGCCCAGTTTCAGGATGGGAATGCACGCATGCGTGGCGAGCAGCACGCGGTCGGCGTCGTCCAGCTCCAGCCCCTGTGTCGGCTCCAGCGACTTCTCGCGCAGGAACAGCGTGGCCAGCACGCGCAGTGCGGCCTGGTCGGACGCACCCAGCCGGCGCGCCGGGGCACATCGCGCCAGCGCGGCTTGCCACAGCGGTTCGGGAATCGGGTGTCTCGCGACGATGCGGCGCACGCGCCAGTTTCTGAGCTTTTGGAACATGGCCCCACGCGGCAGGAGTCTCGGCGCTCCCAGCATCTGGGCGAAGTGGGGTTTCTCAAGCGCCGCGCCGCCGTCGGGAGGCCATTCGAGATCTCTCCCGGAACGTACAGTGTTCGGTGAAGCCAACTAAGACGCGGCCTGCACCTCACCCTCGCGCACGTAGCGATTCACCACGTTGCCCTTCGACGAGGTGGTCGAGGACGCCAGCTGGAACGCAGTCGGCTGCGCGCGGCCGTCGAACAGGCGCTTGCCGGTACCGAGCAGGATCGGTACGACGATCAGGATCAGCTGGTCGACCAGGTCGGTGGCCAGCAGCTGTTGCACCAGCTCGCTGCTGCCCTGGGTGAGCAGGTCCGGACCGTCGCTGTGCTTGAGTTCGCGCACGGCAGCGGCGACGTCGGGGCCGAGGGCGCGGCTGTGGTTCCAGCCGAGTGAGTCGGGTCGGTGGGTGGCGACGTGCTTGGTGGTGCGGTTGAACAGGTCGGCGGTGCCGCGCAGCGGGGAGTCCGGCTCCACCTGTGGCCAGAAGCCGGCGAACACATCGTAGGTGCGGCGCCCGAGCAGCAGCTCGAAGGGGCGCTGGAACAGATCTTCCATCGCGTCGGTGGCTTCGTCGGCATACGGCCAGAACCAGCCGCCGTGGGCGAAGCCGTTGCCGGTGTCTTCGTCGGGACTGCCGGGCGACTGGATGACGCCGTCGAGGGTGACGAAGGCGGGAACGATGAGTTTGCGCATGGTGGGGCTCCGGTGCGGATCGACATGTCCGCCTGTGCATACGACGAGCGAGCGGTGGAACGTTCGACAAGGGATGGGTCGCGACGTGGTCGGCACGCCCGCGCGGACGACGCTCCAGCGAAAGCGTTCCCGGCCGATAATGCACGCACCCCGCCGTGCCGGCGACCGCGCCGCGCGGACCATGGCTGCGGCCCCACTCGCCAGCGAACCTCCCAGGTCCTACCGGATGCAAGCGCCAGACACCGACAACCGCTACGTCCGCATCGCCGTGATGTTCCTGCTGTCGCTGACGGTATTTGCGGGCGCGTGCGCCACCGCGATCCACTGGCTGGCCCCGGTTCATCGCACGATGGACCTGATCATTCCGCCCGCCGCCACCGTGCTGTTCGGCGGCCTCATCGTCGCCCTGATCCGGCGGCCGCGCTGGGTGATCGGCATTGCGCGCATCGCGCTGGCGGCGGGGGCGCTGGCACTGGCCGCGCCGGCGTGGCTCTACACGCTGCAGGCCACGCTGACGCCCGGCGTGCAACTGATCGATCTGCTGCCGCCGGTGTCGTCGCTGTTCGTGGTGTTCCTGGTGATGCTGATGATCTTCATCCCCGGCCGGCTGGCGTTTTTCGCCGCGGCACTCTGCTGGGCGCTGGTTGCACTGCCGGTGCTGGCCTACCTGCTGCTTCACCCGCTGGAGCTGTGGTCGCCGCGGGGCAGCGACCTGATGATGGCGTATGGCCCGGTGAGCATCCTGGTGGTGGTGCTGTTGCCGGTGCAGCGAGGGCTGGCCAGCAAGATCCGGCGACTGGCGTCGGAGCGCCAGCGGATGGAGGTGATGCTGCATCGCGATCCACTGACCGGCGTGCAGAGCCGCCTGCTCGGCGAGCGGATGCTGCGCGAAGCGCTGGCCGAAGCCGCACCCGCCGGCGTGATCATGCTCGACCTGGACCGCTTCAAGTCGATCAACGACACCTACGGCCACCCGGTGGGCGACCGCGTGCTGCAGGCGGTGGCGAGCGGCTGCAAGGAGCTGCTGCGCGAGAACGAATGCATTTCGCGCTGGGGCGGTGAAGAGTTTCTGGTGATCGTGCCGAACGTCGACGCGCCCGGCTTGCAACAGGTGGCCGAACGCCTGCGATCGGCGATCGCCCGCCTGCCCGTGGCGCCGGTGCGCCAGGTGACCGCCTCGTTCGGCACCACGCTGATCCGGCCCGGCGACACCCTGGACACCGTGCTGCAGCGCGCCGACCAGGCGCTTTACCGGGCCAAGGAGCTGGGCGGCAATCGAGTGGAAGCGGGGCCGGTGGCGGGCGCCGGGAGCACGCATTCTTCGGGCTGATGCCGTCGCTGGTCGCTGGTCGTGTGCGGCGCGCTGGCGCTCGAAGCTTGAGCCCTCTCCCCCGAGCTTTCTCGGGGGAGAGGGTTGGGTGAGGGGGCGCTTTGTGCTGTTGATTTTCGCCAGCGAGAGAGGCGTGCCTGCCAAGCAAAAGCCCCCCACACCCCGTCCCTCTCCCCCGAACGATGGAGCTGTTCAGGGGAGAGGGAGCAATGCGGCTCCCGGCGCATCGCGAAGCTCCGTGCTTGAGCCCTGTCCCCCGAACGATGAACCCGTTCAAGGGAGAGCAAGGCGCGGAACTGCTCACATCCGCGGCCCGGGCGGCGTACGCTTGCGCCGTCCCGGGGCCGGAGTCACGCCATGCATACGACCGAAAACGATGGCCGTTTCAGTCACGCGGTGGCCGCGCGTTATCAGGAGCTGCTGGTTCCGTTGATCTTCGCCCCGTATGCGGCGGATCTGGTCGACCGGCTCACGCCCCTGCAGCCTGCGAGTGTGTTGGAGCTGGCAGCGGGCACCGGCGTGGTGACGCGCGCGCTGGCCGCGCAGCTTCCGCGTGAGGTGCCGCTTGTCGCCACCGATCTCAACGAGGCGATGCTGGCGGTGGCGCAAGCGCAGGGCGCCGCGCGGCCGGTGGTGTGGCGGCAGGCCGATGCGATGGCGCTGCCGTTCGACGATGCCTCGTTCGATGCGGTGGTGTGCCAGTTCGGCGCCATGTTCTTTCCGGACAAGGCGCATGCCTTCGCCGAGGCACGCCGCGTGCTGCGCCCGGGCGGCACGCTGCTGTTCAACGTGTGGGACCGGATCGAGACGAACGACTTCGCCCGGGTGGTGAGCGATGTCCTCGCCGAACTCTTCCCGGAGGATCCGCCGAGCTTCATGGCCAGCGTGCCGCACGGCTATTTTTCGGCGGAAGCCATCGCACGCGATCTGGCACTGGCCGGCTTTGTCGAGTCGCCGATCATCGAGACCGTCACCGCCACCAGCCACGCCGATACGCCGCACCTTGCGGCCCTGGCCTACTGCCACGGCACGCCGATGCGCGGCGAGATCGAGGCGCGCAGCAAGGTGGGGCTGGAGGACGCCACCGCAGTGGCCACGGCCGCACTCGCTGCACGCTTCGGTGACGGGCCGATCGCCGGCCGCATCCAGGCGCTGGTGGCGCAGGTCGCGCGCTGATCCGCGCCCGCCAGGGAAGCGCCAAAAGACGTCTGGACGTCCAGACGAATCGCCCGGCACACGCGCAGGCGCGGGCCGGGCTCTTCGCCTGAATTCGAACGGTTGCGCCTGACCAACCCCGAGGCTCTGCCAACGTCGACCGCTCGCCCCGGATCCGATCCGGGGCGAGCGGGCTTATAGAAACGTGTCTTGCCTCCGCTGGCTGAAGCGAGCGGCAGTCGCCACGAACGGTGGCGAATGGCTTACGTCGTTACTTGTTGGCCACCACCGGCAGCAGCACCGCACTCCGGCCGTCCGCCCGGTGCTCGATGGTCACCGTGGCCTTCCGGTAGTCGGCCGGCTTGGCGAACAGGATGTTCGGCACGTACGTCTGCGGGTTGCGGTCGTACAGTGGGAACAGGGTGGACTGGATCTGCACCATGATGCGGTGGCCGGGCTGGAACGCGTAGTTCACCGTGGGCAGGCGGAACTTGTATTCCTGCACCTGGTTCGCCGGGATCGGCGACGGATCGGCGAAGCTCTTGCGGTAGCGGCCGCGGAAGATGTCCAGCGACACCGGCAGCTCGTAGCCGCCCATCTCCGGGTCGCTCGGCACCGTGCCGGGGTAGACGTCGATCAGCTTCACCACGAAGTCGCCGTCGGTGCCGGTGGTCTTGGCGAACAGGTCGGCGATCGGTGCACCCTGCACCGTCACCGCCTGGGTCAGCACCGGGGTGACGTAGGAGAGCACGTCCGGGCGATCGACCACGAAGCGCTGGTCCTGCACCAGCCAGGTGCGCCAGCGGTCGTTCTTCTGCGGGATCGGGCGCGGCAGGTAGGGCACCGGCTTGGCCGGGTCGGAAACGTAGCTGTCGCCATCGCCGCCCGGTGCGCCAAAGCCCAGCCCGAAGTCTGCCTGCAGGTAGAGCGGGGTGAGCTGCTGCTCGCTGGCCGGCTTCCAGTGGTCGAAGCTGTCCCACTGCTGCGCGACCGGGTTGTAGATCATCGCGGTGGGCAGCGGCTTGGGCATCGGCGTGCCGCGCAGGTAGTGGTTGAACCACGGGATGATCACGGTCTGGCGGAACTGCGCGGTGGTGTTGCCCGGCCACTTCAGCGGCCCGATGTTCCAACCGTCGCGGTTGATCTGGCTGTGCCACCACGGACCCATCACCAGATGATTGTTGCTGCCGTGGCCGGCCTCGGTCAGCGCCTCCCACGCGTGCACGGCGCCGTAGATGTCCTCTTGGTCCCACAGGCCTTGCAGCCACATGGTGGGCACGCTGGAGGGATGCGCCACGAGCAGCTTGTCCAGCGCCTGCAGCTGCCAGAACGCGTCGTACGCGGGATGCGCGGCGAAGCGCTTCCACCACGGCAGCTGCTTGAAGCCGTGCGCCTCGGCGTAGGCGCCGGGCGAGCCGGCGTCGAGGAAGTTGGAGTAGTCGTCGTAGTTGCTGCGCGGCACTTCCTGGCCTTCGCCGGGCTTGGTCATCTGGCCGGTGAAGTAGTCCAGGTTGACCTGGCGCAGCGCGCCGTAGTGGTACCAGTCGTCACCCATCCAGCCGTCGATCATCGGGCTCTCCGGCGCGGCCACCTTGAGCGCCGGATGCGGATGGAGCAGGGCCATCGCCACCGTCCAGCCGTCGTAGGACGAGCCGATCATGCCGACGTTGTGGTTGGACTCGGTGATGTTCTTCACCAGCCAGTCGATGGTGTCCCAGGCGTCGGTGGTGTCGTCGGTCTTGGTGGGGTTGAGCGGGCCCATCGGCGGGCGCGTCATGATGTATTTGCCCTGCGAGCCGTATTTTCCGCGGACGTCCTGCGCCACCAGGATGTAGCTGCCGTCGGCCCAATCCTTGTCGCCGGACCACACCGCGTCGGCCATCTTCGGGCTGTTGCCGGGCATCATGCCGCTGGCGTTGTACGGCGTGCGTTCGAGCAGCATCGGCAGGTCGTGCGCGCCCTTCGGGATCATGATCACCGTGTGCAGCTTCACGCCGTCGCGCATGGGGATCATCACCTCGCGCTTGACGTAGTCGAAGTTGCCCTGCGGTTGCACCCATTTGGCCGGGATGTCCGAGCCGGTCTGGATCATGTCGGGAGTGACCTGCGCCGCCTGCTGGCCCATAGGCGGTGCAGCGAATGCGGTGGCGGAGGCGAGGCAGATCAGCGAGACGATCGCCGAAGCCAGGGCAGCTTGCTTCATGGGTGGGGTCCTCTGGGTGGAAAACGGCAGCGGCCCGGCAGGGCTGCGCAATCGTCACTATGAAAACGGCAGGGCGGGTTTGGCAAGGCGGAGTGCGGCATGCGCGGGTTCTTGCGGCGAACGCCACCAGTTCGTGAGTGCTTGCCAGTCAGCGCCCGGATGTCAGGCAAGGATTGGTGCATTAACAGTCGCGTGCCCGCGTGCCCGCCCGATCCTCAGGCCTTGAAACAGTTCTCTCGATGCCATCGCAAATAGGTTGGGTGCGGTCGCAGCTCGGGCGCGTCGGGTACATCAAGGATCTGGTCCGATCGGACCAGTTTGTCCAGATCATCTGGTATGCCATGCGGGGATAGCAGGACGCGGAAATCGTCGCTGAAGGTCATCAGTCCACGATCGAACAACCAATGAGCGGTGCCAGTCAGGGCAACGCCGTTGCGTACGGCATCGGGCCCGTTGGCTTCGACTGGTCGGATATGCGCTGCCTGCACTTCCGGGCGGCCGCCGCCGTTGATGAGGCGCAGCCCGGTGACTGCGCAGGTGTTGCGATAGGCCGTGCGCACCTGACGTCGAAACGAGGCATCACGGACCTTTCTGGTGGTCAGGGTCTCGATGACAGGGCGGATGACGTATTCCGGTGCTTCCTCGGCCACGGCCTGCAGCGGCAGTTCCCACGGGTCCGGTCGCGTGCTGATGCCGCGCTGGATGATGCCGTCGAATTCCTCGCGAGGAATCAAGCGGACAGCTCTTCCGAACGCACCCTTGTTGGTCCTGGTGTCCTCGCGCTGAAGCATGGATTCGCGATAGCCGGTCGAGTCGCGGAAAGGTACCGGGTGCTCAAAATCGACGTATTCGCGCATGTGCGCGTAAAAATGATCGGCGCGAGCCGAATCGGCGACCACGTCCACGACTTGGGCCATAGCGAAATATGCTTGACGCCCCGTGGCACTGTGCGGACCTGATGTTCGCCGTGGCTCGTAATAGACGATCCAGTCGCCGACTGCCTCTTCTACCTGTCGCAGATACGTGCGAGGGAAGTGGTACCGCTCTTCGATCAGATCGTCGTAGATCGAGCTTGCGGATGAAGTGAAAACGGCATTCGTCATGGACGCTCCCCGGGCGTCGCGCCAGGTTACCAGGCCGAGTGCAGGGCGAACGACATGATGCGGATAGCGATCCGGTTGTGGAGTTCCTTTCGTGTTCGACCTCAGCTGCTAGGTGAGAGACGTGACCACAGCGGTATCAGGGAGGATCGCTGCTGCAGCCGCAAAGGACGCGTCTCTATCAGCCTAGCGGTGATCGGGCTCTCACTCCCGCAGCACGCGCGGAATATGGATGCCCCACGCCACCGGATCTTCGATCTCCACGATGCGATCGTCCGACTCGTGCAGGTCCAGCGTTTCCGGTTCCAGCGGTTCGCGGTCGGGCAGCGCGCAGATCAGGCGGACGACGGGCTTGAGCGAACTGCCTTCCCCCTGCACCAGCACCACGGCCAGCCGGTCGGAGGCGAGCCGCACCAGGGTGCCGGTGGGGTAGATGCCGATGAGCTTGACGAAGGTGTGGAAGATGTCGCGGTCGAAGTGGCCGTCCTGCCACTCGGCCATGCGGCGGATCGCCTCGGCCGGTTCCCAGCCGCGCTTGTAGGGACGGTCGGAGGTGATCGCGTCGTACACGTCGCAGATCGCGCCCATGCGGGCGGCGCGGCTGATGGAGTTGCCGGCGAGTTTTTCCGGATAGCCGCTGCCGTCGGTCTTCTCGTGGTGGTGCAGGCATACGTCCAGCGCCACCGGGCCGGCCGCTACCTCGCGGCGCAGGATGTCCCAGCCGATCTGCGGGTGCTGGCGCACCGAGGTCAGCTCCAGCGGATTGAGCTTGCCCGGCTTGTTGAGCACTGCATCGGGCACGCCGACCTTGCCGATGTCGTGCAGCAGGCCGGCCAGGCCCAGTTCCTTGAGCGCGACACCCTCGTAACCGAGCCGGCGTCCCAACGCCATCATCAGCGCGGCGACGGCGACCGAATGCAGGTAGGTGTAATCGTCCTTGTTCTTCAGTCGCAGCACGCTGAGCATGGCCGCGGGATTGCGCGCGATGGCCTCGTCCACCTCGTCGACGATGCTGGCGGCCGTCTCCATCTGCAGCGCGCGCCCCATGCGGGCGTCATGGAACAGCGCCTTCGCCGCGGCCTTGGCGCGGTCGCGCAGCTCCTCGGCGCGGGCCACGTCATTGCCGAATACCGTGCGTGGCGGTTCGGGTTCCTGCTCGACAGCGGCCGGGGCGGGCGCCGGCGCCGGCGCGGATGGCGCGCGGATGGGGGAGGACGGGAGATCCAAGCCCTTGTCGGTGTCGATCCAGACTTCCTGGTTGCCCAGTGCCCGCAACGTGGCGAGGGTGGTTTCGTCCTCCACCAGGAACGAGCCACGCCAGAACGGGTGGTCCAGCCAGTTGCCGCAGATCTTGTGCACGTACATGCCCCGCGCGACCCGCGCGACGGGGATTTTCTTAAGCGGCGAGGTCATGTTCTGGCCAATCCGTATCTCGTCGATTTCTGCGCCCGCGCATACGTCCGGGGGCACTGACCGCTTCTGCGTGGGATACCCCGCAAGAACCCTCCGGTTGCATGCGGTGCGTTCGGTTATCGGCCAAGGCGAACCACACTTGAGTCGTGATTGATCCGGTTGCGTATGAGGGCGGTGGCGCACTCTTCGGCAGCCAGCCCGCGCGCCTGCGGAGCGGCCCGCGGCGGGGCGCGGTCTCGTTGCGCCGCCGTGAAATTGAACGTGCTGCTCCGTGAAGTCGGCCGGCGCCGGCGAAATACCAGGAGCATGAGCACGCGGCGGATTGATCGTGAGCAAATTGGCGACCCGGGCAGCGGACTACGGTCATGCCAGCTGCCTGCGGCGCAAGGTGTGTAACAGGACGATGGCAACACCGTGAGCCGACAGCGACAACGGTCATCCACTGGGAGTCCTGACCATGCGTAATGTCATTCTTGCCCTGGCGCTATTCCTCTCTCCGGTGGTCTGCACCCAGGCGTGGGCGCAGACCAGCATGAGCATCAGCATCGGGAACCGCGGCGTGAGCCTGGGGTTCGCGATCTCGAACTACCCGACGCTGCAGCGCATTCCCGGGTACCCGGTCTACTACGACCCGCAGATGGATTTGAACTACTTCTTCTACGACGGCCTGTACTGGGTCTACATGGATGACAACTGGTACTCGAGTCCCTGGTACAACGGCCCGTGGGACATGATTTATCCCGCCTACGTGCCTTTGTTCGTGCTGCGCATTCCCGTGCGCTACTACCGTCAGCCGCCTCCCTACTTCCGCGGCTGGCGCCCCGACGCCCCACCGCGCTGGGGTGAGCACTGGGGCCGCGATTGGGAACGCCAGCGCAGCGGATGGGACCGCTGGAACCGTCGCTCCGTGCCCGCACCGGCGCCGCTGCCGACGTACCAGCGCAGCTACTCCGGCAGCCGTTATCCCCGCCAGCAGGAGCAGCAGCGCGCGATCGAATCGCGTAGTTATCGCTACCAGCCGCGCGAGTCGGTGAGCCGGCAGATTCTCCAGGAGCGTCGACGTGGCGAGGAGACGCGTAACCGTCAGCAACGGCAGGACGACCAGCAGCAGGAGCAGCGCAGCCGGCAACGACAGGATGTGCAGCAACAGCAGCAGAGGGTTCGGCAGGAGCGGGACGTTCGCCAGCAGCAGGAGCAGCGCACTCGGCAGCGGCAGGACGATCAGCAGCAACAGCAGCAGAGGGTTCGGCAGGAGCAGGACGTTCGTCAGCAGCAGGAGCAGCGCAGCCGGCAGCGGCAGGATGTGCAGCAGCAACAGCAGCAGAGGGTTCGGCAGGAGCAGGATGTCCGACAGCAACAGCCGCCGCGTTCGCAACCGGCACCGAAAGCGCGCGGCTCGGACAGCAAGGGCAAGGGCCGATCCGACAAGGACAAGGGCCGGAAGGATGACGAGCAGGGCCGCGATGGCCATCCTTAGCCGGTGACCTGTCGCGAGGCCCACGCTGGAGAGCAGGGCCTCGCAAGCAGCGCGTCAGGGCCTGGCGCCGGGGGCGCAGTGGATTGCCGATGGGCAGGTGAAGAGCGCGACCCCGTTGAGCCTGTCGGCGCGGGATGGGACGATCGGCAGATGCCCCGCCATCCCGCCCCCGACTATTCGCTGCGCGATCTCGCCCGGCTCCGCCGCGTGCGCGACCGCATCGATCGCGAGTATGCGCAGCCGTTGAACGTGGAAGTGCTGGCGCGCGACATCGGCATGTCGTCCGGGCATCTGAGCCGGCAGTTCAGGCTCGCCTTCGGCGAGTCGCCGTACAGCTACCTGATGACACGGCGCATCGAGCGGGCGATGGCGCTGCTGCGGCGTGGCGACCTCAGCGTCACCGAGGTGTGCTTCACGGTGGGCTGCGCGTCGCTGGGGACCTTCAGCACGCGCTTCACCGAGCTGGTCGGGGTGTCGCCCAGCGTTTATCGACGCGAGGCGGCTGGCGCCACGGCCGGGATGCCGTCGTGCGTGGCGCGGCAGGTGACGCGACCGATCAGGAATCGAGAAGCGCCGGCCCCCGAGCCGGACCTAGCATGACGGCTCCATCCCCCACGAAGGCGAACGCCATGGACATCACCATCCACTCCAGCTTCCTGCCGCACACCGACCCCGACGCCTCGCTGGCGTTCTATCGCGACACGCTCGGCTTCGAGGTGCGCAAGGACGTGGGTTACCACGGCCTGCGCTGGATCACCGTCGGCCCGGCCGAGCAGCCCGGCACGTCCATCGTGCTGTACCCGCCGGCCGCCAGCCCCGGCGTCACCGACGAGGAGAAGCGCACCATTGCCGAGATGATGGCCAAGGGCACCTACGCCATCCTGCTGCTGGCCACGCGCGATCTCGACGCCGCCTTCGAGCGCATCCAGGCCAGCGGCGCGGAGATTGTCGAAGAACCGACCATGCAGCCCTACGGCGTGCGCGACTGCGCCGTGCGCGATCCCGCGGGCAACCTGCTGCGGGTGCAGGAACAGCGTTGAGCCGCGATCGGCATGCATTGAGGGAGCAACCCATGGCTGAAAAGAAGAGCAAGGCGAAGCCGGCGGCCGGACGCGCGGCCGCCAGGTCCGGTACGAGCTTCACGATCGAGGAGCAGGCTGCGATGCGCGAACGCGCGCAGGAGCTGAAGGCGGCTTCGCGGCGTAGCACCAAGGCCGACGACGGCGAGGGCGAGGTGCTGGCGAAGATCGCCGCCATGCCCGAGCCGGACCGCACGATGGCCACGCGCATCCACGCCATCGTCCGGGCGAACGCGCCGGCACTGGCGCCGAAAACCTGGTACGGCATGCCGGCCTATGCCAACGCGGCAGGCCAGGTGGTGTGCTTCTTCCAGGGCACGGCGAAGTTCAAGACGCGCTACGCCACGCTGGGCTTCAGCGACAAGGCCAAGCTCGACGAGGGCAGCATGTGGCCGAGTGCCTTTGCGCTGAAGGCGCTGGATGTCGCCGCCGAGGCGCGCATCGCGGCGCTGGTCGCAAGGGCGGCGGGCTAGCGAAGGTCCGAACAGCCGGCTTTTCGCCCGTCATTGCTGCGCAAGCAGGAAACCAGCGCCGTTGAAGAGCATCTCCAGCTTGCGCTGGGATGACGAGCAAAATCAGACGCCGGCCAAAGGGGGCTGTCCCGGCTGCTGCGTCATGCACCCGGTCCAAAGCTGCGCGGTCGCAAGCCTGCGCCCCGTGCCATAGACGGATAGGTGAGCAACGGACAGGTTGCTCCCCTGCAACAGCGATGCGTTCGACGGAAGGCGATCGCACCGGCGCCGGTGGTGATAACGTCGGCGCCTCTTTTCCGTTCGCTGGAGTCGCCCATGTCCCGTGCCATTTCCACTGTTTCATCGGCAGTGACCCGCCGCAGGTTTTCACGCCTCGCCCTTGCCGTCTCGATGGCGCTCGCCGCCGCCACGGTCAGCGCGCAGCCGGCCTGGACGGACAGCGTGCCCGCACCGCAGGACACGCCTTACCCGGGTACGGTGACGCTGCAGGTGGATGCCAGCGATACCGCTCAGGGCATCTTCCGTGTGCGCGAGTCGATCCCGGTGCAGGCCGGTGCGCTGACGCTGCTGTACCCGCAGTGGATTCCCGGCGACCACTCGCCGACCGGGCCGATCGCCATGCTCGCCGGGCTCCGGCTTAGCTCCAACGGCCAGCCGCTGAAGTGGACGCGCGACAAGTACAACGTCTACGCCTTCCACGTCGACGTGCCCGAGGGCGTGGCGAGCATCGAGGCGCAGTTCCAGTACCTCTCGCCGCGCGACGGTGGCTACGAGATCACCGACCGCATGATGGACATGGAGTGGAGCAAGCTGGCGCTTTATCCGGCCGGCCACTACACGCGAGGCATCACCTTCGTGCCCAGCCTCACGCTGCCGCACGGCTGGCAGTTCGGCACGGCGCTGGAGCCGGCGTCGACCGCAGGCGACACCACCACCTTCAAGCCCGTGACCTTCAACAACCTGGTCGACTCGCCGGTGTACGCCGGCCAGTACTTCAAGCGCGTGGACCTCACGCCGAAGGGCGGCGCGCCGGTGCACATGGACATCGTGGCCGATGCGCCGAAGTACCTTGAGATCACCCCGGAGCAGCTGCAGGCGCATCGCAACCTCGCCGCGCAGGCGACCACGCTGTTCGGCTCGCATCACTACGATCACTACGATTTCCTGTTCTCGCTGTCCGACCAGCTCGGTGGCAACGGCACCGAGCATCACCAGTCCAGCGAGAACGGCCTGGGCGCCGACTACTTCACCGCGTGGAAAGACGCAGCACCTGATCGCGACCTGCTGGCGCACGAGTACACCCATTCGTGGAACGGCAAGTTCCGCCGCCCGGCCGATCTGTGGACGCCCAACTTCAACGTGCCGATGGGTGACTCGCTGCTGTGGGTCTACGAGGGGCAGACGCAGTACTGGGGCTACGTGCTCACCGCGCGCGCCGGCATGTGGTCGGCCCAGCAGTACCGCGACGCGCTGGCGATGACGGCGGCCAACTACGATCGCAACCGCGAAGGGTTCGCCTGGCGCACCGTCACCGACACCACCAACGATCCCACCGCTGCGCGCCGCTCCGGCCTGCCGTACCGCAGCTGGCAGATGAGCGAGGAGTACTACAGCGCCGGCCAGATGATGTGGCTGGCGGTGGACGCCAAGATCCGCGCGCTCACCCACGGCCGCAAGTCGCTGGACGACTTCGCCCGCGCGTTCTTCGGCGTCGACAACGGCAGCTACGTGACGAAGACCTACACCTTCGACGACGTGGTGGCGGCCCTGGACGGCGTGGCGAAGTACGACTGGGCCGGCTACCTGCACGCGCGCGTCGATGCGATCGATCCGCCGCTGCTCGACGGCCTCGCCGGCAGTGGCTGGAAGCTGGTCTACACCGACCAGGAAAGCGACTTCGAGAAGCAGTACAACAGCCGCCCCGAATCCCCGCGCCACCTGTACAACTTCACCTGGTCGATCGGCCTGACCATGGCGGACAAGGGCCAGGTCAACGACGTGCGCTGGGACGGCCCGGCGTTCAAGGCGGGCGTGAGCACCGGCGCCACCGTGGTGGCGGTGAACGGCCAGGATTACAGTGACGACGTGCTGAAGAACGCGATCGTCGCCGCGAAGTCGGACAAGGCGCCGATCCGCCTGCTGCTGAAGTTCCAGGGCGGCTATCGCACGGTGCAGGTGGATTACCACGGCGGCCTGCAGTACCCGCACCTGGTGCGCGTGCCGGGCACGCCCGATTACCTGAGCGAGATCATCGCCGCGCGCAAGTGAGTGCCAGGGGTGCGTTGATGACGAGCGGGCGCTCGCCCGCTCGTCAGCCTGTGCAGTGAGGCGGGGTTTGCAGGCGTCCACGATGCCTCAAACTTCCGATCCTTTCATCAGCCCGGCACGCGATCAACCGAGCGCCGATCAACCGTTATCGCGTTGCGGCAACGCCCGGCGAAAGCGACGCCGGGCCACGGCCGGGCACGTCTCCGGCATCGTCAGCAACACCGGCAGCACGGCCAGCGCGACGGCGGCGATCATGGCGCCGGGCAGGGCGGTCCAGCCGGTGCGTTGCACCAGCAGTTCGGCGAGGAAGGGCGTGAGGCCGCCGAACAGCGCGGTGGCCACGGTGACGCCGAGCGCCAGTCCGCTCAGGCGCCCTTCGCCCGGAAACTGCTCCGCCGTGGCCGGTGCGCCCACCGCGCTGACCCCTCCGGCAAGGCACGCCAGCACGATCGCCCCGCCGGCGATCGACCACTCGCCGCCGCCGTTCGCCATGAGGCCGAACATCGACAGCGGCAGCAGCATCGCCGCCACACCCAGCGCGACCAGCACCGGCTTGCGTCCGACCCGGTCCGACAGCGCGCCGGCGAACGGCGTCACCACGATCACCGCCACGGCGGCCAGCGTCGACAGGCCCAACGAGCGGCCCTCGGCGAGGATGCCCGAGGAGCTCAAGAACGCCGGCACGTAGGTGATGCCCACGTAGTAGGTGATCGAACCCAGCGCGGATATCGCGAAGGTGCGCAACAGCGCCGGCCGATGGTTGGCCAGCGTGTGGCGCAGCGGCGAGTCCGGCACCGTGCGGTGTTCGAGCTGGCGCAGGAACTCCGGCGATTCCTGCATGGTGGAGCGCGCGATCCACACGCTGCCCGCCAGCGCCGCGCCGACCAAGAACGGAATGCGCCAGCCCCACGCGGCGAGGTGCGCCTCGCTCATCATGCCCACGGTGAGTGCAGCCACCGCCACCGCCAGCAGCGCGCCGACCTCGCTGGCGGCCGAGGCGAGCGAGGTGATCAGGCCGCGCCGCTCCGCCCGCGCGCCTTCCAGCAGATACGCCACCACGCCGGTGTATTCGCCGCCCACCGAGAACGCCATGAAGCAGCGCAGCACCAGCAGCAGCCCGCCGGCGGCGGGCCCGATCGCTGCGTAGTCCGGCAGCAGCGCCGTGGCGAGCATCGCCACCGTCATCAGCATCATCGACAGCAGCAGCGTGCGCTGGCGCCCCAGCCGGTCGCCGATGTGGCCGAACACCATCGCCCCCAGCGGCCGCATGGCATACGACACGGCAAAGCCGGCCAGCGTGGCCAGCAGCGAGTGGCGGTCACCGCCGAAGAACACCCGCGACAGCACCGTGGCGAAATACAGGTACAGCGTGAAGTCGTACCACTCCACCACGGTCGAGAGCGCCGCCACCACCATCGAGGCGCGCGAGATTTCGGCCGGGTAGGGCGTGCGGGATGCGCTCATGCGATGACGGTGCCGGATGCGGACATCACCCGATGGTACCTGTGTGGATCGGAGCGCAAAGCCGGGGTCGGCTTCCACGCATCCAGCAGTCATGCAAGGATGCCGCTCCGGCACTGGTCGTCGATAGGGAGCATCACGTGTCCAGGTGGAAATCGTTGCGGCTGTCGCATGTCGTCATCGCCACCTTGCTGGTGATCGTGATCGTGCTGGTGAAGATCGTGTGGTTTGCCCATCCGGCATGGGGCGGATCGCAGGGGCAGACGCGCTTTACGGTGCGCATCGATCCGGCGGCAGCTGAGCGCATCCGCGCGTGGCGACAGGCGCAGGGTTTGCCCTCGCCACCCGTGGCGCCTGGCGAGGTCGCGCTTGCGCCGTCGCAGGCCGTGCCTGCGCTGACCTCCTTCGTGCGCGAGTGCGGCAACAGCGGTCATCAGCCGCTGCTGCGCGACGAGGGCGGGCAGGTTTTCGCCACCTGCCAATAACGTCGGTGGATCAGCCAAGGGGGCAGGCGATGCAGATGTCGAGGGGCTCGATGGGGTGGCGTGGCCGTCGCGACCGACGGCACGGGCGCGTGCTGGCTGGTGCGGCCCTGGGCCTGCTGGCGGCTTTGTCTGCCGGTGCGATCCGCGCCGAGGTGCCGCAGCGCGCTGGTTGGACGCTGCAGTTCGCCGATGATTTCAGCGGTCCGGCCGGGCAGTTGCCCGCTTCGGCGCACTGGCAGTTCGATCTCGGCCACGGTTATCCGGGCGCGGCGGCGAACTGGGGCACGCAGGAGGTGGAGGCCAATACCGCGGATCCTAAAAACGTGAGCCTGGACGGCGACGGGCACCTGCGCATCACGCCGCGGCGCGATGCCGCCGACAACTGGACCTCGGCGCGCATCGAGACCCGTCGCGACGATTTCCACGCCCCGCCCGGCGGCGTGCTGCGGCTGGAAGCGCGCATCCGTTTGCCCGACGTGCACGGTCCCGCCGCCGTCGGCTACTGGCCTGCGTTCTGGGCGCTGGGCCGCAGCTTCCGCACGCAGTTGGACTGGCCGGCCACCGGCGAGGTGGACGTGATGGAGAACGTCAACGGCCTCGATCGCGTGTGGGGCACCCTGCATTGCGGCGTGTCGCCCGGCGGCCCGTGCAACGAGAAGACCGGCCTGTCGGCCAACGCACCGTGTCCGCAGACGTCCTGCCAGGCGGCTTTCCACACCTACACCGCCGAGTGGGACCGCCGCACCAGCCCCGAAGTGCTGCGCTGGTACGTCGACGGCCGGCTCTACCACACGCTGCGCGAGACCGACGTGCCGGCCGCGACGTGGCAGCGCATGAGCACGCGCGAGGGGATGTTCCTGATCCTCAACGTGGCGATCGGCGGCGAATTCCCGGACAAGATCAGCGCGCCGGTGCGCACGCCGATCGCGGCCACCGAACCGGGCCATTCGATGCTGGTGGATTATGTGGCGGTGTGGACGCGCAGGCGCTGATTCGGCGCGTCACCGCGCCGGCCGCGCCTTGACGAAATCCACGAACGCCCGCAGCGGCGCGGGCAGGTGGCGGCGGCCGGGGTAATACAGCCACGGTCCGCTGAAGGGTTGCCACCAGGGCTTGAGCAGCGGTACCAGTGCGCCGCTGTCGAAGTGCGGCTGCAGCCACGCTTCGAACAGGTGGATGACGCCGACGCCCTCCACCGCGGCGGCCACCGCCAGATCCACCGCGGCGCCGAGCCGCACCAGCAGCGGGCCGTCGGGATCCACCCGCACGATCTCGCCCCGGCGCTCGAACTCCCACGTGGGAATCACCCCGCTGGCGAACTGGCCGCGAACGCAGGCGTGGCGCAGCAGGTCGCGCGGGTGGCGCGGCCGGCCGTGCTCGGCGATGTAGGTGGGCGCGGCCGCGGTAGCCATACGCTGTACGCGCGGGCCGATCGGGATGGCGATCATGTCCTTTTCCAGCCGCTCGTCGTAGCGGATGCCGGCATCGCAGCCCGCGGCGAGCAGGTCGACGAAGCTGTCCTCCACCACCACCTCCAGCCGGATGTCGGGATAGGCCTTGAGGAAGGGCGCCACGATCGGCGGCAGCACCAGTCGCGCCACCGTGGCGGGCACGTTGAGCTTGAGCGTGCCGGCCGGGCGGTCGCGGTAGTGGTTGACCACGTCGAGCGCCGCTTCCACCTCGCCCAGCGCGGGCACCAGCCGCTCGGCCAGCCGCGCGCCGGCTTCGGTGGGCGCCACACTGCGCGTGGTGCGGTGGAGCAGGCGCACGCCCAGGCGTGTTTCCAGCCGGCGCACGCTCTCGCTCAGGCGCGAGGCGGACAGGCCGCTGGCGCGCGCACCCTCGCGAAAGCCGCCCGCGTGCAGCACGGCGAGAAAGGCGAAGAGGTCCCGCAGTTCGCTGTCCATTGTCCTGAAATCCGTACGACCCGTGCCGATTGCACCGGATTATCGTTCAGCGGGCCGGCGCGTACAGTGCCCTCCATCGCGGCCTTCCGGCCGCTGCCATCGGAGAACACCATGATCCAGTTGAAGCAGGCGGGCCGCTTCGCCCTCGGCAGTCGTGCCGTCCATCGCCTGGGCTACGGCGCCATGCAGCTGGCCGGCCCCGGCGTGTTCGGTCCGCCGAGGGATCGCACCGAGGCGCTGGCCGTGTTGCGCGAAGCGGTGGCCAGCGGGGTGGACCACATCGACACCAGCGATTTCTATGGTCCGCACATCACCAATGAGCTGATCCGCGAGGCGCTGCATCCGTATGCCGACGAGCTGGTGATCGTGACCAAGGTCGGCGCGGTGCGCGGCGCCGATGCCTCATGGAATCCTGCCCAGCAACCGGCCGAACTGGTCGCCGCCGTGCACGACAACCTGCGCAACCTCGGTGTCGACACGCTCGACGTGGTGAACCTGCGCATCATGGGCGACGTGCATGCGCCTGCCGAAGGTTCGATCGAGCCGCAGTTCACCGCGCTGGCGGAACTGCAGCAGCGCGGGCTGATCCGCCATCTGGGCCTGAGCAACGTCACCGCAAGCCAGGTCCACGAGGCACGCGGCATCGCCAAGGTGGTCTGCGTGCAGAACCACTACAACCTGGTGCACCGCGCGGATGACGCGCTGATCGACGAGCTCGGCCGCCTCGGCATCGCCTACGTGCCGTTCTTCCCGCTTGGCGGCTTCACTCCGCTGCAGTCCGACACGCTGTCGAACGTGGCGAAACATCTGGGTGCCACGCCGATGCAGGTGGCGCTGGCCTGGCTGCTCGCCCGCGCGTCGAACGTGTTGCTGATCCCGGGCACGTCGTCGCGCGCGCACCTACGCGAAAACCTCGTGGCGGCGGAGATTCGTCTGGATGCCACGGCGATGGCAGCACTGGACGCGATCGGCGGAGCCGCTCGGGGCAAAGGCAGCGAGGAGTGAGCTTCAAGGCTGCATCGCTCCGTCCGCTCTGGCCCCCTCCCCCGAGCCTACTCGGACGAGAGGGGTGGGTGAGGGGCTTTGGATGACGGTGGCTCTCCCGCGTGACGGTTGTGGCCGCAAAGCGAAAAGCCTCCCCCTCACCCCAACCCTCTCCCCCGAACGATGGAGCTGTTCAGGGGAGAGGGAGCAAAGCGCGGGCTTCGAGGTCGTGTCGCGCCGTCTGCCTTAGCCCTCTCCCCCGAGCCTGCTCGGGGGAGAGGGCTGGGTGAGGGGTACCTTGGGTGTCGGTGACTATCGCCATCTGTAAGATGTCCGACCACGCCATCGCCGGAGCCTGCCATGTCTCGTTCGTTCCACCTGCTGCTGACGGCCGTGATGTGGCTCAGCCTTGCGGGCCTTGCCCAGGCGGCAGCGCCTCTGGACGATGCCGCCGCGATCCGCCAGGTGATGGCCGAGCAGCAGGCGGCGTGGAATCGCGGCGACGTCGAGACCTTCATGCACGGCTACAAGGACGCGCCGGACACCACTTTCGTGGGCAGTTCGGTACGCAAGGGCTATCGCGACATCCTCGCCAGTTACCGCGCGCACTACGCGACCAAGGAACAGATGGGCCGGCTCACCTTTTCCGGCATCGACGTGCGCCTGCTGCCGGGTGCCGACGGCGCGGTGCGCTACGCCGCCGTCACCGGCCGCTTCCATCTCGACCGCACCGCGCACGGCAGCGTGGCCCAGGATGACGGCGTGTACTCGCTGCTGTGGGAGAAGACCGACGCGGGCTGGAAGATCATCCTCGACCATTCCAGCTGAGCACTGCGGCGCGCGGGCGATTACGGTTCGAACGCCAGCGTCAGCGATGCGCCCGCGGCGAGCGATTGCCACCGTTCCGTCAGTTCGAGCAGCCTGCCGCGGACCGCTTCGATATCCTCGGCTCGCACCGACAACGGCGCGCACTCGCGTGCCCGGCAGGTGACGAGGTAGAGATCCAGCATGTCCGCCGGCGAGCTGTTCCAGCCGGACCAGCCGTCGGCCTGGAACACCTCCACCAGCCGTTCCACGCCGTCACTCTGGGCGTCGCCCTGCATCTGGAAGGATGCCGCCTCGCCTTCGAGCACGCGGCCGATGAAACCCCGCCGATGCAGGGTGCTCTCCACCGCGTAATGCACCATGTCGTGCGGGATGATCCCCTGCTTGGGGCAGTCGATGCTCTCGACAGGCGCACCGTGACGGATCACGTCCATCCGGTCGTGCTTGCCGGTTCCCTTGGTGAATACGAGTTCCATGGCGTTCGTCCCTTGCCTGTCGTGACGCCGCCGAATCGGCGCACGCAGCGGGCGCCGATTTTGTCACGGCCAACGGCGCGGCGGCGGAGAGCGAAACGCCGATCCGCTCCCGCCCGCCTCAGGCGCGCTCGCGCCGCGGCAGCTTCCAGCCCGGGCGGACGAAGTGGCAGGTGTAGCCGCTGGGGTAGTGCTGCAGGTAGTCCTGGTGCTCCGGTTCGGCTTCCCAGAAATCGCCCACTGGTGCCACTTCGGTCACCACCTTGCCCGGCCACAGGCCGGAGGCCTCGACGTCGGCGATGGTGTCCTCGGCCACCGCCTTCTGCTCGGGGCTGGTGTAGTAGATCGCCGAGCGATAGCTGAGCCCCACGTCGTTGCCCTGGCGGTTGCGCGTGGTGGGGTCGTGGATCTGGAAGAAGAACTCCAGCAGCGCGCGATAGCTGGTGACGGCCGGATCGAAGATGATCTCGATCGCTTCGGCGTGCGTGCCGTGGTTGCGGTAGGTGGCGTTCGGCACGTCACCGCCGGAGTAGCCCACGCGGGTGGACAGCACGCCGGGCTGGTGGCGCACCAGCTCCTGCATGCCCCAGAAACAGCCGCCGGCAAGGACGGCGCGTTCGGTCTGGACGGTCATGGATCCGCTCCTGAAATGGGTAATACGCGCAGAGATGGGGCGCCGCGGATCGAACGCAATCCCGTCATAGATATGCGGTGCCCGAACAGCCGCGTGCGAAGGGGGATTCAGCGTGATGTGGCTGAATCCCCTTCCTGTGCGCTCGGCGTTGTCTCAATCGATGGGCGTTGCGCGATGAAATCGGGCCAGGTTGCCCGACTCAGTTGGCGGAGGCGGCGCACTGGTCCTTGTCGCAGGCGAAATCCACCTCGGCGCCGCGACCTATGGTCAATGGGATGTTCGGCCTCGTGTCGACCACCGTGTCGCCCTTCATCAGCGACACCGTGTAGACCCCCATGGGAAGCGAACGAAAGGCGTAGCGGCCGTGATCGTTCACGGCGGTCGTGCGCTTGAGGCCGGTGGCGCTCTTGACGACCACGCGCTGCCCGGCCGGGCCCCATCCGAAGATGTGCGTGCTGGTGGCTTGTGCGAAGACCGCGTTGCCGAGGGTTGCCCCCGCGGCGAGCAGGATGAGGCTGAGAGGTACACGCCATGGGCAGCGTGCGGGGTTACGGCTGGGGACTGCCGTGATGCGGATATCCATGAAACGCTCCATGTCTGATTGCGATAGACGTCATGACGAACACTGCGACGACAGTGTTCGTCGCCGAGTATAGGCGGCTCTGCGGGCAGAACAGAACTACTAACCAACGTACATGGGTGAGCGTGGCTGGCCGCCATGGAGCACTCCTTTGCCGGAGCCCCCATCAGTCTCCTGTTCGCCTTGCGCGGGCGTTGCCGCTTGCGGGTCGGCTCCACCGCGTCAGCGGCTCGGGCCATCCTGGCGATCTGTCAATCAAGCGGCCAAGGCAGTTGTTCTTCCTTTGGATCGACGGGATCTTCGGATCGGGTTTCCCGTGGCGGGGTGCGCTTCGCTTCCAGGTCGCTGCGGTTGCGCCACCACGGCCGGGCCGGCCGTCGTTCGGCGGGTTCCAGCGGTTCGCCCAGTCGCGGCAGCAGCAGGTGCGCCTGGGCCGGATCAGCCAGCGAAAGCAGGGTTTCCACCGGTTCGTCCCAGGCGTGGGTGGAGAGCGAGAAGGTGCCCCAGTGCACCGGCATCAGCACGCCGCCGCCGAGCAGGCCGTGCGCCTGCAGCGCGTTGGCCGGGCCCAGATGGATGTCGCCCCAGGCCGGGTGGAAGGCACCGACTTCCAGCATCACCAGGTCGAACGGGCCGAGCCGGTCGCGGATGCTCTCGTACTCGGTGGTTAGCCCGGTGTCGCCGCTGAAGAACACGCGGTGGCGCTCGCCGGCCAGCACCAGCGACGACCACAGGGTGGAGTTGCGGCTGGTCAGGCCGCGCCCGGAAAAGTGCTGCGAGGGTGCGGCGGTCACGGTGAGCCCGGTGCCCGGCACGCGGTGGCTCTCCCACCACGCCAGCTCGGTGATGCGCTCCGGCGGGATGCCCCAGGCTTCCAGATGCGCTCCCACGCCGAGCGAGGTGATGAAGGGCACGCGCGATTTCGCCAGTGCGCGGATGGTGGGGTAGTCGAGGTGGTCGTAGTGGTCGTGCGAGATCACCACGGCGTCCACCGGCGGCAGTTGGCGCAGCTCGATCGGCACCGGTTGGAAACGTTTCGGGCCGAGCAGGGTGAACGGCGAGGCGCGCTGGCCCCACACCGGATCGGTGAGCACGCGCCAGCCGTCGATCTCGAGCAGCACGGTGGAGTGGCCCAGCCAGGTGGCGCGCAGGCCGCTGGCTGGTGGCTTGCTCCAACCGGCGCGCGGATCCACTGACGCCAGTGGTGCCGGCGGGATGCGGCTGGGATCGCCACGCAGGAGATCGCGCGCGGACGGCCTGGCCGCGCCGGCGTCGCGAAGTCCCGGCAAAATCGGGTGCACGTTGCGCAGTCGTTCGCCGTCCCACAGCGGCAGCGAACGCAGTCGTTCAAGTCGTTCGCCCTGGGCGGCTTTGCCGAAGGTTCGCATGGGAGGTCCTGGCGGAAGAGGGAGCCTCACTGGCATGGGTACGCGGGGAGCCGACCTCAAGGCGCCGTCACGCGCTTGGCCGGTATCCGGCCGGTGGGCCATGACGAGCCTCACATGCGATCGTCCCGAGTTCGCGCCATGCTGGCGGAACTTGCCTACGGAGTGTCGAGCATGACTTTCTCCCCCATTTCCTTGCGTGCGATCGGCCTGCTTGCACTCACGACCTTCGGCTCGCTTGCGCAGGCGGCCGTCCCTGCCGCGCCGTCGCAGCACGAGCAGGCGCAGCGCGAGGTGCTGGCTTCGGTGGACGCGCTGTTCGACGCCATGGCCGCGCACGACGTGGCCGCCGCCCGCAAGCTGCTGGTGCCGGGCGCGAGCTTCGTGGTGCTTCGCCCGGACGGACGCGTGCTGATGGAGCGCGACAGCGAGTTCCTCAAGACCCTGGGCACGCAGAAGGGCGACTGGCGCGAGCGGATCTGGTCGCCGCAGGTGCTGGTGCAGGGGAATCTCGCCCAGGTGTGGGCACCGTACGACTTCCATCTGGACGGCAAGCTTTCCCACTGCGGCATCGACAGCTTCGCGATGACCCGCGACGCTTCCGGCTGGCGCATCGCCGGCATCAGCTACAGCGTGCAGACGCAAGGCTGCGCGCCCAGCCCGCTCGACGCCGCCACCAGGTGATCTCCGGGCAGCTCCGCTGAAGGAACCGCGATGGCATCGGACCAGGATTTCGTCGACTACGTGTGCGAGCAGGCCGGCCTCGGCGCCGCATTGTCGTATCGCCGGATGTTCGGCGAGTACGCGCTGTACCTGGATGAGCGCGTGGTGGCTTTCGTGTGCGACAACATGCTGTTCGTCAAACCCACCGCCGCCGGCCGCGCCCTGCTCGACGAGGTCGACGAGGCGCCGCCGTACCCGGGGGCGAAGATGTACTGGCGCATGGACGCCGTGCTTGATGACGGCGATCGGCTGCGCCAGCTGTTGCGCGCCACGGCCGCCGCCCTGCCGCTGCCGAAACAGCGTGCATCCGGCAAGGGCGCAGGCAAGCGCACGGGCAAGCGCTAGTCCGCGCGCGAGCTGCTGCGAGGCAGCCGCTGCAGCGCGTCGGCCACCAGCGCGCGGGTGATCGCCTCGGCCGACCCGGTGCGCGCCTGGGGCGCACCCTGGCTGGCCCACAGGTTCATGAAGTCGTCGCGCCCGGCCGGTTCGGTGCGCGCCCGCAGCGGCGCCAGCGCCTCGCCCGCGCGGGGAAAGGCGGGGGCGTCGGCACACAGCGGGCCGAGTTCGCGCATCAGGCGATTGACGATGCCGCGTGCCGGACGTCCGGAAAACAGATTGGTGACCGCCGTGTCGGCCGCCCGTTCGGACTGCAGCGCCGCGCGGTGCGCCGGCTTGATGCGTGCCTCGTCGCTGAGCAGGTAGGCCGTGCCCAGCTGCACGCCCGCTGCACCCAGCGCGAGTGCCGCCACCATGCTGCGGCCATCGCCGATGCCGCCGGCGGCGATCACCGGCACGGACACGGCATCGACCACCTGCGGCAGCAGCACGAACAGACCACATTGGCTGTCCAGCGATTCGTCCAGAAACATCCCGCGATGGCCGCCCGCTTCGAACCCCTGCGCGACGATCGCATCGCAGCCGCGCGCTTGCAGCCAGCGTGCCTCGCGCACCGTGGTGGCGCAGCCGATCACGCAGACGCCAGCAGCGCGCACGCGTTCGAGCAGGTCGGGCGCGGGCAGGCCGAAATGGAAGCTCACCGCAGTCGGCCGCAACTGCTCGACGACGGCGCAGGCGGCGGCATCGAACGGCCTGCGCTGCACGGTCGAGAGGGTGGCATCAGGGGGCAGGTCGAGTTCGGCGTAGTAGGGCGCCAGCCGCTGTCGCCAGCGCACATCGCGCGCGGGATCGTCCGGCGGCGACTCGTGGCAGAAAAAATTCAGCTGCAGCGGTGCATCCACCGCCGCGCGAAAGCGGCCGACCTGGGCGGCCACCGTCGGTGCATCGAGCATGGCGCAGGGCAGTGCGGCCAGCGCGCCGGCACGTGCCACGGCGATCGCCAGCGTCTCGTCCGCCGCGCCGGCCATCGGGGCGAGCAGCACGGGATGCTCGATGCCGAGCAGTCGGGTGAGCCGGGTATCGGTCCAGGAGGTCATGGCACGTGCCGTCGGGACGGGCCGCCATTGTCGCGCCCGCGGGCACGCCGGTCGATCAGGCGTGCAGGCCCAGCGCGGCCCGTGCCTCGGCCAGGAACTGGTCTTCCTGGTCGCGCGCGGGCAGGTTGGAGGCGATCTGCACCAGCGCGCGGTCGATGCTGCCGGGTACGCCGAGTGCTTCGTCGCAGAGCAGGGCGGCGATCGGGCCGAGATAGTTGAGGGCGATGCGCTCGATGGTGGCGCGCTGCTCCTCGGAGAGCCCCTGCACGTTGACGTTGACGGTGCCCGCGCGGGGCGCCGCCGGTGTGGCCGCGGCCACCGCCGGACTCTTTTCGAAGCCGCCCATCAGCCAGCTGAGCGACGCCTCGCCCAGTGACACGCGGGCGGTGCCCGCCGCGGCCGGGTCGGCCTGGAAGCGCGCGCGGCCGGCCGGTACCTTGGCCAGCAGCTGCACCGCCTCGTCGCTGCGGTGGCGGCTGAACACCACATCCTCGATCTGGCCGCTGCGCAGCCGGATCGTGCACGAGTGGTTGTCCTCGGTGACGACAAAGAAAAAGCCCGATGCCTTCTGCAGCGCGAGCGCCTTGAGGTCGCGCAGGATCTCGATCAGCGGGCGGAACTCGTTGGCCATGCCGGTGTGCCTCTGTGAGTTCGAGCGTGCGTGGGGGCAGTGTGCCTCAACGCTTGCTCAGTCGATCCATCGCCAGTCGCACGCTGTTGGAGAGACGGGCGATCGCCCGCGCCAGCGTGCCGATCTCGTCCTTGAGGTTGACCTCGTCGATCGTGTGGTTCCACTTGCCCAGGCTCAGCTCCTCGGCCACCGCGGTGAGGTGCTGCACCGGCTTGAGCACGCGGCTCCAGATCAGCGCCGACTGCAGGCCCAGCAGCAGCAGGCACACCAGCAGGCCGATCGCGCCGATCCACAGCGACTGTCGCAAGATCACGTGGTTGACGTCGCTCTTGGGGTACGCCGACACCAGCGTGAACCCCCAGTCCGGCACTTCCTGGCGGGTGATCACCCAATCGGCCGGGGCAGTGGCGACGATCTTCGCCATGATCGCCGGATCGGTGGTGGCGCCCGTCTTGGAATGGAAGCGCAGCTTGCTCTTGGAGTCGAACAGCGCGATGAAGCCCGAATCGAGCACGCGGCTCTGGCTGATCACGCGATCGAGCGATTCCAGGTCGGTCTTGTAGCCCACGTACCAGATGCCGATGGCGCTGGAGCCACCGGCCGGATACATCGGCTCGTAGCCGGTCACGTAGGGATTGCCCAGGATGTCGACCACGCCGTAGAAGCTTTCGTCCTTGCGGATCTGCGCGATCACCGGGCCGTTGGGGTCGAGGATGGTGCCGATCGCGCGGCTGCCGTCGTCCTTCTTGACGTTGGTGGATACGCGTACGAACTGGTCGCCAGTGCGGGAGAACAGCGTGGCCGTGCCGTCCATGGTGGCGGTGACGCTGTCCACCAGCTCGAACCGGTTGCCCTGCGGCGTCTTGCCGAGCACCAGGTCGTTCACCGGGCCATCGTGGCCGGGCACGGTGATTTGGCCGCCCACGCTGGCCTGGCCGATCGCATCACCCTCCCTGCGCAGCAGCCGCATGGCGTTATGCACGCGTTCGAGCATGATCGAACGAGTCACCGAGAACAGGCTCTGCAGGGCGCTGGTCTGCCGGTCGATGGCGGTGGCGGCTTCTGCCCTCACGCGACTGGCTTCGGTAGTGGCGAGGACCAGTGTGGCCGCGACGACCACGGCGAGCACCAGAGCGAGCACGGGCAGCAGCAGGCGAACCCGCAACGAGTGACGAAGCATGACATTCCCCCTGAATGTGTGGCTTGCAACGGCAGATTGTCCGACTGCCGGGTCACGCCGGGGCAGGATGGGCACCGGCGGCGATGGCGGCTGCGGCATGTCGGTTGGGTAGTGGAGAGCAAGCTAGCGCATGAACGTGACGGATGGACGTCCATACATCTTTTCCATGGCCGTCTGGCGACCTGTTGCGCGTCGAACTGTGCGGCAGTTCACGCTTGCCGGCCTGGCACGCCGGCGGCGGTTGCCGCCGGGCATCCACTGGCCCGTGCATGCACCTTGGCGTAACGTGCGCGGAGCGTCAGACCGTCGACGGACGCAGACAGGAGTCGCCATGCCCAGCGGAACCCGCGTTGCCCTTGCCGCACTGGTGTGGGGCGTTCTTGCAATCGCCCACGCGCAAACCGGGCCGACCCTCCCGGGGGTCACCGTCACCGCCCCGTACACCAAGAGCTACGGCGGCTATGTGATTTCCGGGGATTTCAGGGTCGATCCACGCATGCCGCAGGTGGTGTTCCCCGCCGAGGCCATGGTCAAGGACGACATCCTCAGCGTGCAGCCGCTGCGGCTGGCGGACAACGAATACCTGGTGGTGCAGGAGTGCGCCACGGCGGACTGCCGGATGGCCCACCTCGTGCGGGTGTGGAACGTCGATGGCGCGGTGGGCATGGCCGACGGCAACGGGCCGATCCAGCACGCGCCGAACCGGATCTGGATCAAGCACGAGAACAAGTACTTCATCTGGCTGCAGCGCATGCCCGAGATCGTGCGGGCATGCGACGCCTGTGCCCTGTGGTTCCAGTCGTTCGAAGCGTTCAGTCCGCCGATGACGCTGTACCCGAGCGGACAGGAGGCCGCGGCCAATCGCACGCTGCTCGAGGCGAAGCCGCCGCAGGCCGTACCGGTAGTGCAGCAGACGCACGAAGGCTCCACCTTCGTCGTGCGCTTCGAAGGCGGCGCCACGGTGCGCATCCGCCGCATGCACGCGGCGGGTTGACCGGCCACGGGGGAGACCCGTCGGCGGGAGTGCCTGCGTACACTTGGCGATCCACCGCGTCGGTCCGCTCCAGATCGAGGCGGTGCATTCCGTTTGCCACGAGTGCCGCGCATGTTGCCGATGTCCGCTTTCCCTTGTCGCTCCATCGACCGTTCGCGGAGCCCTGTCGCGTGACGGCCGCCGGCATGGACGAGGCGGACAACGGCTGCGTGCGCGTGCGCGGTGCGCGCGAGCACAACCTGAAGAACGTCAGCGTGGACATCCCGCGCGATGCGCTGGTGGTGTTCACCGGGGTGTCCGGGTCGGGCAAGTCCTCGCTGGCCTTCGGCACGATCTACGCCGAGGCGCAGCGGCGCTATTTCGAGTCCGTGGCGCCGTACGCGCGGCGGCTGATCGAGCAGGCCGGCGTGCCGGCGGTGGACCGCATCGACGGCCTGCCGCCGGCCGTCGCCCTGCAGCAGAGCCGCGGTGGCGGCGGCACGCGTTCCACCGTCGGCAGCCTGAGCACGCTCTCCAACGCGCTGCGCATGTTGTACTCGCGCGCCGGCGACTACCCGCCGGGACAGGCGCTGCTGGAGTCGGACGCGTTCTCGCCGAACACGCCGGCCGGTGCCTGCCCGGACTGCCACGGCCTGGGCAAGGTGTTCGACGCCACCGAGGCCTCGATGGTGCCGGACCCGTCGCTGAGCATCCGCGAGCGCGCCGTCGCCTGCTGGCCGCAGGGCTGGCAGGGCAAGAACTACCGCGACATCCTCACCACGCTGGGCTACGACGTGGACCGGCCGTGGCGCGAGCTGCCGCAGGAGCAGCGCGACTGGATCCTGTTCACCGACGAGCAGCCGGTGGTGCCGGTCTACCGCGACGTGGCGCCCGACGTTGCGCAGGCGGCCTACGCGCGCGGCGAGCCGTGCAACTACAAGGGCACCTACGTCAGCGCGCGCGCCTACGTGATGCACAGCTTCGCGCAGAGCGAGAGTGCGGCGATCAAGCAGCGCGTGGCGCGCTACATGGTGGCGCGCCCTTGCCCGGCCTGCGGTGGCCGGCGGCTGCGGCCCGAGGCGCTGTCGGTCACCTTCGGCGGACACGACATCGCCCATGCGTCCGGCCTGCCGCTGCGCGAGCTGGCGCGGCAGTTGCGCGCCACGCTGGATGGCATGTCCACGCGCGACGACGGGCATCCGGAAAAGGCGCTGGTCGCCGCGCGCATCGTCGCCGACGTCGGTGCGCGCATCGACACCCTGGTCGAGCTCGGCCTCGGGTACCTGTCCCTGGAACGCAGCACGCCCACGCTGTCGCCGGGCGAGCTGCAGCGGCTGCGGCTGGCCACGCAGCTGCAGGCGCAGCTGTTCGGCGTGGTCTACGTGCTGGACGAGCCGTCCGCCGGCCTGCACCCGGCCGATACCGAGGCCCTGCTGCGCGCGCTGGCGCGCCTGAAGGCCGGCGGCAATTCGGTGTTCGTGGTGGAGCACGAGCTGGAGGTGATCCGCGCGGCGGACTGGCTGGTCGACATCGGCCCCGGCGCCGGCACGCAGGGCGGCGAGGTGCTGTACGCCGGGCCGCTGGCCGGGCTCGCCGATTGCGCGGCATCCGAGACGCGTCGTTACGTATTCGATGAAGCGAAGCCGGCGGCGCGCACGCCGCGCGAACCTTCCGGCTGGCTGCGCTTCGAAGCGATCACGCGCAACAACGTCGACGGGCTGGACGTGGCGTTTCCGCTGGGCGTGATGACCGCGGTCACCGGCGTCTCCGGCGCCGGCAAGTCCAGCCTGGTGAGCCAGGCGCTGGTGGAACTGGTCGGTCGCGCACTGGGCGCAGCGCCGGCGGCGGAAGAAGAGGGCGACGAACTGCCTGGCGAGACGGTGGCGCCGGCCGGCGGCCGCATCGTCGAGGGCATGGACAAGCTGACCCGGCTGGTCACCGTCGACCAGCGGCCGATCGGCCGCACGCCGCGCTCCAACCTGGCCACCTACACCGGCCTGTTCGATCACGTGCGCAAGCTGTTCGCCGCCACGCCGGAAGCGCGCCGGCGCAAGTTCGATGCCGGCCGCTTTTCCTTCAACGTGGCCAAGGGCCGCTGCGTCACCTGCGAGGGCGAGGGCTTCGTCTCGGTCGGCCTGCTGTTCCTGCCGTCGGTGTACGCGCCGTGCCCGGCCTGCCGCGGCAGTCGCTACAACGACGACACGCTGGCGGTGACCTGGAACGGACGCCACATCGCCGAGGTGCTCGCGCTGACCGCGGACGACGCGGCGGGGTTCTTCGGCGACGAGGTGCCGGCGCTGGCGCGCTCGCTCGCCACGTTGCGCGATGTCGGCCTGGGCTACCTGCGGCTCGGCCAGCCGGCGACGGAGCTCTCCGGCGGCGAGGCGCAGCGCATCAAGCTGGCCACCGAGCTGCAGCGACAGGCGCGCGGCCACACGCTGTACGTGCTCGACGAGCCCACCACCGGCCTGCACCCGGCCGACGTCGACCGGCTGATGGCGCAACTGCACGGGCTGGTCGCGGCCGGGCACAGCGTGATCCTGGTCGAGCACGATCGCCGCGTGATCCGCGCCTGCGACTGGATGATCGACCTCGGCCCCGGTGCGGGCGACGAGGGCGGGTGCATCGTGGCGCAGGGCACACCTGCCGGAGTCGCTGCTGCTGGCGCGGGCATCACTGCTCGGCACCTGCGGGGCTGACCGGCGCCGCGTATTCGTCCCGCAGGCGGCGGGCTTCGTCGCCGATTCCGCGCATCCGTCGCGTAGCGCTCGCCGCCGGCGGGTGGCGTGTCCAGGATGGGTGCCATGTCATGCAGCGGCACTGCCGGGCTGACACGGGACCGGGTCGCCAGGGCGCGTCCGGTCGATCCATCACGTCATCCATGCATGCCCGTCCGAGCGGGCGTGACGGGCGGCTGCGCGCCGCGCGGCCGCTGGGTGGCACTTCAGGAGGAACACGCCATGCGGGACATGCGTCGGATCATGCAGGTGGGCGTCGTGGTGCTGGCTGCGCTGCTGTCATGGCGTGCGCACGCGGACGACAGGACAGTCGTGGCCCATGCCACGGTGCGGGGGCACGAGGTGCCGGTGTATCGGATCGGCGAACTGCGTGCACCGGACACGCCCGCCGGCATGGACGGCTTCGCGGTGCGCGTCGCCTACGTGCTGCGCGCGTGGACGCAGGAGCATGGCGTGGAGGCGATCGGCAACCTCTGCCGCACGCCCGAAGGCACGCAGTGGGGAACGATGCTGCTGACCATCGGCGCGCACGTCGCCAGTCCGGTGACCAATGCCTGTCCGGTGGGCATGCTTGCCACGGGCGTGGACATCCACAGCCACCCGCAGCGCCAGCACTACCGCGCGAATGCCGTGGACCAGCTCTTTCTCGGTCGACTGCCTTCCGGCCCGGTCACCACGCGTCCGGACGATTTCGGTCCGGACGACTTTGGCCACCCCGGCTACATGGTCGGGCGCGTCGGCCTGCACTACCAGCGCGGACTGCAGCGGATGCGTCTGGTGCGCGACATGCGCCTGCCGCCACCGCTCGACCCGGCCGGGGATGTCCGTCGCGTCGCCCGTGCCCACGAGGTCGGCCCGATGCTGGTCAGGGCCTTGCAGCCGTAGCGGCGCCGCGCGATGGGTCACGCCGCGGCTGCAGCAGTTCTGGCAGGCTGTCGGCTTTTCCCCAGGAGCCTTCCATGTCCCGACTCTCCGACTTCCCGATCGCGCAGCGCTGGCCGGCGCAGCATCCGGAGCGTCTCCAGCTTTACTCGCTGGCCACGCCGAACGGGGTCAAGGTGTCGATCATGCTGGAGGAGACCGGACTGCCCTACGAAGTGCACCGCATCGACATCATGGCGAACGAGAGCCAGCTGCCGGAGTTCCTCGCGCTCAACCCGAACGGCAAGATCCCGGCCATCATCGATCCCGACGGCCCCGGCGGCGAACCGCTGGGCCTGTTCGAATCGGGCGCCATCCTGATGTACCTGGCGGACAAGACCGGCAAGTTCATTCCCGCCGATCCGGCGCAGCGCTGGGAAACCATCCAGTGGCTGTTCTTCCAGATGGCAGCGATCGGGCCGATGTTCGGCCAGGTCGGCTACTTCCACAAATTCGCCGGCCGCGAGATCGAGGACAAGCGGCCGCTGGAGCGCTACGTGGCCGAATCGCAGCGCCTGCTCGGCGTGCTCGACACGCGGCTGGACGACCGCACCTGGCTGATGGGCGACGAGTACACCATTGCCGACATCGCCACCGTCGGCTGGGTGCGCAACCTGATCGGCTTCTACGAGGCGCGCGAGCTGGTGCAGTTCCACCGTTATGCGCACGTGGCGGCCTGGCTGGACCGGGTGTTGGCCCGGCCGGCCGTGCAGCGCGGCCTGGCGATCCCCGCCAGCGCCTGAGAACGCCCGGCGGGCGCCGCACCCGGGTCAGGCTGGCTGCGTGACGGGCATGGCGGCCAGTGCCTTGACGTCGCCGGTGGATAAAGGCTTGCCGCCGATGGCCCAGTCGCCGCTGCGGACCTCCTCGATCACCGTCCAGGTGACGGCGCGCATCGCCTCGCCCTCCACCTCGACCATCGCGTCGGTGAGCTTGCGAATGATCTGCGCCTTCTGCTGGGGCGAAAACACGCCTTCGATGAGCTTCACGTTGATCAACGGCATGATGTCTCTCCTTCGGGGGCGGAATGCCCTGTTGCGGACGATGCGCGTCGCAACGAGGGGGCGTCCTGTCCGCCCGTCCCGCCGGGCTGCCCGCGCGTCCGGCGCCGTGTGGTGATTGCCCCGGCGTCCGCGGTTCCTGCCTGCGCGTCCGCGCGATCTGCCCCGTGCCGGCCGCCACTTGGCGCTGCCGGGACAAGCGCCCACAATCGGCCGGCACGCCGGAGGGTCGACGCATGACGACACAGCAGATGGCCGCAGCCATGCAGCGCATGCGTGACGTGCTGCAACGCCGCCCGGGGCATGGCCTGCACGACGACGCCGGCGCCGTCGCGCGTTGGCAAGGCGATGCGCGCATTGCCTGCCACCACGTCAATGGCACGCAGTTGCTCACCGACATGCCGGTTGAGCTGGGCGGCACCGGCGACCAGGTGACGCCGGGCTGGTTGTTTCGCGCCGGGCTCGCGGCCTGCGCGGCCACACGCATCGCGATGGAGGCGGCTGCCTGCGGCATCGAGCTGACCGAGCTGGAAGTGCGTGCCGACAGCCGCTCGGATACCCGCGGCCTGCTGGGCATGCACGCGCCCGACGGTTCGCCGGTGCCGTCGGCGCCGTGCGCGGTACAGATGCGCGTGCACCTGCGCGCCACCGGCGTGCCGGCCGAAACCCTGCAGGCGCTGGTGCAGCGCAGCCGCAACTGCTCGCCGGTGCCGGCCGCCGTTGAGCACGCGCTGCCGCTGGACTGGCAGATCGACGCCGCGTGATGGACGCGCTCTCCGAAACCCTGCGCGCGGTGCGCCTGGTCGGCGCCATCTTCATCAACGCGCGCTTCACCGCGCCGTGGTGCTACCAGTCGCCGCACGCCGATGCCGCCGCGCCGCTGCTGGAACCGCACGCCGAGCGCGTGGTGATCTTCCACCTGGTCACCGACGGCGAGTGCGTGGTGGAGCTGGCCGGGCAGGCGCCGCTGCGTCTGGCCGCCGGCGACGTGGTGATGTTCCCGCAGGGTCACGCGCACCGCATGGCTTCCGAGCCCGGCCTCGCGCCGCCGCGCGGTGCGCGACTGCAGGAGGTGCTGGCGCGCCGTCCGCTGAAGCTGCTGCACGGCGGCGGCGGCCAGCCCACCGGACTGGTGTGCGGCTACCTCGCCTGCGATGCGCGGCTGGCGCGCATGCTGCTCAGTGGCCTGCCGCCGGTGGTGCGGGTGAACGTGCGCGGCGGCAATGCCGGCGCGTGGCTGGAGGCCTCGCTGCGCTATGCGATTGCCGAGGCGCGCTCGCCGCGCCCGGGCGGCGCGGGCGTGCTGGCCAAGCTGGCCGAACTGCTGTTCATCGAGGTGCTGCGGCTGACCATGCACGAGCAGGGTGCCGGCCGCACCGGCTGGCTGGCGGCGGCGGGCGACCGCATCGTCGGCGGTGCGCTGAATGCCCTGCACCAGCGGCCCGCGCACGCCTGGACGCTGGAAGAACTGGCCCGCGCCGCGGGCACCTCGCGCTCGGTGCTGGCCGAACGTTTTACCCAGCTGATGGGCAGCTCGCCGATGCAGTACCTGATGCAGTGGCGCATGCTGCTGGCGGCCAACCTGCTTTGTCGCAGCAACGTGCCGCTGGCACGGATCGCCGAGGACGTGGGTTATCGCACCGATACCGCCTTCAGCCGCGCGTTCCGCCGTGAGTACGGCGCGCCGCCGGCCACCTGGCGGCGCAGCCAGGAGACGTCGCTGCACGCCCGCTGACGTCCACATTCTGCAGCGACATTGCTGCGCTGGCCCTATCCCGTGGTGCCGGTTCCGTGCCTCAATCGCGGCTGGTCCATCGGGGGAATCATCATGAACCGTCGTATCGCGGCGTATCGTGGCGCCGCTCTGGCCTGCGCGCCCCTGCTCGGCTGCACGCTGCTGGCGGTATCCGGCGCTGCAGCATCGGTCACGCTGTCGCCGCAGACTCGGAGCTTCGTCAGCCAGGCGCAGCCGCTGATCGCGATCACTCATGTGCGGGTGATCGACGGCACCGGCGCGGCGCCGCGCGACAACCAGACCGTGCTGCTGAAGGACGGAAGCATCGCCGCGCTGGGCCGGCACGTGCCGCTGCCGAAAGCGGCGACGGTGATCGACGGCAGCGGCAAGAGCCTGATCCCCGGCCTCGTCGGCATGCATGACCACATGTTCTATCCGGCGCCCAAGGTGAACCCGGCGGCGAAGGAAGCGATGTACCCGGAGCAGGCGTCGAGCTTTCCCAAGCTCTACCTGGCCGGCGGCGTCACCACCATCCGCACCACGGGCAGCACCGAGCCGTACACCGATCTTGAATTGAAGAAGGCGATCGACGCCGGCCGGATTCCCGGCCCGAAGATGCACACCACCGGTCCGTACCTGGAGGGCAAGGGCAGCTTCGCCCCGCAGATGCACGAGCTGACCGGCGCCGATGACGCGCGCGCCACGGTCGAGTACTGGATGGACGAGGGCGCCACCTCGTTCAAGGCCTATATGCACATCGCCCGCGCCGAGCTGTCGGCGGCGATCGCGGCGGCGCATGCGCGCGGCATCACCGTCACCGGCCACCTGTGCTCGATCGGCTTCACCGAAGCAGCGGACCTGGGCATCGACGATCTCGAACACGGCCTCGTGGTGGATACCGAATTCACCGACGGCAAGCAGCCCGACGTTTGTCCGGATACCAAGGAGGCTGCCGCGCACCTGGCCACGCTCACGGTGGAAAGTCCCGAGATCCGCAAGCTCATCCGGCACCTGGTGGACAAGCACGTGGCCGTAACCTCGACGCTGCCGGTGTTCGAAACCTTCGTGCCCGGGCGCGCGCCGGTCGATCAGCGCGTGCTCGACGCCATGCTGCCGCAGACGCGCACCGAATACCTCGCCACGCGCGAGCGCATCGCCGCGCAGAAGAACTCGTCGTGGCCTGCGCTGTTCAAGCTGGAGATGGATTTCGAGCGCGCCTTCGTGCAGGCCGGCGGCACGCTGCTGGCCGGGCTCGATCCCACCGGCTTTGGCGGCGTGATCGCCGGCTACGGCGACCAGCGCGAGGTGGAACTGCTGGTGGAAGCGGGGTTCACTCCGCTAGAGGCGATCCGCATCGCCACGCTCAACGGCGCGCGCTTCATGGGCGAGGACAAGAGCATCGGCTCGATCGAGCCGGGCAAGGCCGCCGACCTCGTGCTGATCGACGGCAACCCGGCGGCGAACATCAAGGACATCGAGAAGGTGGTGACCGTGTTCAAGGACGGCGTGGGCTACGACCCGGCAAAGCTGGTGCAGGCGGCGAACGGGACGGTGGGGGTGCGCTAGGAATCCGCCGATCCCGGCGGCGGGGCCGGCGACATCCGCTCGCGCGGCGGTCGTGCGACTCGCGGAGCGAGCTGCCGCCGGACCGCCCTGCGGTGGCAGACCGCGGCCAGGCTCCCTCGACGTCGATGCCGGCCATCGCGTGGCGAGGTCGCGACCGGCACGGCGCGTGGATCCCGCCCGTGCGGCGCGACGGAATACCAAGGCGCGACGCGTTCACCGTCTCGCACGCCGGTGCCTCGGCGAGAAGGTGCGTTAAGGCCGGGTGACGCCCTGGGGCGCGTGGTATCCGATCCGCGGCGGTCACGGTTGTGGTGCTTGTTGCCGTGAATGGCTTGGCGTAGAAGCGGGGGGCAGATGTCGGGCGCCCACCGTCAGCAGGCCGACCCATGAAATACCTCGCCTTGTTCGTGTTGATTCTTGTCGTGCTGGCCGCGTGGGCCGGCGTGACCGGTGCGGGAACCGGGTGGTGGCACGGAGCGCACGCCGGACAGTCCATGGGCATGCACCAGGGCATGCACCGAGGCATGCACGGCATGATGGGGCGACCGCGCGAGGAAGCTCCGGTCGATGCGCCCGCGGCGCTCGATCAGTACGGGTGCAGCTCGTGCCACGCACTGCATGCGGGTGGTGTGGGTCCGGCGTTTGTCTGGGTCGCATGGCGCTATCGCGGACAGCACGGTGCCCAGGACACGGTGGCGTCATTCATCACGCGCGGCGGAGTGGGGCCATGGGGCGGCGTGATGCCGAACCTCGCGGTGCCCCCGGCGCAGGCGCGCGAGTTGGCGCAATGGATTCTCGCGCTGCCGCCGGAGGTGCCACCCGATCCACGGCGTTTTCGGCTGCAGTAGCCCGCGCGATGTGAAAGCGGTGCCCGTGCTCAAGGGCTGCGTTGGCTGCGATCCGGCGAAACCTGGGTAGGCGGCGAACGAGACGGCGGAAGTGCGCTGATGGGTGTGTGTTTCATGCGCAGGCACACTGCACGCTGCGTCCGCCCCCTTCGACTTCGGCGCGCAGCGCCGGAGTCGAAGGGCTGCCCACGTCCTCGCCATCCAAAATCCGCCCGCATCCCGCCACAACCCCACCATGGCTTCGCCCGCCGCTTTCCCCGCATGCTGCCGCCTTTGCCTTCGACGGAACGGACCCCATGCAACGACTCCCCGGCCTCGACACCCTGCGCGCCGCCGCCATCGTCTGGGTGATGCTGTTCCACTCCTGGGTGGTCGGTGGGCTGGGGCCGCATTTCGACTGGCTGTCGCGCTACGGCTGGGTGGGCGTGGACATCTTCTTCGTGCTCAGCGGCTTCCTGATCGGCAGCCAGGTGCTGGCGCCGCTGGCGCGCGGCGAGCGGCTGGACCTGATCGATTTCTACCGGCGGCGCGCGTATCGCATCCTGCCCGCGTTCGCGGTGGCGCTGGCGCTGTATGTGTTCGTGCCGGCCTTGCGCGAATTCGATGGCCTGGCGCCGTGGTGGCAGTTCGCCACGTTCACGCTGAACCTGCTGATCGACTACAGGGCGCAGCCGGCGTTCTCGCACGCCTGGTCGCTGTGCGTGGAGGAACACTTCTACCTGCTGTTCCCGCTGCTGGCGATGGCGCTGGCGCGGCAGCGCTCCGGTAAGGCGCTGGCGGGCGTAGCTCTGCTGCTGGTACTGGGCGGCATCGCGCTGCGCACGGCGCTGTGGCTGCACGACACGGCGCTGGACCCGCCGCGCAACTGGTACATCGAGGATCTGTACTTTCCCACCTGGGCGCGGCTGGATGGTTTGCTGGCCGGCGTGCTGCTGGCCGCGCTCAAGGCGTTCCGCCCGATGCTGTGGACGCGCGCGCAGGCGCACGCCACGGTGACTATGTGGGCTGGGCTGGCGGTGATCGCCTTAGCATTCGTGTTGTTCCGCGATCGCGTGGCGCTGCTGCCCAACGCGATCGGCTGGCCGCTGCTGTCGGCGGGCATCGGCCTGCTGGTGTTGGCGGCGGCGGGGCCGGTCAGCGCGCTCGGGCGCGTGCGCGTGCCGGGTGCGGCATGGATCGCCGGCATCTCCTACAGCCTGTATCTCAGCCACAAGATCGCCTTCCATCTGGTGCAGGTCGCGTTGGGCGATCGCCTGCACGGGGTGGCGATCTTCGCGGTGTATGCCCTCGCTGCGCTGGCGCTGGGCAGCGCGCTGCATATGTGGGTGGAGCGGCCGTTCCTGCGCCTGCGCGAACGCCGCGCGATGCGGCGGGCGCTGCCGGTCGCCGCCTGAGAACCCATCAGACCCGCATGCTGCCGGTGTCCAGGAACCGCTGGTGCCACGACAGCGCCTCGGGCAGCAGATGCGGCGTGTGCAGCCCGCGGCTGTGCAGGTAGGCGCGGTCCACGTAGTCCTGCAGCTGCGGGCGGAAATCCGGATGCGCGCAGTGCTTGATGATGGCGTGCGCGCGCTGCCGCGGTGACAGCCCGCGCAGGTCGGCCAGGCCCTGTTCGGTGACCACCACCGACACGTCGTGCTCGGTGTGGTCCACGTGGCTGACCATCGGCACGATGGTCGACACCGCGCCGCCCTTGGCCGTGCTCGGCGTCATGAAGCAGGCGATGAAGCTGTTGCGCGCGAAGTCGCCGGAGCCGCCGATGCCGTTGATGATGCGCGTGCCGGCCACGTGGGTGGAATTGACGTTGCCGTAGATGTCCGCCTCCACCATGCCGTTGAGCGCAAGGCAGCCGAGTCGGCGGATCAGCTCGGCGTGGTTGGAGATCTCCTGCGGGCGCAGCACGATGCGCTGGCGGTAGTGGTCGATGCGTGCCACGAAATCCGCCACGCCGGCGGGGCTCAAGGACAGCGCGGTGGCCGAGGCGGTGGTGATCAGGCCGTCGCGGATCATCCCCAGCATCGCGTCCTGGATCACCTCGGTATAGGCGGTGAGCTGCTCGAAGCCGCCTTCGCGCAGACCCTCCAGCACCGCGTTGGCGATGTTGCCCACGCCCGACTGCAGCGGCAGCAGATTCGCCGGCAGGCGACCGCGCGCCACCTCGTGGCGGAAGAACTCGACCAGGTGCCCGGCGATGCGTCGACTGGCGTCGTCGGGTGCCGCGAACGGGGTGAGCCGGTCCGGCCCATGCGTTTCCACCACCGCCACCACTTTCGAAGGGTCCACGCGCAGGTAGGGTTCACCGATGCGCTGGCCGGGCGTGGTGAGCGGGATCGGTGGGCGGTGCGGCGGCGCCGGGCAGCTGGCGATGTCGTGCATGCCTTCGAGCCCGGCCGGCTGATCGGCGTTGACCTCGAGGATCACCGTGTCGGCCAGTTCCAGCCAGGTGGCGTTGTTGCCCACCGAGGTGGACGGCACGAGCGCGCCGTCGGGCCGGATCGCGGCCACCTCGATCAGCGCCACGTCGATGGGGCCGAAGAAGCCCGAGCGCGCGAACTGCGCCACGTGGCCGAGGTGGATGTCCATGTAGTCGATCTCGCCGCGGTTGATGCGCTCGCGCAGCTCGGGGTCGGACTGGTAGGGCAGGCGGAAATCGATGCCGCCGGTCCGCGCCAGCACGCCGTCCAGCTCCGGCGCGGTGGAGGCGCCGGTGAGCATGCGGATGCCGAAGCGCTCGCCGCGCTCGTGTGCCGCGGCGATCTGCGTCGCCAGCGCCTGGGGCACCTGCTTGGGGTAGCCCGCGCCGGTGAAGCCGCTCATGCCGACGGTCATGCCGGGCCGGATGTGCGTGGCGGCCTGCTCGGCGTCGGTGACGCGGGCGGCGAGCGTGGGGCAGGTGATGCGCGAGGTCATGGCGATTCCCGGAAACGCGTCGCGGCCATCATAGGGCGCACCCCGCCCGGCGCGATGACAAGGATGCGCCAGCATTGACTAGACTGCGCCCGCACAATGGGGAAGGCACACATGCGCAGACTTGTTCCGATCGCCGCAACGCTCGCCTTGCTGTTGGCGCTCACGCTGCTGTGGCCTTCGCGCGGCGCCCGCGCCCAGGACGCCACACCGACGCCCACGGTGACCGTCACCGACACCTGGCCGCAGGGCGATGACCTCACGCTCGGCCGCAACCAGAACTTCTACCTGCACCTGGCCTACCGCAGCGACACGCCGGTGGGTATCTGGATCCGCCCGTATTTCCACGGCGAGCCGGCGAAAGCCGGCAGCAACCCGTCGGCGCGCTACCGCGGCGAGGGCGAGGCGCTGGGCTGGTTCTTCTTCATGCAGCCGGGCGACGAGGTGGACGAGATCCGCATCACCGCCGGCGACGGCCGCGTGGATCATACGCCGGTGGTGGCGACCTATCCGGTGCACCTCACCGGCGGCTTCGATCCGGTGGCCGACGAGACGCTGCCCGACTGGGTGCAGCAGCTGCGTGCGCGCGACAAGGCGCAGCAGCAGGTCCCCCGCCAGGCCGCAGCGAGCGAGCCGATCAGCGCGGGGACGGTCGCCTTCTTCAGCGTATTCATGCTGGCGATGTTCGCCATCGGCCTGGTTGGCCTGGTCGCGCCGGCGTGGGCGCTGTGGCGCTGGCGCGGCGGGTGGCGCGTGCTGGCGGCGATCCCCGCCGCGCTGATGGCGTGGACGGTGCTGAACATCGTCGTCGGCGTGGCACGAGATGCCACCTCGCACAACCTGTGGCCGTTCGAGATCCTGATGTTTGGCGGCTTAAGCGCCGCGAGCATCGCGGTGATGGCGCTGTTTCGCCGAGTGTTCCGCCGCGAGAGCTGACGCCGGGCGCCTCCCGCGGCTGCCGCGGGAGGCGCCGGCTTTGCTCGCGCGACTTCACTCGCCCGGGTGGTAGCTGCGCTCGGTGTGGCCCTTGAGCTGCTCAGGCCAGAAGTACACCTCGCGCAGGTTGCCGGTGGTGTAGCGCTCGGCCTCGTCGTTGAAGTGCTTCGAGTCCGGGTGGCCGCTTTCGCCGCCGGCGGTGATCGCGCGGGCGCTCACCTTCGGTCCGAACTCCACCACCGCCACGAAGCTGTTGCCGCTGGTGCCGTAGTAGCGCTTGGTGCCCGGCCAGCGATGCGCGCCGAACGAGGCCAGCGAGCCCCAGCGCGAGGAGGTGAACGGCACCGGGATGCTCGGCTTGGCGTCGTCGAACGGCTGCTGGATGTCGCCGGTGAGGCGCTGGAAGCGGTTCACCTCGCCCCACGGCACGCCCCACTGGCCGAAGTCGTGCTCGAGGCGGTCCACCGCTTCGGCGAGCGCATGCAGGCGTTGCTGCGGGCCGGCCTTCTCGGCCATCACGTCGTAGATCGACAGGCCTTCGGCGGTGTCCGCCTTGCTCACCTCGTCCCACAGCGTGTCGCCCCAGAACACCGCCAGCGTGGTCGGCATCGAGGCGATGCCCCAGCGGTAGTCCCATGTCCGCAGCAGGGCGATCGGGCCGCGCAGTTTCATCTTCAGCGGATCGCTCGCCGGCAGCGCGTCGTAGTCGCGGATCAGCACCGGCAGCTGGCGCGCGAACGCGGGGAGATATGAGTCGAACGCCATGGTGATCAGCGACGAGCGCGTCACGTCCTTCGCGCCAGTGAGCAGGCGCGTGGCGTGCAGGCCGCGCGGGTTCTCGCCGAAGGTGTCCATGTAGCGCGGAAAGTCGGCCTGCTTCGGGCTGTTGGGGCCGGCGGCGGAGTAGGGCCAGTCGTTGGTGTTGAAGGCCCAGCCGTTGGACGGGTTCACCACCTGCGGCAGCTGGTCGAGCGGGGTGAGGCCGTGCCAGTCGGTGGCAGGATCGCTGCCGTCGACGGGCTTCGTGTAGTCGAAGCGGTTGTCGCGCTTGGGCACGAACTGCGGCATCAGGAAGGCCGTCTCGCCCTTGTCGTCGGCGAACAGCGTGTTGTTGGACGAGTTGGCCTTCAGCTCGGCCACCTTCATGTAGCTGGCCAGGTCGTGCGTCCTGGTGCGCAGCCAGCTCTGTTCCAGCGCGGGGATCGGCGTGTTCATCAGCGCCTCGGCGATCCACTTTTCGCCGCCCTTGCGCACGATCGGACCGTGATGGGTGAAGTACGCGGTGAAGGTGCGCCTGGCCAGCGTGCCGTCCGTGGTGCGGTAGGACACTGTGATGTCGCGCGTGGTGACTGGGCGCAGCTCCTTGCCGTAGCGATAGAACGGCTTGCCGTCCTTGCGCACGATGGTCTCGGCGAATTCGTCCACCGCATCGACGCCGGTCGAGGTGTGCATCCAGCCGACGTGCTTGTTGAAACCCTGGTAGATGAAGAACTGGCCCCAGGTCACCGCGCCGTAGGCGTCGAGCCCTTCGTCGCTGGACATCTGCAGCTCGGAACGGAAGAAGAACGAGGTGTGCGGGTTGATCAGCAGCAGCGCGTGGCCGTCGGCGGCGAGCTTCGGCGCGATGACGATGCCGTTGGAGCCGGTCGGTTCGACCCAGCTGGGTTTCGTCTCCACCTGCGCCAGTGGCGCGTCGGCGCTCTGGCCGTAGAAGTCCTTCAACTGCTTGAGATCCACCCGCTCGATGTCGCCACCGATGCTGCCCTCGGTGAAGGAGAGCGCCATCCACGGCTCGAAATGCGTGATGACCTGCGGGTGCACGTCGGGATGGGTGGCGAGGTAGTAGTTCAGGCCGTCGGCCCAGGCGTCCATCAGCTTGCGCAGCCAGGTGGGGCTCTGGCCGTAGAGCTTCTTCAGCGCCACCGGATCGATGAACAGCTGCTGGCGCAGGTCCAGCCAGATCGCCGACTCGCCCTTCGCCTCGGCCATGCGCCCGAGCGAGAGCAGGTAGTTGGTTTCCACTCGGGGGAAGTCGTCCTCGGCTTGGCTGTAGGCCATGCCGAACACCGCGTCGGCATCGGTCCGGCCGTGCACGTGGGCGATGCCCCAGTCGTCGCGGGTGATCGTCACCGCCTGCGCCTCGCGTTGCATGCGCGCTGGCGCGCCGTCGGCTGCGTAGGCCGGTGCGACGGCCAGCAGGCCCAGGGACAGCCCAAGCGCCAGCGTGGCGATGCGGGCAGGGCGTCGCGGCGCGCGGAACGCGGAACGGATCGGCATGGAGTTTCCCCTTCGGTCGGCAAGCCCCGTGTTGTAGCGCACCCGGTCGCGCTTGGCGACGGCCGCCACGTCCGCCGGCACTTTCGGCCCATGCCGCACGGCGGCACGGCGCGCATGATCGCCGCGCAGATCCCACGGAGGGCGCCACCATGTTCGCATTCCTGCTTGCCGCCGCGGCGGCCACTACCCAGGTCGTGCCGACCGACTACCAGGCGGGGCATTTCTATGCCACGCCACGCACTGCCGGCGGCCAGCCGCTGCGCCTGCTGGTGGATACCGGCGGAGGCGGCGCTGCCGGCATGTACTGGATCACGGCGAAGGCGGCCGAGCGCCTGCATCTGAGCCCGTCGCCGTGCAAGGCCGATGCATCGATCCAGGTGGCGCCCGCGCCGACGTTCGCGCCGGGCCAGGGGTTGCCGTCGCCGAACGGTCCGTGCGGCCGCTCGGTGATGGTCAACCAGCTGCCCTTCGATCTCGACGGACAGCTGGGTGCGGCCTACCTGGGCAGGGGAACCTGGACGTTCGACTACCCGGCCCACCGCCTCGTGGCGGAAGGCACCGGCTGGAAGCCGTCCGGCAGGGCCCACGCCGCCCCCCTGGGGTTCCGGAAAAACGCCGGGCCGGGCATCGATCTGTACTTCCCGCGCATCGTCGCGAGCGTCGATGGCCGACCGCTCGATTTCCTGCTCGACACCGGCGCCACCGCGCACCCCACCGCCGCGGGCAAGCAGGCGTCCGGCACCGACACGGTGCACGGCGAGGGCGTCACCAGCTACATCACCACCGGCCAGCTCGAGCGCTGGCACGCGGCGCACCCCGACTGGCGGGTGGTGGCCAAGGGCGACGACCTGGGCGGACCGGCGCACGCGACCCGGCTGATCGAGGTGCCCGCGCTGGTGATCGCCGGCTGGCGCGTCGGCCCGGTGTGGTTCACCGAACGGCCGGACCGCGCCTTCCATCAATACATGGCGCAGATGATGGACAGGCCGCCGGAAGGCGCGATCGGCGGCAACGTGTTCCGCCACTTCCGCATGACGCTCGATTACCCGCACGCCGCCGCCTGGTTCGATTGTGCCCGCGGCTGCAAGAACGCCTCCTCGCCCTGAGGCGCATTCACGATTTGCAGGCCGGCGTCAGGCCTCCTCGCGAGGCGACTCCGACTCCAGCACCTGCGCCACTTCTTCCAGCAGGGCGCGCAGGCGCGTCATCTTGGTTGTGCCCAGTCGCTCGGCCAGGCGTTGCTCGAACTGCGCGCTCAAAGCAATCAGCGCAGCCATGGCCTTGTCGCCCCGGCGGGTCAGCAGTACCCGCTTGGCGCGGCCGTCGTGCGGATCGGGGGCGGTCGTCAGATAGCCCGATTCGGTGAGCGCATCCACCAGGTAGGCCATGCTCTGCTTGGTCATGCCGGCGCGCTCGGCCAACGTGGTCAGGCGGGTGCCGTCAGGATCAAGATGCCGGAACACCGCGCTGTGCGCCGTGCGCAGATCGGCGAAGCCATGGCTGGCGAGAGCGCCGTAAACGGCGTCCTGCAGCTCCTGGTAGGGCAGGCGCAGCAGGCTGCCGAGGGTGCGTTGCTGGTCGGGGTAGCTGGTCTTGGCCATAGGTCATGTTGACGCATAGTCAGTTTGTCTGTCCAATATAGTCAGCAAGACTGACTAAATGGAGAGTTCAATGAACGCCCTACTGCAGCCCGCCACCGACGCGGTGGCCCGCAACCTCGAGGCGGTCGACCGCCACATGCGCGACGAGGCGCGCGACCCGGACAGCGTGATGGCGCTGTATACCGACGATGCGGTACTGGAGATTCCCGGCCGCGGCCTGCGTTTCGACACGCTGTCGGCGATCCGCGACAACTACCTGCGCATGTTTGCCTCGATGGCCGAAATCGAGGTCGTGCCGATGGATCGCTTCGCCACCGCCGAGCGCGTGGTGGACGAATGCCTGGTGCGCCTGCGCATCACCGGTGACGGTGTGACCAACGCGCCCGTGCCGATCGGCTCGCGCGCCGAGCTGCGCCTGCTGCACGTGTTCCACATGCGGGACGGGCGCATCGCGCGTGAGGAAGTGTTCGAAGGCTGGCGCCAGCTGTAGGTTGACCCTGCCGGCCGCGCGAGGAATCGCATCATCCTGCGATTCCTCGCGCGGGTCTTTCACGCGATGTCCCCGCCCGGCTGCCTAGCCTCGGTGTCTGGTCACCGACACGGCAGCACACGGAGGACACGATGAGCAGCGATCCACGCGACGAATCCATCCAGTACGAGGGGGCCGCGGGCGGCTGGGGCTCGCTCAAGGGCATGAGCCAGGTGTTTGCGCGCGAGCTGTCGACGCCGGCCGTGCTCGAGACCTTGATGCGGCAGAACAAGGCCGGCGGCTACATGTGCAGCTCCTGCGCGTGGGGCAAGCCGAAAGAGCCGCATCTGTTCGAGTTCTGCGAGAACGGCGCCAAGGCGACGATCTGGGATCTCACCCGCGACCGCTGCACGCCGGCGTTCTTCGGCGACCACACAGTGACCGAGCTGCGCAGCTGGTCCGACTACGACCTGGAGATGCAGGGCCGACTCACCGAGCCGATGTGCTACGACTCGGCCAGCGATACCTATGTGGCGTGCAGCTGGGATGAGGCGTTCGAGGGCATTGCACGCGAATTGAACGCGCTGGACCCGAAGTCGGTGGTGTTCTACGCCTCGGGCAAGGCGTCGCTGGAAACGTCCTACCTCTACGCGCTGTTTGCGCGCATGTACGGCAACAACAACCTGCCCGACAGCTCCAACATGTGCCACGAAACCACGTCGGTGGGGCTGAAGAAAGTCACCGGATCGCCGGTGGGCACCTGCCTGATGGAAGACTTCGAGCATTGCGATGCGATCTTCTATTTCGGCCAGAACCCTGGCACCAACAGTCCGCGTTTCCTGCATCCGCTGCAGGAGGCGGTGAAGCGCGGCTGCAAGATCATCGTGTTCAACCCGGTGCGCGAGCAGGGGCTGGTGCGCTTCGTCAATCCGCAGAACCCGTTGCAGATGCTCAGCGGCCATGCCACCGAGCTGGCGCACATGTACCTGCAGGTGAAGCCCGGCGGCGACATCGCGGCGCTGATGGGCCTGTGCAAGCACGTGCTGGCGCTGGACGACGCGGCCCGCGCGGCCGGAAAGCCTAGCGTGCTCGACCGCGACTTCATCGATCAGCACACCCACGGCTTCGAGGATTTCCTGGTCGCGGCGCGCGCGGCCGACTGGGGCGAGATCGTGCGTGTCAGCGGGCTTGCACGCTCGGATCTGGAGGCAGCCGCCGACGTCTACGCGGCGGCGGAGAACGTCATCAGCGTCTACGGCATGGGCCTGACCCAGCACGTGCACGGGTCCCAGAGCATCGGCATGCTGGTGAACCTGATGCTGATGCGCGGCAACCTGGGGCGCCAGGGTGCGGGCGTGTCGCCGGTGCGCGGGCATTCCAACGTGCAGGGCCAGCGCACCGTGGGCATTTCCGAGAAGCCCGAGCTGGTGCCGCTGGACAAGCTCGCCGCGATGTTCGATTTCACCCCGCCGCGCGACAAGGGCCTCACCACGGTGGACGCCTGCGAGGGCATTCGCGACGGCTCGGTGCAGGGCTTCGTGAGCCTGGGCGGCAACTTCGTTCGAGCCATTCCCGATCGCGACGTGATGGAGCCGGCCTGGCGCAAGCAGGCGCTCACGGTGTACATCGCCACCAAGCTCAACCGCAGCCACCTGGTGCACGGGCGGTCGTCGTATCTGCTGCCGTGCCTGGTGCGCGCCGAGGAAGACGTGCAGGCCAGCGGCCCGCAGTCGGTATCGATCGAGGACAGCTTCAGCCACATCTACGGCTCGTTCGGCAAGCGCAAGCCGGCCGACGAGCATCTGCTCTCGGAGCTGGCGATCGTGGCGGGCATCGCCAAGGCCACGCTGCCGACGCATCCCAAATGGCGCTGGGACGAGTGGACCGCCGACTACAGCCTCGTGCGCGAGCTCATCGAGAAAACCTATCCGGACGAGTTCCACGACTTCAATGCGCGCATGTTCCAGCCCGGCGGCTTTTATCGCGGCAACCCGGCGCACGAGCGCATCTGGAAGACCGACAGCGGCAAGGCCGAGTTCACCAATCCCACGGTGATGTCGGCGCTGGGCATCGGCGACGCACCGGGCCGCTACCACCTGATCACCATGCGCTCCAACGACCAGTTCAACACCACCATCTACGGCCACAGCGACCGCCTGCGCGGACTGGAGGGCTCGCGCGAGATCCTGCTGATCAATCCCGACGAGATGGCGCGGGCAGGATTGCAGGAGGGCGACGTGGTGAGCCTGGTCGGCGACGCGGGCGACGGCGTGAAGCGCGAGGTGCACGACCTCACCGTCACCCCGTTCAACCTCCCCGACGGCTGCCTCGGCGGCTACTACCCGGAGATGAACCCGCTGATTCCCCTGTGGTACCACGACGAGGCCTCCAAAACGCCCGCCTCCAAGGGTGTGCCGGTGCGCATCGTGCGCGCCGCCGGATGACATGCGCTTCGCGACGCGTCACGTTTCGCGCGGCGCGTTTCGTGGCAAGGTAGACGGACAACAAAACGCATCACCGGCATCGAAGACAGGGGGGCCTGATGATCGAGCTGGAAGTGCAGATTCTCGCGCACACGCGCGAGGGTCTGCTCATGGAAATGGGCCGGTTGATTTCGGCCAACGGATTCACCCTGCAGCGCCAGCGGCTGGTCACCGATCGCCATGGCGCGCTGCTCACGCTGATCGTCGCCGGCGCGCCGCGCAAGCAGCGCACCCTCGATGGCGCGCTGGGCGAACACGAGCGCGTGATCAGCCACGCGATCGCTCCCTTCGAAGGCGGCGAGATGCGCGAGCACTTTGCCGCCTCGCGTCCGGTAGATACCTCGGGCTATGTTCCGGCCGCGCCGGTGGCGACCGCACCCGCGCAGTCACCCGCCGTTGCGCCGGCTGCCGGTGCCGAGGGCGCGCCGTCGCCTGCATCCACGCCATCGCCGGCGTCGGTGGTGCCGCTGCCGGCGTTCGATCCGGAGGAATTCCTGCTGCCGCTGGAAGCGATCGTCGCGCCGGCGGCAGTGGTGCCGGTGCGCGCGACGGACGAGCCACCGGAACAGCCCGTCGAGCGGCTGGCGCCCCAGCCGCCACGGCCGCCCGCGCCGGCACCGCCGCCGGCCGATCCCTTCGTGGAGATCGTGCCGTTGCCGGCGGACGAGGTGGCGATCGAGCGCCTGCTGGGTGATCGTTCCGAGCTGTCGGGCGAGCTCATCGCCGTGCTGCTGCAACTGGACAGCGCGGTGGCGCCGGGCGCACGCGAGCCGACGCTGCAGCGCGCGGGCCAGCGCCTGGGCGCGGCCCTGGCCCGACGCGACGTGCCTGCTGCGCCGATGGCGTTGACCGAGGCGATCGAGCGGGTGGGCCTGCCCGCGCTGCGCACCCTGGCGCAGACGGATGCGCAGGGCAGCCAGCTGCACATCCGGCACAGTCCGCTGTGCGCGGAAGCCGGCCACTCCGGCTGCGCGTTCTTCACCGGACTGCTGGAAGGCGCGCTGGCCCCTCACGTGGCTGCGCACGAGGTGAGCGTGTTCAATGTGTGCTGCCGCGCGTGGGGCGCCGACGAATGCGTGCTGGCGATCAGCGATTAGGGCAGCATCGCGGCCTGGATCGACTGCGGGAGTTCCCTCGATGAAAGTGCTGCTGTTCGGAGCCACCGGCATGGTGGGGCAGGCCGCACTGCGGGCCTGCCTGCAGGCGGAGGACGCGGGCGAGGTGGTGGCGGTCGTGCGCACGCCGAGTGGGCAGCACCATCCCAAGCTGCGCGAACTGCAGCACGATGATCTCTGGCATCCGCAGCCGTTGGTCGATCGGCTCGAAGGCTTCGACGCCTGCTTCTTCTGCATCGGCAAGACTTCGGCCGGCATGGACGAAGCTCAGTACGCGCACTTCACTCATGACATGACGCTGGCGGTGGCGCAGATGCTGGCACCGCTGAACCCCGGCATGACCTTCGTGTACGTTTCCGGCGCGGGTGCGGACAGCAGCGAGCGCGGGCGGGTGATGTGGGCGCGAGTGCGCGGGCGCACCGAGAACGCGCTGCGGCGGCTGCCGTTCAAGGCCGCATACGCCATTCGCCCCGGCGTGATCCAGCCGCTGCACGGCATCGTCTCCAAGACCGGCAGCTACCGCTGGTTCTACCGACTTGCCGCGCCGCTGCTTCCGCTGCTGCACCGCTGGATGCCGAACACGGTATTGAGCACCGACGTGATCGGCTGCGCGCTGCTCACGCTGGCGCGCAGCGGCTGGCCCATGCCGGTGCTGGAGGCGCGCGACATAGCCGCCGCCGCGCGCGCTGACACTCAGCGCGGCAGCGCATAGGCCACCAGCGCGTCGCCCTCCGGGGTCTCCATGAAGTGATGGCCGGCGGCCATGATCACCAGGTACTCGCGCCCGTCGACGCGGTAGACGATCGGCGTGGCCTGGCCGCCGGCGGGCAGCTTGGCCGTCCAGAGCGTCTTTCCGCTGGCCAGGTCGATCGCGCGGATCAGATCATCGGTGGCCGCGGCGACGAAGATCAGTCCGCTGGCGGTCACCACCGAGCCGCCGTTGTTCGGCGTGCCGATGGTGAAGGGCAGGTGCGAGCTGAGGCCGAACGGACCGTTGCGCAATGCCGTGCCCAGTGGGCGATACCACAGCGTGCGGCCGGTTTTCAGGTCCACCGCCTGGATGCCGCCGTACGGCGGTTCCTTGCACGGCATCCCGGTGACGGCCATGCGCCAGCCGGCGTTGATGGTGTAGCCGTAGGGCGTATCCAGCTGCGCGAAGCCGGTGGTTTCCGGCCCGGCCTTGTTGTCCGAATCATCCTCATCGCGCGGCTTCCAGCCGGCCTTCTGCGCTTGGGCGCGCGGCACCATGCGGTCGTAGTTGGGGATGTCGTTGTAGTTGGCCACGATCACGCCGCGGTGCGGATCGATCGCCACGCCGCCCCAGTCCGAGCCGCCGTTGTAGCCGGGGTACTCGATCCACGGGCGGCGCGCCGACGGTGGGGTGTACACACCCCGGTAGTTCGCCTGGCGAAACTGGATGCGGCAGGCGAGCTGATCGACCGGGGTGAGGCCCCACATGCTGCGCGCGGTGAGGTCGCTCTTGCGCACGGTATGAAAACTCGAGAACGGCTGCGTCGCCGCGCGCTGCCCGGGCTCCACGCCGCCGCCGGGCACGGGGCGGCGCTCGATGCCTGTGAGCGGCTGCCCGGTGCGGCGGTCCAGCACGTACATGTCGCCCTGCTTGGTTGGCAGTACCAGTGCCGGTACGGTGCCGTTGGCGGCGGGAAAGTCGACCAGACTCGCCTGCGATCCCAGGTCGTAGTCCCACACGCCGCGCTGCTGCGACTGGAAGTGCCAGGCCGGTTTGCCGGTGGCGACGTCGAGCGCCACCAGCGAATCGGAATACGCATTCTCGGCGGGCCGCCGCGAGCTGGACAGGTATTGCCCCGCCGGCGCGCCGAGCGGGATATACACCAGGCCAAGCTGTTCGTCGCCGGTGGCGGTGGTCCACATGTCCGGCGTGCCGCGGGCGAACGTCTCGCCCGGCGGCGGCAGGCCGTTGCGCTCGGGGTGCACCATGTCCCACGCCCAGCGCAGCTGGCCGGTCACCGCGTCGTAGCCCAGGATCACCCCCGACGGAGCCCAGCGGCGCTGGCCATCCAGCACCTGGTGGCCGGTGACCACCACGCCGCGCACGATCGTGGGCGCCGAGGTGATCGCCACGTAGCCCGGCGGGGTTTCGCCCATGCCGCGGGTGATGTCGACCTGGCCGTGATCGCCGAACTCCGCGCAGGGCCTGCCGGTGTCGGCATCGACGGCGATCAGTCGGCCGTCGAGCGTGCCTTCGATGATGCGCTGGGTGCATGCGCCCGGTGCGCCCGCTGCGGCGGCGATGTGGCTGGGCTCGGCGGGCGGCGGTGCGGCGGAGTCGGTGGGCTTGGCGGCAGCGGCCGGCGGCGGCACCGCGGCGGCGGCAGGCGTCGCGTAATAGGCCACCCCGCGGCAGGCCGCGGTGTAGGGAATCGAAGGCGTCCGAACCTTGGGGTCGTAGCGCCACAACTGGTGGCCATCGCGAGCATCCAGCGCGATGAGCACGTTGCGCGCGGTACACAGATACAGGCGGTCGCCTATCTTCAGTGGGGTGGTCTCGGCGCCGTAGCGCTTCTTCGGCAGATCGCCGGTGTGGAATACCCAAGCCTGCTTCAGGTGGGTCACGTTCTGCGGTGTGATCTGCCGCAGCGGCGAGTAGCGGGTGGCGGCGTTGTCGCGGCCGTAGGCGCCCCAGTCGTTGTCAGCCGGTGCATTGGCTGGTTGAGCCGCCGTGCTGCCGACTGCCGCGGTGGAAGCCACCGGACCGGAAGCGGGCAACGGTTGCCCCGAGTGATAGACGTTGTGCGGCGCGAACACCAGCGCGAATGCGCCCACGAAGATCAACACCAACCCGGCGGCCAGGCCTAACGACGCCGGACGCCGCGTGCGCGGCTCCAGCCGGGGCAGGCACAGCGCCACCGCGATGCCCAGCAGCACCAGCAGGCCGTCGCGCGGGATCCATCCCCAATAATCCAGGCCGATCTCCCACAGCGTCCACAGCACCGTCGCAGCGAGTACGCCGAAGTACCACCAGGCGCCGGAGCGGCGCCCGCGCAGCAACTGCACGGCGGCGACGAGCAATGCGAGCCCGGCGAGCGCGTAATACCACGAGCCACCCAGGCCGATCAGCCACGCGCCGCCGCCGGTCATCGCCAGCGCCAGCAGGCCGATTACCGCGCCCACGGCCATGGCCCAGGTGCGGCCTGTCGTTCGTCCGTCGCGCTCGATCGTCATCTCGTGCTCCGTGGGAAACCTTCCCCAAGCTAGAGCGCGCGTACCAAAAGGCGGCGTGAAGTATGGGTGCGCGCGGCGCGAAAGGACGCGCGCCATGGTGGTCACTGCGCCACCGAAGACGGCCCCGCGGTTAGCGCAGCATGCCCTCGGCGCGCATCCACGCCAGCGTGTCGGCGAGCAGCGCATCAAGCGGCGTCTCGACGTAGTCCAGCTCGCGCCTGGCCTTGGATGAATCCACGTGCAGGCGGTGCGAGGTGAGCGCGGCGCCTTCCGGTGTCACGTCCGGCTCGCGGCGGGTCAGGCGCGAAACGCCATCGAGCACGCGGGCGTAGGCCATCAGCGCCCAGGCCGGCGTGGCGCCACGCGGCGTGCGCCGGCCCAGCACAGCACCGACCCGATGCACGAAGTCGACGAAGCTTGCCGGCTCACCACCGAGCAGGTACGCCTCGCCGAAGCGGCCGCGCTGCCAGGCGCGAACCTGGGCTCGGGCAATCTCGCGCACGTCGGCGAAGGCGCCGATGCCCGGCGGGATGCCCGGCAGCTTCTGCGCGTCGATCAGGCGGATCAGTCGCGCCCAGTTGTGGCGGTCGCCGGGGCCGAGGATGTGCGAGGGGTTGAACACGATCCACGGCAGTGCGCTGGTGCGTACCGCCTGCTCGCCGAGGTATTTGCTGCGCTCGTAGCTGACCCAACTCTCGCCACCGCGCTGCGGCGTGGCCTCGGTCATGGTGCCGTGGATCAGGTGCGAATACGCCGATACGGACGAGGTATGCATGAAGGCGCTCACCCCAGCACGCTCGGTCGCGCGCAGCAGGCGCTCGGTGCCGGTGACGTTGGTGGCGATCTGCGCCGCGGCGTGCGGCCGCCACATGCTGGTGTCGGCGGCGGCGTGGAACACCGCCTCGCAGCCGTCCAGCGCGCGTTGCAGGGCATCGGTGTCGGCCAGGTTCCCGCGTACCGGTGTGCCGCCCAGCGCGGTGATCGCCGCGTCGGTTTCCGGTCGGCGCGACAGTGCGCGCACGCCGTGCCCGGCGGCGACGAGCTCGCGCAGCAGGTGCCCGCCGAGAAAGCCGCCGGCGCCGGTGAGAAAGACATCGCTCATGGGTGTTCGCTCATGCGTGTTTGCTCAGGGATGGGTGGCTTGTGGATGAGGGGAGTGCGCAGGGTGCCGCGCGCAATGCGGCAGTCTGCCAGTGCGCGGCGGGCAGGGCGATGGCGTCATGCACACATCGCCTGCGCTGCTTCGTGCACCCCGAAGGTGGCATCCACTTGCAAAGGTGACGTGGCGCCGTGGTCGAAGTACAGCAGGGTCATGCCCTCGCCGGGCACGGTGTGGCGCCCGCTCAGCGTGGCGATGCCGTTGGTGGACAGGCGCAGGATCCACGCCATCACCCACGGCGGCCGCCCCGGGCGCAGGCCGAGCATGCAGCGCACCTCGCCGAACAGCGGCGCCCCCGTCTCCGGGTGCTGACCGATCGGCACCTGGCGGAAGCGGTTCTGCACGATCCACTGCCGCGGCGTGGGCAGGGCGCGCAGTTGCTCGGCGGTCGGGGCCAGCAGCAGGCCGCTGCCGGAATGCCCGCCCACTGCCTTGGCCACCCAGCGCGCGGGATCGCTGTCGGCATCGTGCCGCGTGCGCTCCTCCACCCAGTGGCAGGCCTCGTGTGCGGGCAGCGCCACGTCGGCGAGGCTGCCCTTGTGGATGCCCTCGTACCATGCCGGGTGGCTGTGCCAGCTCAGCCGGTTCGCCGCCATCAGTACCGCCTCGGCCTGGCGTCGCTCGATCGCCTCCAGGTCGGAGAAGATCAGCCGGTTCCACACGTGGCCGTACTCGCGCGCCGTGCCGGGATGGAACAGCCGTCCAGACGTGGGCACCAGCTCGCGCCAGTCGTGCACGGCCACGCCCCACCAGTGGCGCGCCGCGTCGAGATCGGGCCAGGTGAAGCGCGCGCGCGGGCGATCCTCGATCAGCACGGTGGCCGCATGCGGTGCCACCCACGGCCGCAGGCAGTTCACCCAGCCCGCGTGTGGCGGCAGCGGGTCGTGCGGCAGCCACGCCGACGGCAGCCGGTGCAGCGCCCGTTGCGCACAGTGCAGGGTGTGGAAGGTGGGCAGCATCGAGGTGAACGCCTGGATCTCCACCCACGCCAGCTCGAACGGCTGCCGCGGATGTTCGACAAAGGCGAGATCCAGCGCCAGCACGTCCGCCTGCGCGCCCGGCCACGGCAAGCGGGAGGAGCGCAGCTGCGGCGCCAGCGCCTGCACCAGGTGGGCGATCTTCGCCTGCAGCGCGCGATGCAGGGCCGCGTTGCCCAGCGCGTAGTGGTCGGACATCTGGCTCTGCGGCAGGTGCGGTGCGCGCACGTCGGTCAGTGCCTGGCCCAGTGCATCGGCACCGAGGCGGCGCAGGGTGATCTGCGGCAGCGCGCTCATGACCAACCCTCCGCGTGCGCCCCGGAGCAGCCGTCCTCGCTGGTCTGCGCCACCATCCAGCGCAGCGTGCTGCGCCAGTCGCCGCCATCGGCGTGCACGCGTTGGCGCAGGCGATCGGCGAAGCTGCCTTCGTCCAGCGCGTGGGCCAGTTCGCGCTCCCAGAAGCGGCGCTCGGCCGCGTGCAGTGCACGCGGCGCGATGCGCGACCACCAGCGCTCGAAGCGCTGCGCCGTGGCGACTTCCTCGTCGCGGTCCCAGTCGATCCAGCGCGCCTGCATGGCGTGGCGACGCGCGCGCCACTTGTTCTCGTCGATGCAGGCGCGCGGCCATGGTGGCCCGGCGCGGCCCTGTGCCAGCTCCAGTTCGAGCGTCTCGGCCTCCCACTTCAGCAGCGTGGCGATCAGGCCGATGCGCGCCAGGTCCGGGTGCGTGTCCATGATGCGCACCTCGAGCGTGCCGTAGCGGTGGTGCAGACGCAGGTCCTGCCACAGGCCCTGCTCGGGGCCGATGCAGCCGGTGCGGCGCAGACGCTGCACGTGCTCGGTGTAGTCGTCTTCGCCGGCCCACACGTCGGGCGTGCCCATGCGCGGGTAGCGGTCGAGCAGACTGTGCCGCCACGAGTGCAGCCCGGTGTCGCGGCCCTCGAAGAACGGCGAGCTGGCCGACAGCGCCAGCGCCTCGGGCAGCACATGGCGCAGCCGGTTCATGATCGCCATGCGCGGCGCCCCGGGCGCAAAGCCCAGGTGCAGGTGCATGCCGAAGCTGAAGGCGCTGCGCGCCACGTCCTGGTATTCGTCGACCAGGGCCGCGTAGTGCGGAAAGGCCGCGCCGCCGTGCATCGCCTGCTGCTGCCAGCGCGCGGTGGGATGCACGCCGGCGATCAGGATCTGCTGGCCCTGCGCCGCCGCCTTGCGCCGGGCCTGGGTGCGCAGCGTGCTCAGCGCGGCGACCAGGTCGGGTACACCGTGGCAGATGCGTGTCTTCAGCTCGATGACGCAGCGATGGATCTCCCGATCCATCGCTCCTTCGCGGCTGGCAAACTCGTCCAGCCCCTCGGTGAAGTCGTGCGGCACCAGCTCGCCGCCCGCATCCACTACCTGTACTTCCTCTTCCATGCCCAGCGTGATCATGACGCGCCTCCTCTTGGGGAAAAGCGCATCAGACACCTTCGCCGGAGGCGCCGTCGCGTGACGTGTCGCGGGGAATGAACGGCGCGATCAGCCGTCGCTGCAGAACAGCAGGAAGGCCGCGCCCAGCAGCGCCTTTTCGGCGGGCGTGCCGCCGTCGACCGTGGCTACGGCGACGCCCGCGTGGGTCAGCAGGCGATCGCCGGCCAGCTGCAGCGAAGGCTGCTCGGGCGAGAGGAAGATGCGGTCGCCCTCGACATGCGCCAGCCGGGCGCCATCGCGGTTTCGCAGCGTTTGGCCATCCACGCGGGCCAATGCGTCGCCGCGGCCATTGCTCACCGTGTCGTCATGCAACTGCAGCAGCGACTGCCCCAGCGGATTGCGCAAGGTGATCATGCGGAAACCTCGGCGGTTGCCGCGTCCTGGGCGCGTTCGGCCAGCCAGGCGTGGATCTGCGCCACCACGGTGGCGCCCTCGCCGATGGCGCCGCCCACGCGTTTCACCGAGCCGGCGCGCACGTCACCGATGGCGAACACACCGGGGCGGCTGGTGGCCAGCGGGTAGCCAGGATCGCCACCACACTGCACGAAGCCGTGGCGATCGGTGGCGAGCTTGCAGCTGGCCAGCCATTCGGTGGCCGGCTCCGCGCCGATGAACAGGAACACGTGGCGGATCGGCGCCTCGGTTTCCGCGCCGCTGGCGCGATCGCGCCAGCGCACCGTCTGCAGGCCGCGCGCGTCGCCATCCAGCGCCACGATCTCGGTGCGGGACATCAGCTCGATCGCCGGGTTCGCCTCGATACGGTCGATCAGGTAGCGCGACATGGTGGCGGCCAGGCCGTCGCCGCGCACCATCATGCGCACCTTCAGCGCGTGCGCGGCCAGGTAGACCGCCGCCTGGCCGGCGGAATTGCCGCCGCCCACCAGTACCACTTCCTGCCCGGCGCACAGCTGCACCTCCATCGGCGAAGCCCAGTACCAGATGCCGCGCCCCTCGAAGTCGGCCAGATGCTCCAGCGGCGGGCGGCGATAGCGCGCGCCGCTGGCGATCACCACGGTGCGCGCGCACCAGGTGCGGCCGGCGTCGGTGCGCAGGCGGTGGATGCCGTCTGACGCTTCGCAGTCCAGTGACGCCACGCAGGCGGGGATGGCGATCTCCGCGCCGAACTTCTGCGCCTGCACGAAGCCGCGCGCGGTGAGCGCCTGGCCGGTGATGCCGGTGGGAAAGCCGAAGTAGTTCTCGATGCGCGCGCTGGCGCCGGCCTGGCCGCCAAAGCCCTTGGCATCCAGCACCACGACCGACAATCCTTCGGAGGCGGCGTAGACCGCGGTGGACAGGCCGGCCGGACCGGCACCCACCACCGCCACGTCGTAGATCCGATCGGCGGCATCGCTGCCGACCATGTCCAGCGCCTCGGCCAGCGCCTGCTCGGCAGGGTTGCGCAGCAGGCGACCGTCGGCCAGCAGCACCAGCGGCCAGCTGTCCGGATGATCGCGATACGGCGCCAGCAGGTCGGCCAGTGCGGGATCTTCGTCGGGCGTGACGGCGCGGAACGGGAAACCGTTGCGACGCAGGAAGTTGCCGATGCGGGCGCGGCCCGAATCGTCCCCCTCGGCGATCACCAGCGGCCCCGCCGCGCACGATTCGATCAGGCTGGTACGACGCAGGATCAGCGCGCGCATCAGCCGTTCGCCCAGGTCCGCCTCGGCCACGATCAATCGCCGCAACTGCTCGGGGCTCAGCCACAGCGCCTGCACCGGCTCGGCGGCCACGCCGTCCACCAGCGCCGGCTTGCCGGTGAGTCCGCTGACCTCGCCCATGAATTCGCCGGGGCCGTGATGGGCGATCTCCACCACCTGACCGGCGCCGTCGTGCTGGCTGATGTCCACCCGCCCCGCGAGGACCAGGATCAGCCCGATGCCGCGTTGGCCGGTGCGGAACACCGCCTCGCCGGCGGCGTAGTCGCGCGGCTCACCGAAGCGGCGGATGCGCGCGATGTCCTCGGCCGGCAGCACCGGAAACATCTGGTCGGCCCGGCGCTGGGCGGTGGTGGAGGTGCCCATGGTGACTCTCCCTGACGTCGATCGCGTGCCGGCCATCGTCGCACCGCGCGGGCCGGCGTCGCTACCTCGAATGGGGGAGTCGTCAGCCCAGCAGCAGCGCCTGCAGTTCGTGCAGCGAGCGCACTTCGTGATGCGGCGCGATGCTCTCGGGCGCTTCGTGCCCGTGCGGATTGAACCAGCAGGTACGCAGGCCGGCGTTGAGGCCGCCCAGGATGTCCGAGTGCGGGTTGTCGCCCACCATCAGCACCTGTTCGCGCGGGGGCTGCCCCATGCGATCGAGTGCGTGCTCGAAGATGCGCACGTCCGGTTTGGCCACGCCGAGCTGCTCGGAAATCACCAGCGGATCGAAGTGCTCGCGCAGACCGGTGCGTTCCAGCCGCGCCAGCTGCAGCGCGGTGAAGCCGTTGGTGATCAGGCCCATGCGCACGCCCGCGCGGTCGAGGGCGTCAATCAGGGCCTGGGCGCCGGGCAGCAGGGTGCAGATCTCGGCCATCGCCAGCAGGAAGGCTTCGTTGAGGTCGGCCGCGGCCACGCCGAGCCGGCGCGCCCAGCCCTCGAAGCGGGTGGTCTGCAGCTCCGCCGCGGTGATCGTGCCGTTCTGGTAATCCACCCACAGCGGCTTGTTGATCTCCTGGTACTGCGCGTAGTGCGCCGGCGTGAAGTCCACCGCGTGGCGCTCGAACATCCGCCGCAGGCCCTGGTAGGCGTCGAAGTGGAACAGCGTGTCGTCGGCGTCGAAGAGGATCCAGCGGTAGTTCACGGGCGGGCCGGCAGACGGGGAAGAGCGGCACGATAACCCGCGCCGCCGCTCCGTGTCCGCCGCGGCCGGAGCCACGAAATGCCGGTGCGACGATCGGGCATGATGGGGTGCCTGCCCGGCGGCCGCCAGTTCCACACCGATGCCGGGCGTTATCCGCGGAGAACGACCGATGACGATGGAACTGAAGATGCTGGCGTGGGCGCTGGTGCTCGGGCTGGTGCACGTGCTGCTTGCCGCCGCGCTGGCCACCGCCCAGCGCGGCCTGAAGTGGAACGCCAGCAACCGAGACGGCGACGCGCGGCCGCTCTCCGGTTTCGCCGCGCGTGCGACGCGGGCGAGCAGCAACTTCCTGGAGACGTTCGCGTTCTTCGCCGCCGCGGTGCTCGCCGTGGTGGCCGCACAGAAAACCAGCGCCAGCACTGCGCTGGGCGCGCAGATCTACCTGTGGGCGCGGGTGGCCTACCTGCCGGTGTATGTCATCGGCGTTCCCTACCTGCGCACGGCGGTCTGGGCGGTGGGTTTCTGGGGCATGCTGCAGGTGATTGAAGGGCTGTTCTGAGTGCTTCCTCGCGCTGGCCGCGGACCGTCCGTCGGCCAGCGCGAACCGGCATTACACCGGCGCCTTGCCGATCGACGCGCCGCCGTCCACGAACACCGTCTGTCCGGTGATGCAGGCCGCGTCGTCGGACCCCAGGAAGGCGATCGCCGCGGCGATCTCGTCGGGCTTGCCGAAGCGGCTCATCAGCACCAGCGGCGAATAGCGCAGTTCGCCCTCGCTGCCCGGCGCGCTGATCTCGCAGGACAGTCCGGTCTCGCCGCCCCAGCACAAGCGCCGCCGCGGCGAACGCCGCGTGCACTGCATCGCCTGCCCGGCGGGTCCGGACGCAGTGAGGCCGGACCGCTGCGCGCGGCCCGGCCTCTTCAAGCGCTGCGATCAGTTCAACGCGCGCGCACCGTGGCGACGCTGGCGCAGCGCGTCCAGGCTGTAGGCGCCGGCCCCGGTCGCGGCCACCTGCAGCAGGCCGCCGGCGATCGCGATGTTCTTCAGGAAGTGGATGAACTGGTTCTGGTCGTCGAAGTGGTCGTGGAAGGCCAGTGCGGTCGCGACGGTGAACAGCGCCATCAGCACCGCCACGACGCGGGTGCGATAGCCGGCCAGCAGGGCCAGGCCGAAGCCGACCTCCACGACCACCGCGACCAGGTAGGCGAGATCCGGCAGCGGCAGGCCGGCGTAGACGATGTAGGCCTTGGTGGCGGCGGGCGCGGCGAGCTTGCCGAAGCCGCTGATCAGAAACAGGCTCGACAGCAGCGCGCGGGCGAGCAGGGAAGTGGAAGCGTTCTGCGTGTTCATGGCGGTACCTCGAAGCGGAAGGAAAGCACCGACCGGATGGCCGGTGACGTGGCCGGCACTCTAATGTCGCCCGACGAGGCGATAAATCGCCTAGGATGCGTTTCATCGTCCGTTTGGAATTGACAATGAGCCAGCTCGACGACATGCGCCTGTTCGTGACCACGCTCGATACCGGCAGCTTCACCGCGGCGGCCGATCGGCTGGGCTTGTCCAAGCAGTTCATCAGCCGCCGGGTGATGGCGCTGGAAGCGCAGCTGGGCGTACGCCTGCTGGTGCGCACCACGCGCCACCTGCGCGCCACCGACCTGGGCCGCACCTACGCCGAGCAGGCGCGACGCATCCTGCAGCAGGTGGAGGAACTGGACCAGGCGATCAGCGGCGCCGGCCAGGCTCCGCGGGGAAGGCTGCGGCTCACCGCGCCGATGTCCTTCGGCACGATGCACCTGAGCCCGCTGCTCGCGCGCTTCCTGGCCGACTATCCGCAGGTGGGCATCGAGCTGGATCTCGGGGACCGGATGGTCGACCTGCTCGGCGAAGGCTACGACCTGGCCATTCGCATCGGCGTGCTGGCCGACTCCTCGCTGATCGCCCGCAGCATCGCGCCGGTGGAAACGGTGGTGTGCTGCAGTCCCGACTACCTGGCGCGGCATCCGGCACCGGCCACCCCGGCGGACCTGGCCACGCACGAGTGCCTGCTGTACGGCCACGGCCCCCACGTGGAGTGGAAGTTCGGCGGCGCGGCGGCACCGGCAGTCACCGTGCGCGGGCGCTTTCGCGCGAACAACGGCGAGCTGATGCGCGACGCGGCGATCCGCGGGCTGGGCATCGCGCGGCTGCCGACCTTCATCGTGGGCGAGGCGCTGGCTGCCGGCACGCTGGTGACCCTGCTGGACGACTACCGGCCTGCGGCGACGGCGGTGCACGCGGTGTATCCGCAGCACCGCCAGTCGTCGCTGCTGATCCACACGTTCGTGGATTTTCTGGCCCGCGAACTGGCGCTGCCGCCGCACCTCGCGCCGCAGCCGTCCGCGCGAGGCGCGCGACGCGGCCCGCATTTGCGGTAAGAATCGGGCGGCTAGGCCGCGGCGCGGGGGTGCGCGTGCCGGGGCACGGATCTCTGCTCGCTCATTCGTTGCATGCGTCCGCATGCCTTCATCCATGGGCGGATCGAAGGCCGACCGGACGGTTTCCGTTTTGCGGTACGCGCTCGCGCGGCTCTTCCGGGACTCGTGTATCCATCAGCGCAGGGAAGGGCCGGCGGCGCCGCGGGCGCCCGTCGGGATACCAGGTTTGCCGGCGACTGCGGCTGTCCGGTCGGCGGCACTCGTCCGGCGTGCATGCGCACGACCGGCTGCCAGGCAGCCACCGAACCGTCTAAGGACAGGAGCAACACATGAACAAGCACTTCGAACGCACCGGCCCGCTCACCGAGCTGTCCAGCTATCCCCAGTGGGCCCAGGACATGGTGGCCGACTGCGAAAGCACCAAGCAGCGCGTGCTCGACCACGAGATCTGGAAGCTGATGATGGACGTGCGGATGGATCAGGAGTCCACCGCCAACTTCATGATGGGCCTGTGGCCCTTCATCGAGCGATTCCCGAGCTTCATGGCGCTGAGCCTGCTCAAGACCCGCTACGGCCGCAGTCCGGGCGACAACCTGGCCCGGCGCTGGCTGGTACGCAACATCCGGGTGGAGCAGAACCACGCCGAGTACTGGCTCAACTGGGCCGAGGGCGCGGGCGTGCCGCGCGAGCGACTGCTGGGCGAACTGGCGCCCCACGGCACCGATGGGCTGTCGCGCTGGTGCGAGGACATCTGCAACCGGGGCACCCTGGCCGCCGGCATGGTCGCCACCAACTACGCCATCGAGGGAGTGACCGGCGAGTGGTCGCAGATGATCTATGACAGCACGAAGTACCGGGAAAGCTTTGATCCGTCAGTACGCACGTCGGCGCTAAAGTGGTTGCACCTGCATGCCGCTTATGACGACACTCACCCGTGGGAAGCGCTGGAAATCGTTTGCACGCTGATGGGACTGGAGCCGTCGGCCGATGACGTGGCGCATCTGGCCGAATGCATCAAGCGCAGCTATACCAGCATGATCCTGCTGGGCGATCGATGCATCCAGAACTGCCCGGACCGACTGGTGCTGAGCGAAGCTGCGGCGTAAAGGATTGCCGCAGAAGGGGAAACTGGAACGGCGGACACGGGTTGGTGTCCTTCAGCAAACAGGCATGCAATGCGTTTCGTCGGTAACAGTTTGAATGTGCAGCGGTCCCTGTCACGGCGCCTGATGCCGCTGGCCTACGCGCTTGCGTCGGCGGTGGTGCTGATCATGGCCATGACCTGGGGCGTGCTGCAGGTCCAGGTGACTCTCGCTGGTTTCCTCAACAGCGAGAGCATCTGGTCGAAAGCGCAGAAGCAGGCCGTGATCGACCTGGAGAGCTACGCCCTGAGCGGCTCGCCGGGTGACCTGGCCAGCTTTCGGCGCAACTACGAGCTGCTCGAAGGCGACCGCTGGGGCCGCGACGCCATCGCCTCGGGGCATTACCGCGAGGAAGATCTCGACGAGGTGTTCCTGCGCGGCAACATCATGCCCGCGGCGCAATCCGGGATGATTTTCATGCTGCGCCACTTCACCGGCGCACCGCACCTGCAGGCTTCGCTGGACGCCTGGCGCTCCACCGACGCCTCCATTGCCGAGCTCGGCCGCATCGCCGACCGGCTCGAAAGCGACTTCGCCGCCGGCGCCGTGTCACCGGAGGCGGCGGCGCAGGTTCGTGCGCGCATCAACGCACTCAACGAATACATGCAGCCGCGCACCGAGCTGTTCTCGGTAGAAATGGTCAAGGGCGCGGTGTGGGTCGGGCAGATGCTGTTCTGGTGCGTGGTCGGCGCCTTCCTGCTGGCCGCCGGGCTGTGGATGTGGATGGCCCGGCGCATCGTCGAGAGCATCCGCGGCAGCGAGGAGCGCTATCGGCTGCTGTTCGACAGCGCCGGCGACGCCATCGTGATGGTCGATCGCGGCAGCGGCCGCATTCTCGACGCCAACCGCACCGCCGCGGCCTGGACCGGCCGTAGCGAGCGCGAGCTGGTCGGCAGGGATTTTTCCTCGCTGTTCGCGCACGATCCGCTGGACGTGGACAGCACGCTGCCGCTGCCCGCCCATCACCGGGGCGACATCGCGCTCACTGCGCTGCTCGGCGGCGATGGCCAGGTGCGTCCGGTGGAAACGCGCAGCTCCATCGCGCGCTGGGGCGACACCGAAATAAGCCAGGCGATCGTGCGCGACATCTCCGAGCGCGTGGCCATGGAGCGCGAGCGCCGCGTGGCCGCCAAGGCGCTGGGCAGCATCGCCGAGGGCGTGATCATCGCCGACGCCGATCGCCGCGTGGTTACCGTCAACGCCGCGCACGTGGAAATCACCGGCTTCACGGTGCAGGCACTGCAGGGGCTGCGCTTCGACGACACCCGCAGCCTGCCCGACGACAAACCGCTGCCGGACAGCGTATGGCGTTCGATCGAGCTGGGCGGCAACTGGCGCGGCGAGGTGAAGAGCCGTCGCCGCGACGGCAGCACCTATCCGGAACTGCTCAGCATCAGCGCCATCCGCGATGACGCCGGCCAGGTACTGCACTACGTGGCCGTGTTCACCAACATCACCACCACCAAGGCCGACCAGCGCCGGCTGGAACATCTGGCCACGCACGATCCGCTCACCGGGCTGGCCAACCGCGCCGAGTTCGAGCGTCGCTGCACGCAGGCGCTCGAAGCCGCATCACGTGCGAGACGCTGCGTGGCGGTGGTGTTCATCGACCTGGACGCGTTCAAGATCGTCAACGACAGCTACAGCCATGCCATCGGCGACCGCCTGCTGGCAAAGGTGGCCGAGCGCATCAACGCGGAGCTGGCCGAAGGCGACGTGGCCGGCCGCATCGGCGGCGACGAGTTCACCGTGCTGGCGACCGCCATCGACACCCGCGACGGCGCCGCCGACATCGCCAGCCGCCTGCTCACCGCGCTGGCCGCGCCGATCTCGGTGGACGACTACGAGATCGTGCTCAGCGCCAGCATCGGCATCGCCAGCTATCCGCTGGATGGCGAGAATCCGGCGGCCCTGATCACCAACGCCGATGCGGCGATGTACGCGGCAAAAAGCGAGGAGCGCAACGCGTTCCGCTTCTACTCGCCAATCATGCAGGCGGATGCGCGCAAGCGCCTGCAGCTGGCCTCGGAGTTGCGCCAGGCGCTGGCCAACGACGAGTTCCGCCTGGTCTTCCAGCCCAGTCTGGAGCTGCGCACCGGCCGCATCGTGGCGGTGGAGGCGCTGCTGCGCTGGCAGCATCCCAAGCGCGGGCTGGTGATGCCGGACAGCTTCATTCCGATGGCCGAGAGCCTGGGCCTGATCCGCCGCATCGACGAATGGGTGCTGCGCGCGGCCTGCGCGTGGATTCGCCAGTGGGACCGCGAGCACATCGCGCCGATCCGCGTGGCGGTGAACGTGTCGGCCAGCTGGTTCGGCCACCCCGCCTTCATCGAGGGGCTGCACACGGCGCTGCGCGATTACCAGGTGGACCCCAAGCGCCTGCTGCTGGAGATCACCGAGAGCGCGATCCTGCGCCTGGGCGAGGGCACGCATCGCACCATGTATGCGCTGCACACCATGGGCGTGGGCGTGGCGATCGACGATTTCGGCACCGGCTACTCCTCGCTCGCCTACCTCAAGCTGCCAGCGGTGGTGTGCCTGAAGATCGATCGCACCTTCATCACCGGCATCCCGCGCAGCCCCGACGACGTGGCGATCGTCGAGGCGATCCTGGCGATGTCGCGCAGCCTCAAGCTGTACGCCATCGCCGAGGGCATCGAGGACGAGGCGCAGCACGAGTTCCTGCTGCGCGCCGGCTGCGAGGAAGGGCAGGGCTATCTGTACGCCCGCCCGCTGGAAGTGCCCGACCTGCTGCGCATGCTCAAGTCCGGCGGCGGCAACCCGCCGACCCGGCTGCGCCTGGTGCCGCCGCCACGGGCGGGCTGAGCAGTTCGCCGAACCGATCGCCTGACAGCCGAAAGAACAAGGCCGCCTCATGGGCGGCCTTGTTCATCGCATCAAGCATATGGCTCAGCGCTGCTGCGCTTGCGCCAGGCTCGTCTCGGTCTGGTACAGCTCGGGCATCAGCTTGCGCAGGGCGGCGACCTTGGGGGCGTCGTTGTAGACGATGTACGGGTCGTTCGAGTGCGTGCGGTAGTAGTCCTGGTGGTAGCCCTCGGCCATGTAGAAGGCCGGCAGCGGCTCCACCCTGGTGACGATGGGCGACTCGTACACCTTGGCCGCATCCAGCTGGCGGATGTAGGCCTGCGCCACGGCGCGCTGGGCGTCGCTGGTGGTGAAGATCTCCGAGCGGTACTGGGTGCCGTGGTCAGGGCCCTGGCGGTTGAGCTGGGTCGGATCGTGCGCCACCGCGAAGAACACCTTCAGCAGCGTGCCGTAGCTGACCTGGCGCGGGTCGTAGACGATCTTCACCGACTCGGCGTGGCCGGTGTCGCCGTCGGAAACGCGGAAGTAGCTGGCGGTGTCGGCGCTGCCCCCGGCGTAGCCGGCCCACACCTGCTTGACGCCCTTGACGTGCTCGAACACCGCCTGCAGGCCCCAGAAGCAGCCGCCGGCCAGCACGGCGACCTGGTCGCCCGGTGCGGTGACGGCCGGGTCGCTGACCGGCGCCGGGATCATGGCGCCATCGCGGGTGGCCGGCGAGGCGGTGCAGGCGCCCACGGCAAGGGCGAGCAAGGCCGCGCCCAGGCGCAGCGGGAAGGAAGACGAGCGGGAAAGCATGTGCATGACGTGTCTCCGTGGGGAAGCCGGAAGCAGAAGGGCCCATCACCTGTGTGAATACGGGTTCGCATCGACAGCAGATGCATCGGCCCCGCGCTCGTGGAGTGATTCGTCGCCGCGGCGCAAGCGGTTACGTGGACACGGCGGTGCTATCGTTTACGGCTGTCACATCACCCGCGGAAGCGCGCATGCGACCGGAGATCGACCTGTCGGCCTACGCCACGCGCATCGGCCACCTGCAACCCCTGCACCCGGATCTGGCGACCGTGCAGGCAATCGTGCGCGCGCATGTGGCGGCGATCGCCTTCGAGAACCTCGATCCGCTGATGGGCAAGCCGGTGGACCTCGATCCACTGGCGATCGAGGACAAGCTGGTGCACCGCGGTCGCGGCGGCTACTGCTTCGAGCACAACCGGCTGATGGCCGAGGTGCTCAGGGCGATCGGCCTGACGGTGACGCCGGTGATCGCGCGCGTGCTGTGGAACCGTCCTGAGGATGTGCCCACGGCGCAGACCCACATGGCGTTGCTGGCCACCATCGACGACGAGCGATGGCTGGTCGACGTGGGCTTCGGTGGCCTCACCCTCAGCAGTGCGCTGCGCTTCCAGGCCGGCATGGAGCAGCTCACGCCGCACGAGCCATATCGCCTGTTGCAGGGCGATGGCCAGTGGCGGCTGCAGGCCAAGGTGGCCGGGCAGTGGCGGCCGCTGTATCGCTTCACCCTGCAGCCGTGCGAGGACGTGGATTTCGTGGTGGCCAACCACTACGTCTCCACCCACCCGGATTCGCCCTTCACCCGCGAGCTGATGGTGGCGCGCACCGTGCCCGAGCAGCGTCTCGCGCTGCGCAACCGCGAGTTCACCATGCATCACCGCGATGGCCGCAGCGAGCACTACACGCTGGGCAGCGCGCGCGAGATCCGCAGCGTGCTGGAGCGGCATTTCATGCTGGTGCTGCCGGCGCATCCGGCACTCGATCGCCGCCTCGCCGCGCTATCCGCCTGACGCCGCGCCGCGTTCAGCCGGCGGCGTGCACGCGGATCTCGATCTCCTCGTCTACCACCACGCGCTGGCCCGGGCGGATCTTGCAGGTCTTGCGCGTTTCCAGCACGCCGTCCACCGTCACCGCCCCACTGGCCACGATCGCCTTGCCGGCGCCGCCGCTGTCGCAGATGCCCACCAGCTTGAGCAACTGGTTCAGCTCCACGTACTCGTGCGGCGGTTCGAGTTCGAAATCGAGGTGTTCCATGGGCGCTCCGACAGGTCAGGCGTCCGCGCCGGGCGCGGCGGGCAGGGGAAAGAAGGCGAAGAAAGGGCGCTCGTGCTCGATCGCGAAGGTGGCCGCGTCGTCCAGCACGCCGCGCAGGATCGCCGCATCGTGTGCCGGCAGCGCCTCGGGGTTTTCGAACACGAACACGTGGCCCCATGCCGGGCGCCAGGCCGGGTCGCGCAGGCAGTCGGCCAGCGCGTCCCAGTTGTCGCCGAAATCCGGCGGCAGCCGCAGCGCGAAGGCGAGCCGGCGCAGCAGCCCCGCCTTGTCGGTGCAGCCGGCCAGGTCGACCCGGCACAGCGCCAGCTCGGCCTGCCGCGCCTGCCGCACGATCGCGTCGAACTCGCGGGCGTCCACGTCGTAGACGCCGCCGAGCAGCGGGCGGGTGAGGTCGAGGCGGGCGTCGTGCGCGCTCATCGGCGGCCCTCGATGCGGCGGAAGCTGCGGTAGTGGTCGTCGGTGTAGTAGTACACCTGCGGTGGCGTGCCGCCGGTGATGATGCGCCGGGCGCCGCGGGTGCGCGCGCCGGGCGTCTCCACCGTGTACTCGTGGTAGTAGCCGCGTGGCTGGCGCGGCAGCAGGCCTTCGTAGTTGCCGAACACGGTGCCGTCCTGCGCATGCTCGAACGGCCCGCCCGCAGCGATGCGCGCCAGCGTGTCGGCCGCCTCGGCGGGCAGCCCTTGCGGAGCGCGCGTTCCGGCGCGGTGCGGCGTGGCCGAAGGCGCGCCGATCCCGCTCGTCGGGCCGGTTGCCGGGGCCGCGTCGTGCTGGTGCCATGCCGCCACGGCGATGGCGAGCAGGAGCACGATTCCGAGCAATTTGCGCATGGCGGCACGCGGGCGGCAGATGAGGCCGCGCAGTGTAGCGGCGCGCGGCGGGTTTTCCCCACATCGTCGCGGGCCCGGGCGGTGCGTCCGGCAGCCGCGATCGCGTGGTGATCGCCGGCTAGCCGGCGCGATCCACCCGCGCCTGCAATGCCATCGCTGCGGCAGGGTTGCGCGCCTTCGCGGCGCTGATGAAGTAGACGAACACGTCGCGCGCGGCCTGGCTCGGGCGCGGCGCCTCCACGTGCGGCAGCTCCGGCGGGTCGCCGCCCGCACGCCACTGCGTGGCACGTTCCGCCCACGCATCGAGCGCGGCGGTGGGATAGCCGTGCGGCTCGTCGGCCTGGCTGCGCATCAGCCGGGCGTAGGCGAACGGGCCGGTAAGGTCAGCCAGCGACGGGTGCTCGGGCGAATCGGTGAACACGGTGGCCACGCCGTGCGTGCGCGCCAGCGCCACGTATTCGGGGCAGCGGAAGCTTGCGTGGCGCACTTCCAGTGCATGCCGCAGCGGCTGGCCGTCGAGCGTGCGCGGCAGGCGGTCGAGGAAGGCCGTCAGGTCGTCAACGTCGAAGCGCCGTGCCGGTGTGAACTGCCACACCACCGGGCCGAGGCGGTCACCGAGTGCCTGCAGGGTGTCGACGAACGCCGCGGCCATCCGCGACGCGCCCGCGAGCGAGCGCTGCAGCACGATCGCCTTGGGCGCCTTGAGCGAGAACACGAAGCCGTCCGGCACCTGCTTCGCCCAGCCGGCCAGCGTGGCCGCGGCCGGTGCGCGGTAATAGGTGCCGTTGATCTCGATGCTGCGCAGCTGGCGGCTGGCGTACTCCAGCTCGCGCCGCTGCACCAGACCGGCCGGATAGAAGTTGTCGCGCCACTCCGGGAACACCCAGCCGCCGATACCGCAGCGGATGCCGGGTGCGGCCGATGGCGTGGAGGTGGGGGCGGAGGCGGCGAAGAGGTCCATGGGGGCGGGCATGACGGTCACTGCGGCGGGCAGGGCCGCATCTTGGCATGCGACAAGTCGTGCGGGCATGACCTTCGGACTAGGCAGGTCAGGTGCTTTGCCGCGATAGTGCTGCGATCCATTTTCGATCGCCAAGGGGTTGAGCATGTCCAGTCGTATGTCCTTGCGCGCGGCCATCGCCGCCGCGCTGCTGGTAGTGGCCTGCGGAGCGTCGGCGCAGAGCGAGCCGGCGAAAGGCACGCCACCGCCCATCGGCATCAACGACAGCGTGCGCCCCGCGCTGCCGCCGGACCTGTCCGACTTCGCCGCCTACGTGGACAGCGCCCGCAAGGCCTTCGGCGTGCCCGGCATCGCCGTGGCCATCGTCAAGGACGGCAAGGTGGTGATGGAGCAAGGCTTCGGCGACAAGTCGCTTGATCCGAAGCAGCCGGTGGACGCGCACACGCTGTTCGCGATCGCCTCCAACACCAAGGCGTTCACCGCCGCCGCGCTGCAGCAGCTGGCCGAGGCGGGCAAGCTGAAGATGGACGACCGGGTGATCGACCACCTGCCGTGGTTCCGCATGTCCGATCCGTACGTCACCCACGAGATGCGCATCCGCGACCTGCTCGCGCATCGCAGCGGCTTGTCGCTCGGTGCGGGCGACCTGCTGTACTGGCCGCCGACCTCGTACTCCACCAAGGAAGTGGTCGAGCGCCTGAAGAACGTGCCGATCAAGAACGGCTTCCGCAGCGGCTACGCCTACGACAACATCCTGTTCGCCGTCGCCACGCTGGTGATCGAGCAGGCTTCGGGCCAGAGCTACGCCGACTACATCCGCACGCACCTGTTCCAGCCGGTGGGCATGGACGAGTCGCTGATCGACAAGAACGACATCAAGCCCGGCATGGACGTGGCCACCGGCTACGCCAAGGAGAACTTCAAGAACCTCAAGCCGGTGCCGCCGATGGCGTGGAGCAACGATCCGGGCGCCGGCGGCATCTACGCCAGCGTGCACGACCTGGCCAAGTGGATGAACGTGCAGCTGGCCGGCGGCGCGTTGCCGCAGAAGGGCGCGGACGGCAAGCCGAAGCGGATCTTCTCCGAAGACAGCCAGCGCCAGATGTGGACCATGCTGACGCCGATCAAGGTGGGCAAGCCGCCGATCCCCGAGCTGGCGCCGATCATGCCGAACTTCTACGGCTACGGTGAGAGCTGGTTCCTGTCCGACTACCGCGGCCGTCGCCTCGCGTGGCACACCGGCGGCTGGCCGGGCTTCGTCTCGCGCGTGACGCTGGTGCCGGAAGAGCACCTGGGCGTGGTGGTGCTCACCAACGCCGAGTCCGGCGCGGCCTTCAACGCCGTCACCTATCGCGTGCTCGATGCCTACCTGCACCCGGGCGAGAAGACCGACTGGGTGGCGGTGTACGACAAGCTGGTGAAGAAGGGCGAGGCGAACGCCGACGACAGCTGGGCCAAGCACCAGAAGGCGCGCGAAAAGAACCCGAAACTCGATCTGCCGCAGGCCAGCTACGCGGGCACCTTCAAAGACCCGTGGTACGGCGAGGTAATCGTGACGAACGAGGGCGGCAAATTGCGCATGCGCTTCGCCCACACCAGGCAGCTCATTGGCACCATGACGCCGTGGCAGCACAGCACGTTCGTGGTGAAGTGGGACGACCGCACGCTCAACGCCGACGCCTTCGCCACCTACACGCTGGACGCCGACGGCAAGATCACCGAACTGCGCATGCAGCCGATCTCGCCGCTGACCGATTTCAGCTTCGATTTCCAGGACCTGCGGCTGAAGCCGCTGGGCAAGGACAAGGCGTCCGACGAGTGAGCCACCCGGCGCCGCCGGCTTCGGTGGCGCCGGTCCATTGAAAGGGGAGAAGCGTATGCGCCGTTATGCATCATTCGTCATCGCCGGGCTGTGCGGCCTGGCGGTTGCCAGTTCATCGCCGGCGCGCGACGCCGTCACGTCGGCGCCGGCGCTGTTTCGCGTCGAGCTCGCCAGTGGGTCCAGCCAGCCGGCCTCCGGCCGCCTGCTGTTGTTCGCGGTGGATGCGAAGACCGCCCGCGCCGCCGCGAAGGACGGCAAGGTGGAAGAGGTCGACACCAATCCGTTCAAGCCCGCCCAGACCGCGATCGCCGCGCGCGAGGTGACGCATCTGGCACCGGGCCAGGGCATCACGATGGATGCCGATGCGATGGCTTTTCCCAAGGCGTTCTCGCAGCTGCCGCCCGGCGACTACCTGCTGCAGGCCGTGCTCGACACCAACCACGACTACAACTATCACGGCCGCGACGCCGGCGACGTGGTCAGCCCGGTGGTCGAGGCGCACCTGCCCGGCGTCATGCCTCGCCTGGTGCTGGACAATGTGCTGCCCGAGCGGGGGCTGTGGGATTTCCCCAAGGGCGCGCTCAGTCCGACCACCGAGCAGCACATGGCCGAGGCAAAGGCGCACCTGCAGCCGATCGACTTCGTCAGCCCGGCGCTCAGCGCGTTCTGGGGACGTCCGATCCACATGAAGGGCTGGGTGCTGCTGCCGCCGGGCTATGACGCCTCGGGCAAGACCACCTATCCGGTGGTCTATCACACGCACGGCTACGGCGGCAGCGACCGCAGCGAAGCGGCCACCGGCCTGGCGGTGTACGGCCAGATGGCCGAGAAGACCCTGCCGCCGATGATCTGGGTGCTGCTGGACGAATCCTCGGCCACCGGCACGCACGAGTTCGCCGACTCGGTGAACAACGGCCCGTGGGGCGAGGCACTCACCACCGAGCTGATCCCGTCGCTGGAAAAGCAGTACCGCATGGATGGCAAGGCCAGCGGCCGCTTCCTCAACGGCCATTCCTCCGGCGGCTGGGCCACGCTGTGGCTGCAGACGCGCTACCCGAAAGTGTTCGGCGGCACCTGGTCCACCTCGCCCGACCCGAGCGATTTCCACGATTTCACCGGGCCGGACCTGTATGCGCCGCACGCCAACGTCTACCGTCGTGCAGACGGCACGGCCTATCCGCTGGTGCGCGACAAGGGCAAGGTGTTCGCCAGCTTCGAGCAGTTCGCGAAGATGGAGCGCGTGATCGGCCCCTATGGCGGCCAGATGGCCTCGTTCGACTGGGTGTTCTCGCCGCGCGGCAAGGACGGCCGGCCGATGCCGATGTTCGACCGCGACACCGGCGACGTCGATCCGGCGGTGGTCGCCTACTGGCGCGACCACTACGACATCGCCCATCGCCTCAAGACCAACTGGCCGGCGCTCAAGACCGACCTGGACGGAAAGATCCACCTCTACGTGGGCACCGCCGACACGTTCTACCTCGACGGCGCCGCGCATCGGCTCAAGGCTGTGCTCGACGGGCTGGGCGCGAAGTCCTCGTTCCACTTCATCCCCGACCGCACCCACTTCGACCTCTACGTCATCGGCGAGGACCGCCAGGGCCTGATGAAGCAGATCGCGTGGGAGATGTACGCGGTGGCGCGCCCCGGGGCGCAGCAACCAAAGAAAGCCGCGCCCTGACCGGTCCCCGCACAAACACGGCAGCCCTCGGTAGGAGCGACTTCAGTCGTCGCGATGCTCTTGCTCGCATTCCGCATCAAGGCAAAAGGCATCGCGGCTGAAGCCGCTCCTACAGTGAGGCCGGGCGCGCACTCACTGGTACCCGCCGCTCATTCCGCCCACGGGTCGTAGCTGCCGAACCACCACAGGTGGCCTTCCGGGTCGCGGCAGCTGTAGCCGGCGCCGCCGTAGTCCTTCTCGGCGTAGTCGTCCACGATCTGCGCTCCGGCGCTCTTCGCCTGGGTGTAGTGCGCGTGGCAATCCCTCACGATCACGCAAGCCACCTGGGTCTCGCGTCCGCCGGTCTCGGCGGGTGTCAACATGTGCTGGCCGAAGCCGTCCTCGCGCACCGAGCCCAGCATCACCATGCCGCTGCCGTAGGTGAGCTGGGCGTGGGCGACGCCGCCCTGGTCGTCCTCGTGCACCGCCTGGGCCGCAAAGCCGAACGCGCGGCAGAGCCAGTCGATGGCCGCATGCGCTTCGCGGTAGCGCAGACAGGGAATGATCGTGCTGCCGTGGGTCGCTGACATCGCTTGCTCCTCGAGAATGGGTGGAACAAGGCTAACCGTGCACCGTTGCCCGGTCTTGGCGATTTTCCGAAGCCCTAGTCGATCACCAGGTGATTGAGATGCGGGCCGCGCCGGGCCATGAACGCACCGGGCGTGAGGCCGGAAAAAGCGCGGAACTCGCGCACCAGGTGGGCCTGGTCGGTGAAGCCGCCGTCGGCAGCCACCCGGCACCAGTCCACGCTGCCCGCCAGATGTACCTGCACCAGCACCGCGCGAAAACGTTGCAGGCGCGCATAGCGCTTCGGACCCATGCCGATCTGGCGATGAAAGCGCATCCGCAGGCTGTCGTCGGACAGCCCGGTCTGCTGCACAACTTTCGCGATGCAGGCCCATTGGGGAGCGCGATCCAGGGCTGCTGCGACATGCGCCACCGCGGGATCGGTGGCTGGCCCGCGCCGCTGGGCCAGCAGCCATTGCTCGAGGATCTGCAGGCGCATGCCGGGGGCGGCCGTGTCCAGCAGCCGCTGTCGCAGCTGGCGCGCAGCGGCGCCGAACAGGTCCTCCAGGTTGATGTCCCGCGCCAGCAGCGCCTGCTGGTTCTCGGCGGTCAGCGCATGGGCGCCACCGGGCCGGAACATCACGCCCATCACGCGCACCTGCTCGGCGGTGTCGATGATCTGGCTGGTCAGGCGAGGACCGCCGAGCACGCTGCCGGACGAGCGCAGGCAATGGCGCTGCGGCTCGTCGGTGTAGACGCGGGTCTCGTCCTCGCACAGGTTGATGATCAGTTGCGCGCCGGGTTGCGGCAGCACGCGCTCGAAATGGTGCGCGGCGGCGGGCATGTCCCAGTCCCAGATCTTCTCGATCAGGGCATCCAGCGGTGCGGCCGGGCGACGCTGCATGAATCCCATGGACGGCTCAGGAATCGGGAGGGACAACCCCAGTATCGCGCGGTGGGCGCACGGTGCGCACCACCATGTCCTGCGCACGGATCAGCGGCAGGTTCTGCTCGCGCAGCTTGGCCAGCACCGCGAACAGCAGGTCGCTCTTCACGGTGGAGGCGTCGCGCGGGCTGCGCGTGTAGGCGTAGGCGCTGAACACCATGTTGCCCGCGTCGATGCTGTCCAGCTGCACGAACGGCGCCGGCGTGTCCAGCGTGACCGGATGCGCTCGCAGTGCCTCCAGAATGAGGTCGCGCGCACGCGCCGCGTCGGTGTCGAGCGGCATTGGCACGCTGAACTTCACCCGGCCGATCGCGTCGGCCAGCGTCACGTTGCGCACGTTCTGGGTGATCAGCTGCGAGTTCGGCACGATCACCGTGGAGCGGTCCCACAGCTGGATCTCGGTGGCGCGCACGTTGATCCGGCGGATGTCGCCCTCCACCCCGTTGAGGCTCACCCAGTCGCCCACCTTCACCGGCCGTTCGGCGAGCAGGATCAGGCCGGAGATGAAGTTCGACACGATCGCCTGCAGGCCGAAGCCGATGCCCACCGACAGCGCGCTGGCGATCCACGCGATGTTCTGCAGGCTCACCTTCAGCGTGGCCAGCGCCATCACGAACACCAGCACGCCGCCCACGTAGCCGAGCAGGGTCAGCATCGACATGCGCATGCCGGCATCGAGCCGCGTGTTGGGCAGCAGTTCCTCGTCGAGCCAGCGCTTGATGGTGCGCACCACCAGCAGGCCCACCACCAGCACCAGCATGGCCTTGAGCACGTCGCGCGGCGCCAGCGTCATCTCGCCGAAGGTGAGCCCGCCCAGCAGGCTGCCGACGCTGGAGGTGAGGTCTTCCGGGCTGGCGCCCAGGCGCGAGATCACCGCACCGATGCCCAGCAGCACCGCCAGTGCGCGGGTGATGCCGGAGAGCACGGCGCGTGCCTGCTCCAGCGGCCCGGGCTCCAGCTCGAAGGCTGCCTGCAGCCGCTGTCCGGTGCGTCCCTTGGGCGACAGCAGCAGCGCCCAGGTGTCGTTGAGCGCATGCATGAACAGGTACAGCGAGGCGATCACCACGCTGATCCATACCGCGTTGATCGCCACGAAAAACGCCAGCGCGATGTAGCCCGTCGCCACCGCCAGCACGCAGGTCATCGAGGCCAGCGCCAGCGCGCCCAGGCACACGCCGATCCACAGTGAGCGGCTCGGCGGCGGATCGCCCGCGGCCGCCAGCGCACGCCGCGCGCGCGCCTGGCGCAGCAGCGCTGTACCGATCAATGCGGCGGTCACCAGCGCAATCAATCCGCGCGTGGCCACGCTGGCCGGCAGGCTGGCGCTGATCGCGTGGTTCACCAACTCCACCGTACCGAGCAGGGCGATCGCCATCGCCAGCAGCCATGGGAAGGGACGCAGTGCCTGCGCCTCGGCATCGGCAAGCTCGGGCAGGCGCCAGCTCGGGCGCACCGCCGAGAGCAGGGCGCGCCCGAGCCCGGCGACGTAGGCACTGAGCAGCACCAGCTGCACCATCTGGTGGGCGAGCGTGGCGAGATCGTCGTCGAGCAGGCCGTTCCAGTTCACCGACCAGTACACCAGCTGGGCGGCCAGGCCGGTGTTGAGCGCGGTGAGCACGGCGATCGCCAGCGCCAGTGCGCTGCGACGCAGACGGCCGGCGGCCATGCGGTTCTGGGTGAGGCGCAGCAGCTGCCGCTCCAGCAGCCAGCGGCCCACGCCCAGCAGCAGCGCGGCGGCAATCAGGCAGGTCACGAAGGGCGTGCGGTTGGGCGGTTGCCAGGCGTCGTGGATCGCCGTGCTCAGGTCGCCACCAAGCGCGCGCAGGCGACGCAGGTCGGAGGGCAGGCTGCGCATCGGGTCGGACCAGAACGCGGTACTGAACGGCGTGGCCGTGCGTTCGGCCAAGCGCGCCTGGAATTCGTTGCGGCGCTGGTCGGACAGCTGCGCGGCGAGCTGTGCCGCCTCCTGGCCCATCAGCTGCGCCTGCTTCACCTGGGCGTCGACGTCGGCCTGCGTCTTGTCCAGCTTGCGCCGCTGCGCGCTCACTTCGGTCGCTTCGGCGGGCGCGCCCTTGGCCGGCGCCGGCCCGAGTACGGCCAGCTGCGCCTGCACGCTCTGCACCTGTGGCGCGAGGCTGCCCGCCACCTCGCCGGCCTGGTCCTGCACGGCCAGCGCCTGCGTGCGCAGATCACCCAGTTGCGCCGCGGTCGGCTGGGCGGCGAGCGCCTTCTTGATGTCATCCAGCTGGCTGCGCAGCAGGTCCAGTTGCGCGGCCGGCGTGGGCGGCGGCGCATCGGGCGCGGCGTCCTGGCGGGCGAGGGCGGCCGTGCTGCCGAAGGCGAGCAGGAGGAGCAGCAGGAGGCGGGCGAGGCGAGGCATCCGGGCATGATCGGAGCCGCTCCGTGGGCGGTCAATCGCAGCGGGGGGCTTGACGAGGTGTTCAGTGGCGCGCGTTCAGGCTGCATCGATGACCTCGCCCTTCGACGTATCGCCCGAACTGCTCGCCTGGGACGGCGACGTGCCCCGCGCCCGCCGCCTGCAGAGCGAGCTGGCCGCCCGCGTGCGGCTGCACGACGACGATGGCCCGGAGCCGCACCGCGTCGCCGGCGTCGACGTGGGCTTCGAGGAAGGCGGCGCCATCACCCGAGCCGCCGCCGTACTGCTCGATGCGGCCACCATGCAGCCGCTGGCCGAGGTGGTGGCCCGGTTGCCCACGCGCATGCCGTACATCCCGGGCCTGCTGTCGTTCCGCGAGCTGCCCGCCGTGCTGGCGGCGCTGGCACAGCTGCCGCACGTGCCGGACCTGATCCTCGTCGACGGCCACGGCGTGGCGCATCCGCGCGGGCTCGGCATCGCCGCCCACCTGGGCGTGATCACCGGCCTGCCCACCATCGGCGTGGCGAAGAAGATCCTCGTCGGCACCCACGACGCCATCGGACCCTCGCGCGGCGAGCGCGCGCCGCTGATGCACCGCGGCCGGATGATCGGCACCGCGCTGCGCAGCAAGGACGGCATCCTGCCGCTGATCGTCTCCCCCGGCCACCGCGTGAGCCACGCCACGGCGGTGGAGCGCGTGCTCGCCTGTGGCCGCGGCTACAAGCTGCCCGAGCCCACGCGGCTGGCCGACCGGCTGGCTTCTCGCCGCGATCGCCGCCCCTTGTAGGAGCGCGCCCTGCGCGCGACCGGCCTGTCGACGCGCCGCGCAATCCCGTCGACCAGCGCCGCCGCCGGATGCGACACCGCGCAGGTTGTGCCGTCGCCCTGCCGGCCACATGCTGATCTTCTAAGCGCCCGCTGGCGCCCGTCGGACACCCACCCCCATGCTTTTCCGCTGGTTCGAAAACCTCATCGACGCGTTCAAGGAACCGTCGGACGCCATGCCGCCACCGCAGGTGGGGCGCTTCTATCTGTTCTACCTGCGCCAGGTGTGGCCGGTGTTTCTCGCCGCGCTGCTGGTGGGGTTGGGCGTGGCGTTGGTGGAGGTGTCGCTGTTCGGCTTCGTCGGCTCCATCGTGGACATGGCCAAGCAGGCTGACGCCTCGACCTTCTTCACCCTGCACGGCCGCACCCTGATGTGGATGGCGGCGGTGGCGCTGCTCGCGCGGCCTCTTCTCAACGCCACGCACGATCTGCTGGTGAACCAGGCCATCGTGCCCAGCCTCACCAACCGCATCCGCTGGCAGAACCACCGCTACGTGATGCGCCAGAGCCTGGGCTTCTTCCAGAACGACTACGCCGGGCGCATCGCCAACCGCATCATGCAGACTGGCGCGAGCCTGCGGCAGTCGGCGGTGCAGATCGTCGATGCGATCTGGTACGTGCTGATCTACACCGGCAGCGCGCTGGCGATGTTTGCCCATGCCGACGTGTGGCTGGCCGTGCCGCTGGCGGTGTGGCTGCTGGCATACGTCGGCACGCTGTCGTGGTTCGTGCCGCGCACGCGGCAGCGCTCGTGGCAGTCGTCCGAGGCGCGCTCCAAGCTGATGGGGCGCATCGTCGACGGCTACAGCAACGTGCTCACGCTCAAGCTGTTCGCGCACACGCATCGCGAGGAGGCCTACGTGGCCGAGGCCATGCGCGAGCAGACCGAGAAGCTGCGCCGCATGACGCGCCTGACCACCGCGATGGACGCCACCATCACCTCGCTCAACGGCCTGCTGATCGTGGGCACCTCCGGCCTCGCGGTATGGCTGTGGAGCCAGGGCAGGGTGACCGTGGGCGCCATCGCGCTGTCCACCGGGCTGGTGATCCGCATCAACAACATGTCCGGCTGGATCATGTGGGTGGTCAACGGCATCTTCGAAGACATCGGCACCGTGCAGGACGGCCTCACCACCATCGCCCAGCCGCGCGCCGTGCAGGATCGCCCCGACGCCGTACCGCTGGTGGTGCGCGAGGGCGGCGTGCGCTTCGACGACATCCACTTCCACTACGGCAAGCAGGGCGGCGTGATCGCCGGGCTGGCGCTGGCGGTGCGCCCGGGCGAGAAGATTGGCCTGGTCGGGCCGTCCGGTGCGGGCAAGTCCACCCTGGTCAACGTGCTGCTGCGCCTGTACGACCTGGAGCAGGGCCGCATCCTCATCGACGGGCAGGATATTTCCCACGTCACGCAGGAGAGCCTGCGCTCGCAGATCGGCGTGGTCACCCAGGACACCTCGCTGCTGCATCGCTCGATCCGCGACAACCTGCTCTACGGCCGCCCCGACGCCACCGACGCGCAGATCGCCGAGGCCGTGCGCAAGGCGCGCGCCGACGAGTTCATCCCGAACCTGATCGATGGTGAAGGCCGCACCGGCTTCGACGCCCACGTCGGCGAGCGCGGCGTGAAGCTCTCCGGCGGCCAGCGCCAGCGCATCGCCATCGCCCGCGTGCTGCTCAAGGACGCCCCCATCCTCGTGCTGGACGAAGCCACCAGCGCGCTCGACTCCGAAGCCGAAGCCGCCATCCAGGACAGCCTCGACATCCTCATGGAAGGCAAGACGGTGATCGCCATCGCCCACCGCCTCTCCACCATCGCCCGGATGGATCGCCTGGTGGTGCTCGACAAGGGCCGCATCGTCGAAACCGGCACGCATGCCGAGCTGATCGCGCGCGAGGGGTTGTATGCGCGGCTGTGGGCGCGGCAGACGGGTGGGTTTGTGGGGGTGGAGGATGTGGTGGGGTGAGGGTCTGTTTCGAGCGCACCGGGCGAGCAAACGGTTTATTCGCTCGAATCCGTGGCGATATCGGATATCGCGGCGAAAAGTGCGATATGCAACGACAGCGAATCGACGGGCTCACTGCCATCGCTGTTGCAGGTGCCTGATGCCGCAACAAAAAACGTAGGCTTGACCGTGTCGCCGCTGCAGCGGACTATCGGCACATATGCCCCGATGTGGGGTCTACTAAGCGTTAGACGCCACAGGATTCGAGGTATGTCAAAACAACAGACTGAGCAGCAGCGCTACCTAAGCTTTGGTATCGGCATCGGCGTCGCCATCGGGTGTGGTCTTGGAATAATCTTTGGCAACCTCGCTCTAGGTATCGGGCCAGGCATTGCAATCGGCATCGTGTTTGGTATTGCATTAGGCAAAAAGCGCGCAGCTAAATCTGGCAACGACGGCGGCGAAAATGGTACTGGTGGCGTCTAACATTTCATTCAAGGCGGACGGCTACGCCACCGCTGAATTACAGCGTTAGTTTTCGAGCATGACTGACGTCACCATGTGCAATCCTAATGTCCGTCAAGCTGCGGTCGCCGACGCTGCTGAAATCGCCGCGTGTCTTTCCGCTCTCGGTTATGGCACCTTGGCCAGCCTCGTTACCGAGCGACTCACCTCATTTACCAAGAGCCCGACGGACGCCGTGTTCGTCGCTTCGATTTCCGGCCATGCATCCTTGATTGGCGTCGTTAGCGTGCATCTGCTTCCTCTCTTTCATGCACCTGGCCTACTAGGCCGCATCACCTCACTTGCGGTCTGCGACGAAGCTCGCGGCAAAGGTGTAGGCAAAGCACTTGTTACAGCAGCGGAGGAGTGGGCGTGGGCCGCGGGTGCTCGGCGCATAGAAGTTACAAGCGGCGATCACCGTCCGGCAGCGCATGCGTTCTACCAAGCAACTGGGTATTCGCTAGACGAGCGTCGCTTCATCAAGCATGCTGCCAGATCAAGCTAACAGTTCGTTCGAGGCGTACGGCTGCGCCGCCGCTCAACTTAAGCGTTAGCCACCACAATCCACACGGAAGGTACGCATGAACGAACTCGACGACATGCAGAAGCGGCTCAAGGCGATTGCCGAAGTGGTCAATGCCTTCAAGAGTGAGGCCGTCCAACTTCGCGTGGTGGAGGTACTTCTTAGCCATCTTCGAGTACCGGCGGCTCCAACCGGCAATATTGAGCCCAAGCCACCAAGGCGCTCCAAACGCCGAAAGACATCTACCAAGACCGAGGCGCCAGCCGGCGGTGCCGAGAAGCCCGTGCCTCAGAAGGCGTCACGAGCGACCGCGAGAAGCTCAGCTTCGCCCGGCGCGTTCGCAATGATCAGCCAACTCCTTGGCGATAGATTCTTCAAGGCCCCAAGAACTATTGGTGCCATCGTTGCCCACTGCAGAACCTCGAAGGGTCACCACTACAAAGCCAACGAATGCTCGCCGGCACTCCTTCGACTACTCCGAGACGGCAAGCTGAAGCGCGAAAAGAACAAGGACGGGCAGTATGAATACACCCAAGCCTAAGTCGCCCCTTCAGGACGCCTTGGCTAATGTGCCGACCGACTATCGAAACAGGATCATCAAGTCCTATCTCGAATTGAAAGCACGCCAAGCAGAAGCCAAACACGACGCCGCGGGGGTTAGCGCAGGGAAACTTTGCGAAACCGTTGTTCGCCTGTTGCAGCATGAACTGAAGAAGACAGTTACGCCCTTCGGTCAACAGATATCGAACTTCGCAGGGGAGTGCGAGAGCTTTTCCCAAGTGCCAAAGGCCATGGGTAACGAATCACTCCGAATTGTCATCCCGCGTGCGCTCAACTATCTGTACACGTTGAGGAACAAGCGCGGTATCGGTCATGCAGGTGGTGATGTCGATGCAAATGCGATCGATGGTGCCACCATAACAAGAGTTGCCGACTGGATCGTCTGCGAGCTCATCAGAATCTTCCATACGATGTCGCTCGAAGAAGCCGACGCACTGGTGTCGTCTCTGTCTTCGCGCGACATTCCGGATATCTGGGAGGTTGGTGGCAAGAAACGAGTCCTTCGGAATGACCTGGACTTCAAGCAGAAGACTCTATTGTTGCTGTACGCGTCGGTAGAAAGCGCCGTGCTCGCCGAGGATCTGTACTCGTGGTCAAAGTACAGCAATTTCGCCGTCTATCGAAAGAGTGTTCTCGGCCAACTTGATACCGGCAATTTCGTCGAGTACGACAGAGAAAGCGATACCGTGATCATTTCTCCAATCGGCATCAAGTGCGTTGAGGAGGAAATCCTGCGAACGCCGGTGCGGGCGGTGGCTAACCATTCGCTCAAGCGGGCGTCCCGAAAACGGGCCGCCGCTTAGCTCAAACGTTAGACCTGCAGGGAAGATCTACGCATGTTTGTATACACGGAGCTAAGCAAACAAGAGACTCGGCGCATGCAGCTACTCGAGGATCACTCGAGGATCAGGGGTCAGGTTTGACTTTCAATGGCTCGGCTCGGACGGCTTGCTGATTTGAAGGGCGGTTACGGCCTGGGACCCAGCGGATGAAGGCTGCCTAAGAGACATCGGTTCTTCTCACAACCTTGCCCGGCGATTCACACCACCCGCTGCACGCTCCGATGCTCCACCCACGCGGAGGATCAAGCCATGCCGAGCAAGAGCGCCATCCAGCGGGCCCGTCGGGACAAGCGTGAGGGCAAGTCGCCCAGCACTCAGGCGGGGGAGTTTGTTCGCGAGGAGATCGAGCACGTGCGCGAGGGCAAGCACGGAGCGCGGTCGACCAAGCAGGCGATCGCGATCGGCCTGTCCGAGGCCCGCAGGGCGGGCGTGGATGTTCCGGCCAAGGGCAAGGCCGCGAAAAAATCCACCGCCAAAAGGTCCACGGCCAAGAAGGCAACGGCGAAGCAGTCCGCGGCACGCCAGTCGTCGGAGACGAAGGCCACCCGCAGCCGCGCCGCCACCAAGGCGCTGAAGAAGGAAGGCAGCGCCGCGGCGTCCAAGCGCGCGCTGTCGCGCCAGGGCCACGAGGCGGCCTCCCAACGCACCGCGGCCGACCGCAGCGCCGCGGCCAGGAAGGCGGCGCGGACCAAGGGTGCTGCGGGCCGTTCGGCCGCCGCGAAGAAGGCGGCTCGAACGCGCGCCCAGCGTGCCGGTCATTGAGGCGCGCCGGCGGAGAGGCGCGCCGGCGGATCGCATGCACCGCGGGCATGACGCCCGCGCCCAATGCCGACCGTGGTGCCATGACGGGTCCGGAGCGCCCGCTCGCGCTGGCGCGCTGAATGCCCGCGCGGGAGAGAGGGCGATGCGGCCGCCATGAACGCGCCGTGCACAGACGCTTGACTCTGGAGTCCACTCCAGGGTCTAGAGTGGCGTCATGAACACGCGAAGCTCCCTCACCATCGGTACCGTCGCCAAGCGCGCCGGCGTTCCCATCGACACCATCCGCTACTACGAGCGCGAGGGCCTGCTGCCCGAGCCGCTGCGCCGCGCGTCGGGCTATCGCAGCTACGGCGAGGGCACGGTGGCGCAGCTGCGCTTCATCCGTCGGGCCAAGGCGCTGGGTTTCACGCTGGAAGAAATTCGCGACCTGCTCGCCCTCTCCGCCGATCGCCAGCGCGGGGTGAAGGCCGTGAAGCAACGCGCCGAGGAGCGGCTGGCGGCGATCGAGACGCGCATCGCCGAGCTGCAGCGGGTGCGCGATGGACTGGTGGAACTGGTGGCTTCGTGTCCCGGCCACGGCGCGCCTGAGCAGTGCCCGATCCTGCGCGCGCTCAACGACGAGGAGAACGTCTGATGAATACCCAGGCATCTTGCTGTGGTGGCGGCAACGACGCGCCGCCCAAGGCGACCGACCCGGTATGCGGCATGTCGGTGGACACCACCGCCGGCAAGCCGAGCACCGTACATGCCGGCACCACGTTCCATTTCTGCTGCAACGGCTGCAAGGCGAAGTTCGAAGCGGACCCGGCCAAGTACCTCGCCCCGTCTACCTCCGAACAGGGTTGCTGCGGCGCCAAGGCGGTGCCCGCCGCTGCGGCGCCTCAGCGCGATGCGCACGACCACGCGCCAGCTGCCGCCGCGGTGAAGGATCCGGTGTGCGGCATGGAGGTGAACCCCGCCGTCGGGAAGCCCAGCGTCATGCACCTCGGTGAAACCTTCCATTTCTGCAGCGACCGCTGTCGGACGAAGTTCGAGGCGGAGCCGGCGAAGTACCTTGCGGCTAAGCCGGCTTCCGGCGACAGCTGCTGTGGCGGCAAGGCGAAGGCGGCCGACACGGCGCATGCCGATCACGATCACGCCGTCGCCCACACGGTGAAAGACCCGGTGTGCGGCATGCGCGTGGACCCGCACACGGCGAAGCACCGCGCCGAGCACGGCGGGCACACCTACTACTTCTGCGCCGCGCGCTGCCGCGAGAAATTCGTCGCCGATCCGGCGGCCTGGCTGGGCGAGCGCAAGGCCACGCCGGCGGCGCCTGCCGGCGCGAACTACACCTGCCCGATGCACCCGGAGGTGCAGCAGGTCGGCCCCGGCGATTGCCCCAAGTGCGGCATGGCGCTGGAGCCGATGATGCCGACGGCGGACGAGGACGACGGTGGCGAGCTGGCGTCCATGACCCGCCGGCTCTGGCTGCTGGTGGCGCTCACCGCGCCGGTGCTGCTGGTGGCGATGGGGCCGCATCTGTTCGGCTGGCACCTGCCGTCGCCGTGGGATCGCGTGGCGGGATGGATCGAGGCGGTTCTGTCGAGCGTGGTGGTGCTGTGGGGCGGCGCGCCGTTCTTCGCGCGCGGCTGGCGTTCGCTGAAACCGTGGTCGCCGAACATGTACACGCTGATCGCGCTGGGCACCGGCGTGGCGTGGGTTTACAGCGCGGTGGCGTTCATTGCGCCGGGCGTGTTCCCGCCGAGCTTCCGCGACATGCACGGGCAGGTGGCGGTGTATTTCGAGTCGGCCGCGGTGATCGTCACCCTGGTCACGCTGGGCGATTTCCTCGAACTGCGCGCGCGCCGCCGCACCGGTGCGGCGCTGAAGGCATTGCTCGGGCTGGCACCGAAGACCGCGCATCGGCTGGCCGCGGACGGCAGCGAGCACGATGTGCCGCTGGAGGAGGTGCAGATCGGCGACACGCTGCGCGTGCGCCCCGGCGAGAAGGTGCCGGTGGACGGTGCGGTGGTGTCGGGGGAGAGCCACGTCGACGAGTCGATGCTCACCGGCGAGCCGATGCCGGTGGCCAAGCGCGAGGGCGAGCCGCTGACCGGCGGCACGGTGAATCAGGACGGCGCCCTCACCATGCGGGCGCAGCGCGTGGGCAGCGACACCCTGCTGGCGCAGATCGTGGCGATGGTGGCCGCGGCCCAGCGCAGCCGCGCGCCGCTGCAGCGTGTGGCGGACAAGGTGGCGGCATGGTTCGTGCCCGCAGTGGTCGCTTCCGCCGCGCTGGCGTTCGCGCTGTGGACGTGGCTGGGGCCGGACCCGAAGCTGGCGCACGCGCTGATCGCCGCGGTGTCGGTGCTGATCATCGCCTGCCCGTGTGCGCTGGGGCTGGCCACGCCGATCTCGATCATGGTGGCCAGCGGCCGCGGCGCGCAGCACGGCGTGCTGTTCAAGGACGCCAGCGCGATCGAGGCGATGCGCGACATCGACACGCTGGTGGTCGACAAGACCGGCACGCTCACCGAGGGCAAGCCGGCGCTGAAGGAGATCGTGGTGCTGGGCGACGTGCCGCGCGAACGCCTGCTGGCGCTGGCCGCGGCGTTGGAAGGCCCGAGCGAACATCCGCTGGCGCGGGCCATCGTGCGCGCCGCCCAGGGCGCGGCGCTGCCGCAGGTGGCGGACTTCCGCACCCTCACCGGCCGCGGCGTGCAGGGCAGGGTGGACGGCACGCTCGTCGCGCTGGGCAACCTGCGCTTGCTCGAAGAGCTCAAGATCACGGCCGCGGAAAGCGCCATGCGGCAGGCGGACGCACTGCGCGCCGATGGCGCCACGGCGATGTATCTCGCCATCGACGGCGCCCTGGCCGGCCTCATCGCCGTGGCCGACCGGATCAAGGACGGCACCCGCGAGGTGATCGAGGCGCTGCATGCCGACGGCCTGCGCATCGTCATGCTCACCGGCGACAACGCCACCACCGCGCAGGCGGTGGCCCGCGAGCTGGGCATCGACGAGGTGCGCGCGGACGTCTCGCCGGCCGACAAGGCCGAGGTGATCAAGCAGCTGAAGCAGGGCAGGCATCGCGTGGCGATGGCCGGCGACGGCATCAACGATGCCCCCGCGCTGGCCGCGGCGGACGTGGGTATTGCCATGGGCAGCGGCACCGACGTGGCGATGGAAACCGCGCACGTGACGCTGGTGAAGGGCGATCTGGGCGCCATCGCGCGGGCGCGGGCGCTGTCGCGCGCCACCGTGCGCAACATCCACCAGAACCTGTTCTTCGCCTTCATCTACAACGCGGTCGGCGTACCGCTGGCGGCCGGCGCGCTGTATCCGTGGCTGGGCTGGATGCTGTCGCCGATGATCGCCGCGCTGGCGATGAGCTTCAGCTCGGTGTCGGTGGTGAGCAACGCGCTGCGGCTGCGGCAGGTGAAGCTGTAGTGGATGCTGGTGGAGGTGCTTGCGGAGTCCATCGGTCGGGTGGATGAGGGAGCAAGGCTCGGGCATGCGGTGCTGCGAGCGGTTTCCGTCGCAAGCCTTTCTACAGCTCAAGAGCGAAAACCTCCCCCTCACCCCGACCCTCTCCCCCGAACGGTGGAGCTGTTCAGGGGAGAGGGAGCAGAGCGCGGGCATGTGGTGCTGCGAGCGGTTTCCGTCCCGCGTCTGTCTGCAAGCCAGGAGCGAGAGCCTCCCCCTCACCCCGACCCTCTCCCCCGAACGGTGGAGCTGTTCAGGGGAGAGGGAGCAGAGCGCGGGCATGCGGTGCTGCGAGCGGTTTCAGTCGCGAGCCTGTCTGCGAGCCAGGAGCGAAAGAGCTTGCCCCCTCACCCCGACTCTCTCCCCCGAACGGTGCAGCTGTTCAGGGGGGAGGGAGTGAAGCGCGGGCGGTGAGGGAGTAGCTGATATGGCGCGGCTCGGGCTTTGAGCCCTCTCCCCCGAGCCTGCTCGGGGGAGAGGGTTGGGTGAGGGGGCGCTTTTGCTTTTTTCCGAAGCTCCCGCAATCCGCCCGAACCCGCGCGCTCATCCGGAATTTTCTCTGACAGGAGCGACGCGCCCGGTGCCGTGCGGGTGGATGCGATGGCTTAGACTTCGCGCCTTGCCCCCGACCCGGAAGCGCCTGCCATGTCCGACACCATCGCCCTGATCCAGCGTTACTACGAGGCGTTCAACCGCGGTGACTGGGAGGCGATGCTGGCGTGCCTCACCGACGACGTGGCGCACGATCTGAACCAGGGCGGCCGCGAGCACGGGCGCGAGGCGTTCCGCGCATTCCTTGCGCGCATGCAGGCGAGCTACCGCGAACAGCTGCAGAAGATCGTGGTGATGGCCTCCGCCGACGGCCTGCGCGCCGCCGCCGAGTACGAGGTGCACGGCAGCTATCTCGCCGACGACGAGGGCCTGCCGCCCGCGCACGGCCAGCGCTACGTGCTGCCGGGCGGCGCGTTCTTCGACATCCGCGACGGGCGCATCAGCCGCGTCAGCAACTACTACAACCTCAACGACTGGATCGCCCAGGTTTCCGGCGGCTGAGTCGATGAGCGTGCGCGTGATCACCTGCGTCGGCCCGGCGGTAACGCCGCACCTGGACGACCTCGCGCGGCTGCGTATCGCAGTGTTCCGCGACTGGCCGTACCTGTACGAGGGCGACCTCGATTACGAGCGCCGCTACCTGGCCGCCTATGCGAACTCGCCGCGCAGCGTGTTCGTGCTGGCGCTGGATGGCGACACGGTGGTCGGCGCCTCCAGCGGCATTCCGCTGGCCGACGACGGCGAGGCATTCCAGGCGCCGTTTCGCGCGCGTGGCATGGCGGTGGACGAGGTGTTCTATTTCGGCGAGTCGGTGCTGCTGCGCGACTATCGCGGGCAGGGCGTCGGCCATCGCTTCTTCGACGAGCGCGAGGCGCACGCGCGGCGCCTCGGTGGATTCGCGTGGACGGCGTTTTGCGCGGTCGAACGCGATGCGGACGATCCGCGCTGCCCGCCCGGCCATCGTCCCAACGACGCGTTCTGGACCAAGCGCGGCTACCGGCGCCAGGACGACCTGTTCTGCACGCTGCCGTGGACCGAGATCGGCGCGGCGGCCGAGTGCGCGCATCGCCTGCGCTTCTGGCTGCGTCCGCTGGACGCCTGACGACTTATCTCCACCGGATCTCCGATGACCCGCACCCTCGCCGAATGGCTCGCCTACCAGGAAGGCGTGAACCCGCGCAGCATCGAGCTGGGCCTCGATCGGGTGCGCGCCGTGTGGCAGCGCATGGGCGCGCCGCGGATCGCGCGGCACGTCATCACCGTGGGCGGCACCAACGGCAAGGGCTCCACCGTGGCGCTGCTGGAAGCGATGCTGCACGCCGCCGGCCGGCGCACCGGCGCGTTCACCTCGCCGCACCTGCTGGCCTACAACGAGCGCGTGCGGATCGACGGTCACGACGTGGACGATGCCGCGCTGGTGGCGGCTTTCGAGCGCATCGAGACAGCGCGCATGCAGGGGCCGGACGCGCCGATCCCGCTGACCTATTTCGAGTTCGGCACGCTGGCCGCGCTGGATCTGTTCGCCCGCGGCGGGGTGGATGTGGCCGTGCTGGAAGTGGGGCTGGGCGGCCGGCTCGATGCGGTGAACATCATCGACGCCGACGTGGCGGTGATCACCACGGTCGACCTCGACCACGTGGACTGGCTGGGGCCGGATCGCGACAGCATCGGCCGCGAGAAGGCGGGCATTGCGCGCGCCGGGCGGCCGGCGATCGTCGGCGAGCTGGAGCCGCCGATCGGACTGCTCGCGGCGCTGGCCACGATCGGCGCGCGGGTGGAGCGTGCGGGCGTGGACTTCCACGTCGAGCGGCTGGATCGCGGCTGGCGCTGGTGTCATCGCGACGGCACGGTGATGGAGCTGCCTGATCCCGCGCTGGCCGCACCGGTGCAGTACGCCAATGCCGCCGCCGCGATCGCCGTGCTGCACGCGCTAGATGCCGGCGTACTCGGTGACTCGCCGGAGCGGACGGTGGCCTCGGCGCTGGGACGCGTGAGCGTGGCCGCGCGGCTGCAATGCATGGGTGGCGATCCGCCGCTGTACGTCGACGTGGGCCACAACCCGCAGGCGGCGCGTGCGCTGGCGCAATGGCTGGATGCCACGCCGCACGGCCGAGTGCATGCCGTGTTCGGCGCGCTGTCGGACAAGGACGTGGCCGGCGTGCTCGCCGCGCTGGGACCGCGCATCAGCCACTGGCACCTGGCCGGACTGAATCACGACACGCCGCGCGGGCTGCCGGTGCAGTCGCTGGTCGATACCCTGCAGGCCGCGCTGCCGGGCGCGCCGCACGACGCTCACGCAGGCGTGGCGGCGGCACTGGCGGCCGCGCGGGCGGCGGCGCAGCCGGGCGACTGCATCCTCGCCTTCGGCTCGTTCTTCGTGGCCTCGGCGGTGCTCGCATCCGGCGCCGCCTGAACGACGCACGGACCGATTTTCGGAAGAGCTGGCGAGGCCGGGTATAATTCCGCCGCTTTGCGCCGCGCCCGCCCATCCTGGAGCCCGTCTTGAAAACTCGCCTGCTGGGAGCCTTTGTTCTCATCGCGCTGCTTGTGCTGTTCGTGCCGATGTTCTTCCCGAGCAGCCCGCCCACGGCTCCCGGCGACCAGACGGTGAGCCTGGCCATTCCGCCGGCGCCGGACCGCGACCTGCAGACCAAGACCATGAGCCTGGACCCGAATGCCGCCGCGCCGGCCGCGGCGGCCAGTGCCGGTGCCGTGGTCATCCCAGCGGCGGGCAATGGCAGCAGCGACCAGCTGGCCACGGTCGACATCCGCTCGCGCCGCCCCACCGATGTGGAGACCGGCGACGGGGCGACTTCCGCCGCTCCGGCGAATGCGCCGTCCGAGCCCGCGGTCGCCGCTCCGGCGAATGCTCCGGCCAGCCAGCCGCCGGCCGCCGCGCCGGCGCCGGTCAAGCCGACCGCCAGTGAGCCGGTGATCAAGTCGCGGGCGCCGGCGGCCGAGCCGCCCAAGGCGACTGCGCCGGCGTTGCCGCCGGCCACCGCGGCACGCGGCAACTACAGCCTGAGCCTCAGCGCCTACGCGTCCAGCGCCGGAGCGCGCAGCCTGATGCAGCGCGTGCAGAAACTGGGCTATCCGGTGAGCAGCCGGGTGATCCAGCAGGGTGGCAAATCGCTCACCGCGGTGGAGGCGGGTCCGTTCGCCACGCGCACCGCCGCGGAGAGCGCGCGACTGAAGATCACCCAGAGCATCGCCGGTGTGCCGGTGCGCCTGGAAAGCGGTGCGAGCACGCCGGCCGGCGACGAGCCGGCCAGCACGGCGCCCAAGGCGGCTGCGCGCGCCGGCGGCTGGGCGGTGCAGGTGGCCGCGATGAGCAGCCAGTCCGACGCCAATGCCCTGCGCGACAAGCTGCGTGCGAACGGCTTCGACGGTTTCGTCGACTCGGTGACCGCCGGCGGCAAGAAGCTCTGGCGCGTGCGCGCCGGGCCGCAGACCCAGCGTGGTGACGCCGAGCGCGTGCGCGACCAGATCAAGTCCAAGCTTGGTCTGGCCGGCAACGTCGTCAGCGTCCCCTGATCCACGCCCGCCGCCCCGGACCCGCCGCAGGATGAACTGGACCGATTACTTCATCGCAGGCGTGCTGGCCGTGTCCGTGCTGATCGGCCTGTGGCGCGGGCTGGTGGCCGAGGTGCTGTCGCTGGCGATCTGGATCGGTTCGATCTGGGTCGCCTGGGCGTTCGGTCCGAGCGTGGCCGCGTACTTCGAGCACAGCATCCACACGCCCGAGCTGCGGCTGGTCACCGGCTACGGCATCTGCGTGGTCGCGGTGCTGATCGTCGGCGCGCTGGTCAACGCGATCTTCCGCCGGCTGGTGGCCGGCGCCGGGTTGTCCGGTCCGGATCGCGCGTTGGGCATGCTGTTCGGTTTCGCCCGCGGCGTGCTACTGGTGGCGCTGATGGTGTTCCTGCTCGGCTTCACCGCGGTCACCCGCGAGCCGTGGTGGCGCCAGTCGCTACTGCTGCCGCAGTTCCAGTCGGTGGCGATCGCGGTCGGGCACCACCTGCCGGCGAGCACGGCGCGCTACCTGCACCCGTCGCCCGAGGTGCTGGACGGCCTGCCGAAGCTGCCGGAGATGTCCGGCGCGGCCAACCTCAAGGGCGTGCGCGACATGCTCGACGCGCGCGGCGCTGGCTCCACGCCTTCGCTGGGCGACCTGAAGGCCGCCTTGCGCGGGCCGTCCGGCGCACCCACATCACCGTCTTCCGCGGCCTCGCCGGCGGTCCCCGCCAAGGCGGACCCGGCGGACGTGTCCTCGCATCCGTAATCGCAACACCCACGCAGGCGTAAACCATCATGTGCGGAATCATCGGCATTGTCGGCATCACCGAGGTCGCCTCGGCGCTCTATGACGGCCTCACCGTATTGCAGCACCGCGGCCAGGACGCCGCGGGCATCGCCACCGTGGATGGATCCCGCCTGCGCCTGCACAAGGGCAACGGCCTGGTGCGCGACGTGTTCAACCAGACCTCGATGGCCCGCCTGCGCGGCCGCATCGGCATCGGCCACTGCCGCTACCCGACCGCCGGCTCCGAAGGCGCCGACGAGGCGCAGCCGCTGTACGTGAACTCGCCCTACGGCATCGCGTTCGCGCACAACGGCAACCTGATCAACACCGAGTCGCTGCGGCGCGAGATGTTTCACGAGGACCGCCGCCACATCAACACCGAGTCCGACTCCGAGGTGCTGCTGAACGTGCTGGCGCACGAGCTGCAGATCCAGGAGCGCATGGCGCTCACCCCGGACCACATCTTCAAGGCCGTTGCCGGCGTGCATGCCCGCGCCCGCGGCGGCTACGCCTGCATCGGCCTGGTGCTGGGCTACGGCCTGATCGCCTTCCGCGATCCCAACGGCATCCGTCCGCTGGTGCTGGGCGAGCGCGTCACCGGCGAAGGGCGCGAGTACGCGGTGGCGTCCGAGTCGGTGGCGCTGGACGTGCTCGGTTTCAAGCGCGTGCGCGACATCGCGCCGGGCGAGGCGGTGATCATCACCGACGACGGCCAGCTGTTCAGCCGCCACTGCGCCGAGAGCGCGGTGCATGCGCCGTGCATCTTCGAGTACGTGTACCTGGCCCGCCCCGATTCGATGATCGAGGACGTCTCGGTGTACAAGGCGCGCCTGCGCATGGGCGAGAAGCTGGCGCAGAAGATCATGCGCCTGCGCCCCGATCACGGCATCGATGCGGTGATCCCGATCCCCGACACCGCCCGCACCGCCGCCAGCGCGCTGGCCGGCGCGCTCGGCGTGCCGTTCCGCGAGGGCCTGGTGAAGAACCGCTACGTGGGCCGCACCTTCATCATGCCGGGGCAGGGCGACCGCGTGAAATCGGTACGCCGCAAGCTCAACGCGGTGGACCTGGAGTTCCGCAAGAAGAACGTGCTGCTGGTGGACGACTCGATCGTGCGCGGCACCACCTCCAAGCAGATCATCCAGATGGCCCGCGACGCCGGCGCCAAGAACGTCTACTTCGCCTCGGCTGCGCCGCCGGTGCGCTACCCCAACGTCTACGGCATCGACATGCCGTCGGCCACCGAGCTGATCGCCGCCGGCCAGACCGAAAAGGAAGTGGAAGCGCAGCTCGGCGCCGACTGGCTGATCTACCAGGACCTGGAAGACCTGATCTGGGCCGTGCAGGACGGCAACGAGGACCTCAAGCACTTCGATACCTCGTGCTTCTCCGGCGAGTACGTCACCGGCCTGGAGAAGGAGTATCTGCAGCAGATCGAGCTGATGCGTTCGGACGACGCCAAGGCCGCCCGCCGTACGGCGTGAGAGCGCTGCTTGTCGGCATCAACCATCGGCAAGCGGGCGGCCGCCCAGGTTCTGGGCAATGCGCCAGAGCACGCCGGAGGGGTCGGTCATGCAGAAGTCGCGCATGCGCCACGGCCGGTCCTCCGGTTCGTCAAGGCGGATGTCGTAGCGCTCGACGATGCGCTCGTTGCGCAGGTGTTGGTGCCAGGCATCGACGTCGGCCACCAGCAGATGCATGACAAAGTTGTCGGCGTGGCCAGGGCGGTAAAAGTCCTGCAGCAGGAAACTGCACTCGCCGGCTGCGAAATAGGCGACGCCATCGCCCTCGGATTTCTCCTCGAAGCCGATGTCGGCGTAAAAGCGCCGCGACAGCGCATAGTCGCGCGCCGGGACAAAGGCCTTGATTTCGATGGTGGCGAGGCGATCCATGCGTAGGCTCCAAGAGAATGACGAGCGATGACTATGCCGCTTTCGCCTTACCTCGGCCATTGACCCAGACGCCCTTCCAGACTTGCCGTGATAAATGATATGCACGCCGCCGCCAAGCGCTGCCTCGATGCCGCCGATCCGGCGGAAAAGCTGCGCCTGACCCACGCCACCTGGCAGGCGCTGGAGGCCGGCGAGCTGGCGCCCGATGCAGCCGCGCCGGCGCCGCTGCCGATCGGTGCACCCGGTCGCCCGGCGCGGCCCGTGCTGGTCTCCGCGCGGCAGGTGCCGCAGCGCGGGCTCGGCACGCCGGAAGGGCGCGCGGCACTGGTCCACGCCGTGGCGCACATCGAGTTCAACGCGATCAACCTGGCCTGGGATGCGGTCTACCGCTTCCGCGGCATGCCGGCGGACTACTACCACGACTGGGCCAGCTGCGCGCACGACGAGGCGCGCCACTTCACCCTGCTGAGCGAGCGGCTGGCCGAGCTCGGCCACGCCTACGGCGACTTCGATGCGCACAACGGCCTGTGGGAAATGGCCGAGAAGACCGCCCATCGCGACACCGCGCGCATGGCGCTGGTGCCGCGCGTGCTGGAGGCGCGCGGGCTGGACGTGACGCCGGGCATGATCGAGCGCCTCACCGGTGCGGGGGATCATCGGACGGTGGAGATCCTGCAGCTGATCCTGCGCGAGGAAGTGGCCCACGTCGCCGCGGGCACGCGCTGGTTCCACTGGTGCTGCGCACGCGACGGCATCGAGCCGCGCGCCACCTTCATCGACATGCTGCGCACCTACATGGGCGCCAGCCTGCGCGGCCCGTTCAACCGCGCGGCGCGATTGCAGGCGGGCTTCGACGAGGCCGAGATGGACGCGCTGACGGCACTCGCCCTCACTGGCTGAATGTGGCGCGGCCCGTTGCGCTGCAGCTTTCGTCTCCGGATAGGGCCGAGTAGGTTCGGGAAGTCGCCGTCCTGCCCGTGGGCCACACGGCCCGTTGCCGACGGACGACGTCACTCCATGGAGGATCTCCCATGCTCAGTGTGTCCGAGTCGGTTGAACTGCCTGCGCCCGCCAATGCCGTCTGGAAGACGCTCGGCGATTTCGGCGGGGCGCAGCGTTATCTGGCGGTGGTGGAGCGTTGCGAACTGGCCCATCACGGCGGCAGCACCGAGCGGGTGCTGCATCTGAAGGGTGGTGGCAGCGTGCGCGAGCGGCTGGTGTTGTCCTGCGATGAGGATCGCTCGCTGCGCTACACCATCGTCGAGTCGCCGCTGCCGGTGGCCGACTACGTGAGCACCGTGCGGGTCGATCCGCTGGACGACCGCCGTTGCCGGGTCACCTGGTCCGCCACCTTCGAGTCGCACGGCAGCAGCGACGAGGCGGCGCGCGAGGCGATTGCCGGTATCTACCGCATGGGCTTCGATGGCCTGCGCCAGCTGTACGCGGTCGCCTGATCGCGCGACCACCCGCTCCTCAACCCAGGAGATATGCCGCCATGCCGAAATTCCTCATCGAGCGCGAGATCCCCGGTGCCGGCCAGCTCACCGCCGAGCAGCTCAAGGGCATCTCGCAGACTTCCTGCGGCGTGCTCAACGCCATGGGTCCGCGCATCCAGTGGGTGCAGAGCTACGTCACCGACGACAAGGTCTACTGCATCTACATCGCTCCGGACGAAGCGACCGTGCGCGAGCACGCGAAGCAGGGCGGCTTCCCCGCCAACAAAGTCACCCCGATCCACAGCGTGATCGACCCGACCACGGCGGAGTAGGTTGCGCGGCGACGCGGACGTGGCGCGTCGAGCCGCGGTGCGGTGGTGTCAGCGCACCGGGCGGACGCGCGAACGCAGGTCGTGGATTTCCGCCACGTAGCCCCCGGGGAACTGCACGATGGCGCCGTGGCGGTCGGCTGCCTCGTATGGTCCGTACAGCACGCGCGCATCTTTGCCGCGCGCCTTGGCCAGCGTTTCGCCGAGGCTCTTCACTTCGTAACCGGTGACTTCATGGCCGAACGGATAGGGCAGGTGGCCGTCGGTCACCAGCACCTGCATGCGACCAAACGCCGAGCGGATGCGGATGCGCCGGTAGCGCTCGCCGGGCCGGCCGATTTCGCCGGCATCGGCCCGCCGGTTGTCGTCCACTACCTCGCCGTGGGCGAAGCGCACGAAGGCCTGCACGAAAGCGTCGGCGCGGTCCGGCGACACGTAGACCCGGTTCTCCGGCACGCTGTCCAGCGGCGCGTAGTGCGGGGCGGTGAAATGCCAGTACAGCTGCATCTTCACGCCACCCGGCCACTGGATCACCGCATCGATGCCGATGGGGTCCTTAAACGGTGCTACCACCACCTCCGCGCCGGCCGCGCGCGCCTCGCGGATCGCCTGGTCCATGTCGGTGACGAGGTAGCCGGTGCGCTCCTGGCCGAACGGATACGGGATCGGCGTCTGGAACGCGAACGTCGACAGCGTGCCGGCCGGGGTCCACACGTACTGCAACGCGCTGCGGCTGGGTACCGGCAGCACGTTGGTCACGATGCGCGGGGACGGCTTGCCGCCGAAGGTGGCGGTGAAGCTGTCGACGAAGCGGTCGAAATCCGCCGGGGCGACGTAGACGTGCGTGGTGTCGTACTGGGGGGCGACCGCGACGCCGGCCTCCTGCGCAATCGCCGGACCGGCGCCGAGCGCGAGCAGCATGGCCAGTGCGGCGACGCGGCCGCGAAATCGATAAAAGGGGACGAGGAAGTTCATGGCGTGGCTCCGTGGCTGCACGAATCAGGGACGAGCGCGGGCCGCGGCCGATCGCGCCGTGGCACCCAGGGCCACCAGCACGAAACCACCGATCAGCCCGGCGTGCTCGAGAAAACTGTTGAGGTCGCGGAAGCGATCCATGCCGCTCTCGCGCCAGAACGGGTGACCGATCAGCGTGGCAGCGGCGGTGAACCCGGCCAGCGCAGCGGCGCCGGCGATCCGCCAGCGGCCGGAAGCGAACAGCACCAGCGCGGAGCCGGCCAGCTGGACGGCGATCGTGGCGATGGCGAAAAGCGCGGGCGGCTGCAGCCCGAAGTGCGCCTGCTCGGCGGTGGCGCCGGAGAAATCCACGAGCTTGCTGACCCCGCTGTACGCATACGCAAGGCACAGCCCGACGCGGGCGAGAAAGTCGAGTGTCGATCTCACGAGCGTGCGTCCTCGCGCGCCGCCGCGGCGACGCGGCCGGGCTTGATGGCATCGAGCGCCGCGTTCTGCGGCAGCGTGCCGAACACATGCTCGCGGCATTCGGCGGCGACCTTGGACACGGTGAGCGGCTCACGGGACAACAGCCGCTTGGCGATCGGCACGATCTGCTCGCCCAGCAGGATGCCCAGCAGGCCGACCAACGCGATCATCGGCGGCGCCGGCGAGCGCACCTTGAACAGCGCGTAGATCACGCCCACCAGCAGGCCGAGGGCGAGCGAGACGAGATAGGGTTTCATGGTTTGGCAAATCCTGTGGCGCAAGGGTGGCCGCCGACCGACGCGTGCGGCGCGCCGGTCGGCGGGCGGTGATCACGCGTGCGCGGCGCCCGGGATCACGTAGTCCGGATGCTTCGTCGCCGGCGCGCCGTGCACCATGGTGTAGGCGTATTCCACGCCGATGCCGTAGGCGCCGCAGTGCGTCTTCACGATGTCCATCACCGCGTCGTAGGTGCCGCGATGCGCCCAGTCGCGCTGCCACTCCAGCATCACCGACAGCGCGGTGACCGGCTTGGCGCCGGCCTGGATCACCCGCTTCATCGCGTTGTCGTGCGACAGCGCGCTGATGTCCCCGCAGCAGTCCTCCGCGACGTGGATGTCGTAGCCGTCGTGGATCATCTGCACGGTCGGCAGCGCCACGCAGGTTTCCGTCCACAGGCCGGACATCACCACCTTCTTGCGGCCGGTCTTCTCGACGGCGGCGACGAAACCGGCGTCGTCCCACGAGTTCATGCTGGAGCGCTCGATCACCGGATCGTTCGGATACACCGAGTAGATCTGCGGCCACATGTTGCCGCTGAATGCCTTGGTCTCCACTGTGGTGAGCACCACCGGCACGCCGAACACCTTGGCCGCCTTGGCCAGGATCAGGTTGTTGTTGATGATCGCCTGGCGGTCATGGCTGGACACGCCGAACAGCATCTGCGGTTGCAGGTCGATCAGCGTGACGACGCAGTTGTCGGGCGTGAGCAGGCCCTTTTCGCTGAGCTTGGGACGGTGGGTGGTCGAGGACATGGGCAGGTTCTCCGTGCGCCGTGGATGGAGGCAGATGGGGTTGCTGCGCAGTGCTGCGCGCGATGGCTCACATGGTGTCGGTGCCGGCGTGGGACGGATTGGACGAGCGTGCCGATTTGTCACGCACGTGGATCGCCGCCGTCATCATTCGTGCGTCGTTGCCCTGGCTGCCGATGCGGCGCGCGCGCCGGCGAGCACGGCCGGCGTCGTGGCGAGCAGTGCCGCACAGGCCACCGCCAGCGCGTGGAAATGCAGCCATGCGGTCATCGGCGCGGCCACCGCGGCACCGACGAAGAAGCCGGCCACGCCCGGCGCCATCAGTCGCATGCGCGCACTGGTTTCGGCGCGTGCGCCCGGCTGGCCGCGCAGGCATGCGACGGTCCAGCCAACCAGATCGATCGACGACTGCGTGAGGTTGCCGGTCATCACCGTGGTCGGCAGGCGCTGCAGGCCGGTCAGGCGCGGCAGCGCGTTCTGCACCGCCAGCGCGGCCACGCCCAGCACGGCGACCGGGATCACCGTCGAGGTGGTGGCAAGCGGAAAACCGGCGTGGGCCGTCATGGCGACGCCGGCCACCCAGAACGCCACCAGCAGCACGAATTGAAGCGCCATGAAGGCGCCGATCATGCGCGTCGACGGATGCCCGGCGAACAGGCGGCTGCGCGCCAGCAGCGCCACCAGCCCCACCATCGCCATGAACACCGGAATCATCACCAGGTTCGCCACGGCGAGGTTGTCGCCCTGTCCGCTGAGATGGGCCGCGGCCAGCACCATGTTGCCGGTGACGTGGGCGGTGAACAGCCCGCTCATGGCGATGAAGCTCAGCGTGTCGGCGTAGCCGGCGACGAAGCTCAGGCCGAATTGTTCGATGGTCAGGGCATGGCGCATGGGGGATAACCTCGGGTGGATAGGACGGAAAGGACCGTGGGCGCTCACCATCCGAAGCTGAGTTCCAGTTCCAGATAGTCGGCATCGTGTCCACCGGCCTGGCGGATCGCTGGGGCGACGCGGTAATGCACCCATTCCAGGTCGGTGTGGAGCTGGTGGCTGACGCGGTAGTCCAGTCGCAGCTGGGTGTAGCTGCCGGTGCGCCGGCCACCGTGCCCGGCGGTGCCCGGAACCGGTACGTCCGGTTGCAGATACACCGCATCGGCGGTGGTCTGCCGCCACTGCCAGCCGACCGCGGCCAGTACGTCCAGGCGAGCGGTGGGATGCACGGTGATCGAGGGCTTCACGTGCAGCAGGTTGGCGTAGCCGGTGTAGCCGCCGAGGGTGAAGTAGTAGCCGTTGGGAAACAGCGGATTGAAGCTGCCGAGGCGACCGTCGCCGGCGTGCCGGTCGCCGGAGGCGCTGTCCAGCTGCAGGCCCAGGCGCGGTGTCCAGGCGGGTTGGTCCCACGTGTAGCCCAGCCGCGCGCCGGTGGCCCAGGCGCGCACGGCTTTGGTGCCGACGCGCCCGGTCTGGCGCATGGCCTCGAGGTCCCAGTCCAGGCCGCCGCGCTGGCCGGCGTAGCGCAGGTCGAGGATGTCGCGCCGCTCGTCGCCGGACACGCCGGGGAAGTGCGCGTCGTCGCGGCGGTAGTGCGCCACGTAGGCGGCCAGATCGCCCGGCCCGACCCGCTGGCGTTCGACGCGAAATCCGCCGAAGCGCAGGTGGCCGTTGGAGTAGTCGTCGAAGGTGCGCGCGCTGCGGTACTGCACCGGCTGGCTGGCGAAGCTGATGACTCGCCACGGTCCGCGCTCCCAGTTCAGCCACAGCGCGTCGAACGCCTGGCGCACGTTGGGGCCGTCGCGCACGGCGACGAAGCGCTGCAGGTCGAAGCCCATTTCCTGCCGGCCCGCGCGCAGCTTCCAGGTGCCGCCGCCCGCCGGTCCGTTGAGCGCGACGAAGGCCTGGCGAAGATCGAGCCGGTTGGCATCGGCCGGGCCGACCCGGGCAGCGCCGGCGGTGCGGGCATCCTCCAGCTGGGTGAAGACCTGCACGTGCGGTCCCCAGCGCAGGTCGGCGTGCAGCTGTGCGCGCTGCAGCAGGCGGCTGTCGGCGGAGCGGTGCGCGGTGCCGAAGCCGGCCGCGTCGTTGGATTCGAAACGCTCGCGCAGGTTGGCGCCGAGCGAAAGATAGCGGTCGGGTGAGCCACCCAGCGGCAGGTACTTCAGGCGGTCCAGCGGTTGCGTGCGCAGCGCCGGATCGGCCAGCACCGACCAGTCTTCCTGCCAGCGGTGGAAGGCGATCGCCGGGCGTGCCGGGGCAGCGGTCTGCGATGCGGAGAGCGCGTCGGCGAACGTGGCCTCGGCGACGGTGAGCCCGGCCGCGCAGGCCAGCCCGCACGCGAGTGCGCGGCACGCCGACGCCGGACGGACACGACGACGGGCGGACAACCACCGCATCAGAACGCGAAGCAGGCGCAGCCGAGCGAGCCCCAGAAGCCGCGCAGATCTGCGCTCGGCGCCTGGTGCCGGGCCGCGTGCCCGCCGCAATGCACGTGGCACCCCGACGCGCTGTCGTGCGCGTGGCGATGGGCGCCGGCAAACGCGGCGCGCGCCTGCGCCAGCGTGCCGCCCTGGTAGCCGCCAAACGCGCGCACCGGCGACCAGTCCGGCATCGGCCGCGGCAGGGTGGGCGCAAAGCCACCGAACTCGCCGTCGCCGTGCACCACCTTGCCGCCCACCACGGTGAGCACGCTGGCGATGTCGGGGATGGCTGCGTCCGGCACGCTGAAATAGTCGGCCGACAGCAGGCAGAAGTCCGCCAGCTGGCCGACGATCAGCCGGCCCTTGTGGTCATGGTCATGCGAGAACCAGGCGCTGCCGTGGGTCCACAGGCGCAGCGCCTGCTCGCGGTCGAGCAGGTTGCTTTCGTCGTAAAGGGCCAGGCCGCCGACCGTGCGGCCGGTGACCATCCAGTGCAGTGCCACCCACGGGTTGTAGCTGGCCACGCGGGTGGCGTCGGTGCCGCCGCCCACCGGCACGCCCGCTTCCAGCATGCGGCGGATCGGCGGCGTGCGCCGCGCCGCCGCCACACCGTAGCGCTCCACGAACGCCTCGCCCTGGTAGGCCATGCGGTGCTGCGTGGCGATGCCGCCGCCCAGCGCGCGCACGCGGTCGATATTGCGGTCGGTGATGGTCTCGGCGTGGTCGATGATCCAGTGCAGGCCGTCGAACGGGATCTCGCGGTTGACCTGCTCGTAGACGTCGAGCACGCGGCTGATGCTCTCGTCGTAGGTGGCGTGGATGCGGAACGGCCAGCGGTTGCGCACCAGCAGCCGAACCACGTCGTCCAGCTCGCCTTCCATGCCCTGGGGCAGCTCGGGCCGCGGCTCCACGAAATCCTCGAAGTCGGCGGCGGAAAACACCAGCATCTCGCCGGCACCGTTGTGGCGCAGCATGTCGTCACCCTGGCGCGGCACGAGCAGCTTGGTCCAGCGGTCGAAGTCCTCCAGCTCGCCGCCCTTCTTCTGGGTGAACAGGTTGTAGGCGATGCGCACGGTGAGTTCGCCGTCGGCGTGCAGCTTCTGCACGATGGCGTAGTCGTCGGGATAGTTCTGGAAGCCGCCGCCGGCGTCGATCACCGAGGTGATGCCGAGCCGGTTGAGCTCGCGCATGAAGTGCCGGGTGGAGTTGAGCTGGTACTCCGGCGGCAGCTTCGGCCCCATCGCCAGCGTCGCGTAGAGGATCATCGCGTTGGGCTTGGCCAGCAGCAGGCCGGTGGGGTTGCCGTTCTTGTCGCGCTCGATCCGTCCGCCGGGCGGGTCCGGAGTGTCCTTGGTATAGCCGCAGGCGCGCAGCGCGGCACGGTTGAGCAGGGCGCGGTCGTACAGGTGCAGGATGAACACCGGGGTGTCCGGGGCGGCGGCGTTGATCTCGTCCAGCGTGGGCAGGCGCTTCTCGACGAACTGCGTGGCGCTGAAGCCGCCCACCACGCGCACCCACTGCGGCGCCGGCGTGCGGGCGACCTGGGCGCGCAGCATCGCCATCGCGTCGGCCAGCGTGTTCACCCCATCCCAGCGCAGCTCAAGGTTGTAGTTGAGGCCGCCGCGGATCAGGTGGGTGTGGCTGTCGTTGAGGCCGGGAATCAGCCGGCGGCCCTGCGCGTCGATCACCTGCGTATGCGCCGACAGTTGCGCCATCACCGTCGACTCGTCACCGATGGCGACGATCACGCCGTCGCTCACCGCCAGGGCGGTGGCATCGGGCAGGCCGGGATCGAGCGTGGTGATGCGCGCGTTGCGGACGATCAGATCGGACATGGGGAACTCCGTGGGCGAGTGCATCGCGTGGGTCGTCTTCCACGATGTCACGCCAGTGCATGGCGGGGCTTGCACCGTGTTGCGGTCAGCCGGCGCGTCGTTGAGCCTTTTCGCGGTGCGCGACGAAGCGGCACGGCGGCCAGCCGGTGATGCGCCGGAACGAGCGGGTGAAGTGGCTCTGGTCGCAGAAACCCAGCGTGGCCGCGATGCTGGCCACCGACTGCTCGCGCCGCGCGAGCAGCGTCTTGGCGTATTCCACGCGTTCGCGCATCACGTATTCCATCGGGCTGACGCCGAAGCTCAGGCGGAACATGCGGGCGAAGTGGAAGCGGCTCATGCATGCCGCGTTGGCCAGGTCGCTGAGGGTGAAGCGTTCGGCCAGGTTGTGCTGCAGGAAGGTCTGCACGCGCTGCATCGCTGCGCTGTTGAGCCCGCGTGTCGCGGTTTCCTCGCCGCCACGCGCCCCGTCGAGCTGAGGCGCAGGCGCCGTGTTCCATGCGGCGGGACTGTCGGTCGCGTGGCCGTCTTCATCGAACGGGCTGCTGCGGAACGATGCGTAGTCCATGGTGCGTACCCCTGGGCGTGGTCGGCGCGTTGCGCCGGAGGCGGGAGCGGGAACGTCCGTGCTCCCGACTCCGTGTTCCCGACGCACAGATTGGTCGGCATGGCGCCGACGCGGCAGCCCTATTCGCGTAGCGATGCACTCACTCGATCGGGTGATGGCAGCGGCGGCGGGCGGCGTGGTGGCATGGCGCCGGCACCCGCCGTGCATGCGTCGGCGTGCGCCGCGGCGCAGCCCGCTCTGATGCCGAGCTCAGGGCTCGTCGTCGTCCTGCATGACCACGAGCCGGCGCCCGTAGATGCGCGCGTCGAGCGAGTAGGCGCCGGGACCAAGCAGGAACAGTGCAAGTGCGTTGAGCATCGCCAGCGCGCAGATCCACGCGTCCAGGCCATCGGCACGGCGCAAGGCGGCGCCGCTGGCGAGCAAGGCCAGTACGCTGGCGATCGGTGCCAGCAGCCCCAATCCCAGCGCGATGGCCACCGCGGCGACCGCCGGCAGCAGCCACGGCAGGGCCAGCGCGCGGCCCGCCGCGTCAGCTTCGACCAGCGTGGCGACCGCCAGCGCCACGCGCACCAGGGCCAGGCCGATGCCGGGCCGTCCGTCAGGAAACATGGTGTAGAGGCGTTGCACGTTGACGAGGCTAGCCAGCGTGCGGCGAGCGGTAAATCCGCAAGGGGTAGGCCGCCGCTCCCCCATTTGGGGGAGGCCCTGTCGCGGCAATCGACCTATCTAGTGGGTTTGCGTGGCGTGGTGCGAACAACGTGCGGTGGATACGGACCTTTCCCTGGCGATATGGGCTGCTGTCGTGCGTGCTGTGGCTGGCATCGATGGCCGCGAATGCCGCCGCACCGGCCGCAGCGGATGCGCTGCTCGCGCCGCAGTGGCATCACGCCGCGTGGGCCGTGAAGGACGGCGCGCCCGCCGACATCTGGGCCATGGCGCAGGGACCACGCGGCTTCCTCTGGCTGGGCACCGGCAACGGGCTGTATCAATTTGATGGCGTGCGCTTCGAGCGTGCGGCGCTGCCCGCTGGCGCGTCGCTGCCGTCCAGCAACATCACCGCCTTGACGATGCTGCCCGACGGCAGTGTGTGGATCGGTTACTACAACGGCGGTGCCAGCGTGCTGAAGGGCGGCCACTTCGTGCATTACGGCCCGCGCGAGGGATTTCCCGGCGGCATGGTGCAGACTTTCGCCCGCGATCCGGACGGCCATCTGTGGGCTGCCACCGGCGGCGGACTGATGCGCTTTGCCGAGGGGCGCTGGCAGCATATCGACGCGGCCTGGGGCTATCCGGCCGCGCGGGCGGACTGGCTCGTGTTCGACCGCGCAGGTACGTTGTGGGTGGTGACGGGCGAGGAGCTGGTGTTCCTGCGCAGGGGCGCGCGCCGGTTCGAGTCGACCGGCGAAAAAGTGGATCGCCAGGCCGTGCTGGGCTACGCGCCGGACGGCACGCTGTGGCTGTCTGACGGGCTGCACGGCACGCGTGCGCTGCCGGGTCTGTCGGCCGACCACCCGCATGTGGCCGCGTCGGCGCGCCAGCCCACGCCCGGTGCTTTCGCGCGGGTCAAGCGCCTGTTGTTCGATCGCGCGGGTCATCTGTGGGGTACCGACGCCAACGACGGCGGTGTGTACCGCACGCGTTCGCTGCGCGAGATCAGCGACGGCCGCTCGCTCGGTGCAACGGACCTGCGCTGGGTGTTCAAGCGGCGCAACGGGCTGACTTCCGATGTGGCCGTGCCGATGGTGCAGGACGTCGAGGGCGACGTGTGGGTCGGCACCAACCTCGGCCTGGACAGCTTCCGCATCAACAACGTGAAGGTGCTGCCGGACATCGTGCTGAGCCCGTCGTCGCACTACGGGGTGTCGGTCGACCGCCGCGGCGCGGTGTGGGTGGCGAACAACGGCGCGCTGTTCCGCATCGACCGTCGCGGCGCCGCGCGCGTCCCCGGCGCCTTCCCTGATGCGCTCGATATCCATGCCGCGCCCGACGACGCGCTGTGGCTCAACAGCAAGAGCGGCTTGTGGAAGCTGGAACGCGGCGTGCTGCGCGCGATTCCGCTGCCCGACGACGCGGCGCGCGGCAACATCCAGGCGCTGACCGCCGATGCCACCGACGGCCTGTGGATCGCCGTGCTCAACCGCGGCGCATTCCACTGGAACGGTGAGCGCTGGCGGCACTGGGATGGCGATCCGGTACTTGCCACGCTGACGCCCACCGCGATGGCTATGGACGCCGCCGGCCGGATCTGGTTCGGCTATCCAGGCAGTCTGCTGGCGCGGCTGGACGGTGACACGGTAAGGCGCTTTTCGTCGGTGGACGGACTGCGCGTGGGCAACGTCACCACGCTCACCGCCGCCGGCGACGCGGTGTGGGTGGGCGGTGAGTCGGGGCTGGCGCGATCCACCGCCGGAGGGTTCCAGTCGTTGTCGATGGCGGGCATCGACGTGCTCACCGGCATCTCCGGCATCGCGCGCGCGAATAACGGTGATATTTGGGTGAACGCCAGTCGCGGCGTGGTGCGCATCGACGCCAGTTCGCTGGACCGCGGGTTCGCGCAGGCCTCGCGGCACGCCGAGGTCACCGTTTTCGACGATCGCGACGGCTTGCCGGGCATCGCCCTGCAGGCGATCGCGGTGCCCAGCGCCGTGGCCGACGCGCAGGGACGCGTGTGGTTCGCCACCAACCAGGGCGTGGCCTGGCTCGATCCGGGGCACCTGTACCGCAACCGCCTGCCGCCGCCGGTGCTGCTGCGTTCGCTCACGGCGAACGGTCGGGTCTATACAGTGGCTGCGGCGGCGCTGGAGCTACCGCCTCGCGTCGCCAACGTGCGGCTGGACTACACCGCCACCAGCCTGTCGATGCCCGACCGCGTGCGCTTCCGCTACCGCCTCGATGGCGTGGACGACCGCTGGCAGGACGCCGGCGGGCGGCGCGAGGCCTACTACGCCAACCTGGGACCCGGGCGCTACGTGTTTCGCGTGATGGCCGCCAACGACGACGGCGTGTGGAGCGACGCGGGCGCCAGGCTCGACTTCACGATCCGGCCGATGTTCTACCAGACGCGCTGGTTTGCCGCGCTCGGCGTGCTGCTCGGGGTCCTGCTGGTGGCCGCGCTCTTCGTGCTGCGCTCGCGGCAGGTGGCCAGACGCGTGCGCGGACGACTGGAAGAGCGGCACGCCGAGCGCGAGCGGATCGCCCGCGAGCTGCATGACACGCTGCTGCAGGGCGTGCAGGGGGTGGTGTTGTGTTTTCAGGCGGCCGCCGAGCGCGTACCGACCGATTCCACCACGCGCGCGCTGCTGGAGCGGGCGCTGGACCGCGCCGACGAGGTGCTGGTGGAGGGCCGCGACCGGGTGCGCGACCTGCGCAGCAGCGACGAGGCAGGACGGGACCTTCCGCATGCCCTGCTGGAGCTCGGCGAAGAGCTTGCCGGAGCCTGTAACACAGCGTTCCGGGTGGTGGTGTACGGTTCTGTGCGAGCCATCGATCCGCTGGTGCGCGACGAGCTCCACGGCATCAGCCGCGAGGCCCTGGTCAACGCGTTCCAGCACGCCCGCGCCAGCGAGATCGAGGTGGAGATCGACTACGGAATGGACGAGCTGTGCCTGCGCATCCGCGACAATGGCATCGGTATCGATCCGGCGATCGTGGCGGCAGGGGGACGCTCGGGTCATTGGGGAATGGTGGGCATGCACGAACGGGCGAGTGCCATGGGCGCGCGGATGAACGTGTGGAGCCGCCCCGAGTCCGGTACCGAGGTGGAGGTGCGGGTGCCGGCCACGGTGGCGCATGGTCGCGCCAAGGCATCGTGGACGAGCTGGATGCGGCGTCTGGTGAGCGGAGGCAGAGAGACGTGACGAGTTCGGACAAGCCGATACGCATCCTGACGGTGGACGATCATCCGATGCTGCGCGAGGGCATCGCGGCGGTGATCGAAGGGCAGCCGGACATGGTGCTGGTGGCCGAGGCCAGCGACGGCTACGAGGCCCTGCAGCAATTCCGCGCGCACCGCCCCGATGTGGTGCTGATGGACCTGCAGATGCCGCGCATGGCCGGCGTCGAGGCGATCGTGGCGATCCGCCGCGAGTTTCCGGCCGCAACGATCCTGGTGCTGACCACCTACAAGGGCGATGCCCGCGCACTGCGAGCGCTGAAGGCCGGTGCCCAGGGTTACATGCTCAAGAGCGCCCTGCGCAAGGAGCTGCTGGAGACGATCCGCCAGCTGCACGCCGGCCACCGCAGCATTCCCCCGGAAATCGCCGCGGAGATCGCCGGTCACGCGGTGGACGATGCGCTCACCTCGCGCGAGGTGGCCGTGCTCTCGTGCGTTGCCTCGGGCAATTCCAACAAGGCCGTCGCCACGCTGATGAGCATCTCCGAGGAGACGGTGAAGGCGCACATGAAGAGCATCCTCGCCAAGCTGGGTGCCAACGACCGCACGCATGCGGTCACCATCGCGTTGCGTCGCGGCATCCTCAATTCCTGACCGAACACCGCAATCGCGTCCAAGCCGCCAGCCCGCGCGCCTCCTACCGTTCGAAACACCCGATGCCTGGCCTCATCAAGGGGGCCATGCCGCTGGCGCGCCGCGCCGACGGCCAGGGCAGGGAGACGGTATCGCCGTCGCGCGTGCCGCCCATCCGGGGCCGGTCTTTTTCCAGCTGAGGAGTCAAGCCATGGCCGAGCGCCCTGACGCAGACGATGTCGACATGAATCGCCGCAAGTTGATGATCGCCGGCGCTACCGCCGCCGCCGCAGGGATCGTGCTGCCGGCCGCCGCGTCGGCCGGCGGCTTCGCGACGCATCGTTCAACGCATTCCCCCATCGCATCCACCCAAGGAGAATCACCCATGCCAAGCATCAAGACGAAGGACGGAACCGAGATCTTCTACAAGGACCTGGGCCACGGCCAGCCGATCGTGTTCCACCACGGGTGGCCGCTGTCTTCCGATGACTGGGACGCGCAGATCATGTACTTCCTGCTGCACGGTTACCGCGTGATCGCCCACGATCGCCGCGGCCACGGGCGCTCCACCCAGACCGACACCGGCAACGACATGGACACCTATGCCGCCGACGTCGCCGCGCTGGCCGCGCATCTGGACCTGAAGGATGCGATCCACGTCGGGCACTCCACCGGCGGTGGCGAGGTGGCCCGCTACGTGGCGCGCCACGGCAAGGGACGCGTGGCCAAGGCGGTGCTGATCGGCGCAGTGCCGCCGATCATGCTCAAGACCCCGGCCAACCCCGGTGGCCTGCCGATGGAAGTGTTCGACGGCTTCCGCAGCGCCCTGGTGGCCAACCGCGCGCAGTTCTACCTGGACGTGCCGACCGGCCCGTTCTACGGCTTCAACCGTCCCGGCGCCAAGATCTCCGAGGGCACGATCCGCAACTGGTGGCGTCAGGGCATGTCCGGTGGCATCAAGGCGCATTACGACTGCATCAAGGCATTCTCGGAAACCGATTTCACCGAGGATTTGAAGGCCATCGACGTGCCGGTGCTGGTGATGCACGGCGAGGACGATCAGATCGTGCCGATCGCCGACTCGGCGATGTTGTCGGTCAAGCTGCTCAAGCACGGCACCCTGAAGACCTACAAGGGCTTCCCGCACGGCATGTGCACCACCCAGCCGGAGGTGATCAACCCTGACCTGCTGGCGTTCTTCAAGAGCTGAGCGCATGGCCGTTCTCGCCGCTCGCGGCGAGAACGGTTCCCGGCACGCCGCCGAGGCGTCCGTGACCATGGAAGGAAAAACAAAAAGGCCACCCGCGAGGGTGGCCTTTTTGTCGAATTTTTGGTCGGGGAGACAGGATTCGAACCTGCGACTTCTACGTCCCGAACGTAGCGCTCTACCAGGCTGAGCTACACCCCGTGGGAGCCGCGCATTCTAGCGATGACCCTCGGTCTTGGCAACAGGGGGCGGGGTGTCGCAAGCGCCCGCGGGGCGGGGAGGCGAGGTGGCCATCTGCTAATCTTGAGGGCTGCCGTTTCACGGCCACCCGTCACCGCAAAGCAGAGGATTCCATGGCGCTTACCCCGGCCCGCACCATGCCCGGCGTGCTCGAGCTGCTGCCGCTCGACCAGATCGCGTTCCAGCGCATGCTCGACGTGATCCGCCGCAACTACGAGCGCTTCGGCTTCCTGCCGATCGAAACGCCGGTGATCGAATACTCCGACGTCTTGCTGACCAAGACCGGCGGCGAGACCGAGCGCCAAGTGTATTTCGTGCAGTCTACCGGTGCATTGAACGCCGAGAAGGACGCCGACGGCGTGCCGGAACTGGCGCTGCGCTTCGACCTCACCGTGCCGCTGGCCCGCTACGTGGCCGAGCACGAGCGCGACCTCAGCTTCCCGTTCCGCCGCTACCAGATGCAGCGCGTGTACCGCGGCGAGCGCGCCCAGCGCGGCCGCTTCCGCGAGTTCTATCAGTGCGACATCGACGTGATCGGCAAGGACAGCCTGTCGGTGCGCTACGACGCCGAGGTGCCGGCGGTGATCTACAGCGTGTTCCGCGAGCTCAACGTGGGCGCGTTCACCATCCAGATGAACAACCGCAAGCTTATGCGCGGCTATTTCGAGAAGCTGGGCATCGCCGACGCCGAGCAGCAGATGCTGGTGCTGCGCGAGGTGGACAAGCTGGACAAGCGTGGCGCCGACTACGTGCGCGATACGCTTACCGGCGAGGCGTTTGGCCTCAGCTCCGGGGTGGCCAACCAGATTCTCGCCTTCGTGCAGGTGCGCTCCACCTCGCTGCAGGACGCCTTCGACAAGCTTGCTGCGCTGGGCGAAGGCCCGGAGGCGATGGAGCAGGGCCGCGCCGAACTGAAGGAAGTGCTGGGCCTGATCCACGCCTTCGGCGTGCCGGAGACGCATTACGCGCTCAACCTCTCGATCGCCCGTGGCCTCGATTACTACACCGGCACTGTCTACGAGACCACGCTCAACGACCACCCGCAGATCGGCTCGGTCTGCTCCGGCGGACGCTACGAGAACCTGGCCAGCCAGTACACCAAGTCGAAGCTGCCCGGCGTGGGCATTTCGATCGGCCTGACCCGGCTGTACTGGCAGCTGCGCGACGCCGGCCTGGTCAACACCGCGCAGAGCACGGTGGACGTGCTGGTGACGCAGATGGACGAAGCCCAGCTGCCCGCCTACCTGGCGCTGGCCAACGAGCTGCGCAGCGCCGGCATCGCCACCGAGGTGGTGCTGGAGGCCGGCAAGCTCGGCAAGCAGTTCAAGTACGCCGACCGCGCCGGCATCCGCTTCGTGCTGGTGCTGGGCGAGGACGAACTGGCCAAGGGCGTGGTCACGGTGAAGGATCTGCGCCGCGAGGATCAGTTCGAGGTGGCGCGCGGCGAGCTGATCAAGACGCTGCGGGTGGAGCTGGAGCAGGCGGCGGTGATGGGCTGAACCAGCTTGCGATGGCGCGGCGCAGCTTGCCCGCCATCATCGCAACCCCGAGCATGCGCCGTCGCTGCGACCACCCGAGGTGGTTCGCGCGGCGGCTTTTCACGTCCGGTGCCGGTCGCGACCGCACCCCATATCCAGTGGCCTCGCGACACGAGCGCGGGTCACCTGCACGGAGAATCGAGTGACTTCGCACGACTTCATCACCCTGGACGGCAACAGCCTCACCCGCAAGCAGCTGGTCGCAGTCGCCCGCGGCGGCGCGTCCGTGCAGCTGGATCCGAACCAGCTTGCGCGCGTACAGCGCGCGGCGGATTTCCTCGCCGAAAAGGTGAGCTGCGGCGAACCGACCTACGGCGTCACCACCGGCTTCGGCTCCAACGCCGACAAGCTGCTGGGCGCGCATCGCCTGCGCGACGAGCTGCCGGGCGGCCATCCGCACCAGCCGGAAGGCACGCTGCTGGACGAGCTGCAGCACAACCTGATCATCACCCACGCGGTGTGCGTGGGCAGGCCGTTCGCCGAGGACGTGGTGCGGGCGATGCTGGTGATCCGCATCAATACGCTGATGCGCGGTCATTCCGGCATCCGCGTCTCCACGCTTCAAGCGCTGACCGCCATGCTCAACGCAGGCATTGTGCCGGTGGTGCCGGAGAAGGGCTCGGTCGGCGCCAGCGGCGATCTGGCGCCGCTGTCGCACCTGGCGATCGTGTTGCTCGGTGGCGGCGAGGCGTTCTACCAGGGCGAGCGCATGCCGGGCGCCGAGGCGCTCAAGCGCGCGGGGCTGGAGCCGATCCGGCTGTCGTTCAAGGAAGGCCTGGCGCTGAACAACGGCACTGCGCAGATGCTGGCCACTGGCGCGCTGGCGCTGGACACGCTGGAGCGCCTGCTCGACACCGCCGACCTCGCCGCGGCGATGACGCTGGACGCCTTCGCCGGCCGCAGCGGCGCACTGCGCGAAGAGGTGCACGCGCTGCGCCCGCATCCGGGGCAGGTGGAGACCGCTGCGCGTGTCCGGGATCTGCTGGAAGGCTCGACCCTGGTCGACATCCCGTACCACCTCGTGCCGCGCTTCCGGCAGTGGGCCTCCGATGCATGGAGCACGCCGGAGGACCAGGCGCTCAGCTTCGACATCGGCTGGGAATGGGTGCCGGCCAACCAGCGCCACGGCCGCGAGGCGTTCTACAACCGCTTCCTGCCGTTCAAGGGCGGCAAGAAGCACCAGCCGCAGGACGCCTACAGCCTGCGCTGCATGCCACAGGTCCACGGCGCGGTGCGCGACGCCTGGGCCCAGGCCTGCCGCGTGTTCGACATCGAGTTGAACGCGGTCACCGACAACCCGTTGATCTTCCCCGACAACGACGCCGCGCAGTTCATCGAGGAGCAGGTGATCTCCGCCGGCCACTTCCACGGCATGCCGCTGGCGCTGGCGATGAGCTACGTGAAGGCGGCGATCCCGGTACTGGCCTCGATCTCCGAGCGCCGGCTCAACAAGCTGGTGGACCCGGCCACCAACGACGGTCTGCCGGCCTTCCTCACCGGCAACGAGGACGCCACCGATTCGGGCTTCATGATCGTGCAGTACACCGCCGCGGCGCTGGTGAACGACCTGGCCACGCGCGCCCATCCGGCCAGCGTGTATTCGGTGCCGACCAGCGCCAACGCCGAGGATCACGTGTCGATGGGTGCCAACGAGGCGCGCCACGTGCTGGACATGTGCGAGGACCTCGGCCACGTGCTGGCGCTGGAGCTGTACACCGCGGCGCAGGCGCTGGACTACCGCCAGGAAATGCTCAACGCCGCACGCCGCTTGGCCGCCCGCGGCGACTGGCGCGCGCTGGCCGCCAAGATCACCAATGCGCCGCGCGAGGACAGCCCGCACCACGCCCAGTTCGTCGACGAGGTGAAGGCGCTCACCGCCGCGCTGGCCGAGGTGGGCGACTACCACGCCGGCGCCGCCGTGCGCCGCGCGCACGAACGCCTGCGCCAGCACATCGGCTTCATGCACCGCGACCGCGCGATGGACGGCGACGTGCGCACGGTGTGCGAGCTGGTTGCCCGCGGCGCGGTGCTGGACGGCGCGGCCTGACGCGGCGCCCGGCTATCCTGTTGCGCTGATTTCCCCGGTGCGCCGCCCGGCGCACCGCACGATTGCGGAGTTTCCGATGAGCCTGATCCAGACCCCCGTTTCCTTCGGCGAGCTGATCGACAAGATCACCATCCTGGAGATCAAGTCGCAGCAGATCCGCGACCCGGCCAAGCTCGCCAACGTGCGCACCGAGCTGGACCTGCTCAACGCCACCTGGGCCGGTCATCCGGCCTCGCACACCGACATCGCCGACGAACGCGCCCGCCTGCTGGCGGTGAACCAGGCGCTGTGGGACATCGAGGACTACATCCGCCTGAAGGAAAAGGCGCAGGCGTTCGACGCCGAGTTCATCGAGCTGGCCCGCGCGGTCTACTTCCGCAACGACGAGCGCGCCGCGGTGAAGCGCGAGATCAACCTCAAGCTCGGCTCGCAATTGGTGGAAGAGAAGTCCTACCAGGATTACCGCGCCGTCTGATCGATTCGAATCACGCGGGGGCCCGCTCGCGGGCGATGCTCTGGCTCTGATGCCATATCAAAGCGAAAGGCATCGCCGCGAGCGGACTCCTGCATGGGTCAGGACAGGCCGAGATGGCTGGCGGCCGCCTCGAAGCGTTCGATCACGTCGTCCACCGTGATCAGGTCCATCACGCCTGGTTTCTCGATCTTCGCGCCCCAGGGCAGCTCGCTGGCGGGTTTGCCACGGAAGGTGCGCGCGGCCTCGTCGTAGCGGTTCACGCACCAGCGGCGGTCGGAGTAGGGGCCGGAGCGATCCGGGTTGCTGGCCGCATGCAGGCCAAGCACCTTGGTTCCCACCGCATTGGCCATGTGCATCGGGCCGGAGTCCGGCGTCAGCAGCAGCTGCGCGCGAGCGAACAGCGCGAGCGCCCGCTTGAGCGTGTCCTTGCCGGTGAGGTCGAGTGGTGCATGCGTGCCGGCCGCGAGCACGGCGTCGGCCATCGCGCGTTCCTGGTGGGACGGTCCGCCGACCAGCGCCACCCGCCAGCCTCTGGCCATCGCATGGTCGATCACCGCCGCGTAACGTTCGGCACGCCAGTTGCGCAGCACGTGGCTGGAGGTGGGGCTCACCAGCAGCGTGGGGCGTTCGCCGGGCAGCTGTTGCTGCGCCCACTCGCGGTCCGCATCGGGGATGGGAATGTCCCAGCGCACCTGGGTCTGCTTCAGGCCCAGCGGCTCGCAGAAGCTGCCGATGGCATCGAGCACGTGCTCGCCGGTGCGTGCGGGGATGCGTTCGTTGACCACCAGGCTGTGCAGGTCCTTCGAGCGCGCGCGGTCGTAGCCGATGCGCCGCTCGGCACGGATGCCGAGGCTGAGCAGGTTGGAACGCAGCGCTACCTGCATCTGCAGCAGGGCGTCGAAGCGCTCGCCCTTGAGCTCGGTGTGCACCGCGCGGATGCCGGCGCGGCCTGCGCCCTTGTCGAAGGTGACGAAGCGCACGCCCGGCAGGTCCCCCACCAGGCGGCGTTCCAGCTTGCCGACGATCCAGGTGAGTGCGGTTTCCGGCAGCGCCTGCTGCAGGGTGCGCACCAGCGGCACGACGTGGGTCACGTCGCCAATGGCGGAGGTGCGCAACAGGCAGATCGAGGCGGGAGCGGACATCGGCATGGGATAGAATCAGCGGGGCCATGAATGCAGACAGCGCGCCAGACATGCCGGGCACGATCGTGCGGGAACAGCTCCGCCGGAACGCGGAAGGCGTGATTCTGTTCGACCCCGGGGTGTCGCCACAAGTCGACCACGACTGGTTCGACCCCGATCACTGGCGCCGCCACGGCGTGCTGCAGGCGCAGCCCGGTGGCCGCGGCGGCGTGGCGGTGATCGACACGCCCGCCGGCGAATGCGTGCTGCGTCACTACCGGCGCGGTGGCGCGGTGGCCGTGCTGATGGGCGATCGCTACCTGTGGACCGGTGCCTCGCGCACGCGCTGCTTCGCCGAGTTCCGCCTGCTGCAGGCGCTGTGCCGGCTCGGGCTGCCGGCACCCGAGCCGGTGGCGGTGCGCTATCGCCGGCGCGGCCTGTGGTACAGCGCGGACCTGATCACCCGTCGGATCGCGCGCGCCGAAACGCTGGCCGAGCGGATGACCGTGGCCGGCATCGGCGCCGAACTGGCCGAGGAGGTGGGCGCTCTGGTCGCGCGCTTTCATCGTGAAGGTGTCTGGCACGCCGATCTCAATGCGCACAACATCCTGATTGCCCCGGCCGGCCTGTACCTGATCGACTTCGACCGCGGCCGCTTTCGCACCCCGGCGGACGGCTGGCGATTGGCCAACCTGCAGCGCCTGCGCCGCTCGCTGATCAAGCTGGGTGCTGCAGAAGGTCGCGAGGAGGCGTTCGACAGCGGCGTGTGGGCCTCGGTGCTGCGCGGTTACGAGCGGACATTTGGCGCATGAGCTGGGCTCTGCATTTCCTCGGCACGGGGGCGGCGCATGCGGTGGAGCTGGGCTCGTCCTCGGCGGTAGTGGAGCGCGACGGCGAGCCGCTGCTGCTGATCGACTGCGGTCCCGACACGCTCGACCGCTATCACGCCGCCTACGGTGCGGTCCCGTCCGCGCTGTACATCACGCACACGCACATGGACCACGTGGCGGGGCTGGAGCGACTGTTCTTCAAGCTGTGGTTCGATCCGGCACGCCGCGGACGCGTGCGGGTGTTCCTGCACGCCGAACTGCTGCCGTGGCTGCAGATGCGTGTGGCGGACTATCCCGGCGCGCTGGCCGAGGGTGGGGCGAACTTCTGGGAGGCGTTCCAGCTGGTGCCGTGCACCCGCGGCTTCTGGCTGGACGGTTGCTGGTTCGACGTGTTCGGCACGCGCCACCACCGGCCGGGCACCTCGTTCGGCCTGGCCCTGCGCGGCAGCTTCGTCTACACCGGTGACACCCGGCCGATCCCGGAGATACTCGCGCTGCATGCCGTCGGCGACGCGCGCGTGGCGCACGACTGCGGCGTGCTTGGCAATCCCTCGCACACCGGCATCGACGACATCGAGCGTGAATACGACGCCGCGCTGCGCGCCCGGCTGGTGCTTTACCACTATGGCAGCGCCGCCGATGGCGACGCGCTGGCCGCGCGTGGCTACGCCGTGGCACGTGCCGGCGAGCGCCTCGCACTGGCGACCCCGCCGCCCGTGCGCGCCGACGCGGGCTGAACGTCGCCGCGCTTGTCTCGTTCAGGGCCTGCCGCTATCCTTCCGCCTCTTTGCCGGGTCGACCCGACCGGTGCGCACAATGGGCCATCGGTCCGGACTGCGTTACGACGCTGCAGGATGCGCGTCGGAAGTGTTTTGCGGAGAGATGTCCGAGTGGTTGAAGGAGCACGCCTGGAAAGTGTGTATACGGCTTATCCCCGTATCGAGGGTTCGAATCCCTCTCTCTCCGCCAGTTTTTGAAAGTCTGCGTTGGCCGCATGGCCATCGTGCTGAACGTCTATGGTGGCCCCGTCGGTCCCCCCGCGACGATAGTCCGCAAACCCCGCCAGGTCCGGAAGGAAGCAACGGTAGTGGATGATTCGGGTGCCGGGGTGTGGCTGGCGGGGCTGCCGCCTTTTCGGCGCCACGCGCTGCGCCCGCGCGCTCCTCAGGTTTCGATCCCGCGACCATGACGGCGGCTGACTTGCCGGCGTCGACTTGGCACAATCGGGACTCGCCCCAAGATCAGTCGACCCATCGCTCGTCGCGCCGGTTCTCCGTCGTGGCCGGCAGCGGGTATCGACACCGCAGCGGGCGGCGGCCCGCATCCGCGGCCGGCGCATGAACGTCACGAGCAGGCTTTAACGCATGTCCTATCAGGTCCTCGCGCGCAAGTGGCGCCCCCGCAAGTTCGCCGAGCTGGTGGGGCAGGAGCACGTGGTGCGCGCGCTGACCAACGCGCTGGACAGCGGCCGCATGCACCACGCCTACCTGTTCACCGGCACGCGCGGCGTGGGCAAGACCACGATCGCGCGCATCTTCGCCAAGTCGCTCAACTGCGAGCGCGGCGAGTCGGCCGATCCGTGCGGCGAGTGCTCGGTATGCACGGCGGTCGATGCGGGGCGCTTCGTCGACCTGCTGGAAATCGACGCGGCCAGCAACACCGGCGTGGACGACGTGCGCGAGGTGATCGAGAACGCGCAGTACGCTCCGTCGCGCGGCCGCTTCAAGGTGTACCTGGTGGACGAGGTGCACATGCTGTCCAAGCCGGCGTTCAACGCGCTGCTGAAGACGCTGGAAGAACCGCCGCCGCATGTGAAGTTCCTGCTCGCCACCACCGACCCTCAGAAGCTGCCGGTGACGGTGTTGTCGCGCTGCCTGAAGTTCAATCTCAAACGCCTGCTGCCGGAGCAGATCTCCGGGCAGATGCGGCACATCCTCGCTGCCGAGAACATCGCCTACGAGGACGCCGCCATCGTCGAGCTCGCGCGTGGCGCCGACGGCTCGCTGCGTGACGGCCTGTCGCTGCTCGATCAGGCGATCGCCTACGGCGGCGGCGCACTGAAGGCCGACGACGTGCGCGCCATGCTCGGCAGCGTGGCGCGCGGCCAGGTGCTGGGCCTGCTGCAGGCGCTGGCGGCAGGGCAGGGCGAGGCGCTGATGCTCGAATGCGCGCGCATCGCCTCCTACTCGCCCGACTTCGGCGGTGTGCTCGACGACGTCGCCGCCGTGCTTCACCGCATCCAGCTGATGCAACTGGTGCCGGGCTATCAGCCCGAAACCGGCGACGACAGCGCCGCGGAGGAACTGGCCGCACTCGCGACCCAGTTCGCGCCGGAAGACGTGCAGCTGTACTACCAGATCGCCACCACCGGCCGGCGCGACCTCGTGCTCGCCCCGGATGCGCGCACCGGCTTCGAGATGGCCGTGCTGCGCATGCTGGCGTTCCGACCCGGCGACGCGTCCGATGGCGCTGCACCGTCAGCGCGTTCGGTGCCGGCCCGCGTGGCGCCGGCCGCGGCTTCGGTGTCCAGCACGGTGCGGCCGCCGATGGAACGCCCGCCCGCCGCGCCGCCGGCGATGGTGGCGGCGTCCCCGGCAGCGCCGGTCGCGCCGGTCGAACGCCCGGTCATCGCACCGGTACCCGCGCCAGCAGCAGCGCCGCCGCGTGCCGCGGTGCCGCTCGACGCGCGCGGCCTGCCGGACTGGGCCGCGCTGATCGACCAGGCCGGCCTGCGCGGACCGCTCGGCCAGCTGGCACAGAATGCCGCCCTGCGCGAACGCGATGGCCAGACGCTGACTCTGGTGCTGCAGGAATCGCACATGCACCTGGCGGTGGAGCCGATGGTGAGCCAGATGGAAGAGCAGGTCGGCCGGGCGCTGGGCGAGCGCATCCGGCTGCGCTTCGTCAGCGACGCCAGCGCGGCCAGCCATACGCCGGCGGCGCGGGCGGCCGAGGCGCGCGACGCCGCGCAGGCGCGCGCGGAGCGGTCCATCGAGGAAGATCCCCTGGTGCAGGCGTTGAAGCGCGACTTCGGCGCCCGCGTCGTACCGCAATCCATCAAGCCCGTGTCGGGCTGAACACACACCGGAGTAGACCCATGAGAGGACAGATCGGCCAGCTCATGCAGCAGGCCCAGCGCATGCAGGAAGACATGAAGCGCGCGCAGGAAGAACTGGCGCGGATGGAAGTCACCGGCAGCGCCGGCGGCGGCCTGGTCAGCGTGGTGATGACCGGTGCGCACGAAGTGCGCCGCGTGCAGATCGACCGCCAGCTGTTCGCCGACGATCCGGAGATGGCCGAAGACCTGGTGGCCGCGGCGATGAACGACGCGGTGAACAAGGTCGCGGCGGCCAGCAAGGATCGCCTCGGCGGCGTCACCGCCGGGATGAACCTGCCGCCTGGCTTCAAGATGCCGTTCTGAAGGCTGGAGTGAGTCAAGAGGAATGAGGAGTGAAAGTCCGGTCATCGGCGATCCTCCGCTTTTCTCTCACTTCTCACTCCCCTCCACTCACTCCTCGAATCTCCCATGTCATCCGCATCCCCCCTGCTTGCCGAGTTGATCGACGCGCTGCGCTGCCTGCCCGGCGTGGGTGCGAAGAGTGCGCAGCGCATGGCCTTTCACCTGCTCGAGCGCGAACGCGAGCGTGGCCTGAAGCTGGCCGGCGCGCTGGAGCAGGCGATGCAGCGCATCGGCAACTGCAGCCGCTGCCGCAATTTCAGCGAGGATGCGGTGTGCCCGCTGTGTGCCAGCGCCAGCCGCGATCGCCACGTGCTGTGCGTGGTGGAATCGCCCACGGATCTTGCGGCGGTCGAGCAGGCCACCGGCTATCGCGGGCAGTACTTCGTACTGCTCGGTCGGTTGTCGCCGCTGGACGGACTGGGCCCGCGCGAGCTGGGCCTGCACCTGCTCACCGAACGGTTGGCCGAGGGTGAGGTGGAGGAGCTGATCATCGCCACCAGCCCGACGGTGGAGGGCGAGGCCACCTCGCACTATCTCGCCCAGCTCGCCCGCGCCGGCGGCGTGCGCGCCACCCGGCTGGCGCACGGCGTGCCGCTGGGCGGCGAGCTGGAGTACGTCGACCGCGGCACGCTGGCGCACGCCTTCGGCAGCCGGCAGACGCTGGAGTGAGCCGATGACGCCCGAGCTTTCGCTGGCGATTCCCAGCGAGGACGAATACCTCGCCTTGCGCAGCGCCGCCGGGCTCAGTGCGATGACGTCCGCGGGTGCGCGGCTGGGCCTGCCGGCCAGCTGGTGCTCGGTCTGCCTGCGCCATGCGGGCGAGCTGGTCGGCATGGGGCGCGTGGTGGGCGACGGCGGCCTGTTCCTGTTCCTGTTCGTGGTCGACATCGCGGTGGCGCCGGCGTGGCAGGGCCAGGGGCTGGGGCGGCGCATCATGCAAGCGCTGATGGACGAGGTGCATGCACGTGCGCCGGCGCGCGCGATGGTCGGCCTGATCGCCGACGGCACGGCTCACCGGCTTTACGAGAAATTCGGCTTCGGGCTGGTGGCGCCCGGGGCGCACGGCATGTTGCTGCGGCTTTGAACGAACGGGAGTCACACCATGGGCGACACCATTTTCGGCAAGATCATCCGGCGCGAGATTCCCGCCGACATCGTCTACGAGGACGATGAGGTGCTCGCCTTCCGCGACCTCAATCCGCAGGCGCCGGTGCACGTGCTGTTCATCCCGAAAAAGCCGATCGCCACGCTCAACGACGCCACGCCCGAGGACGCGGTCCTGCTCGGCAAGGTGCTGCTGGCCGCCGCGAACTACGCCAAACAGGAGGGTTTTGCCGAGGATGGCTACCGCACGGTCGTCAACTGCAATACCCACGGCGGGCAGACTGTTTACCACCTGCACGTGCACCTGCTGGCGGGCCGCAAGCTGACCTGGCCGCCCGGCTGATCAGTACTCTCGGCAGGGCATGAAAAAACGCCGGCATGACGCCGGCGTTTTGCTGTCTGCAGGGCTTACTTCTTGGGCGGGGGCGGAGGCGGCGCCGGCACCACGATGACGCGCGGCTGGTACCAGTAGGGATTGCCCCAGTAGCCCGGTCCCCAGGGACCGAAGCCCGGGCCCCAGAACGGGTCGTAGAAGCCCGGCGGATAGTTGACCACCGCCGGGCGGCGCGGCCACAGGTACACCACGTCCGCTTCCACGCGCGGATAGGCGTAGTCGAAGTCGCCCACCTTCTGCGACACGATGCCGTGCAGCGTGCCGGTGACCGTCACCTCGCGCCCGCGGGTGAATACTTCCGGATCGTAGAAGCCGGCGCGGCACGCCACGAAGCGGCCCTGCGCCTTGTCGTCGTCGCTACGGGCCGAGCGCGGGCGGGCCTGCGAGTCGAGCGGGCGCGACAGCAGGTAGAAGCAGGTCTCCTGCGCGCCCGGCTCGGTCTTGATGATCTCGCCGCCCCAGCGCACGCGGGTGCCGCCGGCACCACCCTGCTGGGCGCTGGTGGTGGAGATGTCGGTATAGGTGCCTTCCAGTGGCTTGGGTACCGTGGCGCAGGCGGCGAGCAGGGCGACGGCCGAAGCCAGCGTGATCGATCGGTAGACGGACATGGGTTTCTCCAGCTCAGGACGATGGCCGCGCCATCGCGTCGACATCATTGGACCACGCGCGGCACGTGAAAATCCCGCGCCGCGCGTTGAAAGGCCCGCAGCGATTCACGGGCCGGTTCGGTTTCACCGTATCGCAGCTGCAGGTACTGCTCCATCAGCTGCAGCAGCGTGTCGCGTTGCCCGGGCAGGGCGCGTGCTGCACGCCGCAGGTAGTGCTGCGGCCCCTCGCCGCGCCGACGCACGACCCCCGCCTTGCCGAGCTGGCGTTCCAGTCGTCGCAGGCCGGCCAGTGCCGGGTCGATGCGCGCCCGCCGCGCCAGTGCCCAGGCCAGGCCGATCGAGGCGAACAGCACGCTGCCCAGCACCAGCAGCAAGGTCAGCATCTGCGTATCGGTCTCCTGCACGCCGAACGGTGTGAGCAGGCCGCGCTGGCGCAGCGCATCGAAGCCGATAACGCCCTTGTCCCACCAGCGGTTGACGATGTCCCAGCGGTTGCGCAACCCCTGCAGCCAGGCGTCCTGGTACCAGGGACGATCGCTCCCGCCGGCCGCCGCCGCGGCGCCGAGGTTGACCCGCTCGGGCCGCACGGCCGCGGTGGGATCGACGCGCACCCAGCCGCGCCCGGCCACCCACACCTCGCTCCAGGCATGGGCGTCGGACTGGCGCACCAGCAGGTAGTTGCCGAACTTGTTCCAGAAGCCACCCTGGTAACCGGTGACCACGCGCGCCGGCACGCCTGCCGCGCGCATCAGCACGGTGAAGGCCGAGGCGTAGTACTCGCAGAAGCCTTCGTGCGTGGAGAACAGGAAGTCGTCCATGGCGTCGCGACCGAGCGGTGCAGGCGCCAGCGTGTAGCTAAAACCGCCGTCGTGGAACAGGTCCAGCGCGGCACGCACGATCGCGGCAGTGTCGTTGCCGTAGCGCGCATGCCATTGGCGGCCCAGTTCCAGCGTGCGGGGATTGAAGCCCTGCGGCAGCTGCAGCGCCGCCTGTCGCCCGCGATCCAGCGTGGGCTGCAGCCGATAGTGCAGGGCCGAGGTGAGATGGTAAGTGAGCGTGTCGTTGACCGGCTGCGCGCGCATCAGCATCCGCTCGCGCCGCAGCTCGGCGCCGTCGACGGTCTGCAGCGGCACGTCGAGCGCGGGCAGCACGCGCTGGCCGGTCGGCAGCAGGGTCACGGTGTAGCCGACCGAGTCGGCAGGCTCCACCGGATCGGCCGGACGGTTGGCGATGTCCACGGCGTGCCAGCTGCTGCCGTCGTAGTCCCACATCACGTAGGCGCGAAAATACAGCGATGCGCGTGGTGGCGGCAGAGAGCCATCGAAGGCGACGCGCATGGCCGGGCTGTCGTCGATCAGCAGTTCGGTCATCGCACCGGGCGACATCTCGCTGCTCAGGCCGGTGCGCGCCTCGTCCCGCTGAGGTGCACCCCACAGGGGCGAGCTCAGCCGCGGCACCAATGCGAAGGTGAACAGCGTCAGTGGCAGCGAGGCCACCAGCAGCACCAGGCCCGGAACCAGCTGACGCGGCAGGCTGGTCGATGCCTGTGCGGGCTCCAGTGCGCGCAGGGCGGCAAACGCCGGTAGCAGGCCGATCGCCACGCCGATGGTGATGAGCAGGCTCTGGTCGAACAGCAGCGCAGCCATCAGCGCGAAGCAGGCGAAGGCGATGCCGACCCGCGCGTCGCGTGGCGTCTCGCTTTCCAGCAGCTTGAGCACCAGCAGGCCAACCGCCAGCGCCGAGCCGGGCGCGCGCCCGAACACCGTGCCGTAGGTGGTCAAGATCGCCAGCGTGAGCAGGGCGATCAGCGGCAGCTTCAGCCACGCCGGCGCCTTGCCCGGTTGCCTCCGACGTTGCCACCAGCGCAGCGCCAGCACGCCGCCGAGACCACCGCTGAGCCACCACGGCAGGTGGGGCGCGTGCAGCGCCAGCACGCCGAGCATGGTGAGCACCAGGAAGTCGAAGCTGCGCCGGTCGAGCGGTGCAGGCGCCAGCGGGCGTCGCAGCAGTCGCGCCAGCCAGCTCACGGCAGCAGGGCCAATGCGCTCATGCAGCGCGCGTAGTGGTCGGCGCCGCTGCCCGCGGCGATCTCCTGGGTGGGCAGCCACAGGCTGTAGCGACGGCGCTGGGCGTGCGCCTCGCCGACCCAGCGGGCGAGGCGCGCGATGCGCGATTCGCTGTCTAGGTGGCCGAGCTCGCGCCAGTCCAGCCGCCACTCCTCGTGCGACTGCGGTTGCTCGAAGTCCTTCACCAGCAGGCCCTCGTGGCGGGCGCTGGCCTTCCACGCCACGTGCCGCTGCGGATCGCCCACGCGATAGTCGCGCAGGGCGGCGAGGTCGTCGCCGCGGTGCAGGCGGCGGCGGGCGGGATCCTCGTCCGGCGCCTGCGGGGCGGGGCCGCGCGCTTCCGGGCGCGGCCACACCAGCACCGACTGCTCCGGATACAACCAGCTCCACGCGCGGAACATGCCCAGCGGCCAGGTGCTCCACACGCGCAGCCGCGGCAGCGGCTGCCAGCCGCGGAATTCGGTGGCGATGGAGAACGCCACCTCGGTCTCGCCGGTGGCGCCGATGGCGAAGGCCTGGGTGCCGTCATCCAGATCCACCCGCACCGATTCGCGCGCCCGCGCGGCACGGAAGCCGAGGTGCAGGTCGATCGGCTGGCCGGCAACGGCATGGCCGGCGCGGATGTGCACGAGCGTCACGCCGTCGAGCACGCGAAAGGCCAGCAGCATCGAGCTCATGCTCGCTGCGCCGAGCAGGCAGGTGAGCAGCAGGGCGGCGTTGTTGGTGTAGTTGAGCGAGCCCACCAGCATCACCAGCAGCAGCATGCCGAAGCCCAGGCCGAAGCCGGTCGGCACGATGTAGATGCGCCGGCGGTGCAGTTCGATCGGCAGCGGCTCGGGGCGGCGATAACGGGTCAGCGCGGGCAGGCGCCGTTCGGCCCAGCGCTGCAGGGCTTGCAGCGGAGCGGGCATCAGTCCACCGCCACCTCGGCGAGCAGCTCGCGCGCGAGCGCCTCGCCGCTGCTGCCGCGGCTGGGCACGAGCCGGTGGCCGGCCAGCGGCACGAACAAGGCCTGCAGGTCTTCCGGCAGCACGTGATTGCGACCGCTGAGCAGCGCCCAGCTGCGCGCAGCGGCGAGCAGCGAGAGGCCGGCCCGCGGCGACAGCCCCACGCGGATCTCGGTGTGCCGGCGGCTGGCCGCGAGCAGCGCCTGCAGGTAGTCGAGCAGCGCCTGGCTGGTGGTGATCGCCTGCGCGCGCCGCTGCAGTTCAAGCAGGCTGGTGCCGTCGAGTTGCGGCTGCAGCTGGGCCAGCAAGCCGCGGCGATCGCTGCCGGTGAGCAGGGCGCGCTCGGCGCCGGCATCGGGGTAACCCAACGAGATGCGCAGCATGAAGCGGTCCAGCTGCGAGTCGGGCAGGGCGAAGGTGCCGTTTAGATCGAGCGGATTCTGCGTGGCCACCACGTAGAACGGCACCGGCAACGCGTGGGTCTGGCCGTCCACGGTCACCTGGCCTTCGGCCATCGCTTCGAGCAACGCGCTCTGCGTCTTGGGCGTGGCGCGGTTGATCTCGTCGGCGAGCAGCAGGCCGGCGAAGATCGGGCCGGGGTGGAAGCGGAACTGCGCCGTCTCGCGCTCGTACACGCTCACCCCGATAATGTCCGACGGCAGCAGGTCGCTGGTGAACTGCACGCGCTGGAAGTCGAGCGAGAAGGTGGCGGCCAGCGCATGCGCCAGCGTCGTCTTGCCCACGCCGGGCACGTCTTCCAGCAGCAGGTGGCCGCCGGCGATCAGGCAGGCGAACGCCAGCTTCACCTGGCGCGGCTTGCCCAGCAGCACCTGGTTGACCTGCGCCAGCGCCGCATCCAGCCGGCGCAGCAGGGGATCATCGCGTAATGGAGTGGCGGACATGTGGTTAGGCAGTTCCCTGGCGGCGCACCGGAGCGTGATGCATGCGTGATCGATCCAGTGTAGTCGCGCCCGTCGCGCGCTGGCGAGCCGCATTCCTGGGGGCGTTTGTCGCACTGCTGCTGGTCAAGATCGCGCTCGCCGCGACGCTCGCGCCTTTCAGCGACGAGGCGTTCTACTGGCAGGAGAGCCGGCACCTCGCCTGGGGCTACAGCGACCTGCCGCCGCTGACCGCGTGGCTGATCCGCCTCGGCGAAACCGTGGCGGGGCACGGCCTGCTCGGCATGCGCTGGCCGTTCCTGCTGCTGGGCGCGGCGCTGCCGTGGATCGTGGCGTGTTTCGCCCGCGAGGCGTTCGATGCACGCACGGGCTGGCAGGCCGGCCTGCTGTCTCTGGCGCTGCCGCTGGCCGGCACGCTCGGTGTGCTTGCCGTGCCGGACGTGCCGCTGACGGTGGCGATCATGCTGGCCGTGCTCGCGCTGCAGCGCGTGGCCGCCGCGGATCGATGGCGCGATTGGCTGCTGCTCGGCGGAGCGCTCGCGCTGGCGTGGATGACGCATTATCGCGCGGCCATGCCGATGCTGGTGGGGCTGCTGTTTCTTGCCTTTGCACCGCGAGGTCGCGCGCTGTGGCGACGTCGCGGTCTGTGGCTGGCGCTGGCGGTGGCGTCGCTCGGCTTGATCCCGCTGCTGGTGTCCAACTGGCAGCAACGTGGTGCCGGGGTCGCCTTCCAGCTGGTCGACCGCAATCCCTGGCAGTTCCACGCCAGTGCGCTGGTGCAGCCGCTGGAGCAGGCCCTGGCCTGCACGCCGCTGCTTTATGCGCTGCTGCTGTGGGCGGCGTGGCAGGCGTGGCGCCGCCGCCGCGAGGGAGCGCCGTGGGACGTGATCGCGTTCGTGGCGGTCGGGTTCCTCGGGCTGTATTTCGTGCTGGGCTTGTTTGCGGACGACCTGCGCTTTCGCGCGCACTGGCCGTTGCCGGGATATCTGCCGCTGCTCGCCGTATTGCCTGCGTTGTTATGGGCCGGGCAGAGTGCCCGAGCCGGCCGCCGCTGGTTGATGGCGGCGCTGGGCCTGGCTGTCGCGGGGCAGATGCTGGGGCTGGCGTACCTCGCACTGGCGGCCTCGCCGGGTGGGGCGACCCGCCTGGCCGGGCTGAAGGCTTTTCCATATGCCTTCGTCGGATGGCGCGAGGCGGCGCTGCAAGTCACCGCTGCGCGTGCCGACGATGCGGTGCTGGTCGCCGATAATTTTGTGCTCGCGGCCGAACTGGATTTCGCGCTCGGTGGCGATCGTCCGGATGACCGTCGGCCGGTTTACAGCTTGGACAGCCCCCTGAACATCAAGCACGGCCGCGCACCGCAGCTGGCGATCTGGCAGCGCGACGAGGCGGCACTGCGCGCCGCGCACGCGGGCCAGCCCATGCTGCTGGTGGTGGAGGAAACCGCGCAGAGCGAGCGCGAGCGGCTGGTCTGGCAGGGCACGCTGTGCCGACGCATCGATGCGCCGCAACCGGCGGGACGGCTGGATCTCTACGGCGGTCGCAAGCGCTTCGCTTTCTATCGCGGGCGGGTGCCGTTGGTGGCACCTTCCGTGCTGCCGGCCTCGCCGGTTGAGCGCGAGGCCTGTCCGCTCTGGCGCGCAGCGCATGCGGCCGATATGGCGCGCTGATCGAACCTGCTCAGGGAATCGCGTGTCCGGCGGCGCGCAGCAGTCGCGCCAGGGCGATCAACGGCAGGCCGATCAGTGCGCTGGGGTCGTCCGTCTCGATGCGCTCGAACAGACTGATGCCGAGTGCCTCGCACTTGAAGCTGCCGGCACAGTCCAGCGGCTGTTCGCGTTCGACATAACGGGCAATCTCGCCGTCATCGAGGGCACGGAAGACGGCCCGGGTAAGGTCGACGTGGGTGCGCCTGGCGCCGGTGCGCGCATCCAGCAGGCACAGTGCCGTGTGGAAATGCACCGCGTGGCCGCTGCTGGCGCGCAGTTGCTGACGCGCGCGCTCCGCTGTGCCGGGCTTGTCCAGCACGTGGCCGCCGAGTTCGGCCACCTGGTCCGAGCCGATCACCAGCGCCTGCGGGTGGGTCTGCGCCACCGCCTCGGCCTTGGCGATCGCCAGCCGCAGCGCTCGTCCGGCCGGTGCCTCGTCGGGCAGTGCCGCCTCGTCGACGCCCGGCGCGGCCTGGGTGAAGTCCGCCAGCAGACGGCGCAGCAGCTCTGCGCGATAGCGCGAGGTCGAGCCGAGCACGATCGGCACCGTCATGCGCCGGGACCGCGATGGATGTGGTCGCGCATGGCGTTGTCCAGATCGTGCTGGGCCTGGTTGAGTGCCGTCAGCAGCGGCTTCAGGCGGTCACGCGTGTCGCGCATCGACTGCGCCGTGGCATCGAGTTCCTGCTGGCTGGCCCAGGCGGAGCAGTCGCGAATCCACAGGCGCTGCTGCAGCAGGGCGCGCAGGCCGGCGTCGATCGCCTGGCGCGCATCCTTCTCGCTGGCCTGTGGCGTGTCCGGATTGACTGACATCACCGCGTGCGCCTGCTGCAGGCCGGTGCGGCAGGTCTTCAGATCCCCCTCCAGCCGGTCGGCCAGATCCAGTAGGGTCTGCAGGCTGGCGTTGCGTCGCCATTCGCGCTTGCGCTGGTTGAGGATCACGGCGACCAGCACGACCAGCAGCCCGAACAGGGCCGCGCCGCCGGCTATCATCATCTGGGGAGTCACAGGGCTGGATTCGCCGGAAATCGTCGGACAGCCAGTCTGCCGCAAGCGGGGCGGCGCAGGCAAAGTGCGCCTGTGGGATGCTCAGGAGTGCGCGTCGCCGCTCCGTGGTTGACTTGAGGCGTGAGCAAACCCATAATTTCGCGATTATGTCCGTGACACTGCCAGAGTCCGTGGACGCTTGGCGCATGGTCTCGGCGCGGCGTTCCTTCGTCGGAACGCTTCCTGTGGCCTCGATGCCCCGCCTGTGCGGGATGCTGGCAGGCAGCGACGGGGAGATCGGGTTCGAGCTGGAGTTCGGTCGCGACGAGCTGGGCATGGCGTATCTCGATGTACGTGCCGATGCGCCGCTGAGCGTGACCTGCCAGCGTTCGCTGGAGCCGTTCGTGCTGCCGGTATCGGTGCGCAATCGGCTCGGCCTGATCCGGTCGGAGCGCGAGGAGTCGGGGCTGTCGCCCGACTGCGAGCCGCTGCTGGTGGAGGACGACGGCAAGCTGGTGCTGGCCGATGTCATCGAGGACGAACTGTTGTTGGCGCTGCCGCTGGTCCCGGTCAATCCGGACAGCCAGCTGCCCGAAGAAGTGACAAGCCCGCCGGCGGACGAGAGTGCCGACGAGGGACGTACCGATAACCCGTTCGCGGTGTTGCGCGAACTCAAGAAATAACCCGCTCGAAACAAGCGATTACGTTGGAGATCCGCCATGGCCGTTGCCAAGAGCCGCAAGACCCCGTCCACCCGCGGCATGCGTCGTTCGCACGACAAGCTGAAGACCGTGCAGCTGTCGACCGACCCGACCAGCGGTGAGGTGCACCTGCGCCACCACGTGACCGCCGACGGTTACTACCGCGGCAAGAAGGTCATCGAGACCGCCGTGGCGGCCGTCGAAGAGGATTGATCGGTCCCTTGCGGGATTCCGTTGGCAAAGCGGCGCGGTAACGCGCCGCTTTGCTTTTGTGCACAGGCGAACGTACTTTGTCGGTTCCGGTGCGGCCTTCTCCACCTCTGGCGTGGAAGCGGCGGACGCCCCGAGCGACCGTGCGAATGGATAGTTGAATGACCCCGATCTTTTCCCGCATCACCGGCACCGGCAGCGCATTGCCGGATCGCGTCCTCACCAATGCCGACCTCGAGAAGATCGTCGACACCAGCGACGAGTGGATCCAGTCGCGCACCGGCATCCGCGAGCGGCACGTGGTCGCCGAGGGCGAAACCACCGCCGATCTCGCCGTGACCGCAGCGCAGCGTGCGCTGGAGGCGGCCGGCGTCAAGGCGTCCGAGCTGGACCTGATCGTGCTGGGCACGACCACGCCGGACATCATCTTTCCGTCCACCGCCTGCCTGGTGCAGCACCGCATCGGCGCCAACGGCTGCGCCGCATTCGATGTGAACGCGGCCTGCTCGGGCTTCATGTACGCGCTGGGCATTGCCGACAAGTTCATCAAGTGCGGGCAGTCGAAGAAAGTGCTGGTGATCGGCGCCGAAACGCTCACGCGCATGGTCGACTGGACCGAGCGCGAGACCTGCGTGCTGTTCGGCGATGGCGCTGGTGCGGTGGTGCTGGAAGCGTCGAGCGAGCCGGGCATCTATGCCACCTGCCTGCACGCGGACGGTGGCCACAAGGATCTGCTGTACAACCCGGTCGGCGTGTCCGCCGGCTTCACCGATGAGCCGAATCATGGCGTGCGCATCCGCATGTCCGGTCGCGAAGTGTTCAAGGTGGCGGTGAAAACGCTGGACTCGCTGGTCGACGAGACGCTGCAGGCCGCCGGCATGCAGGAGTCGGATATCGACTGGCTGATTCCGCACCAGGCCAACCTGCGCATCATCGAGGCCACGGCCAAGCGGCTGAAGATGTCGATGGAACGGGTGGTGGTCACGGTCGACAAGCACGCCAACACCTCTTCGGGCTCGGTGCCGCTGGCGCTGGACTACGCGGTGCGCTCGGGCAAGGTGCAGCGCGGACAGACCCTGCTGCTGGAAGCCTTCGGCGGCGGATTCACCTGGGCGTCGGCGCTGCTGCGCTACTGATCGATCTTGTTGTGCACCACGCCGGATGCCGCCCCTCGGGGCGGCATCTGCGTTCTATGGCACGAAACTTCGCGATACGGCTGCGTACGTCATCGATTGCTGGCACCATGCCGGTTTTACCACGCCGGGTTTTGCCTTCATGACTGCACCTGTTTCCTCGCTGGCCTTCGTCTTTCCCGGTCAGGGCTCCCAGTCCGTCGGCATGCTGGCCGAGCTGGCCGAGTTGCACCCGGAGGTGAAGGCCGCGTTCGATGAAGCGTCGGACGGTGCGGGCGTCGACCTGTGGGCGCTCAGCCAGCAGGGTCCGGAGCAGCAGCTCAACCGCACCGAATACACCCAGCCGGCACTGCTGGCCGCCAGCGTGGCGGTGTGGCGCCTGTGGCGCGCGCAGGGCGGCGCGGTGCCGGCCCAGTTGGCGGGCCACAGCCTGGGCGAGTACAGCGCGCTGGTCGCCGCCGAGGCGATCGCGCTGCGTGACGCTGCGCACCTGGTGCGCATCCGTGGCCAGGCGATGCAGGAGGCGGCGCCGGAAGGTTCGGGCGCGATGGCCGCCGTGCTTGGCGCGGAGGATGCGGTGGTCGAGGAGGCCTGTCGCGACGCTTCCGGCGTGCACGTGGTGGTCGCGGCCAACTTCAATTCACCGGGCCAGGTGGTGATCGGCGGCCATGCCGATGCGGTGGACAAGGCGCTGGCGCTGCTGGCCGAGCGCGGCGTGCGCAAGGCGGTGAAGCTGCCGGTGAGCGTGCCCTCGCACACGCCGCTGATGCGCGAGGCCGCCAACCGGCTGGCCGAGGCGATGACCGCGTATGCCTGGCACGTGCCGAAGATTCCCGTGGTGCAGAACGTGGACGCTCGCGTCCACGACGGCGTCGAGTCGATCCGCGAGGCGCTGGTCAGCCAGCTCTACCTGCCGGTGCGCTGGACCGGTTGCGTGCAGGCGCTGGTCGCCGGTGGCGCCACCCGCATCGCCGAGTGCGGTCCGGGCAAAGTGCTGGCCGGACTGGTCAAGCGCATCGACAAGTCCATCGAGGCGCGCTCGCTCGGTACGCCGGGCGACTTCGAGGCCGCCCGCACCGAGTGGGTCTGAGAATTTACCGATTTCGAACTGCAGGGATTTGTGCATGAACGACGTACTCAAGGGTGAGGTCGCGCTGGTCACCGGTGCGAGCCGCGGCATCGGCGCGGCGATTGCCGACGAACTGGCCGCGATGGGCGCCACCGTGATCGGCACCGCGACCAGCGACAGCGGCGCGACCGCGATCGGCGAGCGGCTGGCGCCGCGCGGCGGCCATGGACGCAAGCTCGATGTCACCGACGGCGCCGCCGTCGACGGATTGATCGACGGCATCACCAAGGAATTCGGTGCCGTCTCCATCCTCGTCAACAATGCCGGCATCACCCGCGACCAGCTGCTGATGCGCATGAAGGACGAGGACTGGCAGGCCATCCTCGACACCAATCTCACCTCGGTCTATCGCACCTCCAAGGCGGTGATGCGCGGCATGATGAAGGCGCGCAAGGGCCGCATCATCTCGATCGCCTCGGTGGTCGGCGTCACCGGCAACCCGGGCCAGTCCAACTACGCTGCGGCCAAGGCCGGCATCATCGCGTTCTCCAAGTCTCTGGCGCGCGAGATCGGCAGCCGCGGCATCACGGTGAACGTGGTGGCGCCGGGCTTCATCGATACCGACATGACGCGCGCGCTCAGCGAGGAACAGCGCAGCGGCCTGCTCGGCCAGATCGCGCTGGGCCACCTGGGTGAGGCGAGCGACATCGCCAAGGCGGTGGGCTTCCTGGCGTCGCCGGCGGCGGCCTACATCACCGGCGAGACGCTGCACGTCAATGGCGGCATGTACATGCCGTGATCACGGCGGCGCATGGCGCCGCCCCGTATTGGGTCCCTTGTCGCCACCAGACCCGTTTTAGGCGACAATGCCCCCTTCGCGCCGGCCCCGAGGCCTGCGTGGCTCCACCGTCAGCGGTACGTGGCACGCCCTCCGGGCACGCGACCCGCAGGCTTATGCCGGAACCCGCCGGCGCAGCATGAAAATTTTCTCCTTGGGAGGTTTGGCAACATGAGCACCATCGAAGAACGCGTCAAGAAAATCGTCATCGAGCAGCTGGGCGTGAAGGAAGATGAAGTCACGGCGAACGCTTCGTTCGTGGACGATCTGGGCGCAGATTCGCTGGACACGGTCGAGCTGGTGATGGCTCTGGAAGAAGAGTTCGAGACCGAGATCCCGGACGAGGAAGCCGAGAAGATCACCACCGTGCAGCAGGCCGTCGATTACATCAAGGCCCACTCCAAGGAGTGATCGCGTCGCGGCATGCAGGTGCCCTCGGGTGCCTGTTCCGCCGCGAACCGATAGCGAGAGCTGCGCCATCTTGGCGCAGTTTTCGTTTCTGCAATCTGCAACGTCCGATCCCGTATGGTGTGCGCCCGGCGCACGTGGGTTTCGCGGCGCGTCCTTCGTCCGGATCTTCCGCAGCGACGGGCAACAAATCGCATCACCAAGGAACTCAAGAGCATGAGCAAGCGACGCGTGGTAGTCACTGGCATGGGCATCATCTCGCCGGTGGGCAACGACATTGCCAGCGCCTGGAAAAACGTCCTGGAGGGCAACAGCGGCATCGGCCCGGTCACGGCGTTCGATGCCAGCGCCTACGCGACCCGCATTGCCGGCGAGGTCGGCGATTTCGATCCCGTCGCCGCCTATTTCCAGGGCACCGATGTGCCTGCGGATGAGCAGCGTTCGATCGGCAAGGACTTCAAGCGGATGGATCCGTTCATCCACTACGGCATCGTTGCCGGCACGCATGCATTCCGCCAGTCCGGCATCGTGGTGACGGATGAGAACGCCGGTCGCATCGGCATTGCTGCCGGCGCCGGCATCGGCGGCCTGCACACGATCGAGTCGACCACGCTCGAGCTGGCCGAGAAGGGCCCGCGCAAGGTCTCGCCGTTCTACGTGCCCAGCTCGATCATCAACATGGTCGCGGGCAATCTTTCGATCTACCACGGCCTGAAGGGGCCGAACATCGCGCTGGTCTCCGCCTGCACCACGGCTGCGCACAACATCGGCATGGCGATGCGCCTGATCCAGTACGGCGATGCCGATGCCATGCTGGCGGGCGGCGCCGAGTTCGCCACCACGCCCACGGCAATGGCGGGTTTCTGCTCGGCCAAGGCGATGTCCACACGCAATGACGATCCGAAGCATGCCAGCCGTCCGTGGGATGTCGGCCGCGACGGCTTCCTGCTCTCCAACGGCGCCGGAATGCTGATGCTGGAAGAGTACGAGTTCGCCAAGGCGCGTGGCGCCAACATTCTTGCCGAGATCATCGGCTTCGGCATGAGTGGCGACGCGTACCACATCACGGCGCCGAGCGGCGACGGCGCGGAACTGGCCATGCGCAACGCGCTGCGCGATGCCGGCCTGAAGCCGGAAGAGGTTCAGTACGTCAACGCGCACGGCACCTCCACGCCGGTGGGTGACCTCGGCGAGGCCAGGGCCATCCGCAATGTGTTCGGCGAGCACGCCACGAAGAAGGGTCAATTCGCAGTCAGCTCCACCAAGTCGGTCACCGGTCACCTGCTCGGTGCCGCCGGCGGCGTGGAGGCGATCTTCTCGATCATGGCGCTGCGCGATGGCGTGATGCCGCCGACCATGAACCTGAATGAGGTCGATCCGGAAGTCGCCGCTCTCGGGATGGATCTGGTCGCTAACCGGGCCGAGCAGGCCAGGCTCGACGTGGCCATCTCCAACTCGTTCGGTTTCGGTGGCACCAACGGCACGCTCGCCTTCCGTCGCCTCTGAGCGGCGGATGGACGGCCATCGCCGCATCCTTGGCGGCCGGCGCGACCTGCTCGCGCCGGCCGCTGCATTTGCGCAGCGCTATCCAGGCTTGCTGCAGAGCGTGGTGCACGGCACGCCGCAGTCGCGCTACGACATCCTTTTCATGGCCGGCCACGAGTCGCTGGCCGTGCATGGCGACGGCGTGGTGCGCGACCAGGACGGGCGTGTGCACGAGGGTCGCTTCCTCGACGTGCTGGACGCGCAGTGGCTCGCCGTGCGCACCGCGCGTGACGAGACCGGTACGCTGCCATTCCACGGCGGCTGGCTGCTGTTCCTGAGCTACGAGCTGGTCGGCCAGATCGAGCCGCGCCTGCGGCTGCGAGCGCCCGATCCGCTGCCGCTGGCATGCGCGCTGCGCTGTCCAGCGGCGGCCATCGTCGACCATGCTGCCGGCCATACCGTGCTGGTGGCCGAACCGGGCTGCGAACATCTGCTCGATCAGCTGGAGGCGGATCTGGCCCGGGTCGACACGCTGCCGCCGCTCGCTGTCCCTACCGCGCTGCTGGAAGACCCGCCCGAGCGCTTTCTGGACGGCGTGGAACGCATCCATGAGCACCTGCGCGCGGGCGACATTTTCCAGGTCAACCTGTCGCGCGCGTGGCGCGCCGAGTTTGCCGAGGCTCCGCCGCCGGTCGCGCTGTATGACGCGCTGCGCTGCGCCAATCCGGCGCCGTTCGCCGGATTGCTGCAGCAGTCGGGCTGGGCCGTCGCCAGCTCCTCGCCGGAGCGGCTGGTGGAATCGCGTGGCGGCATGGCGCAGACGCGTCCGATCGCCGGCACCCGTCCGCGCGTGGCCGGCGATGACGAGCTGGCGCGCATCCGCGAGCTGAGTGCGCACCCGAAGGAGCGCGCCGAACACGTCATGCTGATCGACCTGGAGCGCAACGACCTCGGCCGCGTCTGCGTACCCGGTACGGTGGAGGTCGACGAGCTGATGGTGGTGGAGAGCTATACCCACGTGCACCACATCGTGTCGAACGTGCGCGGTCGGCTGCGGCCCGAGGTGACGCCGGGCCAGCTGATCGCCGCCACCTTTCCCGGCGGCACCATCACCGGCTGCCCCAAGGTGCGCTGCATGGAGATCATCGCCGCGCTCGAAGATGCCCCGCGCGGTGCCTACACCGGTGCGCTCGGTTATCTCGACCGCAATGGCGACATGGACCTCAACATTCTCATCCGCACGCTGACCCAGATTGGCACCAGCGTCAGCCTGCGCGCGGGCGCCGGTATCGTGGCCGACTCGGTGGCGATGAACGAGCTCGACGAGACGCGCGCGAAGGCACGCGGCCTGTTGCGGGCGCTGGGCGTGGCCGGCTGATGGCCGTGCGCGAGCTGATCAACGGGCAAGCCGGCGCCACGCTGTCGTCGCGCGATCGTGGGCTGCTCTACGGCGACGGGCTGTTCGAGACGGTGCGCGTGGTCGGCGGCGTGGCTCCGCTGTGGCCGCACCACATGGCGCGACTGGCCGAGGGCTGCGCGCGCCTCGGCTTGCCGGCGCCTGATCCACGCCTTCTCGCTACCGAATTGCAGGCCGTCGCCAGCGGCATGGAGGCGGCGGTCGTGCGCATCACGGTAACGCGCGGTGAGGGCGCGCGCGGTTACGCGCCGCCCGCAATCCAGCAGCCGACGCGCATCGTGGCGGCCTTTCCCATGCCGCCGCTGGACGCACGCGCCGCGTCGGAAGGCATCCGCGTCCGGGTCTGCGCCCTGCGACTGGCGGAACAGCCGCGCCTGGCCGGTCTCAAGCATCTCAATCGGCTGGAGCAGGTGCTGGCGCGGGCCGAATGGAACGATCCGGCGATCGCCGAAGGCCTGCTGCTGGACGGGGCAGGCCGCGTGATCTGCGCCACGATGGCGAACGTCTTCGCGGTGATCGACGGCGCGCTGGTGACACCGGCGCTGGAGCGCTGCGGCGTGGCCGGCGTGGCGCGGGCCGAAGTGCTGGCGACGCAGGTTCGTGCGCAGGTGCGCGATCTGCGCCTGGACGAGCTGCTCGACGCGAGCGAGGTCTTCCTCACGTCGAGCGTCCGCGGCATCCTGCCGGTTCAGGCCGTCGGCGATAAGGTCTTCGCCCCAGGTCCGGTGACGCGCGCGCTTCAGCAGCATTGGCGCGACCTGGGTTTTCCGTTGGAGCAGGCATGAGTCGTGCGGGCATGAGTGGTGGTGGAATGTGGGGCGGTGCGCGCTGGCGCATGCTGGTGGTGATCGTTCTGCTGGCTGTCGCGGGCGGTGCCGGCTGGCTGTGGCACGATCTGGACCGCTTCAGTCGCACGCCACTGCAGGTGCAGGCGGCCGGCAGCTCGATCGACATTGCCAAGGGCAGCGGCTTCAAGCAGATCGTGGCGCAGCTGCGCGGGCAGGGGCTGAGCGATGCGCCGCCGCTGTACTGGCGCGCGCTGGCCGAGCGGATGCAGGTGGCCGGCAAGCTGCATGCCGGCGAGTACGCGCTGCCGCCCGGCATCACGCCGCGCGCGCTGCTCCAGGACATGGCCAGCGGCCGCGTGCTGCAGCACGACTTCACCATCGTCGACGGCTGGACCTTCGCCGAGCTGCGCGCCGCCCTCGACAAGGCCGGCAAGCTGCAGCACCTCACCACCGGCATGGACAACGCCGCACTGATGCAGAGGATCGGCGCGCCGGGCGAGGCGCCGGAAGGGCGCTTCCTGCCCGAAACCTATGCCTACGTGAAGGGCGACAGCGATCTGGACCTGCTCAGGCGCGCCCACGCCGCCATGCGCAGGACGCTCGATGCGCTGTGGCCCGGCCGCGACGGCGACCTGCCGCTGGCGACGCCGTACGATGCGTTGATCCTGGCCTCCATCGTGGAGAAGGAGACCGGTCGCGCCGACGAGCGCAAGCGCATCGCCGGCGTGTTCGTGCGCCGGCTGGAGAACCACATGCTGCTGCAGACCGATCCGAGCGTGATCTACGGCATGGGGGCGAGCTACGCGGGCAACATCCGGCGCAGCGACCTCACCACCGACACCCCCTACAACACCTACACCCGCGCCGGCCTGCCGCCCACGCCGATCGCCCTGCCGGGCAAGCCAGCGATCGAGGCGGCGCTGCACCCTGCACAGGGCAGCGAGCTCTACTTCGTGGCGCGCGGCGACGGCACGCACGTGTTCGCCAGCACGCTGGCCGAGCACAACCACAACGTCGCCTGCTACCAGCTCAAGCGGTGCCAGCGATGAGGCGAGGCATGTTCATCAGCCTCGAAGGCGGCGAAGGCGCAGGCAAGAGCACCCTGTTGGCCGGCCTGCGCGATCACCTGGTGGGGCAGGGCATCGACCTGCTGCAGACACGCGAGCCCGGCGGCACGCCGCTGGGCGAGTCGTTGCGGCAGATCCTGCTCGATCCGGCCATGCGTGGCATGAGCGCGGAGAGCGAGCTGCTGCTGATGTTCGCCTCGCGTGCGCAACTGGTGCGCGAACGCATCGCGCCGGCGCTGGATGCCGGGCAGTGGGTGCTTTGCGACCGCTTCGCCGACGCCAGCTATGCCTACCAGGGCGGTGGCCGCGGCCAGCCGATGGAGCGCATCGCGGCGCTGGAAGCCTGGGCGTGTGCGGGCGTCATCCCCGATCTCACCTTGCTGCTGGATCTCCCCGTCGCCGATGGCCGCGCGCGCGCGGCCGGGCGCGGCGATGCCGATCGTATCGAGGCGGAGGCGGATGCATTTTTCGAGCGCGTGCGCACCGTGTACCGGGCGCGGGCGCATGCCGAGCCGCAGCGTTTCCGCGTGATCGATGCCGGCGGCACGCCGGCGCAGGTGCTGGCGGCGGCGATCGCCGCACTGGCGCCGCTGCTGGAGCGCGCCGCATGAGCGGCATGCCCTGGCAGGATGAACACTGGGCGCGCCTGCAGGCGCGCCGCGCGCGTGGGGCGATGCCGCACGCGCTGCTGATCTGTGGCCCGGAAGGCCTGGGCAAGCGCGCCTTTGCCGAGCGCTTCGTGCGTGGACTGCTGTGCCTGCAGCCGGTCGATGGCGAGGCCTGCGGCCACTGCCGCAGCTGTGCGTTGCAGGCCGCGGGTACCCACCCAGATCGCGTCACGCTCACCTACGGCCTGCGCAAGGACGGCGTGCAGCGCAGCGAGATCGTGATCGACCAGATCCGCGAGCTGTCGGCGCGGTTGGCCATGTCCAGCCAGTTCGGTGGCTGGCAGATCGCCAGCATCGATCCGGCCGATGCACTCAACGGGGCCGCCGCCAATGCGCTGCTGAAGACGCTGGAGGAGCCGGCGGCGCAGACCATGCTGGTGCTGGTCGCCGACGCGCCGTGGCGGCTGCCGCAGACGATCCGCAGCCGCTGCCAGCGTGTCGAGTTCCACCTGCCGGCGGCCGAGCAGGCGCTGGCCTGGCTGGAATCGCAGGGCGTGACCGACGCGGCCGCAGCGCTGCAGGCGGCGGGCGGCAACCCCGGGCTGGCGCAGCGCTGGGCGCAGGAGGGCTCGCTCGATCGACGTCGCGAGGTGCGCAAGGATCTCGCCGCACTGGCCGCCGGTCGCGGCGAGGCGATGGATGTGGTGCGCCGCTGGCTGGACAGCGAACCCGCGCAGCGGGTCTGGTTCGCCGCGCAGGCGGTGGCCGAGGAAGCGAAAGCGAAACTTTCCGGCGCGGCCGGTCCGCTGGCCAGTGCCCTCGAGCCGGCGGCGCTGGCGGACTGGTACGCCAGCGCCAACCGTGCGCGCGAGTCGTTGCGCGGCCCGTTGCGCGGCGACCTGACACTGCTGGAGCTGCTGGCCCGCTGGCGCTGAGCGCCCGCACCGCCAGCCGGTTGGCCTCGCCCATGCTGCAGTCCCTTTCCGCGCAGACGCGTCTGCTGGTGGTGGCACCGCATCCCGACGACGAGACGCTGGCCACCGGCCTGCTGATCCAGCACGTGCTCGCCGCGGGTGGCGCGGTGCACGTGTTGCTGCTGAGCGATGGCGACAACAATCCGTGGCCGCAGCGCTGGCTGGAGCGGCGCGTGCGTATTGGCGCCGTCGATCGCACGCGCTGGGCCGCGCGACGGCGTCGCGAGCTCGGTGCGGCAATGCGAGTTCTCGGCCTGGAGGAGGACACGGCGACCGCACTGGGGTGGCCCGATCAAGGGCTTACGCGGCGCGTGCAGCAGGAGCTTCCCGCGTCGCTGACGACCCTGCGCGCGGTGCTCGATACCTTCAGTCCGACGTTGGTGGCGATGCCCGAGCTGCAGGATCGTCATCCCGACCATTCGGCGGCACACGTCCTGATGCGGCTGGCCATGCTGGGCCGGCACGTGGCTGCGACCACGTGGCTGTATCGGGTCCACGGTGCGCCGCTGGTCGAGGACGATGCCTTCGCCGTGCCGGTCGACGCCGAGATGCAGGCACGCAAGTGCGAGGCGCTGGCCTGCCACGCCAGCCAGCTTGCGTTGAGCGCCGGGCGGATGGCGCGCCTCGCCGCGCGCGCCGAGCGCTACCGACCGCTGGCCGCGGCGTGCGGCAGGCTGCCGCTGCCCTGGCACCCGTCACGCCCAGCGTGGCCGTACCTGACACTCACCATCGCGGATGCCGTGGGCGGCGGGGTGTGGCCATGGTCGCGCGCGCCGTGGGTGCGCTCGGGCGATGGCGACTACTGGCTGCCGCCCTCGCCAGCGCAGTCGGGCGAACCGCGATTCGCCAAACTGCAGGGGCGGCTGCCGTCGCCGTGGATCTTCGATCACTGGGGCTGGTGCGAACTGCCGCACTGAGCGGGCATGCGCGCTTTGCGCATGTCGACGGGCATCGTTACGATGCACTATCCATCCCGCATGCGGATGGTTCGCCAGGAGCAGGCATGAATCCGGTCGTCGCCCGCCAGGGCATCATCTCGCTGAAGATCAAGGACATTCCGTCGCTCTACAGCGCGTACATGCCGTTTCTCAAGAATGGCGGCCTGTTTGCGGCGACCACCCAGCGTTACGCGCTGGGTGACGAAGTTGTGCTGCTGATCAGCCTGATCGACGAAAGCGAGCGCATGTCGGTGGCGGGCAAGGTGGTGTGGATCAGCCCGGTCGGTGCCCAAGGCAACCGGCCCGCCGGTATCGGCGTGCACTTCAACGAGTCCAGTGACGGCGAGGTGGCGCGCCAGCGCATCGAAAACCTGCTCGCCGGCATGACCGCCTCCGATCGCGCAACCAGCACCATGTGATCGCCGCGGGGCGCGGCGCTGTGCTGATGCACGGTCATTTGCCGCACCCGAATACTTGTCGTGTCACCTGCCCGCACTGATACAATAGTGTGATCCCCGAACCAGATCGTGGCCGGTCGGACGCCTGCGATGGATCGTGGGTGATCGTGATGGAGCCTCTCGCGGCCATCGCTTTTCGCTGAAGCCACTTCCCGGACCGTCTTCCTCACGGTCACTGATGCGCCCGCGGGCGCGGAGGTACGTTGCATCGTGCTCGCCGAATACTGGCCCATCCTGCTGTTCATCGGCGTCGCCACCGGCCTCGGCCTGGTGCTGCTCGCCATCGGTCTGCTCGCCGGCCCGCGCCGGCCCGAAGCGGAAAAGCTTGCGCCCTACGAGTGCGGCTTCGAAGCGTTCGAGGACGCCCGCATGCGCTTTGACGTGCGCTACTACCTGCTGGCGATCCTGTTCATCATCTTCGACCTGGAAATCGCCTTCCTGTTTCCGTGGGCGGTGGTGTTCCAGTCGATCGGCCTCACCGCGCTGATCGAGATGGCGCTGTTCCTGCTGCTGCTGGTGATCGGCTTCGCCTACGTCTGGAAGAAGGGAGCACTGGAATGGGAGTGATGTCTTCCCTCGACCGGGTGATGCACAACCCGCAGCCGCTGAACCTGGTGGACGACATCCTGCGTCCGGCCGGCGACAACCCGATCGTGCAGCGCGGCTTCGCCACCACCTCGGTCGACGCGCTGATGAACTGGGCGCGAACCGGCTCGATGTGGCCGATGACTTTCGGCCTGGCCTGCTGCGCGGTGGAAATGATGCACGCCGGTGCCGCGCGTCTGGACCTGGACCGCTACGGCGTGATCTTCCGCCCCAGCCCGCGCCAGAGCGACGTGATGATCGTCGCCGGCACCCTGGTCAACAAGATGGCCCCGGCGCTGCGCAAGGTCTACGACCAGATGCCCGATCCGAAGTGGGTGATCTCGATGGGCAGCTGCGCCAACGGCGGCGGCTACTACCACTACTCGTACTCGGTGGTGCGCGGCTGCGATCGCATCGTGCCGGTGGATATCTACGTGCCCGGCTGCCCGCCGACGGCCGAGGCGCTGATCCACGGCATCCTGCAGCTGCAGAAGAAGATCCGCCGCACCAGCACCATCGCGCGTTCCTGAAGGCGCTTGCCCCATGACTGATACGCAAGACACCTCGCTCGCCGGACGCCTCACGGCCCGCTTCGGCGACATGCTCTCGATCAGCGTCGCACGTCGCGAAGTGACCGCCGAAGTCCGCGCGGCCGACCTGCTGGCCGTGGCCACCGCTTTGCGCGACGAGCCGTCGTTCCGCTTCAGCGAGCTGATCGATCTGTGCGGCATCGACTACCTCGGCTACGGCCAGACCGAGTGGGAAACCAACACCGCCGCCGGCGACGGTTTCTCGCGCGGCGTGGAAGGCGAGGCGATGGGCCGCTTCAGCTGGGCCGGCCGCCCGCATCCCGGGCGCGATCCGCGCCGGTTTGCGGCGGTGATCCACCTGCTGTCGATCGAGCACAACCAGCGCCTGCGCCTGCGCGTGTTTGCCGAAGACGACACCTTGCCAATGGTGCCCTCGCTGACTGGCGTATGGCCGGGTGTGAACTGGTTCGAACGCGAGGCGTTCGACATGTACGGCATTCTGTTCGACGGGCATCCGGACCTGCGCCGCATCCTCACCGACTACGGCTTCGTCGGCCATCCGTTCCGCAAGGATTTCCCGCTGATCGGCAACGTCGAGGTGCGCTACGACCCCGACCAGAAGCGCGTGATCTACGAACCGGTATCGATCGAGCCGCGCGTGCTGGTGCCGCGCACCATCCGCGATGACGCCGACCTGCTGCAGGCCAAGGCCGAAGCCGCCGACCACTGGCGGGAGAACTGAGAATGGCCCAGGAAATCCGCAACTACACGATGAACTTCGGCCCGCAGCATCCGGCCGCGCACGGCGTGCTGCGCCTGGTGCTGGAGATGGACGGCGAGACCATCGTGCGCGCCGACCCGCACGTGGGTCTGCTGCACCGTGGCACCGAGAAGCTGGCCGAGTCCAAGCCGTTCAACCAGTCGATCGGTTACATGGACCGCCTGGACTACGTGTCGATGATGTGCAACGAGCACGCCTACGTGCGTGCCATCGAGACGCTGCTGGGGATCGAGGCGCCGGAGCGCGCGCAGTACATCCGCACCATGTTCGACGAGATCACCCGCATCCTGAACCACCTGATGTGGATCGGCTCGAACGCGCTCGACCTCGGCGCCATGGCGGTGTTCCTGTACGCCTTCCGCGAGCGCGAAGAGCTGATGGACTGCTACGAGGCGGTCTCCGGCGCGCGCATGCACGCCACCTACTACCGTCCCGGCGGCGTCTACCGCGACCTGCCGGCGCAGATGCCGCAGTACCGCGAGTCGCCCTGGCACAAGGGCGCCGACCTCAAGCGCCTGAACAGCTGGCGCGAAGGCTCGATGCTCGACTTCCTCGACGCGTTCACCGCGGACTTCCCGTCCAAGGTCGACGAGTACGAGGAGCTGCTCACCAACAACCGCATCTGGAAGCAGCGCACCGTCGGCATCGGCGTGATCAGCCCGGAGCTGGCCCAGCAGTGGGGCATGACCGGTGCGATGCTGCGCGGCTCCGGCGTGGCCTGGGACCTGCGCAAGAAACAGCCCTACGCCAAGTACGCACAGATGGATTTCGACATCCCGGTCGGCGTCAACGGCGACTGCTACGACCGCTACCTGGTGCGCGTGGAAGAGATGCGCCAGTCCAACCGCATCATCCAGCAGTGCGTGAAGTGGCTGCGCGCCAATCCCGGCCCGGTGATGCTGAAGAACTTCAAGGTCGCGCCGCCCTCGCGCGAAGAGATGAAGGAGGACATGGAAGCCCTCATCCATCACTTCAAGCTGTTCACCGAAGGCTACGGCGTACCGGCCGGCGAGACCTACTGCGCGGTCGAGGCGCCCAAGGGCGAGTTCGGCTGCTACCTGGTCTCCGACGGCGCCAACAAGCCGTTCCGCGTGCATCTGCGTGCGCCGGGCTTTGCGCACCTTTCGTCGATCGATCCCATCGTGAGCGGCCACATGCTGGCCGACGTGGTGGCGATGATCGGTACCTACGACCTCGTGTTCGGCGAAGTCGATCGCTGAGCCGGAGGAAAAGATTCCCATGAAAGCCACCGGACATTACGACCAGGTCAGGAACGTCGACCCGCTCGTCGTACTCAACGACCACACCCGCCATCACATCGATGCGTGGGTGGCCAAGTTCCCGCCGGATCGCAAGCGCTCGGCGCTGATCCAGGCGCTGTTCGCGGCGCAGGAGCAGAACCACGGGTTCCTCACCGATGAGTTGATCACCGCGGTGGCGAAGTACCTCGACCTGCCTGCCGTGTGGGCCTACGAGGTGGCGAGCTTCTACTCGATGCTCGAGACCAAGCCGGTGGGCCGCAACAACGTGGCGATCTGCACCAACATCTCGTGCTGGCTCAACGGCGCCGAGGACCTGGTGCGGCATTGCGAGGAGAAGCTCGGCATCAAGCTGGGCGAAAGCACGCCGGACGGACGCGTCTACCTGAAGAAGGAAGAGGAATGCATCGCTGCGTGCGTGCGCGCGCCGGCGATGACCGTCAACGGCCACTATCACGAGTTTCTGACGATCGAATCGATCGACCAGATCCTCGACGGGCTCAAGTGAGGCATCGGTAATGGCAGTCGGACCCGCTCCGCAGGAACACCAGGTTGTCTACACCACGCTGCATTTCGACACGCCGTGGTCGATGGACAGCTATGTCCAGATGGACGGCTACAAGGCGTGGAGGAAGATCCTCGCCGAGAAGCCGGACCCGGCCTCGATCGTCGAGGAAGTGAAGAAGTCCAACCTGCGCGGCCGCGGCGGCGCAGGCTTCCCGACCGGCCTGAAGTGGTCCTTCATGCCCAAGGGCGACATGCAGAAGTACATCCTGTGCAACTCGGACGAGTCCGAGCCGGGCACCGCCAAAGACCGCGACATCCTGCGCTTCAACCCGCATGCGGTGATCGAGGGCATGGCGATCGCCTGCTACGCGACCGGCAGCACGGTGGCCTACAACTACCTGCGCGGCGAGTTCCACCACGAGCCGTTCGAGCACTTCGAGGAAGCGCTGAAGGAAGCGTACGCGGCCGGCCTGCTGGGCAAGAACATCCAGGGCACCGGCATCGACGTGGACATCCATGCCGCGCTCGGCGCCGGTGCCTACATCTGCGGCGAAGAGACCGCGTTGATGGAGTCGTTGGAAGGCAAGAAGGGCCAGCCGCGCTTCAAGCCGCCGTTCCCGGCCAACTTCGGCCTGTACGGCAAGCCCACCACCATCAACAACACCGAGAGCTACGCGTCGGTGCCGGCAATCCTGCGCAACGGCGCGGAGTGGTTCCTCAATCTTGGCAAGCCGAACAACGGTGGCCCGAAGGTGTTCTCGGTGTCCGGCCACGTCAACAAGCCCGGCAATTTCGAGATTCGCCTGGGCACCTCGTTCAACGACCTGCTGGCGATGGCTGGCGGCGTGCGAAACGGCAACAAGCTCAAGGCGGTCATTCCGGGCGGCTCCTCGATGAAGGTGCTGCCGGCGGCGATGATCACCGAGTGCACCATGGACTACGACAGCCTGCAGAAGGCCGGTTCGGGCCTGGGCTCCGGCGCGGTGATCGTGATGGACGAGACCACCTGCATGGTCAAGGCCTGCCATCGCATCGCACGCTTCTACTACGCCGAGTCCTGCGGCCAGTGCACGCCGTGCCGCGAGGGCACCGGCTGGATGTACCGCGTGCTCAGCCGCATCGTGGAAGGCAAGGGCACCGAGGACGACCTGCATCGCCTGAAGGCGGTCGCCGGGCAGATCGAAGGCCACACCATCTGCGCCTTCGGCGAAGCGGCCGCCTGGCCGGTGCAGGGCTTCCTGCACCACTTCTGGGACGAGTTCGAATACTTCGTGCGCAACGGTCGCTCCATCGTGGATGACCAGCTTGCCGCAGCAAACCAGGGAGTCGCCGCCTGATGAGCGCGCAGCCAGTGCCCCCCGCCCTCGATCTGCTCAATATCGAGATCGACGGCAAGCCCACCCAGATCCGCAAGGGCGCGATGATCATCGAGGCGGCCGACGCCATCGGTGTGGCGATCCCGCGCTTCTGCTACCACCGCAAGCTTCCCATCGCCGCCAATTGCCGCATGTGCCTGGTCGACGTGGAGATGGGCGGCAAGCTGATGCCCAAGCCGCAGCCGGCCTGCGCCACTCCGGTGGCCGAGGGCATGAAGGTGATGACGCGCTCGGACAAGGCGCTGAAGTTCCAGAAGGACGTGATGGAATTCCTTCTGATCAACCACCCGCTGGATTGCCCGATCTGCGACCAGGGTGGCGAGTGCGAGTTGCAGGACGTGGCGATGGGTTACGGCCGCAGCGTGTCGCGCTACACCGAGCGCAAGCGCACCGTGGCCGACGAGAACATCGGTCCGCTGGTCGCCACCGAGATGACGCGCTGCATCCAGTGCACCCGCTGCGTGCGCTTCACCAGCGAGATCGCCGGCACCTACGAGCTCGGCGGCATGAACCGCGGCGAGAACCTGCAGATCGGCACCTACATCGGCAAGACGGTGGAGACCGAGCTGTCGGGCAACATCATCGACGTCTGCCCGGTCGGTGCGCTGACCAACAAGCCGTTCCAGTTCAAGGCGCGCGCCTGGGAGCTGGTGGCCAAGCCGTCGATCGGCTACCACGACGCGCTCGGTTCCAACCTGTGGCTGCACACGCGCCGCGGCGAAGTGCTGCGCACGGTGCCGCGCGACAACGAATCGATCAACGAGTGCTGGCTGTCCGACCGCGATCGCTACAGTTACCAGGGTCTGTATGCCGCCGACCGCATCAGCGCGCCGGAAGTGAAGCGCAACGGCCAGTGGCAGGCGACCACCTGGGACGACGCACTGTCGTTCGCTGCCGAGGCACTGCGCAAGGTGCCGGGCGGCGAGCTGGGCGTGCTGGCCCATCCGTCCACCACCAATGAAGAGGGTGACTTGCTGGTGCGCCTGGCGCGCGGCCTGGGCAGCGCCCACGTCGACCACCGCCTGCGTCAGCTCGATTTCGCCGACGCGGCGGTGGCGACGGCGTTCGCCATGCCGGTGGCCGACGTGACCAAGGTGCGCGCGGCGCTGCTGGTCGGTTCCAACCTGCGTCACGAGATGCCGCTGCTCAACCATCGCCTGCATCAGGCGGTGAAGAAGGGCGCGAAGGTCTACACGGTCAACCCGGCTGCATTCGACTTCAACTACCGGCTGGCTGGTGAAGCCGTAGTCGCTCCCCACGCAATGGTCGATGCCTTGTTGTCGCTGGCCCATGCGGCCGTGGCGGCGGGTGCCTCGGCGCCGGCGGCGCTCGCCGACGCCGTGGGCGGCGCTTCGTCGGACCAGGGCGATGCCGATGCGGTGGCTGCGCTCAAGAGCGGCAGCGCAGTGATCGTGCTGGGCGAGCTGGCGGTGACCCACCCGCAGGCCTCCTGGCTGCGCGCCATTGCACGCTTCATTGCCGAAGCGACCGGCGCTGCGCTCAACGAACTGCCGGTGGGCGCCAACGCGATCGGCCTCGGCCGTGCCGGCGTGCTGCCGGGCAACGGCGGCCTCGACGCGCAGGCGATGCTGGCCAAACCTCGCAAGGCTTACGTGCTGTACGGCGTGGAGCCGCCGCACGACTTCGCCGATGGCGACGCTGCGCTCAAGGCGCTGCTGGCCGCCGACAGCGTGGTGGCGTTCGCCGCCTATGCGAGCCCGGCACTGCGTGACGTGGCCGACGTGATCCTGCCGATCGCCCTGCTGCCGGAATCGGAGGGCACGCTGGTGAATGTGGATGGCGTCGCCCAGCAGCAGCTGGCGGGTGCCAAGGCGCCGGGCCAGTCCCGCGCCGGCTGGCGCGTGCTGCGGGCGCTCGGCGGACTGATGCAGTTTGCCGGCTTCGAGTTCGACGACCTTGCCGGGCTGCGGGCGGGGATGGTCGAGCGTCCGTCCGCTGCGGCGAACGGCCTGGCGCCGCGCGCCGCGGCGGTCGGGCTGAGCCGCTTGGCCGACTGGCCGATCTATCGCGTCGATGCGGTGCTGCGCCGCGCCGCCGCGCTGAACGCCCATCCGCTCAACCGTGCGCCGGCCGTGCGCATGAACGCGGACGAGGCCGCCCGCCAAGGCGTCGTCGATGGCGCTTCGGTGCGTCTGGGCAACGCCGTGCTGCCGGTGGTGGTCGATAGCGCGGTGCCGGATGGCGCTGCGTGGATCGAGGCGGCACACGATCTCACCGCGACGCTACCGGCCTACGGCGCGTCCCTCACCCTGAGCAAGGCTTAAGCCCATGGGCGAACAGATCCTCAACCAGCTCGTCTGGCCGGTCATCTACATCCTGTGCATCGCGGTGCCGTTGATCCTGGCGGTGGCCATGTTCGTGTACTGGGAGCGCAAGGTCATTGGCTGGATGCATGTGCGCATGGGGCCGAACAAAATCGGTCCGCTGGGCCTGCTGCAGGCCTTCGCCGACGTGGTCAAGCTGCTGATCAAGGAAGTGATCCTGCCGACCAACGCGAACAAGTTCCTGTACTACCTGGCGCCGATGCTGGCGCTGGTGCCGGCGATGGCCGCGTGGTCGGTGATCCCGTTCGGCGAGAAGATGGTGCTGGCCAACGTCAACGCCGGTTTGCTGTACCTGCTGGCGATGACCTCGCTGGGCGTGTACGGCATCATCCTGGCCGGTTGGGCCTCCAACTCGCGCTACGCCCTGCTCGGTGCGATGCGCTCGGCCGCGCAGGTGATCTCCTACGAACTGGCGATGGGCCTGTGCCTGGTGTGCGTGCTGGTGCTGGCCGGTTCGCTCAACCTGACCGACATCGTGCATGCGCAGTCCGGTCCGAAGGGCATGGGCGAGTGGTTCATGTGGCCGCTGCTGCCGGTGTTCGTCATCTACTTCATCTCCGGTGTGGCCGAGACCAACCGCGCGCCGTTCGATGTGGCCGAGGGCGAGTCGGAGATCGTGGCCGGCTTCCACGTGGAGTATTCCGGCTCGGCCTTCGCGATCTTCTTCCTGGCCGAGTACGCGAACATGATCCTGGTGAGCTTCCTCGCCTCGATCCTGTTCATGGGCGGCTGGCTGAGCCCGCTGCAGGGCGTGATCACCGCGGACGTGTCGCCGTGGGTCAACTGGATCTGGAACGGCGGCTTCATCTGGCTGTTCATCAAAGCCTTCATCTTCGCGTTCTTCTTCCTCTGGTTTCGCGCCAGCTTCCCGCGCTACCGCTATGACCAGATCATGCGGCTGGGCTGGAAGGTGTTCATTCCCATCACCATCGTGTGGGTCCTAGTTGCCGGCTGCATGAAGTATTTCGGCTGGGTCACCATCGGCACGGGGGTCTGAAGAAAGCCATGTCCCGCATTACCCACTATTTCAAGAGCCTGCTGCTCATCGAGCTCATCAAGGGCATGGGCCTGACCATGCGTTACATGTTCAAGCCCAAGTACACGATGCGCTACCCGATGGAGCACATCCCCAAGTCGAACCGCTTCCGCGGCCTGCACGCGCTGCGCCGCTATCCGAACGGCGAGGAGCGCTGCATCGCTTGCAAGCTGTGCGAAGCGGTGTGCCCGGCGCTGGCGATCACCATCGACTCGGCACCGCGCGCCAGCGACGGTCAGCGCCGCACCACGCGCTACGACATCGACCTGTTCAAGTGCATCTTCTGCGGCTTCTGCGAGGAGAGCTGCCCGGTCGATTCGATCGTGGAGACCTCCATCCACGAGTACCACTTCGAGCAGCGTGGCGAGAACGTGGTGACCAAGCCGCAGCTGCTGGCCATCGGCGACCGCTTCGAGGCCGACATCGCTGCCGCCCGCGCGCAAGACGCGGCTTACCGCTGAGGGCAGGGGACACTCATGATCAATCCACAGTTGTTCCAGCTCATCTGCTTCTACGCCTTCGCGACCGTGACGGTGGCCTCGGCGCTGGCCGTGATCACCCTGCGCAACTCGGTGCATGCCGTGCTCGCGCTGGTGCTCACCTTCTTCAGCTCGGCCTGCATCTGGCTGCTGGCCGAGGCCGAGTTCCTGGCCATTGCGCTGATTGTTGTCTACGTCGGCGCGGTCATGGTGCTGTTCCTGTTCGTGGTGATGATGCTCGACATCGACCAGGAGAAGATGCGCGAGGGCTTCGTCAAGTTCCTGCCGGTGGGCCTGATCGTGGCGCTGGTGATGCTGGGCGAGATGCTGGCCCTGATCGGCGTGAGGGCGATGCACGCCACGGTGCTGGGCGAGAATCCCGCCACCGCGGCAGGCCTCTCCAACACGGCGTGGCTGGGCCACGCGCTGTACACCGATTACCTGCTGCCGTTCGAGATCGCCGCGCTGATCCTCACCGTGGGTGTGGTGGCGGCAGTTGCATTGACGCTGCGTCATCGTGGTGGCGTGCGCTACCAGACCGCGAGCCAGCAGGTGGCCGTGAAGGCGAGCGAGCGCGTTCGTCTGGTCAAGATGGCGGCCGACACGTCCTACGACCAGCCGCCCGCCGAGGAGTCCAAGTGATGCTCACGCTTTCGCACTACATCGTGCTCGGCGCGGTGCTGTTCTGCATTTCCGTGGCCGGCCTGTTCATCAACCGCAAGAACGTCATCGTGCTGCTGATGGCGATCGAGCTGATGCTGCTGGCGGTGAACATGAACTTCGTGGCGTTCTCGCGCTTCCTGGGCGATGTCTCCGGTCAGGTGTTCGTGTTCTTCATTCTCACCGTGGCCGCGGCGGAATCCGCGATCGGCCTGGCGATCCTGGTGCTGCTGTTCCGCAACCGCAGCACGATCAACGTCGCCGAAATCGACAGCATGAAGGGTTGATTGGATGGAACTCTCGACGGCAATCCTTCTCACTATCCCGCTGGCGCCGCTGGTCGGCTGCCTGCTGGCCGGTTTCTTCGGCAAGTTCATCGGTCGGGCCGGCGCGCACAGCGTGACCATCCTGGGCCTGCTGGTGGCCTGCGGACTCTCGTTCTACGTGCTGTACCAGATCACCGCGGGTGGCGCCCCTGTCTACAACCACAATCTCTACACCTGGTTCGAGATCGGCAAGTTCAGCGCCAGCGTCGGCTTCCTGGTCGATCGCCTGACCGCGATGATGATGGTAGTGGTGACCTTCGTGTCGCTGCTGGTGCACGTGTACACCATCGGCTACATGGAGGGTGATCCGGGTTACCAGCGCTTCTTCAGCTACATCTCGCTGTTCACCTTCTCGATGTTGATGCTCGTGATGAGCAACAACTTCATGCAGCTTTTCTTCGGCTGGGAGGCGGTGGGCCTGGTGTCGTACCTGCTGATCGGCTTCTGGTACAAGCGGCCGACCGCGATCTTCGCCAACCTCAAGGCCTTCCTGGTCAACCGCGTGGGCGACTTCGGTTTCCTGCTGGGCATCGCCGCGGTGCTGTATTTCCTCGGCACCATGGACTACGCCGCCGCGTTCGCCAGTGCGCCGTCTTTGATCGGTCGCACGTTGCAGATTACCCAGAACCACGCCTGGGACGCGGCCACGGTGATCTGCGTGCTGCTGTTCATCGGCGCGATGGGCAAGTCGGCCCAGGTGCCGCTGCACGTGTGGCTGCCCGACTCGATGGAAGGTCCGACGCCGATTTCCGCGCTGATTCACGCCGCGACCATGGTAACGGCGGGCATCTTCATGGTGGCGCGCATGTCGCCCATCTTCGAGCTGTCCAGTTCGGCGCTGAGTTTCGTGATGGTGATCGGCGCTACCGGGGCCCTGTTCACCGGGCTGATCGGCATCGTGCAGAACGACATCAAGCGGGTGGTGGCCTACTCGACGCTGTCGCAGCTCGGCTACATGACCGTGGCGCTGGGCGTGTCGGCCTACTCGGGCGCGGTGTTCCACCTGATGACCCACGCCTTCTTCAAGGCGCTGCTGTTCCTCGGTGCCGGCTCGGTGATCATCGCCATGCACCATGAGCAGGACATGCGCTACATGGGTGGCCTGCGCAAGTACATGCCGATCACCTGGATCACCATGTGGATCGGCTCGCTGGCGCTGTGCGGCGTGCCGTTCTTCGCCGGCTTCTACTCGAAGGACGCGATCATCGAGGCGGTCGGCGAGTCGCATCGCTGGGGCGCCAGCTACGCCTACTTCTGCGTGATGGCCGGTGCCTTCGTCACCGCGCTGTACACCTTCCGCCAGATGTATCTCACCTTCCACGGCAAGGAGCGCTTCACGGTCGTCGCCCATCACGGGCATGGCCATCACGATGCGCACCATGACGACGACCATCACGACGACCACGGTCAGCACGAGCCGGGCGTGCTGGAGCATGCGCCGCACGAGTCGCCGTGGGTGGTGACGCTGCCGCTGGTGCTGCTGGCGATTCCGTCGCTGCTGGTGGGCTTCTTCACAGTGGGGCCGATGCTTTTCGGTGACTGGTTCGGCCAGGCGATCCACGTGGAAGAGGCGAACAACGTGCTGGGCGAGCTGGCCGGCGAGTTCCACGGCGCGGCGGCGATGGCGCTGCACGGGTTCACCCAATGGCCGTTCTTCCTGGTGCTGGCAGCGTTCCTCATCCAGACCTACATCTACCTGTTCAACCCGGCGCTGGCCGGCCGCATCAAGGGCGCGCTGAAGCCGCTGTGGACCGTGCTGGACCGCAAGTACTGGGTGGACGACGTGTACTTCGCGGTCTTCGCCCGCGGTGGCGTGAAGCTCGGCCGCCTGTTCTGGAAGGCGGGTGACGCTGCGGTGATCGACGGCGCCCTGGTCAACGGCTCGGCCGGCCTGGTGCAGAAGATCGCCGCTGCGATGCGCCGCCTGCAGTCGGGCTACCTCTACCACTACGCCTTCGCGATGATTCTCGGCCTGATCCTGCTGCTCGGCGGGTTCTGGCTGGTCGGGCACTAAAGGGAATCCAGCTCAATGTTCAATCACCTGCTCAGCCTGTTGATCTGGCTTCCCGTCGTTGGCGCCGTGCCGGTGCTGCTGGCCGGTTCCGGTCGACCGGGCCTGGCCCGCTGGCTCGCCCTGCTGGTCGCCATCCTCACCTTCGTGGTCAGCCTGTTCCTGCTGCCGCAGTACAACGCTGCCGATGCGGCCATGCAGCTGGGCGAAAACCATCTGTGGATCGCCTCGCTCGGGGTGCACTACGGCCTGGCGGTGGACGGCATCTCGGTGGCGCTGATCCTGCTCACCACCTTCGTCAGCATCCTGGTGATCGTGGGTGCGTGGGAGGTGATCCAGGACAAGCCGCACCAGTACATGGCCGCGATGCTGGTGCTCGAAGGCCTGATGATCGGCGTGTTCTGCGCCACCGATGCGCTGCTGTTCTACGTGTTCTTCGAGGCCATGCTGATCCCGATGTTCATCCTCATCGGTGTCTGGGGTGGTCCGCGGCGCGTCTACGCCACGATCAAGTTCTTCATCTACACCTTCCTCGGTTCGATCTTCATGCTGGTCGGCCTGATCTACCTGTACCTCAAGGCCGGTACGTTCGACCTGCACACGCTGGCGGCACTGCCGCTGACCATGAAGGAGCAGAGCTGGCTGTTCTTCGCCTTTTTGCTGGCGTTCGCGGTGAAGGTGCCGATGGTGCCGGTGCACACCTGGCTGCCGGACGCCCACGTGGAGGCGCCGACCGGCGGCTCGGTGGTGCTGGCGGCGGTGATGCTGAAGATCGGCGGATACGGCTTCCTGCGCTTCTCGCTGCCGATCACGCCGGACGCCGCAGCGCACTTCGCGCCGCTGGTGATCGTGCTGAGCCTGGTTGCGGTGGTCTACATCGGCTACGTCGCGCTGGTGCAGGACGACATGAAGAAGCTGGTGGCCTACTCGTCGGTGGCCCACATGGGCTTCGTGACGCTGGGCATCTTCATCGCCTTCATGCTGGTCCGCGACGCCAACAACCTGGATGCGGCCAAGCTGGGCATGCAGGGTGCGATGGTGCAGATGATCTCGCACGGTTTCGTCTCGGGCGCGATGTTCTCGTGCATCGGCGTGCTGTATGACCGCCTGCACACGCGACAGATCAAGGACTACGGCGGCGTGATCAACGTCATGCCCTGGTTCGGCTTCTTCTACGTGCTGTTCGCCATGGCCAACTCCGGCCTGCCGGGTACCAGCGGCTTCGTCGGCGAATTCATGGTGGTGCTGGCCAGCTTCTCGGCCAATCCGTGGATCGCTCTGTTCGCGGCGTTCACCCTGATCATCGGCGCCGCCTACACGCTGTGGATGGTCAAGCGCGTGCTGTGGGGCGACATCACCAACCCGCACGTGGCGGAAATGAAGGAGATCAACGGACGCGAGACTTTCGTGCTGGTCGCCTTTGCCGCCGCGGTGCTGGCGCTGGGCATCTGGCCGCAGCCGCTGATCCACCTGATGGACAGCTCGGTGGCGCAGCTGGTCCAGCAGCTGGCCGTACACAAGATCTGATCGGGACCGACCATGCCCACAATGAATGACATCCTGATCCTGCTGCCGGAGTTCTACCTGGTGGCGGCCGCGTGCCTTCTGCTTTTGCTCGACGCGTTCATGAAGCCCGAGCAGCGGCCGCTGCTGCACTGGCTGTCGATCGCCGTGCTCGCGGTCGCCATCTACATGGTGGTGGGCGCGGCGCCGGCGGTGCCGCTCAGCGCCTTCCACGGCATGTTCCTGCGCGACGGCGTGGCGACCATCCTCAAGGTCTTCGCGCTGCTGACGACGATCCTGGTGTTCGTGTATTCGCGACCCTACCTGCGCGATCGCAAGCTGTTCATCGGCGAGTTCTACACGCTGATGATCTTCGCCGTGATCGGCGTGATGCTGCTGGTCTCGGCCGGCAGCCTGGTGACGGTTTACCTCGGCCTGGAGCTGCTGTCGCTGTCGTCCTACGCGCTGGTGGCGCTGAATCGCGACGCGCCGCTGCCGTCCGAGGCGGCGATGAAGTACTTCGTGCTCGGCGCGCTGGCCTCCGGCATGCTGCTGTACGGTATGTCGATGGTGTACGGCGCCTCGGGCATGGGCGGCCAGGCTACGCTGGACCTGGCCCAGCTGCAGCACGTGATGGGCTACACCACGGCGCCGACGCTGCTGCTGTTCGGCCTGGTGTTCATGGTGGTGGGCATCAGCTTCAAGCTGGGCGTGGCGCCGTTCCACATGTGGATTCCGGACGTCTACCAGGGCGCGCCGACGCCGATCACCACCTTCATCGCATCGGCTTCGAAGCTGGCCGCGTTCGGCATGGCCTATCGGCTGCTGGCCGGCGGCATGGCGGACGTGGCGCACCAGTGGCAGCTGATGCTCAGCGTGCTGGCGGTGCTGTCGCTGGCGATCGGCAACCTGGTCGCGATCGTGCAGACCAACCTCAAGCGCATGCTGGCGTACTCGACCATCTCGCACATGGGCTACCTGCTGCTGGGTCTGGCAGCGGCCGGTCCGGAGGGTTACTCGGCAGCGATGTTCTATGCCATCAGCTACGCGCTGATGAGCACGGCCTCGTTCGGCGTGATCCTCGCGCTGGCCCGGGCGGGGTTCGAGTGCGAGGAGATCGACGACCTGCGCGGCCTCAACCAGCGCTCGCCGTGGCTTGCATTCCTGATGCTGCTGGTGATGGTCTCGCTGGCCGGCGTGCCGCCGATGTTCGGCTTCTTCGCCAAGCTGCTGGTGCTGCAGGCGGCGATCCACGCCGGCATGATGTGGCTGGCGATCGTCGGCGCGGTGTTCGCCATCATCGGCCTGTACTACTACCTGCACGTGGTGAAGGTGATGTACTTCGACAAGCCGGTCGAAGGTTCCGAGCTGCGCCTGCAAGCCGATGGCTCGGTGCGCGTAGTGCTGTCGCTGAATGCGTTGGGCCTGCTCGTCATCGGCCTGTACTGGGGGCCGCTGATCGCCTGGTGCCGCAGCGCGTTCGCGGGCTGAAGGGCCGATCAGGGGCAAAAAAATCGCGACAAGGCTTGCAAGAAACCGGCCATGTCGCTATAGTCTGCGGACTCTGATGCGGGGTGGAGCAGTCTGGCAGCTCGTCGGGCTCATAACCCGAAGGTCGCAGGTTCGAATCCTGCCCCCGCTACCACGTTTATCTGCTGTCCCGAGCCGGCGATCTCTGCATAGAGGTCGCCGTTTTCGTTTTGGCTGACGGTGATGCGGTCGCCGAGCAGTTCGCGCAGGGCGGTGCGCGCGGCGGGCAGGTTGCGGGTGTGGTCGGCGAGGCGGTCGACGATGCCGCGCCACAGTTCGCGAGCGCGCGGCAGGAACTGGGTGGGCTGGTAGTTGCGCAGTTGGGTGAGCTCGGCGCGGGCGACCTCGATGGCGCTCTCGGCGGCGAGCAGCTCGCGCTTGGTGCTGGCGGTGATGATGCCCGCCTTGATCGCCGTCATGATGTTGGCATGTTCGAGCTCGGCCTGGGCGAGGCGCCGCTTGGCGCCGGCTTCATCCGGTGCGGCTTGCTTGAGTGCCTGGCTGGCGGCGCGCTGGAAGTGCTGGAACGCTGCCTCGCTGAGCAGCTGGTGCTGGATGGTGGCGAGCAGGGCGGTATCGGTGCGCGCACGCGGCAGGCGCACGCGCCATGAGCACACGGCGTCGCCGCGATCCTTGTGGGTGGCGCAGCCGTAGTAGCGGTCGACCACCACCAGCGGGCCCCCGCATTGCCCGCAGCGCAGGATGCCGCTGAGCAGGTAGCGCGCCGGCCGGCCCGGGCCACCCTGCTTGCCGCTGCCAGTGCGCACGGGCGCAGCAGCGCGCATGCGCTCCTGTGCGGCCTGCCACGTGGCGGCATCGATGATGGCCAGCTCGGGCTGCTCGGTGATGATCCACTCGCTCTCGGGGCGATCCTGCCGCACGCGCCGGCCGGTTTCCGGATGCTTGACCCAGTGGCTGCGGTTCCAGATCTGCCGACCCACGTAGATGGGGTTGGCGAGGATGCCGATGCCGCGCTTCTGATCGGGATAGACGGCGGTCATGGCCCATGTGCCGCGGCGCGCGGAGGGCACGCGATCGGCGTTGAGGCCGGCCACGATCTGCCGCGGGCTCTTGCCTTGCACGTACTCGGCGAAGATGCGCCGCACCACCTCGGCCTGCTCGGGGTGGATGGCGCGGCCGCCCACCTCGGTGACTTGGTAGCCGTAGGGCAGGCCGCCGGCGCTGGCGCCAGCGAGCGCGCGACCGGTGAGGCCGCGGTGGGTTTTCTCGGCGAGGTCGTCCAGGTAGAGCTCGGACATGAGGCCGCGCAGGCCCACGTCGGCCTTGTGGTTTTTGCGGGCGGTGTCCACGCCGTCGCTCACACCGACCAGGCGCACGCCGGCGAAGTTGAGGCGCTTGATGGTGCGGCTGCACTCGGACTGATCGCGCGAGAGGCGCGAGAGATCGTCCACCAGCAGCACGTCGAACTGGTCCGCATCGGCGAGCAGGCGCTGGTAGCCCAGGCGATCGCCACGCGCGCCGCTCACGGCGGCATCGGTGTAGACGGCTGGCTCTGGCCAGCCCTGGCGCGCGCAGTAGGCCCGGCAGTTGCGCAGCTGATCCTCGAGGCTGGCCTCGCGCTGGGCATCGGAACTGTATCGGGCGTATGCAGCGGTGCGCATGTCTAAACGTGGAAATCGCCGATCTTGTAGTGGTCATCCCGGCGATTCGGCTGATCGTCTTCGCCGAACACTTCGACCTCGGTTAGTCGTATCCAGCATTCATCTGGCGCCCAGGTATACACATCGCGGTCGCCATGCTCCGCAACCATTTTCTGCAAAACCTCTATCAGCTCAGTTGCCTTCATGAAAACCCCTTTAATGACACTTAACAAGCAACTAGCACTATGGCGTGTTCTTTGACAGGCTGCATGGCGGGCGAGCTTAGGCCGCGCGGTCCACAGGATGCAAAGCCACGGGCTCCGAACGCTCCCCGGCGGGATCGTTGCTGGCTGCGGCCTGCGCCGTCAGATAATCCTGTGCGGCCTGGCGTGCGAGTGCTTCGATCAGCGGCGCGAGAGCAGGGTGCAGTGAGGTGTTCACGGGCGAGTCCCTCGGCGCGCCAGGCGCTTGATCAATTCGAGCCGCTTGTGGCGGCGGTGCTCGGCGGGGTTGCGATCGTTCCATGGCGACGCCCAGCGGCCTTTGCGGCCGGCGATGGTGGCGCGCGGTTCACCGGGGCGGAAGCGGCCTGGATTGGTGGGTTGGGGGCTCATGTGCTGCGGGCAATCAGCCATGGCCGAGCATCCGGCGCAGTAGGCTAGGGCGCTTGGGTTCATCGATCATCACCACTTCCCCCGGGCGCGCGCCGTTGGCGGCGGCGAGCTGCAGCGGCGCGGGGGGTCGCACGTCGAACTGGAACACCTCACGGCCGCTCAGTGCCTGCTGGATCAGGCTGGGCAGGCTGGCGTAGAGGTCGCGCGGCATGGCGGCGTAGTCGATGCAGTGCAGGGCGCGAAGGGTGCGGTACGCCTCGGGATCGGGGTGCACGTTCAGCAGATCGGCGACCTTATCGAGGGTGCAGATGCTGAAGTGCTTGCCGCGCATCATTTCGTTGAGTGCGGTGAGGGCGGCTTGCTGTTTGAGGTCAATCATGGGACGGACCTCGCTTGATGATCTGGTCGCGCGCGCTGTTGGCTGTCCAGTCCTCGATGGTGCAGGTGAGCATTTCACCGATCACTTCCTGGTAGACCACCGTTTCGCCGCAGCGGTCCAGCACGTACAGCACGCTGTAAGGCGTGATCGTGGAGCGCAGCACGTCACCTGGCTGCGGGTCGCTGCGGGGATCGCGCAGGCGAGGGTCGATGCGCGATGGCACGGTGTGTGGAAGCTGCACCATGGCTCAGTCCTCCCCGCAGCCGGCGCCGATAGCGCCGGGGTTGTCGCTGGCGACGAACTGCTGCCAGGGCACCCAGCCCCGGGGGCAGTGGAAGCCCCACTCGCGCACGTTGCGGAAGAACACGAACACGGTAACCAGGCGCCCATCGGCCGGGATCTCGATGCGATGGGCAAATGTGGCGCGGCGCCAACGGACGGTGCCGACCTGGATGGTGCGGCGGTGGTGGGTGCCGCCGGCGGCAATAGTGTGCTCGATGCCTTCGCCATTGGTCGCAACGCTGAGGCTGGCTGCGGGGTGATCGTGATGCGCACGGTCGTCGTCGCTACGCAGGAACTCGTGCACGTAGATGCGGCAGATGCCGAGCAGCGAGCGCGACACGCGGCGGCCCTCGGCATTGGTGGTGCTGCCAAGCAAGTACCAGCGGCGCAGGTAGGGGTGGGCGGAATCGCCGACGATGAAGTCCGGCTCACGCCGCATGGTGCGTTCGGTGAGTTTGGCGAGCAGAGCGGTGATCATGCGCGTGCCAGCTCGTGATCGCGTGGCACGCGGAAGCCTGCGGCGTTGCGGTGGCCGCCGCCGCCGTACTGCTGTGCGATAGCGGCGACGTCCATGCCTTCATCGGTGCTGCGCAGGCTGAACTGGCGGCTGTCGGCGGTATCCCAGTAGCAGGCGGCGAACGGTTCGCCCTGGGCCATGAGATGGCCGGCATCGCTGGTGAGCGTGTAGGGCAGGCTGGCGGCCGGCACGTCGTGCCCGGCAATGGTCAGGCGGCGCTGGCATACCGCGACCAGCTCGGCGACATCCTTGTGGTGCTTGCGCTCGATGGCGACGCCTGCGAGGCGAAGGTCGCAGCAGATGCGCTCTTCAGCGTGGGGAGTTGCAGGAAACAGCATGCCCATCCACGTATCGAACTCGTAGGGGTAGCTGAACAGTGCCGCCTGCACCTCGCGCGTGCCTGAAAGCGTGAAGCGCCAGAGGTCGCGATCCTCGATGTAGCGGATCAGCATGGGGCACCTCGTGCCGCGAAAGAACGTATCCCACGCGAGGCGGACGCCGCTGCGGTTCATGTCGAATACGGCGGTGATGTTGGCGCTGGCCGGAAGCGCATGCAGTGCTTCGGCGGCCGTCTTGTGGTGGTCCAGCACCAGCACGCTGGCAGCGTCCTCGGCCATGGCCAGCAGCACATCGCGCGGGTAGCTGAAATCCACGATGACGACGTGCTTGCCGGTGACGTCCGGCGGGGTGGCGCCATAGCTGCCGGCGTGGAACGTGACGCGCTCGCCCAGGGCATGGCGGACGACGCAGGCGGCGCCGAAACCGTCGGCGCAGTTACCGTGGTAGATGCACACGATTTGCGCGGGGTCGACGCCACGCAGCAGGTTGGCTTGAAGCGATGTCATAGGGTGGGCTTCCTGTTCTTGCGGATGCTGGCCAGGCAGTTGGCGCAGATGCGACGCCCGCGCCGAAGGCTGCTGGGCACGCTGTTGGCGACGATGTGCTTGCCGCTCTGGCAGAAGTAGGTGCCGGTGATGCGTTCGGCGGCCTGGCGCATGCGGCGGGCGTCTTCGGGCTGGGTCATGTGTGAATCACTGTCCACCGCCGATCGGAGACAGGCCGGCCGACTGCATCGGAGTCGCTAAAGCTCGACAAGAAAATGAAGTTGGGCGTGGGCGTCGTGCTTCGCTGCTCGCCATTGCCAGCGATGCGGACAGCGGGTCGCGTGATCAGAGATTTGATCTTGTCGATAGCCATGCTGTTGGACGGCACCTCATCGACGATGACCGTGCGGGCATAGACGACACCTGGCGGGAAGGCGAAGCGGCGCTCCTGCAATTGCTCCCAAGTCATCTCAAGGAACGGGCCGTGGGCAGCTGCCAGCTCGCGAGCGCGTCGGCTTTTTCCCGCTCCCTGCGGGCCGGTGATGATGGTTGCGGTGGCCTTCATGGATATCTCCTTGGCCGGGTTTGCCCGCCCGGCGCCGGGTGTCGCTGATTGCTCTGCGGGGCGTATCAGGGTTTGAAGGTGCCCACGGCCAGGGCGACGGTGGTGCCGAGCTTGTCGCCGAGCAGGGCGACGACCTCGTTGGCGATGGCTTCGGTGACCTTCTCGGCCTGCTGCAGGCGCAGGACGAGTGCGAGGCGATCGCCACCGGTGTTGACGCCCAGGCGCAGGCTCAACTTGCGCAGGCCCAGGCCTTCGTACGGCACGCAGGTGAACTGGAATCCGTTGGGCAGGGTGAGGCGGCTGCTGGCGTCCACGCGCTCCATGGCGCTGGCGGAGTTGCCCATGTCGCGCACTTCGTTCTGCACGGTGCGGGCCTTCTCCACGGTGATGTCGCGGATGGCGGCGAGGGCATTGGCCATGCGGGTGCCGTCGGCGGTTTCGCCGTACACCGGCTCGATGTGCTCGCGGAAATCCTCGAGGAAGTCGTGCAGGGTGCGCTGGTCGTGCGGGCGCGAGGTGGCGGCGAGCACGGCGGCGTAGGCGGCGGTGGGCTTGAGGTTGAGCGTGGCGTGGTGATCGCCGTGGCCCGGCTCGGTGGCGGTGCCGAGGTTGAAGAACACGCGGGCGGTCATGGTGTCGGTGTCCACAAAGCCCTGCAGCTGCCCGGCCGGCGTCTTGTCCAGCACCGCGTCGCGTGTGTGCTCGATATGATCGAGGAAGGCCACCAGGTTGCGCGTGTTGAAGGCGCCGCGGTAGCGGTTGCGGCGCGGCTGCAGGTGCTCCAGCGACTCGATTTTCTGAGTGCCGTGGATGATGACGGCGCTGAGGTCGGCAAGGTGGTTGGCGCCGGCGGCTTCAACGCCGAGCTGCGCGATGGTGTCGACTGCGGATTTGTCCATGGTGATCTCGTGTTGGGTGAGGTGGTGGGCAGTGGCCGGGTTGGCTACCGGCATCCGTGAGGAAGGCGATGGGCGGTTCCAGTGGTCCGCGCTGCGAACAAGGGCTTGAGGGCTTACGGCCGTACTGCGCTCTGCCTCCGCAATCCCCGCTGGGTCGATCCCATCGGCACGCGGGTTCGTCCCCGCTGCACTGCCATGGAAGGGGTCAGGCGCCGGCCTGCGCGGCTTCGTCGCGCTTGCCGAACATGTCGCTCTGCGACTCGGGGAACAGGCTGAGCACGCCACCGGTGCCGACGTGCAGCGGCGTGCTGGTGGTGGCTTCTTCCACCACCTTGCCCTTGATGGTGGGCTTGGCGTACTTGATGGCGTGGGTGCACAGCACCTGGCTGGCGTCGCCGGTGCGCAGCAGATCCAGCGTGATGGTGACCTTGCCCTTCTTGCCGGTGGTCACCACGCCGAGCGCGACGTCGCGCATGGCGGCGTCCAGGCGTTGGGTGAAGATGCCGGCGTCCAAGTCGTGGAAGAGCTGGGCTACATCGGTGGTTTTGCTCACAGGGGTGCTCCTTGGCGCCGCGCGCCGGTGATGAGGGGACAGCTCAGCGCCCTGCAGGGCGCGGGAGTCGGGAGATCGCGCTTGCATGCCCAGGGGGTGGCATGTGCAGGGCGCTGAGCTGTGCGGCGTGTGTTGCTGACGACGCCGCGGCGCCACCGAGTCGTGGCCAGGGAGGAAGGGGCCGAAGTGCATGAGCCCGTGGCGACGCCACTGCCAAGGCCTTCTCGGTTGCCGGGGTTTTCGCGTGTGTGGCGCGGGCACTGGCCTGGCGGCGTTGACTCTCCAGGCACGTCCGGCTGATCCCACCCGTGATGGACGACGGGCAGCGGCAAGTTGCGCACCGCGCGTTCGCGCGGCGGTTGGTGCAGGGCACGGCCCGGGCGCCGGTGGCGCTGCTGCAGCATGCGTTGCAGCTGGTCGATGAGGGCATCGACGCTGGGCTCGAACTCGGGCTGGGGCGTGGTCCAGCTCATGCGAGCCACGCGAGCCAGTGCGGATTGATGAGGCCGGCCACGGCGGCCAGCGATGCCAGCAGCACCAGCACGCCGGCGATGGCCCACAACCACACGGCGCCGTCGTGCATGCGCCAGTACGCGGCGGCGAAGCGCTGCATGCGGCTGGGCGGCGGTCGGCGCACCACGCGGAACATGGGCGAGGTGGGGCCGAGCCATTCGCGCTCGGTGACGCTGGGGTGCTGGCGGCTGCGCGCGGTGCGTGTGGCCTCGCGGTGGTCGAGCAGCGGCGCGCTCATGCGGCGCCGCCAATGCGCTCAACCTGCGCTGCCCACCACTTCGAATCCTTGCCGGTGCGTGCATTGCGGACAGCCACGCGGACGCCACTGGTATCCCAGCCAGTTACAGTGGCTGTGAATGCGCCGTGGTAGTGAACGACTCGCACACGACTACCAAGCGGGTATTCCTCGCGCAGCACCTTTAGCAACGCCGCTTCGGCTTCCTTCACGCCATGGGCCGCTACGGCGGCGCGCCGCGAGTAGTTGGGCGCATGCCCATTCCAGTAGCTCACTGGATCATCCTTCGGCGCGCTCACGGCTGCATGGCCCGGGTGAAGGCGATGCGCGACCAGGTGGCGGCCTGCTGCAGCGCGTGATCGGCGCCGAGGTCGTCGCCGCGCTGGCGCAGCACGTGGGCATGGCGCAGGCATGCCTCGCAGGACTTGCCGGCGTTGACGATGGCGGTTTTGCGATCGGGGCGATGGGTGCGTGTCATCAGGTGGCGCTCCAGAGCAGCAACGTGACGATGGCGGCGAGGCGTGCGGCGCGTGCGAGCCGCGCCGGCGCGAGGCGATCGCGGGCCATGCGCGCGGCGTCATCCGGCGCGGCGAACATGCAGGCATGCCGGGCGCGGTCGATGGCGCTTTGCAGATCGCGCTCGGCGGCGGTCGGAGCGGCCTGCTGAGCGGGAGCGCGGTGGCGCTGGCGGAGGGTGCGGCCGATGTGGGGGAGGGCGCTCATGCGGCACCGCCGATGCGCTCAAGAGCGCGCTGGCGGCGAAGCTGCGCGGCTACAGTGTTTTCGCAGGCCTTGCGGAGCGCATCGAACTCGATCTCCAGCCACCCGTCCGCAACCCTCCGGACTAGCTCTTTGTGGTGCTCCAGAGCGGAGTCGTATTCGCGGTCGGCGGCAAGCAGCTCGTCTACGGCCGCGATGACTTCATCCACATCTTCTGCAGCCTGCCGCATGGGGCTGGTGAGGTCGGTCTTGCAGGCGCCGGCGACGCTATGCAGGCCCGCCGACGTGCGCCGCATGATGCCGAGCACATCCACCTTCGGCGCGCTCACGCCACCACCTGCTGCGGCTGGCTGCTGGCAAGGCGCAGCAGGGCCATCTGCTTGGCGCGCCACAGCGAGGTGGCGGCGGTGATGGCGTCGGCCTGGCGGGCGTAGGTGGTGACGGTGCGGGCGAGGCGATCCTGGCTGTGCACGTCGATCACTTCGCCGCGCCACATGGTGCCGACGCGCTCGGGTACGAAAGCCACTTCGGGCAGGTGCTGGGCGTGCATCAAAACACCCCCAGCTTGTGGGCGATGCCGGCGGCGATCAGCAGCAGCGCGCCGATGGTGATGCCGCCGAGCAGAGTGATCAGCGGCCAGTCGGTTTTGCGCGGGGCGGCCATCAAGCAGCCCTCTTGCGACGCGGCGTGCGCAGGGTGAGGGCGAGCTGGGCGTAGTCGGTGCCCCATTCGGCCTCGGCGCCGCCGAGATTGGCGTGCAACGCGGTGCGCGCGCCGCAGTTGCACTCGATGCGGTGGCGGATACCCACCGGCTGGAACGTCACCGGTTCTTTGCTCAGGCGACCGCTGGTGCGCACATGGCGCGGCTCGGTGTTGCAGTTGCGGCAGCGCTGGAAGCGTCCCGCGGGGTGCTGGCAGATCGACTCGATCATGGCGTTGCCCCCGCCTCGATCGCCTTGGCCGAGCCCTCAATGAGCGCGTGGCCGATGGCGGAAGAATGGGTGGGGGTCAGGTGCAGGTTGTGGAGCCACGACTCGCCCAGCTGGCCCAGCACAACACCATGCTCGTCCGCCTTCACATCGACGCACGTGTCATCGTTGAGTTGAAAAGCTGGGGACGTCCAGATCGCAGGATTCATGACTTTCTCCAGGCCACTTTGGCTCAGTGGAATGGAGAATACGAAACATCGTAATACGTTGTCAACGATATTTCGTAATTAGAGCGCGAGGCAGCTGTGGCGCGGCCTGATTGGGCTCACGGAAGGCGAAATCTGGGATCTAGCGCTCGGCCGCGCTGTCGTCAGTTGCTGCCGACTAACTCATCTGTGCGTGCTTGAGCGCATCGCATCTACTTGCGCCACGAACTTCTTGATGGACACGAGAGCGGTTGCCTGGCCGCCGGGGATGCGCTCGATGTTGAACTGAGCATCCTCATAGCCTTCGCCGGTGTGGATGCGCAGCCGGCAGTCGGGTGCTGTCACCATCCGCTGCAACATGGAGTAGGGGATCACGATGCTGTTGCTGCTGGCGGTATAGACGGTCTGCGAGACGGTGTTGTAAGCCCCGTTGCTCAGCTGGGTGCTCGATCCCGATCGCCATTGGGTAACCTCGCCGCCGATGTTGATGTCCATGCCGGAAAGGCTGGTGAAGGCGGCGCTGCCCTGGGTGGCGTTTGCGTCGTAGGACATCACCAGGGCTACGCGATCTGGTGATGCGCTGCTCCAACTCGCACCGAGTTGGACTGCATTCCCCCATGATCCTTTCGCCCAAAGCGGCATGGGCGACACGGTGATGATCGTGGAGTCGTCAAAGGTTGAGTGCTGCTGGCTGACGACGCCCATGCCCGCCGCTGCGGACATCGTGTCGGTCATCGTCGCGCAAGAACTTACCGCGGCAGCCGCGGCGAGCATGGCTACCAGCACGTAGGGCTTCCGCATGATGTTCCCCTTCCTAGGATGTGGTTCTGGGACAACTTAGCCGGTCGATGCTCTGCGCATCCAGTCTCTGGGCGTCAGTTTCTTCTCTGTCGTGCATTCCACCGTCGTTTTTTTGGCATGTGTGCCACCGACGATTGAGAGCTTAGGCCTTTCTGCTGCGGCTCCCAGTTGCTCTTTTATGTACGCCTTGAGCATGCGTACCCGTTGCTCTCTCATCCTTGTGCTCCCCCTTTGGCACAGCTTTCATGATGTTCGAGCCGAGCCAAGCGCTGCCGCGTCCTCCGCTGAAATTGCCGAAGGTGGCTGCCCGCTGGTAGGCATCGATGAAGAGCTGGGGGTTCGCGGTGAAGTTGTAGGTGAGCCCCAGTTCTTCATGCGCCTCGTGCAAAGCACGTGCCACGTCGAGGACGATTTCGGGGTCGATCGAACGTGATGCGTGGTATGTGCCTGGGGTGTCGCCGATGCCCTGATGCTCGCGCCCGGTTTCGAGAAATCCTGCGTCGACTTCCAGCAGAGTCGCCAGGCGGTGCAGGCGGGTCGTCGACTTCGCTTTCCCTAATTCAAGATCCGAAAGCCCGCTGTAGGACATGCCGGCGTCGCGCGCGAGGTCTTTCCGGGCAATGCCTTTGGCCTGCCGGATTCTGCGCACACGGTCGCCGATCGTTTCCATGATCCCATTGCACCGATATGTCGTTACGAAAGGTCGTTGACATTGCGCTACGAAATGTCGTAATTTGCTTGCATGAGCATCTGGACCCAGCGCGTCAAAGACCTGAGTGCCTGCGGCATGACCTATGCCCAGATCGCTTCGGAGATCCATCTAGCGCCCTCCACGGTCGGTGACCTGGCCAACGGGCGGTACAAGACCCCCGGCTACGAAGCCGCGGTGGCGCTCAAGGCTCTGCACGACCGCGTTATGGCCGAGCGAGCCGCGGATGCACCAATGCGCGAGGCGGGGTAACAGATCAAGAGCCACGGGTCTGCCTTTCGGGGTGGGCCTTTTTTTGTAACCGAATACGTGTGTCCGCCGCTGTCCGCCGTATGTGGATCGCGGCGGAAACGATAGCCAAACAGGGGCCATCGATGAATCAAGAGCAGCAGATTCCTATGTTCGTTGATGATCTGAACGAGGCGCTCAGCGCGACCATCAATGCGTTGGGTGGCAAGAAGGTTGTCGGTGCGCTTCTGCGTGGTGAATCGGTGGACCCCACCGTGGCCGGCAAGTGGCTAGCAGACTGCCTGAACCCCTCCAAGCGTGAGCGCCTGGACCCGGAGCAGGTAGCGTGGATAAGGCGAACGGCGCGCCTTCAGGGTTGCCACATCCTGGCAGCTTGGGAAGCAGCGGACGCTGGTTATGCGCCGCCGCAGCCTCTGGCCCCGCAGGATGAGGCTGCCCAGCTGCAGCGTGATTTCATCGCGAGCGTGAAGGCGCTGCAGGCCATCCAGCAAAAGATGGCGCGCAACGGCATGCAGGCAGTGGGCTGATGGACGAGATCGACCATGCGCTCGCCGCACGCGGTCTAGGCAAGGCCGGCAAGGCGGTGTGCGATGAATGCGGCGCAGCGATCAGCGCGCTGCGTCAAGAGCTTGGTGCGGTGCTGTGCATCGACTGCCAGCAGCGCAGCGAGCAGCAGGCTCGCCAATGGTCAAAAAGGGGCTGATCGAATGCTATGTGACCGAGGCGCCGGCGATGCCGGCGCGTGTGGCTATCGAACAGATCCAGCGCATCCTGAGCGAGGGCGCGACACCGGAGCAGGTGGCGGCTGCGATGGCGGCCGTGCAGCAGCCCGCGGTGCCGAGGCAGGGGAGTCTGCCGCTGTGATGTACACCAGCGCGCCCGATCGCCGAAAGGCCGTGCCGGGTGCGCTGTGGTTTGACGGTGGCGCGGATCTGCGCCGGATTGCCTCGGTGATCTGCGATCGCGCGTGGCGCGGCCTCGGCGTGCGGGTATACCGCTGGCCGGATGGCATGGTGATCCTGGTGGGCACGGACTCGCGCGGCGATCAGCTGTTGCTGCGCCATTCACTGGATGCGCTGGTGGGCACGTTCTGCCGCGTGGGCGCGCTCAGTGGAAGCGTGGTGGGCGAGGGGCCGAAGCAGTTTGATGTGCTGGACCAGCTGCGCTGGGTAGCCTCGGCATGATCAACACGGCAGCGCTACTGGCGAGAGTAGACCTGGTGGACCTGGTAGGCCGCGAGGTCACCCTGAAAAAGCAGGGCGCGGAATGGGTGGGCTGCTGCCCGTTCCACGATGAGCGCACGCCGAGCTTTCATGTGGTGCCGGCCAAGGGCTTTGTGCATTGCTTCGGCTGTGGCGCCCACCACGACGCCATCGGTTACACGATGGCGATGTATCACTACGACTTTGCCGAGGCCTGCCGCAAGCTGGGTGGGCAGGAGATGGGCGATGCCGTGCGCAAGGCGGTGCGCGCCGTGCCGCAGCGGGCGAATGATAAGCCGGTGGAGCTGTGGGTGCCGATCTACCCCGTGCCCGACAGCGCGCCGCGCTGGGTGGCCGGCGAGCGCGGCAGCGTGTGGAACCCCAAGCGCGAGCCGCGCGTGCCAGGCGGCACGCCTGGCGGGTGGTGGGAGCTGGCGCCGGACCGCGCCGACGCCTACCGCGCGGCCGATGGCGCGCTGATGGGCTACGTGCTGCGGGTGATGATCGAGGGCAAGAAGATGACGCCCACGGTGACGTGGTGCATCGGCCCGCGTGGCGAGGCCCGCTGGTGCCTGCAGCACTTTCCCGAGCCGCGCCCGCTGTGCGGCCTCGACGCGTTGGCCGAGCGGCCGGATGCGCCGGTGCTGGTGGTGGAGGGCGAAAAATGCCGCGCCGTCAGCGCTGGCGCGCTGCCTGCGTACGTGTGCGTGGCCTGGCCGGGCGGCACGAAGGGCGTGAAGTACGTGGATTTCTCGCCGCTGGCCGGGCGCGACGTGGTGCTGTGGCCCGACGCGGACGAAGGCGGCTTCGGCGCGATGCTCGGCTACGTGGATGGATCCGGCCTGCTGCATGAGGGCGTGGCCCAGTTCGCGCACCGCGCCGGCGCACGCAGCCTGCGCGTGGTGGATGTGTCCGTGCAGTCGAAGGGCTGGGATATCGCCGACGCAATCGAGGATGGCTGGACCCCGCGGCAGCTGGCCGGGTGGGCGAAGGCGCGGGTGAGGACGGTGGAAGTGCGCGAGAGCGAGGGCATGGCGGTATGACTGGCACTGATGGTAACGGTCCGGGTGGCATGCACCGGTGCTGTGGAACGTGCCAGCACGCGCACGAGGATCTCGCTGGACTGCAATGCATGCTGATCGATGAGCAGCGTTCCTCGATTGCTCATGGGTCGGTGGATGCCGATGACTTCTGCGACCAGCACGATTTTCGGGTGCCGCATGTCTGATGCCGGCAAGGTGGTGGTGATAACGGGGCAGCGCGGTGGTGGCGGTGGTCGGCGCGGTGGTGGCGCTGGGGGCGGATCGTCGGACCCCAACGACTGGCGCAACGACATCACGCGCACCACCAGCGGCAAGCCCGAGTCCACCACGCACAACACGCTGCTGGTGATGGAGCACGACCCGTCGCTGCAGCGCCTGTTTGTGCTGGACGAGTTCAGCAACGTGGTGCGGCTCACGCGCAAGGCGCCGTGGCTGGGCGGCGAGATGGACGAGTTCACCGACCAGGACGGCACCGAGCTCTCTGCCTGGCTGGGCGCGCCCGACCGGTACCGGTTGAACATCAAGCCGGAGATGGTGATGGGCTGTGTGGAAGCGATGGCCCGCCGGCGCAAGGAACATCCGGTGCGCACGTACCTCAACGGGTTGAAGTGGGATGGCACCCCGCGCCTCGCGCAGCTGTTCCCGCGCTATTTCAAGGCGGAGGATACGGCGTACACGCGCCAGTCGGCGCAGTGCTTCATGGTGAGCGCGGTGGCACGCATCCTGTGGGTGGACAGCAAGGTGCGGCACAACGGTGCGCAGGTGGATTTCATGCTGGTGCTGGAGGGCGAGCAGGGCCTGCGCAAGACGTCGGCCGTGCGCTCGCTGTTCGGCCCGCAGTGGTACATGGAGGCGCAGGAGTCGCCCACCAGCAAAGACTTCTACCAGGCCTTGCGCGGGCGCTGGTGTGTCGAGATCGGCGAGATGGACAGCTTCAGCAAGGCCGACGTGACGAAGGTGAAACAGGCCATCACTGCGCGGTTCGATACCTACCGGCCGAGCTATGGGCGCGTGAGCCGATCGTTCCGCCGCGAGTGCGTGTTCGTGGGCACCACGAACGAGAGCGAATACCTGAAGGATCCCAGCGGCGGGCGGCGCTTTCTGCCGGTGAAGGTGTTCGGCGTGTGCATCCCTGACCTGGAGGCCGATCGCGACCAGCTGTGGGCCGAGGCCGTGGCCATGTTCCGCGAGGGCTTCCAGTGGTGGGATCTGCCGGCCGATGCCGCCGAGCAGCAGGAAGAACGGTTCGCCGAGGACAGCTGGCAGGGGCCCGTGCAACGGTGGCTCGGCGGCAAGATGGGCGATGGCTGCTATCCCTCTCGGCTGAGCAAGACCGCCGGTAACGGCGCGCGGCTCGAGTGGACTACCACCACCGAGCTGCTGTTCTATGCGCTGCAGATCGACGTTGGGCGGCACGACAAGCAATCGCAGATGCGCGTGTCGGCCATCATGCGCCGGCTCCGATGGAAGCACGTTCGCGTGCGGGTGGATGGCGAGCGCGAGCGGCGCTGGTATCACCTGGACGACGAAGGGAGGATCGATGTGCCCTTCTAGGCGCCTGCGTGGGCGAACTGCGGCTGGCTTGTCCCAACCGTCCCAACCTTGTCCCGACCTTGGCCCGACATCCCGAGCCGCTTGGCCTTTGGGTTGTCCCAACCTGCCCGACCTTTTCGCGCCTCGCGCATACACAGATAGCTTTCAACAGGGGGCTTCCATCTTCCATGTGTGCGCATACAGGTTGGGACAGTCGGGACAGTCGGGGCAGAGCATGTGCCGCAACGTTTCCCGCGTCCCGACCTTCATCGGTTCGGGTCGGGACAGGGCAGTGAGGTCGGGTCGCCGGCCCCGGGTGAACCTGAACGGGCCGGGGCGCCGCGGGTCCTCCCTGGCCGCCGTCATTGCGGGTAGCACGGCCGCAAATTTCCGCGAGATTCCGAGTGTTTCCTTTGGTTCACTGCCCCCGCTTGTGGGTAACGGTGCCGGTTCACGGGGTGGCGCATGACGGCGATGACGCAGGCCGAATACGCGCGGGCCCGCGGCTGGTCAAAACCGTACGTGTCGAAGCTCAAGCGCCAGGGAAAGCTCGCGTTCGATGCCGCCGGCCTGGTCAACGTGGAGGCCACGGATGCGCTGCTGCACGTGACGCGCGATCCGGCGCGCGGCGGCGATCGCCGACCGGGCGCCGAGAAGCCAGCTGGCGCCGGCGCTGACGCGGGCGGCGCTGCGCGGGCAGGGCAGACGCCAGCCTCCACACCCGACGGCGCGTACAGCTCCGCCGCGGCGCGCGAGAAGATCGCGCGCGCACGCATCGCCGAGCTGGAGCTCGCCGAGCTGGCTGGCCAGCTGGTGCGCCGTGACCAGGTGGAGCGGGTGATCTTCGACCTCGCCCGCCAGGCGATGGACAGCCTGCTGAGCATGTCCGATCGGCTGGCCGGTGCCGTGGCCGCCGAGAGCGATCCGTTCCGCTGCGCGCTGCTCATCGATGGCGAGGCGCGGCAGATCGCCGAAGCCATGCGCGCGGCCGAGATGCCCGGCGCGAAGCTGGCGCCCGACCAGGAAGCCGCATGACGCTCGGCGGCGCCATCAACGATGTGCTGCTGGCCGATGGCGGCCTGATCGCGCTGGACGCATGGCGCAGCGGCTGGACGCCCCCGCCGGTGCTCACCGTGAGCCAGTGGGCGGATGAGCACCGCATGCTGCCGCGCGAGGCGGCCAGCGAGCCGGGCCAGTGGCGTACCAGCCGCATGCCGTTCCTCCGGGCCATCATGGATGACCTCTCCGTGCACTCGCCGGTCACCGAGGTAGGCCTGAAGAAATCCACGCAGGTAGGCGGCACGGAGGTGGCGCTCAACTTCCTGTGCTACGTGATCGACCATGCACCGGGCCCCGGCATGTACGTTCTGCCGACGCTGCCCGTCGCGCGCAACTTCAGCGAGCAGCGCGTGCAGCCGATGATCGACCTGATGCCGGTGCTGGCGTCCAAGATCGGCGCCAAGCGCAGCCGCGACAGCGGCAACACCACGCTGATGAAGAAATTCCCGGCCGGTTTCTGGACGCTGGCCGGCGCCAATAGTGCCAACTCGCTGGCGTCTATGCCCATCAAATGGCTCGTTCTCGATGAACTGGCTAAGTATCCAAGCGATGTTGACGATCAGGGTGATGCCGGCACCCAGGCTGTTCGCCGAACGTCGTCGTTCACCACCCGCAAGAAGATTTTCCGCGTCAGCTCGCCGACCATCAAAGACGCCTGCGCGATCAGCGACGACTACGAATCCGGCAGCATGGGCACCTACCACGTGCCATGCCCGCATTGCCTGCAGCGCCAGGTGCTGGAGATCGACCAGCTCACCGACGACGGCCAGTTCGTCTGCACGAGCTGCGGCAAGCTGATCGACGAAAAGCACAAGGCGTGGATGCTGCGCGAGCGCGGGCATAGCGAGGACGGCCTCGCGGAGTGGGTGCACCAGCACCCCGAGCGCAAGAAGCGCACCTACCACGTGTGGGCCGCCTATGCCGGCGTCGGGCTCGGCTACACCTGGCGCGAGATCGCCGAGCTGCGCAAAGAGGCACGCGACAACCCAGAAAAGCAGGTCACCTTCCACAACACCATCCTCGGTGAAGCGTATGAAGGCGCCTCCCAGCGCGTAGAAGCCGCCGAAGTGCAGCAGCGCGCCGGCAAATGGCTGCGCCGAACGATCCCGCGCGGTTGCCTGGTGCTCATCGGCAGCGTCGACGTGCAGGCAAACCGCTTCTCGCTCGCGGTGTGGGGTTTCGGCCGCGGCGAGAGTGCCTGGATGATCGACACCGTGGAGCTGCCCGGCGACCCCACCCGCAAGGAAGACTGGCGCCAAGTGGAGGACTACTTTACCCAGCCCATCATCAACGCCTGCGGCATCGCCATGCGCGCTGAGCGAGTGGCCGTCGACAGCGGCAACTGGACGAAGGAAGTCTACGATTTCGTGCGGCCGCGCCAGCCTCAGGGATACATCGCCGTCAAAGGTATGCGCATGCAGGATCACCCGCTGATCGCGCGCCCAAAAAAGGACGACAGCACCAAGCGGGGTAAGGTCGACAAGCGCGGCATCAAGCGTTGGAACGTCGGTGTAAGCACCGCCAAGACCACCCTCATGCAGCGCCTGATGAAGGATGGCGAGCTGCAACCAGGGCAGTACCCACGGTTTCATTTCCCCGCCGATCTCGAGCTCGACTTCTACAAGCAGCTCACCGCCGAGCGCTTCGATCTCATCGCCAAGCGCTGGATCCTCGCCAAGGGCGTGCGCAACGAAGAGCTCGACAAACTGGTCTATGCCTACGCAATCGCGTGCTCGCCCATGGTGCGAATCCACGTGATGCGCGAGGCCGACTGGGCATCGCTCGAGGCAAAACTCGAACCGGTGAACGATGACCTCTTTGCGGCATCCCGGCCCTCGGCCGCCGCGCCATCCGATCCAAGCGCCACAGATATCGCACGCTCTTCGGCCGCCAGCCTTGCCGCTGCCCAGCCCACGCCTCCGAAGCCGCAGCCCGCCGCCCGCCGCCGCGGCGGATTCGCAACCAACTGGTGACCGCTATGCCTCATCTCGATCTGCTCTCGGATATCTTCCAGCGACTCCAGGCGCGCATGCGCAAAGTACCCAACCAGGTCATCGAAGAGGTGGAGCAGGAGGTGCGCGACGACTGGGGCGGCGAAAGGGTCTACATCCCGCGGCGCGGAGAAACCGGGCGCATGCAGATGGAGCAGCGCAACCGCGCCATCCGCGCCGACTACCACCGCGGCGAGCGCGCCGAGCTGCTCGCGCGGCGCTATGGCATCAGCATCAAGCGCGTGCGTCAGATCGTGTCGCCCTGACGTCGCCGCAGGAAACGCTTTGCCTTAACCATTTCCCTTGTCGGCGCCAGCCTGCGCACCATGGCCGACAATCTATCCTGCTCCATCCCGGCACAGATCACGGCCGGCGACACCGCCATCTGGCAGCGCCCGGGTGGCAACTACCGCGCCAGCGACGGCTGGACCCTCGCCTACGCCTTCGTCGGCACGGCGTCGGTGTACTCGGCCACCGCAGCGGCGAACGGCGACGACTTCCTGGTCACCATCGCCGCGAGCGCCACGGCCACGTGGGCGCCTGGCGCCTACTCCGTGCAGGAATACGTCACCAACGGTACCGAGCGCCACACGCTCAGCACCACGCGCGTGCAGGTGCTGCCGGATCTCACCGCGGTACCGTCCGGCGGACTCGATACCCGCAGCCACGCGCAGAAGGTGCTCGACGCCATCAACGGATACTTGGAAACCAAGGCGCCCGTCTATGGCGCCATGGAGATCAACGCCCGCAAGATCAGCTACTACCCGGTGCCTGAGCTGCTGCAGCTGCGTGATCGCTTCCGCCGTGAGGTGCTCACTGAGCAGCGCGTGGCCTCCGGCCAGCGCGGCGGCAACCGCATCCTGGCGGTGCTGTGATGTTCGGCCAGCGCCGCCGGTCGCCGGCTAGCAGCACCCTCACCGAGCGTGGCCAGCAGCTGGCTGCGGCGATCGATCAGCACAAGGCCGAGCGCATCGCGCCAGCGGTTCGCCGCCCGCAAGGCGGCATGCGGCGCTTCGATGGTGCCGTGGTCAATCGGCTCACGGCCACCTGGCAATCGGTCAACGTTGCCATCGATGCCGAGTTGCGCACCGATCTCGACCGCCTACGCGCCCGCAGCCGCGACCTGTTCAAGAACAACGAATACGCGGTCAAGTTCGGCCGCGCCATCCGCAGCAACGTCGTCGGCCCCGAGGGCTTCCGCTTCCGTGCGGATGTCAAAGACCCCAGCGGCAAGGCCGACGAAGGCGCCAACAAGGCCATCGAAAAGGCCTTCGCCACCTGGTGCCGGCCCGAGCAGTGCGATGTAGCCGGCAAGCGCAGCTTCATCGACCTGTGCGATGCCATCGGCCTCGCGCTCGGGCGCGATGGCGAGTTCATGTTGCGCAAGCGCCGCGGCGCTGGTGCCGGCACGTTCGGCTACCAGCTGCAGCTGCTGGATATGGACCGCCTCGACACGTTCTACAACCTGTGGCCCGCCGATGGCCGCAACGCCGTCATCATGGGCGTGGAGATCGATCAGTGGCGCAAGCCGGTGGCCTACCACCTGTGGAACCGCCACTACACCGAGTCGCCCACCGTCACCCGATACCGCGAGCGCGTGCCGGCCTCGGAGATCATCCACGGCTTCATTCCGCTGGAAGACGAGCAGACCCGCGGCGTGCCGTGGATGCACGCCGTCATGCGCCGCCTCAACGATCTCAACGGCTACCGCGAAGCGGCCGTGATCGCCGCGCGCATCGGCGCGTCCAAGATGGGCTTCTTCACCTCGCCCGATGGCGACCCCGCACCGGTATCCAACGGCGTGGATGGCGTCACCCCGGACACCAAGGGCGAGTTCATCACCGAGGCCACGCCCGGCTCGTTCGATGTGCTGCCCGAGGGCTATGGGTTTGAGGCCTTCAACCCGGACTACCCGCATCAGCAGTTCGAGAGCTTCAACAAGGCCGCGCTGCGCGGAGTAGCCAGTGGCCTGCCGGGCATGAGCTACCACTCGCTCAACAACGATCTGGAAGGCGTCAGCTTCTCCAGCATCCGCAGCGGCACGCTGGAAGAGCGCGAAGACTGGATGAAGATCCAGAAGTGGGTAATCACCCAAGTGCTGGTGCCGGTCTATGAGGACTGGCTGGAGATGGCGCTGCTCGCCGGCGCCATCACGCTGGCCAACGGCAGCCCGCTTCCGCTGGCGAAAAAGGCCAAGTTTCAGGATCACATCTGGCGCGGTCGCCGCTGGCAGTGGGTGGATCCGCTCAAGGACATGGCTGCCGCCGTGCTGGCGATCGAGAACGGGCTGTCCAGCCCCGAGCGCATCGCCGATCAGCAGGGCATCGACATCGAGGACGTCATCAACGACATCGCCCGCTTCCAGGCCATGCTCAAGGCCAAGGGCGTGGTGCTGGCCGGCACCACCGCGCCCACCGGCACCATCGCCAGCGCCGTCGCCGAATCCGGCAACGACGGCGGCAGCAGCAGCACCGGCAAGGCCGGCAAAAAGGCGCGTGTACTGCAGGCCGCATCCACCACCGTGGCCGATCTCGTTGCCTTGCTGCAGGACGAACCCGCCGCCGCGTGAGCGGAAACGGTTTGCCTTAACCGTTTCCCTCGCGCTCGCGATGCTTCCTCGCAACGTCCCATGTCGTGCGTTGGAGCCCGTCCCATGTCGCTTCCCGAAGCACTTAACCCCGGCAGTACCGGCGAGCGCATCTTGCGCATCGGCACCGAGCGCGCCGTGGTGGACGAGGCCGCGCGCACCGTCACTTTGGCCTTCGCCAGCGAGACGCCGGTGCAGCGCTTCTGGGGCAATGAAATCCTCGACGTGCAGTCGCGGAGCATCCGGCTCGACCGCCTCAACGCAGGCGGCCCGCTGCTGATGGACCACGACATGTGCGACCAGGTGGGAGTCATCGAGTCGGTACAGATCGGCACGGACCGGGTGGCCCGTGCGGTTGTGCGCTTTGGGAAAAGCGCCCGTGCCAACGAGGTGTTCCAGGACGTGGTGGATGGCATCCGGCAGAACGTCTCCGTCGGCTACCTCATCCACAACGCCATGCTCGAGTCGGAAAACGAGGGGGTCGGTACCTACCGCGTCGACGACTGGGAGCCCTACGAAATCTCGATGGTCAGCGTGCCCGCCGACATCAAGGCCGGCATCGGCCGCCAGGCCGAACCCCCCAAGCCCCGCATCCCGGAGATCACCATGAGCGAGACCACCACCGCGCCGGACAACACCGCCGCGATCGAAGCCGCCCGCGCCGCGGGCACTGAGGGCGAGCGCAAGCGCGTCGCCGAAATCACTGCCGCCGCCGACGCCCTCAAGAATTACAAGGGCGTGCGCGATCTGGCCACCGCGGCTGTCACCGGCGGCTGGCCGCTGGAGCAGTTCCGCGCCAAGGTGATGGATGCCATCGCCACCCAGCCGCTGCCCACCGCCAACATCGGCATGACCGAGGGGGAGGCCAAACGCTTCAGCTTCGTGCGTGCCCTCAACGCGCTGGCCAACCCGGGCGACGCACGTGCCCGCGAAGAGGCTGCGTTCGAGTTCGAGGCCAGCCGCGCCGCGGCCGACAAGCAGGGCCGTTCGGTCAAGGGCTTGCTGGTGCCGTTCGACGTGCTCAACGCCAAGCGCGAGCTCACCGTGGGCACGCCGGCCAACGGCGGCGACCTGGTGGCCACCGACCTGCTCAGCGGCAATTTCATCGACCTGCTGCGCAACCGCATGGTGCTCAACAAGATGGGCACGCAGTTCCTCAGCGGCCTGGTGGGCAACGTCGCCATCCCGCGTCAGACCGGTGGCGCCACGTTCTACATCGTCACCGAGGGCAACGCGCCCACGGCATCGCTGCAGAGCTTTGACCAGGTGCCCATGTCGCCCAAGACCGGTGCGGGCCGCACGCAGATCAGCCGCAAGCTGTTGCTGCAGTCGTCCATCTCCATCGAGAGCTTCGTGCAGCGCGACCTCGCCACGGTGATGGCGCTGGGCATGCAGGCCATCGGCATCAAGGGCGGCGGCTCCAACGAACCGGTGGGCATCCTGGCCACCAGCGGCATCGGTTCCGTTGTCGGTGGTACCAACGGTGCAGCCCCCACCTGGGGCAACATCATCGATCTGGAAACCGCGATCGCCCAGGCCAACGCCGACGTGGGCGCCATGGGCTACCTCACCAACGCCAAGGTGCGCGGCAAGCTCAAGCAGACCCAGAAGTTCTCGGGCGCCAACGCGGATCCGATCTGGGGCGACGGCAACACCCCGCTCAACGGCTACATGGCCGGCGTCACCAACGCAGTGCCCAGCAACCTCACTAAGGGCACCTCGGCCGGCGACTGCTCGGCGATTATCTTCGGCAACTTCGCCGACCTGATATACGGCATGTGGGGCGGCCTGGAGCTGCAGGTTGATCCGTACAGCTCCGGCGACACCGGCAGCGTCATCGTCCGCGCGTTCCAGGACTTCGATGTGGCCGTGCGCCATGCCGAGTCGTTCGCGGCGATGCAGGACGCGCTCACCGCATAAGCATGAGCCGCTCGCGCAGCCCGCGTGAATGCACCCACCGCCCGGCCAAGCGCCGGGCGGTGGTGTGCGCGTGCGAGGGCGCGGCATGAGCACCGGTTTCACTGAACTGGCGGCCATGCACCACGAGCTTTTCGGCGAGTTCGCCGAAGCGGCCACGTACGTGCGCGGCACCGCCGCCGCCGTCACCACGCGCGTTATCGTCGACGACGGTTCGCAAACCGTCGGCAACCGCGGCGAGATCCAGAGCAACAAGCGCGTCATCACCAGCATCAAATCCGAATACGCACCGCAGCGCGGCGATGAGATCACCGTGCGCGGCGTCCTGCGCAAGGTCGACGCCATCCTGGTCGACGACGGCTATGTGGTGCAGGCGGTGCTCCATGGGTAACCCCATCGTCACCACCACCAGCCGCAGCTGGCAGCAGATCACCAACCTTGCCGCGGTGCTCCAGGGCATCAGCCTGGCCAACGGCTACCTCACCGACGTGGGCCAGAACATCTGGACCACCGACAACCAGCGCACCGACGAAAACGCGCTGGGCATCATGCTGTACAGCGGCGACATCACCAGCTCGCCCGCCGAGCGCCCGGCCAAGGCCGAGCGCGAAATCGAGATCTACGCCGAGGTGGCCATCGCCACCGATCAGGACGACGCACACCAGCAAATCCACTCGGTGATCGAGGACGTGGAGCGCTGCGTTACCACCTACGCCAAAGCGCAGTTTGCGCAGCCCAGCGTGCCCACCACGCCGCTGCGCGTGGGCTCCATCAAGATCCTCGACCGGCCCGAGGGCGCGTCGGTGATCGTGGCCGTCATCACCGTGTTGGCGAGGTACTTCCGGTGACCCGCTACGCATCCTTCGCCGTGGAGCTTACCGGCACGCTGGACGCCGCCAAGGCGCTCAGCGACGTGCCTGCGCAGATCCTTCGCGCGCAGCAGCGCGCCCTGGGCACGCTGCGCCGCCGGCTGGCCACCGAGGCCAAGCGCGACATCGGCGCGGAGTACAACCTGCGCGCGGCGCGCATCGCGGAAGGCCTGCAGGTGCGCAACGACGCCGATGGCGTGCGCCTCATCGGCAAGAGCCGCGGCATCAACGCCATCGAGTTCGACGCGCGTTGGACGCGCGTGCAGCCAAGCGGCGTGGTGGCCACCAGCAGCCGCGCGCGCTTCACCGCCATCAAGTTCGGCGGCCGCCTGCGCGGCGAGTCCGGCCTGGGCGCGCGCTGGGCGGTGCGCCGCGGCGAGGCGCCGAGCGTGCACGCGGGCAGCTTCATCGCGCGCGGCAAGAACGGCGCGCTGCTGGTGTTCGAGCGGCAGGGCAAAAAGCGCCTGCCGATCCAGAGCGTCTACGGCCCCAGCGTCGGCCAGATGCTCAAGCACGGCCGCCGGCCCGAGCGCCTGGCCGAGTTCGCCATCCGCACCCTTCAAAGCGAGCAGCAGCGCCTGCTCGGGAGTACGCCGTGATCCTCGACCGTGCCATCACCCTGCTCAAGTCGCACACGCACGCCGGCGTGGTGCATGCCATCGGCGCCGAGTTGCATGTGCTCGCCCACGACGCCGAGTGGCTGGTGGAGCGCGGCATCGCCATGTTCACCAGCCACGCCCCGGCCGATACCACCACGAACAACCCCGCGCCCAGCAGCGAAGGCCAACCCGACGCCGGAGAGCCGGCGGCGGGCGCCGAGCCCGAGCCGGCCCCCACCGACCCCGAACCCATGAACCCCGGAGACGACCATGAGTGAGTCCGAATACTTCTACTACGGCCAGGGCAAGCTCTCGGTCGCCATCCGCAACTCGCTGGCCGGCACCATCGGCCTCTACCAGTACGCCGGCGACGTGAGCACGCTCACGCTCAAGCCCACGGTGGAGATGATCAAGCACCGCGAGAGCAACAGCGGCCAGAACTCGCTGGTGCGCAACATCGCCCACACGCGCGACCTCAACATCGACATCACCTTCGCCGAGTTCCGCCCCAGCGGCATGGCGCGCGACCTCTACGGCAACAACGTGAGCGTGGTGGCCGGTACCGTTACCGCCGAAACCCTGCCCGATGCGCTGGTGGCCGGTGATGAAGTGCGCCTGGCCAACCCGGCCGTGAGCGCGGTGGTGATCACCGACAGCACCGGCACGCCGGCCACGCTGGTGGAAGGCACCGACTACACCGTCGATGCCAACTTCGGTAAGGTGACCATCCTCAACGTCGGCACCTACGTGCAGCCGTTCAAGGCCGCGTACAGCTACGGCAAGCGCACCGACACCGGCATCCTCACCTCGGCCCAGCCGGACATCGCGCTGCTGTACGAAGGCGTCAACCTGGCCGAGAACAACGCCCCGGTGATCTGCGAGCTGTACAAGGTCGCCCCGGCCGTGGCGCAGGAAATCATGCTCATCACCACCGGCACCGACACCGCCGGCCGCCAGGTAGCGGGCGCCGTGCTGCTGGACTCGCTGCGCGCCGCCAACGGCCCGCTCGGCCAGTTCGGCCGCATCACCCACGTGGGCGTGTAAGCAATGGCCGAGCAGGGCGCCACGCAAGACAAGGATGGCCAGCAGGATCTGGCCATCCTCTTTCCGGACCGGCACAGCACCATCGCCGGCGTGCCGGTGACCATGCGCGAGTACAGCTTCCTGGAGAGCCTGGAGCATCACGCCTCCATCGCCGCGTTCTCCGACGCCATCACCGGCATCGCGCTGGCCGGCGACTTCGCCGACCTGGACTCCCTGCGCTCGGCGTTCGGCCAGTGCCGCGACCAGGTGATCGAGCTGATCGCGCTGGCATGCGACCAGCCTGTCGCATGGGTGCGGGGTCTCGGCGCCGATGACGGCGAGGCGCTGATGATGCTGTGGTGGGGAGTGAACGCGCATTTTTTTCTGCGTCGTGTGCTGCTGAGCGTCCAGCTGCGAAAACAGCGGGAGTTCGATGGGGCGATGTCATCGGAACACTCGTCGCAGTTGGACACCCTCCCGGGGACGTCCGGCGGTACACGAAGCGCCAACTGATGCTGCATTTCACCGCGGCCCTGCGCCGCGAGCGTCGCCAGCGCCGCCAGCGCATCGCCGACATCGGCGCCGCGCACCACGGCGGAGATTTCGTCAAGAAGCTGCTGCAAACCCTGCGGGACTGACCCATGGCCGTGCAAGATTACGAACTGCTGCTGCGCGTCCGGGCCGATCTGCAGCAGGCCCTGCAGGGCATGAACGGCCTCAGCGACAGCCTGGGGCAGGTGGACAAGTCCGCCCGCTCCGCCGGCGAGAGCGCGGACGCCGCTACCGCCCGCATCAACGCCATGGTGGCCGCCACCGCCAAGCAGGCGCAGGTGCAGGAGTCGGTGCGCTCCACGCAGGAGCGCGCCGCCCAGGCCATCCGCGGCACCCTCAGCGCGTATGACAACCAGGGCGCCACGGTGGATCGCACGCGCGCCGCCGTGGAGGCCTACCGCGCCAGCCTGGGCAAGCGCACCGAGGCCACCGCCGCCGCGGCCGCCACGCGCGCGCAGACGGCCGAGATGGCCAAGCTTGCCGCGGCGATCGACCCCACCGTCGCCGCTTTCGAGAAGCTCGACAAGCAAGAGGCCACGCTCAAAAAGCTCTACCAGGCCGGCGCCGTCGGCGCGGAGGATTTCGCCAAGTTCTCCGCCGTCATCGACAACAACCGCATCGCGCTCACCAAGGGCGGCGCGGCGATGCATGCCTTTAGCCTCAACAGCTCCATGGCACGGCGCGAGCTGGGTCGGCTGGCCAGCGACATCGCCAACGGCAACTGGGGGCGGTTCGAGCAGACCTCCATGACGCTGGCCAACTACAGCGGACTCATGTCGGCGGCCTTCAGCCCGCTGGGGCTTGCCATCATCGCGGTCACCGGCTCCATCGCCGCCTTCGCGCTGGTGGCCAACGATGCCGCGGAGAACGAGAACAAGTTCAATGAGGCGATCGGGCAAACCGGCAACTTCGCCGGCGTCACGGCGAGCCAGCTGGAGCAGATGGCCCAGCGCATCACGCCAGTGAATGGCAGCCTGTCCGACAGCCGCCTCATCCTCCAGCAGCTCGCGGCCAGCGGCCGCGTGAGCGGGCAGGCGTTGGAATCCATGGGGCAGGCCGCGGCCGACATGGCCCAGCTCACCGGCCAGAGCGCCGACAAGGCCGCAGCCGAAGTGCTCAAGCTGTTCGACGGCACCGCCGCCGGCGCGGTGAAGGCCAACGAGCAGTACCACTTCCTCACCACGGCCATCTATGACCAGATCAAGGCCCTGCAGGACGAGGGCGACGCGCAGGGCGCCATGGACGTGGAGGCGCGCGCCTTCCACGAAGCGGCCGTGCAGCGCCTGCAGACCGAGCAAGAGCAGGTGCGCGGCCTGGCCGGCATGTGGGACAGCGTCAAGACCGCCATCAGCGGCGCATGGGAGGCGCTCAAGAATCAGGTAGCGCTGGCCACCGGTACCGCCAGCGACGTGATGAAGATCAAGGCCATGGAGCAGCGCAAGGCCGATGCGCAGAACTACAGCGCAGTCGCCGGTACCGAGGCGGGCGCCTACATTTCGCCGTGGTCGTCGCAGGACGAAGCCAACCTGCAGGCGCTCAAGGCCAAGGTCAAAGAGGCCGAGGACGCCGCCTCGCTGCAGGGCCTCAAGCAGAAGCTCGACGAGAACGCGGTGAACGCCGATGCGGGCCTCGACCGCCTCGCTGCCAGCATCGACAAGACCTACGCCAAGAAAGAGAAGATCAAGGAACTCAACAAGTATTTCGAGGATCTCTGGGCGGGCGCCGATCCGGGCAACGCCAAGCTCAAGGGCGTGCAGCGCATCGTTGCCGCCGATGGCACCGCATCCTTCGCCGGCGGCCTGTATGACCAGCTGCTCGCCGGCATCAATGACACCGGTCGCGTCGCGCGCGGCCCGGCTGCCGGCAAGGGCGGGCAGGCTGCGGCGGCGGCCGCCCAGCAGCAGCTGATCAAGGCGCTGGGCGATGAGCAGGGTGCGCTGGATCCAGTCGCCAAGATCTGGGCCACCTACAACGATGAGGTGACCAAGGCCAACCAGCTCGCCGATACCGCCAAGACCAAAAAGGGCGCCGACGTGCAGGCGATCGATGCCCAGCGCAACGCCCTGGTGCAGCTATACGCCACGGCACGCGACAAGGCGCTGGACCAGCTCACCGACAAGGATCGGCAGGCCTGGGAAAAGCTGCGCGACTCCCTGCGCACGCCGGTCGAGGTGAAGCTCGACAAGGCGCTCGAGCAGATCGCCCAGCTCAATGCGCTGCTGGCCAAGGGCGTGATCTCGTCGGACGAGTATCACGGCGCCCTGCAAACCATCGGGCAGAACAGCGTCACCGCGCTGCCGAGCTACCAGGGTGTAGATGCGTCCGTGGGTGGCGTCAGCAGCGAAGTCGCCAAGAATCTGAAGGCCCAGCAGGATCTCGACGCCGCCTATGCACAGCAGGCGGCTGACCTGCGCGCCAAGTTCCGCGCCGATGACCTCGCGCAGCAGGCTGCGTACAACGCCGCCCGCGCGAAGCTCGACCAGGACTACGCCAAGAAATCGGCCGTCATTGACCAGTCGCGCAACCAGCTGGCACTGACCGCGTCGTCGCAGTTCTTCGGTCAGCTCGCCGGTCTGCAGCAGAGCAACAACCGCAAGATCGCCATGGTGGGCAAGGCGGCGGCGATCGCGAAGGCGATCATCGATACCTACCAGTCGGCCACGTCGTCTTACGCGGCGATGGCGTCCATCCCCTACATCGGCCCGGCGCTGGGTGCGGCCGCCGCCGCGGCTGCCATTGCCGCCGGCCTGGCCAACGTGGCGGCGATCCGTTCGCAGCCAACCGGGTTCGCCACCGGCGGCCGCATCCGCGGCCCCGGCACGGGCACCAGCGACAGCGTCACCATCCGCGCCAGCGATGGCGAATACATGCAGCGGGCAGCAGCGGTGGCGTACTACGGCGAGGATTTCATGGACGCCGTCAATAACCTTGAATACCCGCGGAATGCCTCTGATCGTCGCATGCTGGACTCGCTCAGCAGCACCGCCGGCTTTGACGCCGCCCGGCCGGAGCTGGCGCTGCCCGCCAACCTCTCCACCGCCCACCTGCCGAGCTCGGCCGGCGCCGCTGCGCAGAAGCACGTGCACGTGTGGGACCGCGACCAGGCCGCGCAGGAAATCGCCAGCACACCGCACTTTGAAGAGGCCGTGCTGCACGTGGTGGGCAACAACCCCACGGTGATCCAGGGCAAGTGGCGCTGATGTCCTACGCCATCGGACAACCCGTGCTGTGGCCGCTGCCGCCCAACTGGGCCACGCCGCCCACCGAGGCGCTGGCGTGGCTCACTGACCTGCAGGTGTCGCGCAACGGCACCCAGCAGAAGCGCCAGCTGCGCCTGGCGCCGCGCCGGCTGTTTGGCTTCGCCATCGCCGCGGATGCGGACGAGCGCCGGCTGGTAGACGCCATCAGCAACGATCAGGGCACGCGGCAGGTGCACCTGCCCATCTACCCGGACATGCAGCTGCTCGCCGCGCCGCTCGCCGCCGGCGCCACCAGCGTGCCGTGCACCACCACCGGCTATGACTTCACCGCCGGCGGCCTGGCCGTGCTGTGGGCCAGCGCGCGCCAGTGGGAGCTGCTGAGCGTGGCCACCGTGGCCGCCGACGCGCTCACCCTCACCACGGCCACCGCCAGCGCCTGGCCGGCCGACACGCGCCTGTACCCGGTGCGCCTTGCCCGCCTCGCCGAGCCGGTGAAGTTCACCGTGCGCAGCGACGACGTGGCCGAGGCCAGCGTGTCGCTGCTGGTGGACGAGCCGTGCGACTGGCCGGCCGTGGCGCCCACCACGCTATACCGCGGCGTGCCGGTGATGGACCGCCGCCCCAACGAAGCCGACGCTGCCGCCGTGAGCTACGCGCGCACCGTGCAGACGGTGGATGAAGACGCGGGCCCAGTCACCTACTTCGACTACCCCGGGCAGGCCTTCGCCGGCCAGCCGCATACCTGGCTCACCGTGGGCCGCGCCGACCACGCCGCCGCCCGCAGCCTGCTGTACGGGCTGGCCGGCCGGGCAGGGCAGTGGTGGGTACCCACCTGGCGCGCGGACTTCCGCCTTGCCTCGCCATCGGCGGCCAGCGACAGCAGCATAAGCGTGGAGTGGGCCGGCTACACCGTGTTCGGCCGCGAGCAGGTGAACCGCAAGGATGTGCGCATCGTGCTCACCGACGGCACCGTGCTGCTGCGGCGCATCCTCAGCAGCAGCGAGGGCAGCGACACCGAGACGCTCACGCTGGACGCGCCGCTGGGCGTGGACATCACCCCGGCCAGCGTGCTGCTGATCAGCTTCCTGCAGATGTGCCAGCTGGCCAGCGACACCGTGCAGATCACCCACGTGAGCGGCCCCGATGGCGTATGCACCTTCAGCACCGTGTGGCAGGGGGTGAAGCATGACGTCTAGCACCCGCGACGCCGCGCTGCTGGGTGGCCAGCCGATCAAGCTGTTCCGCATCACCCGCGGCGTGCTCAGCTGGTTCTACACCAACGCCGACCGCACCATTGTGTACGGCGGCGACACCTACCTGCCGGCCGCGATCGCGCACGACAAGATCACCGACGGCGGCGAGCAGCAAAAGCGCACCATCAACATCACGCTGCCCAAGACGCTGGCCGTGGCCGACAACTGGCGGCCGTACCCGCCGAGCGACCCCATCGCCATCACCATCTGGACCCAGCACTACGGCGAAACCGACTACCTGGTCGACTGGATCGGCCGCCTGCTGGCGCCGGTGTTCGACGACACCAAGCTCACCCTCACCAGCGAGCCCAGCCAGACGCGCAACAAGCGCGGCGGCCGCAGTGGCTGCTGGCAGCGCGGCTGCCCGCTGGTGCTTTTCTTCTGCGGGGTGAGCAAGGCCGCGCACGCGCTGCCCGCTACGCTCACCGGCGTGGCCGGCCTGGTGCTTACGGCCGCCGAGTTCGGCACGCTGCCCAGCGGCCGCCTCAACGGCGGCTGGATCGAGTGGACGCGCACCGACGGCCTGCTGGAGCGCCGCAGCATCAACGCGCACAGCGGCACCAGCATCACGGTGCTGTATGGCGCGGCGGACATCGCCACGGGTCTGGCCGTCACCGCCTACCCGGGATGCGCCGGCACCTTCGCCGACTGCACGTACTTCGCCAACACCGACAACTTCGGCGGGGAGCTGTACATCCCCGGCCGCGACTATTACGACGGCAACCCGGTGCGCTGACCTATGTTTGTCGCCTTCATCATCGTCGCCATCGTCAGCGCCTACCTCGCGCTGAGTTCCAAGCCCAAGGTGCAGACGCCACAACCTGAAAAAGGCACCGTGCCGAGCGTGAAGGATGGCAAAAAGATCATCCGCGTGTTCGGAACCGTGTGGATCGACGACCCCATGCAGCTGGCTATGCAGCAAACCGGTACCGACCCGATCCGCACCAAGGGAGGAAAGAAGTGATCGTGCGCCTGGAGCACCTCGCCGGCGTGCCCGGCTTCAGCGTGCGGGGTGGCTTCTGCCGGCGCGGAGCGCGGGCATGGTTTGCACGCCACCAGCTGGACTGGAACGCCTTTCGCCACCACGGCATCGACAGCGCTGAGATCGAGCGCATCGACGACCCGTTCGCGCGCGCCACGCTCGCCCACGTGAAACAGCTGGAGGCCACCGATGGGCGGCAGTAAAAAGCAGACCATCGGCTACCACTACAAGTGGCTGCTGCATTTCGGCTGGTGCCGTGGCGTGATCGACGCTCTGCTTGAGCTGCGCGGCGGCGACGCGCCGTTCTTCCAGGGGCGCCTCACCAGCAGCCAGCGCATCACCATCAACAAGCCCGATCTGTGGGGCGGCGAGAAAGGCGAGGGTGGCATCACCGGCGACTGGGACATCCTGTTCGGCGAGCCCACGCAGGCCCCCAACGATTACCTCACCAGCGTGCTCGGCGCCCAGCAGAGCGGCCACCGCGGCAAGTTCACCACCGTCGCCCGCGGCGGCCGCTTCGGCGCGTTCACGCCCAGCCCCAAGACCGTGAGCGCCAAGGTGGAGCGCATCCTCACCGACTGGCAGGACGACACGGTGTGGTATCCGGAAAAGGCGGTGATCGCGCTGGGTGCTTCGGGCGCCACACAATCTCTCGGCGTGCTTTCGATCAACGCCAACGATGCCGCAGCCACGGACGTGAATGGTCACACCTATGGCCCGTTCGCCGCAGATGATGTGATCGAGATTGAGTTTGCAGATGGGCTCCCCTACACCGCATGGTCACGCTGGCCGGCAGATGACTCCCCCGGCACTGGCGGCTTGCCATGGTTTTGCAGATTTGAAGTAACAGATGACACGGGAGCCACTACCGATTATCTGTCAACAAGCTATGCAACTTCCGCTGAAGCATTTGCAGCTGCAAAGGCATCCTCGCCGATCACGCTCTCTGGTAGCACCAGCTATACCATCTGGCTGCACGACGACATTTTAGAGAACCGCGGCGGTGTGTCGTTCTATCTTAGCCGCAAGCCTGGGCTGCGGGCCATGAACCCCGCCCACGTGCTCTACGAGAGCATCACCCGCGACGAGATGCAGGGCGAGCCGGCGGGCCTGATCAACGACACCAGCTTTCGCGCTGCCGCCGACCAGCTCTACAGCGAAGGCTTCGGCATCTGCACCACCTATGATTCGGAGTCGGAGACGCCCGAACAGTTCCAGCAGCGCATCTGCAACCTGATCGCCGGCAACCTCACGCAGAGCCGCACCGACGGCCTGTATTACCTCGACCTGATCCGGGCGGTGAGCGATCCCTCCGCGCTGCCGATCATCACCGAGGACGACGTCAAGACGTTCAAGCAAACCCCGTGGGTAGGCTCTGAGGCGGTGAACCTGATTCAGGTGGAATGGTTCGATCCGCAGGCCAAGCAGGTACGCACCACGCAGCCGGTCTATTCTGCCGCAGGCATTCAGGACGTTGGCTCCCCCAACTCTGACGTGCGCACCTATCACGAGGTGCCAGTAGGCTCGCTAGCCACACGCCTGGCAGCGCGTGAGCTGGCCGCCGCCTCGTCGCCGCTCAGCAAGATCGATCTCACGCTGCTGCCGAAGTGGCGCACGCTGCGCGCTGGCACCAACGTGCGACTGCAGCTTCCCAGTGAGGGCATCGCCGACATAGTGCTGGTGCTGGGCGAGGTCGCACAGGGCACGCTCAAGGATGGCAGCATCGCCGCCAGTGCAGTGCAGAACGTGTTCTCGTTCCCTGACACGGTATTCATCCAGCAGCAGCTCGGTGGCTGGGTGGATCCGGCGCAGCCAGTCACGGCACCACCAAGCCAGCTTGCTTTCGAAGCGCCCTATATCGAGTTGGTCGCTGCCCTATCCAACGCCGACCTCGCCGCACTCCATGCCGATGCCGGTTATCTTGGCCTGCTTGCCACACGCCCCACCATCGGCCTCAACTACGAAGTGGACACGGCCGCCGCGGCTGAGGCCTACCAGGCCTACGGCATCGGCGACTGGACGGCCAGCGCGGTGATCAACGAGGCGGCCGGTCCCATCGATACCAGCTTCACCTTCACCAGCGCGACGGACATTGATCGCCTGGTAGTGGGCGGCTGGGCGATCTGGGGCGACGAGATCGTGCGCATCGACGCTGTCGACACCACGGCCGGCACGCTATCCCTGGGCCGCGGCTGTGCCGATACCGTGCCCACCTCGCATGCTGCAGCATCCTCGCTGGTGTTTGCCGGAGAGTGGGTGACGGGCGACCAGCGCGAATACGTGGGCGGCGACGTGGTACGCGCCAAGCTGCTCACCCGGTCGGCGAGCGATGTGCTGGACATCAGCTCAGCCACAGAGCTTTCGGTCACGATGAACGATCGGCAGGTGAGGCCCTACGCGCCTGGCCTGCTTCGGTTCGACGATGCCTCCACCACAGGGCAGGCCTATCCGGCCGCCATGGTGGGCGCCATCACCACGCACTGGGCTCACCGCGATCGCCTCACGCAAGCCGATCAGCTACTCGATGAATCCGCCGCCTCCACCGGACCGGAAGCGGGCACCACCTACACCGTTCGCTACTACCAGCCGCCCGGCACGCTGGTGCACACCGAGAGCGCGCTCACCGGCACGGCGGCCACCGCCTACACATTCGCGGCTGATGGCGTGGCGCAGATCAGCGTCGAGGCCAATCGCGATGGTTACGCCAGTTGGCAGTCGGCCTCGCATACCTTCAGCTACACCGCCTCCGCGGGCGTCCGCGTCACCGAGGCCGGCAATCGACGCATCACCGAGGCGGGCGCCGTCCGCACATTGGAGACCCCATGACCGACGTATCTCTCTCCGCGCTGCGTGCATCCAATCCGGCCGCGGCGCTCGATGGTTCGGAAATCCTTGAGCTGACGCAAGGCGGCTCTTCCGCCGCAGCGATCATTTCGGATATCGCCAACTTCATGCGTGGCTTCGGATCGCTTCCGGTGGTCTATCTGGAAGATCACGGCTGCGACCCAACCGGCGTGGTGGACTCGACCACGGGTTTTCAGGCAGCCATCGCTGCCTGCGCCACGTCCGGCGGCGTGATCATGTCTAAGCAGGTCGATGCTACGTTTTTGATCGGCGGGGCGCTGCAAGACCCGACCGGCGCCAACGCGCAGCTCACGTTGCCGGTGAAGAACTACGGCGCCGACGCCCCCATCACCGTGTCGATCCTCGGCTATCGTCCCCCTCCGGCCGTCGTGAGCGTCACGGGCACCGAGCCGATACCAACTGGCGGACTGGTGATCAAGTCCACCTTGGCGGCGGGTACGGGTGCCGTGCTTGGCGGTGCGAACGGCTCAAACTTCACCAACGTAAATCTCGTGTTGCGGAACGCCATCATCCGCACGATCGCGAACCCTACGATCACCGGCATCGATGCGTCCAAAGTCGCCTGCATCGATTTCGACGGGGTGCTGGTCGACACGGGTAGCTTCGACGTTGGCGCGCTGGCGCAGCCAACGACTGCGACCAGCTACGGCATCAAGTTCCCCGCGATCAACAACGGCGCTCACACGACCGTGGGCGTGGTGGACGTGGTGGGCTTCTACACCGGAGCGCTGCTTGGCGAGCATTTGACGGCCAACCAAATCAACTGCTGGGGGTGCGTGCGCACCGCAGAATCGCCAGCAGGCTATCACGCCATGCTAATCGACCGGTTGCAGTCGCTGCACTGCCAACACGGCATTGTGGCGACGGGCGGAGCGAGCTACCTGCAAGTGACGCAGTTCAACGCCGAGCACGCTGCTTCCGGGTGGCAGGTGCCGGTCGACGATATTCTCGATAGCAGCAACTACTTGCATGGAAATGTGAAATGGCATGCCGTGCTCGCCGGGTCGGGTGTCAGCTCGTCGTTTACCAAGACGGGCGCATCCAGCCTCAACGTGAGTCAGTTGGATGCCTTGGCGTCGTCGGGCGGCAGCGGGTCCGTTCTGCCCGTCAATGCCCAAACCGGCACCGCGTACACGCTCGCCCTGACCGATGCGCCTTCACCGGTCTACCAAGGCATTGTGACCATGAACAACGCGGCGGCGAATACGCTGACCGTGCCACCGAACAGCAGCGTCGCGTTCCCCGTCGGCACGCAGATCCAGGTGGCGCAGCTCGGCGCGGGGCAGACGGCCATCGCAGCCGGGGTCGGCGTGACGGTAAACAACCCGAGCAGCCTGACGGCGCGTGCGCAGTATTCGACGCTGGTTCTCACGCAGGTCGCCGCGAATGCGTGGGTGCTCGGTGGAGACATGACGTGATCCCTGGGTTTACGAAACACCGTGCCGCCGGGCCGACCGCGGTGACTTGGAACCCGTCGGACAAAGGGCCTGACATTGTCCTGTCGAGCGGCAACTTGGCCGCGGCGCCAAGCGGTAGCTACACCACGCACGAGGCCGTACGCGCCACGCTCTCACGCTCAACCGGGAAATGGTGCATTGAGTTTGAATGCACGGCCACGGGCGCCTCGAACTACACGGTTGTGGGCTTGGCTAATTCGTCTATGGCCCTCGGCCCATCGTCCATGGCTTTCCCGGGTAGCGACGCTAACGGCTGGGGCTACTACGAACTGGACGGCAGCAAGTACCACAACGGCACCTCGGCGGCGTACGGCGCAAGTTACGGCATAGGCGACGTGATCACTGCGTATTGGGACGCGGACGCCGGCCTTCTTTGGTACGCGAAGAACGGCGCCGTGCAGGCCGGGGGGGACCCCGCCGCGGGAACGGGCGCGGCCTTTTCCGGGGTCACGGGGACGCTGTTCCCCGCGTTGAACATTTTTGCCAGCAACGGCGGCAGTTTCAGCTTGCGCCCGGGGTCTTCGACGATCGCGTACCCCATCGCTGGGTTTGGTGCTTGGGACGGAAGCTAAGCGGGTGCTTTCGGCTAGCGCGGGCCCGCCAGCTCCCTTCGCTTTGATCGGCCAACCTTCCGCCTGTGAGGTGGCATTACGGATAGACGTAGGAAACGCTTTGCCTTAGTCGTTTCCCTACTCTGCGGCAGCATGGGCCCATGAGCCAGCTGCCGCTTCCCATCGCCCCGGTCGACGCGCTGTACCAAGTGATCGCCCCCGCGCTTCGGCTGCTGCCGCCGGCGCTCACCAGCGACCCGGCGCGCGCGCAGGTGCTGACGATCATGCTACAAGAGTCCGAGCTGAACGCGCGCGTGCAGGGCGGCGATGGCCCGGCTCACGGCCTGGCGCAGTTCGAGCGCAATGGGGGTGTACGTGGCGTGCTGCAGCACCCCGCCACTGCGAAGCTGGCCAACGCGCTGTGCGCCGCTCGCGGCGTGCCGGCCACCAGCTACAGCGTCTACACGGCGCTTCCAGGCGATGACGTGCTCGCCGCCGGCTTTGCCAGGCTGTACCTCTACACCGACCCGGCGCCGCTGCCCAAGCTCGGTGACGTCGACGGCGCGTGGGAGTGCTACCTGCGTATCTGGCGTCCCGGCGCCTACGCGCGCGGCACCCAGGCCGAAAGGGAAGAGCTGCGGGCCAAGTGGGGCCGCCACTACGCCACTGCCTGCGGGGCGCTTGCCCGTGCTGCGTGACGAAAGCGCCATCGCTGTCAGCCTGGTGGCTGCGCTCTATTCCACGGGCGCTGCACTGATCACCGCCGGCACGCAGGTGGTGATCGCCGGGGTGCCGGCGCCGGTGGCCTTCATGGCCTTCGCGGGTGCCGCCGCGGGCCTGGTGGTGCAGCCGCCCAAGCTCAGCCGCTGGGCGATGCTGCTGCTCATGCTGAGCTTCACGTTCTTCGGCGCGTGCATTGCCGTGGCCATCGGCGGCATTCCCCACTTCGGGTTCGTTCGGGACATCGCGCCGGCTGTCGCCGGCATCACGTCGTTTTTCGCGCAGTCGCTGGTGCCTGCGGTCCGGCGGCGCCTGGGGATGGAGGTGGCACGGCGCGGTGCGCCCGACAACCGCAGCGGAGACTCCCCATGATCGATGTTCTCGCCTGGCTGGCCGCCTGCGTGGCCGCCGTCACTGGCATGGCCATGCTGCATGACTCCAGCTTCCGGCCGGCCGATACCTCACCGCGCGGCTGGCTGCGCCACACACTGCGCCTCGCCTGCCTCATCTGCATCACCGCCAGCGCCTGCGTGGTGTGCGCCATGCCGAGCATGCGCACCGGCACCGTGTACGAGGTACTGCTGCGCGCCTTTCTCGCCGCCTACATGGCCATGCAGAGCCCATGCCCATGGTTCCGCTACGTGTTTCAAGGCAGGGCGGCTGGGTTCTATGAACGCAGGCGCATGCTGTGACGCTCGCGCAGCGCGTTCTCGCCCTCGCTGTGCTGGTGCTGGCCAGCCTGCTCGCTGCCATCGCCTACGGGCACCACCGCTATACGCAGGGCGTCGCCGACGGCCGGGCCGCACAGGTGGCCGAACAGGCGAAGGCTGACCGGCAATCCGCCGACCAGGCGCAACAGGCCATCACCGCGTCGGCACAGGCCGGCAACGCGCTCACCCTGCAGATCCAGACCCAGCTGCCAGCGATCGAGGTCGCCAGCCATGACACCGCCCAACGCATCCGCACCATCTACCTTGCCGCGCCGGCTGTTGCTGCTGGTGGTAACCCTCAGTGCGCTCGCCCTGACGGCGTGCAGCAGCAGCTCAACGCGGCCGTTGCCTCGGCCAACGCCGCCGCCGCTGGTCACCTGCGACCAGACGCAGGCAGCCCGGCCGCTGCCGCCTCTGCCGCCGCTGCGCGGCCCCGCTGACCTGGTCGCCACCGACACCTGGATCTCCGACACCGCCGGCCTGTATCAGTCCGAGGTCACCCTCCGCCAGCTCGAGCACCACTGCCTGCAGCAGCTGCGCGACAAGGGCGTGATCCGGTAGGTCAGTCGCCCCGTTCTTGCGCTGGAGCGGCCTTCCGCGTAACATCCTCGGACTCTGAGCGGGGAATGAGGACGCGCAAGGGCTCTGTCAGATAGAGTTCGAAGCGCGCCCCCGCTACCAGATCTTTCTTAGAACAAGAAAGCCTCCTCGTGAGGCTTTTTTGTTGGGCGCAAGGAAGCGTCGCCGACCGGCCAGGGGCGCATCGCCCCGGCCGCAGGCCCGGAAAGGCTGGATGAGCCGGCACATCGGCGTGGTAAGGGAATGGGCCGTTTCGAGCCCTTTTTTTGTTTCTGGCGACTGGAAAAACGATCGGTACCGACATGGATACCCTGGCACTGGCACAACGCTTCAGCGAGGTTCTGGCTGATCTTCAGCTGGAATGCCTGGGCGTGGAGTTCTCCCCGTCGCAGGGGCAGAGTACGCTTCGCGTTTATCTCGACGTGCTCGACCGGTCGGAAGGGCGCGAGGTGGGCATCGACGATTGCGAGGCGGCCAGCCGCGAGCTGTCGGCATTGCTGGACGTGGAAGATCCGGTTCCGGGCCACTACGTGCTGGAAGTGTCCTCGCCGGGCATCGACCGTCCGCTGTTCACCGCCGAGCAGTTCGCTCGCGTGCTCGGGCAGGAAGTGAAGATCCTGCTCAAGGCGCCGATCGAGGGCCGCCGCCGTCTGCGCGGCAAGCTGGTGCAGGTGCAGGACGAACGAGTCACGCTGGAAGCGGAAGGCAAGACATTCGAATTCGACCATGCGGACGTGGACAGTGCACGCGTGGTGCCGGACTGGGTGGCGCTCGGTTACGTGCCGCAGCCCAAGAAGGGTGGCAAGAAACCGGCCCCCAAGGCCAACTGAGACATATCCCTAGCGAGCAGGCGCCGGTTGTCCGGCGACCTACGGAGTGGTTGCAATGAGCAAAGAACTGTTGCTGGTGGTCGACGCGGTTGCCAACGAGAAGGGCGTGCCGCGCGAAGTGATCTTCGAGGCCATGGAAGCAGCGCTGGCCTCGGCCGCCAAGAAGCGCTACCCCGACGAGGATCCGGATATCCGCGTGGAGATCGACCGCCACTCCGGCGAGTACGAGACCTTCCGCCGCTGGGAAGTCATCGCCGACGATGGCGAGATGGAGTCGCCGTATTTCCAGGTGCGCCTGATGGACGCCGTGGACGAACGCGAAGACGCGCAGGTCGGCGAATTCATCGAGCAGCAGATCGAGAACGCCGAGTTCGGGCGCATCGCCGCGCAGGCCGCCAAGCAGGTGATCGTGCAGCGTGTGCGCGAGGCCGAGCGCCAGCAGGTGGTCGATGCGTTCCGTGACCGCGTGGGCGAGCTGGTGATCGGCATCGTCAAGCGCGTCGAGCGCGGCAACATCTACCTGGACCTGGGCAGCAATGCCGAGGCCTTCATCCCGCGTGACAAGACGATCCCGCGCGAGTCGCACCGCGTGGGCGATCGCGTGCGCGGCTACTTGTATGAAGTGAAGTCCGAAGTGCGCGGGCCGCAGCTGTTCGTCTCGCGCGCCGCGCCGGAATTCATGATCGAGCTGTTCAAGCTCGAAGTGCCGGAAGTGGGCCAGGGCCTGGTCGAGATCAAGGGCTGCGCCCGCGATCCGGGCGATCGCGCCAAGATCGCCGTGCTCGCCCACGACACCCGCACCGATCCGATCGGCGCGTGCATCGGCATGCGCGGCTCGCGTGTGCAGGCGGTGTCCAACGAGCTCAACGGCGAGCGCGTGGACATCATCCTGTGGCACGAGAACCAGGCGCAGTTCGTCATCAACGCGATGGCGCCGGCCGAAGTGCAGTCCATCATCATGGACGAGGAAAAGCATTCGATGGATATCGCGGTGGCCGAGGACAAGCTGTCCCAGGCGATCGGTCGCGGTGGCCAGAACGTGCGCCTCGCCAGCAAGCTCACCGGCTGGCAGCTCAACGTGATGACGCAGGATCAGGTCACCGCCAAGAGCGAGGCCGAGCAGAAGGCCGCACTGGCGCTGTTCATGGACAAGCTCGAAGTGGACGAAGAGATCGCCAACATCCTCGTGCAGGAAGGCTTCTCCAGCGTCGAGGAAATCGCCTACGTGCCCAGCGCCGAGCTGCTGGCGGTGGAGGGCTTCGACGAGGACATCGTCGAGGAACTGCGCGCGCGTGCCCGCGATGCGTTGCTCACCGAGGCGCTGGCGCTGGAGGAGGGCATCGAAGAGCACCAGCCTTCCGAGGAGCTGCTGGCGATCGAGGGCATGGACGAGGCCACCGCGTATGCGCTGGCGGCTCGCGAGATCAGCACGGTGGACGATCTGGCCGACCTCGCGGTCGACGACCTGATCGATATCGAAGGCATGGACGAAGAGCGCGCTGCCGCGCTGATCATGGCCGCACGTGCGCCGATGATCGAGCGACTGGAGAAGGGCGGCTAACCGCGAGCGGACGCGCCCTGGAAGGGCGCGCCGGGGAGAGCCTCAAGGGGCTTTCCACCAGGGATGGAGGTGGACGTGCAGGCGAGGCCGCACGGACGATAGGCGCGGGAACGGCGGAGAAAGAACACGATGTCGGATGTCACGATCAAACAACTCGCCAAGGTACTTGGCATGCCGGTGGACAAGCTGCTCGGTCAGCTTGGCGAGGCGGGCATGAAATTCTCCGATCCGGAGCAGGTCATCAGCAGCACCGAAAAGGTGAAGCTGCTGGGCTTTCTGCGTCGCACCCATGGCAAGAACGAGGCTGCGCCGGAAGTCGATGACTCCGCGCCGCGCCAGATCACGCTCAAGCGCCGCAAGGTCAGCGAGCTCAAGGTCGCCACGCCCGGCGGGCGCGGTGCGCCGGCCAGCGCCAAGACGGTGAACGTCGAGGTGCGCGCCAAGCGCACCTACGTCAAGCGCAGCGTCATCGCCGAAGAGGCCGGTGTCGACAGCGAGCGCGAGGAGGCCATGCGCAAGCTCGCCGAATCGCAGCAGCAGCGCGAGCACGAGGAGCGCGAGCGCCTCGAGGCCGAGCGCCGCCGCGAGGAAGAGGCGCACCAGCGTGCCGCCGAGGAACAGCGCGTGGCCGACGAGGCCCGTCGCCAGGCGGAAGCGGCTCAGGCCCGGCCCGCCCAGGCCGACGAACCGGCTGCCGAGGCGCCCGTCGCCGAGATCTCCGAGGAGCGTGCCGCCAGCGTGGACGCCGCTCCGGCGGGTGCTTCCACCAGTGGCACGACCGACCACAGCAGCTTCGGCATGATCGTGCCGCGTATCCACGAGCCGCGTCGTCGCGAAAAGAAGGTCGTGGTCGCCGCGCCTGCGCCTGCGCCGGCCCCGGCAGCTGCCGCCGCACCGGCAGCCGCAGCTCCCGCTGCGGCCCCGGCCAGCGGCGATGCGGGCAGCCGCAATGCCAAGGCCAAGCACGGCCGCGATCGCGACGACGCGCCCGGCGGCAAGCGTTTTGCCGGCGGCGAGCTGCACCTGTCCGACGCCGATCGCGCCCGTCGTTCGAGCAAGCGCGGCAAGCCCGGGCGCGGCGGTCGCGACATGGGGCGCAGCAGTTCCGCATCGGCCTCGTCCGGCGGCCCGCACGGCTTCACCCGTCCGACTGCTGCGGTGGTGCGCGAGGTGGTGGTGGGCGACGCCAACGTCGTCGCCGATCTGGCGCAGAAAATGGCGGTCAAGGGTTCGGAAGTGGTCAAGGCGCTCTTCAAGATGGGCGTGATGGCCACGATCAACCAGACCATCGATCACGACACCGCGGTGCTGGTGGTCGAGGAACTGGGCCACACCCCGGTCGCCGAGAACCAGAACAACGCCGAGGCCGCGCTCGCTGCGCACACCCAGAACGCCGAGCTGGAGGGCGAGAAGAGCACGCGTCCGCCAGTGGTCACCATCATGGGTCACGTCGACCACGGCAAGACCTCGCTGCTGGACTACATCCGCCGCACCAAGGTCGCCTCGGGCGAGGCCGGTGGCATCACCCAGCATATCGGTGCGTACCACGTGGAAACGCCCAAGGGCGTGATCACCTTCCTTGATACCCCGGGCCACGCCGCGTTTACCTCGATGCGTGCCCGCGGTGCGCAGTCGACCGATATCGTGGTGCTGGTGGTCGCGGCCGACGACGGCGTCATGCCGCAGACCAAGGAGGCCGTGGAGCACGCGCGCGCCGCCAAGGTGCCGCTGATCGTCGCGGTCAACAAGATGGATAAGTCCGACGCCAACCCGGACAACGTCAAGCAGGGCCTGGGCAACCTCGAGGTGATCCCCGAGGAGTGGGGCGGCGACACGCCGTTCGTGCCGGTGTCGGCCAAGACCGGCATGGGTATCGATGCCCTGCTCGACGCGATTTCGGTGCAGGCCGAGGTGATGGAGCTGAAGGCTGTGAAGGATGGCCCCGCCTCCGGCGTGGTGATCGAGTCCAGCCTGGATCGCGGCCGCGGCCCGGTGGCCACGGTGCTGGTGCAGCAGGGCACGCTCAAGCGCGGCGACTTCGTGGTCTGCGGCGTGGAGTTCGGTCGCATGCGTGCGCTGGTCGACGAGACCGGCAAGACCGTGCAGGAAGCCGGCCCGTCGATTCCGGTGCAGGTGCTGGGACTGTCCGGCGTGCCGGAGTCGGGCGACGACTTCGTGGTGGTGGCCGACGAGCGCCTGGCGCGCGAAGTGGCGGCGGAGCGTGCGCAGAAGCGTCGCGACACCCGAATGGTTTCCAAGGCCAACCGCCTCGAGGACATCATGGCGCAGATGGGCCAGGGCGACGTGCAGACGCTCAACATCCTGGTCAAGGCCGACGTGCAGGGCTCGGTGCAGGCGCTGCGCGAGTCGCTCAGCAAGATCGGCAACGAAAGCGTCAAGGTCAACGTGATCGCCTCGGGCGTGGGCGGCATCAACGAGTCCGACGCAACGCTCGCCGCTGCGTCCAAGGCGTTGATCATCGGCTTCAACGTGCGTGCCGATGCTTCGGCGCGCAAGGTGATCGATACGTCGGGCCTGGACGTGCGCTACTTCTCGATCATCTATGACGTGATCGATCAGGTGACTCAGGCGGCCACCGGTCTGCTGGGCATGGAAGTGCGCGAGGAGATCATCGGTCTGGCGCAGGTGCGCGATGTGTTCCGTAGTTCCAAGTTCGGCGCGGTGGCCGGCTGCATGGTCACCGAGGGCACGGTCAAGCGGTCCAAGCCGATCCGCGTGCTGCGCGACAACACGGTGGTGTTCGAGGGCGAGCTGGAGTCGCTGCGCCGCTTCAAGGACCTGGTCGACGAAGTACGCAACGGCATGGAATGCGGTATCGCCGTGAAGCAGTACAACGACGTCAAGGTCGGCGACCAGATCGAGTGCTTCGAGCGCATCGAGGTGGCCCGCACGTTGTAACGGCACGCCGGTGCGGTTCACCTTCCGGTGAATCCCCGTTGTCCGTGATCCGGAGCCCGGGCAGCTGTCTGTCCGGGCTCCTTGTTTCTGGTCTGTTCCGACGTGTTGGCCGATGCGCCCGCGTCATTCGCCCGCCAGGCGATTCCAAGGAGGCCTCATGCCCTCACGCGATTTCAAACGTACCGACCGTGTTGGCGCCGAGCTGCGCCGCGAGCTCGGACTGCTGGTGCACGCTGCGGTGCGCGATCACGCGCTGCCTTCGGTGAGCGTGTCCGATGTGGAGATCACCCGCGACATGGACTGGGCGACGGTATGGATCACCGCGCTGCAGGCGGAGCAGGCACCCGAGGCGCTGAAGGCGCTGAAGGAGCTCACCGGCGAATTCCGGCGCGCGCTCGCCCGCGGCATGCGGCTGCGCCGGGTGCCGGAGCTGCGCTTCAAGTACGACGATTCGGTGGACAAGGGCGAGCGCATCGAGACCCTGCTGCGCCAGGACGCGCCGCCGGCCGCCGCGGTCGATGCCACCGAACAAGACGAGCCTGTCGACGACTGATGGGGCGCATCGTTTTCCGGGACCTGCACGGGCTGGTCCTGCTCGACAAGCCGCTGGGCTTGAGTTCCAACCAGGCACTGCAGGCGGTGCGCCGGCTGTTCCGCGCCGCCAAGGGCGGGCACACCGGTGCGCTGGATCCGCTGGCGACCGGCCTGCTGCCGCTGTGCTTCGGTGAAGCCACCAAGCTGGCCGGCCACCTGCTGGGATCGCGCAAGGCATACGCCGCCGAATGCCAGCTGGGCGTCACCACGACCACCGCCGACCGCGAGGGCGAGGTGCTGCAGCAACGCCCGGTGCCGCCACTGGATCCAGGGCGCATCGAGGCCGCGCTGGCGCCGCTGCGCGGGCGCATCCGGCAAGTGCCGCCGGCGTATTCGGCGATCAAGCAGGGTGGTGAACCGCTTTATCTGAAGGCCCGGCGCGGCGAGACGGTCGAGGTGCCGGCGCGCGAGGTGGACGTTTACCGGCTCGAACTCACCGGCCGCAGCGACGACCGGTTGCAACTGCAGATCGAGTGCGGTTCGGGCACCTACATCCGCAGCCTGGCCGTGGATCTGGGCGAGACGCTGGGCTGTGGCGCGCATCTCGTGTCGCTGCGACGCCTGTGGGTGGAGCCATTCCGGCAGCCGGCCATGGTGACGCTGGCGCAGGTCGAGGCGGCCGCCGCGCAGGGCGACGAAGCGCTGCTGGCGCTCATGCGGCCAGTGGCTGAGGGACTGGCACACCTGCCCGCCGTGCATCTGGACGCGACGCAGAGCCAGGCCATGGCGCAGGGACGGCGTGTTGCCGTGGAATCCGGCATGCCTGCGGGGCCGTGTGCGGCATTTGCCGCCGATGGTGGCCTGCTGGCCCTGGCCGAGCTGGACGAACAGGGTCAGCTGCGGGTGGTGCGGGGCTTCAACCTGCCGCCGCCGGGGTGACCGCAGAAATACCGCGCAAGGCATCCGGGCGACGTCCGGATGACGGTCTTGTTGTGGCGCAGCTCCCGTCGCTACAATAAGGAGCTTGATTTACCCGATTCATTCAACCAGTCGAAGCTTGCGCAACGTCATCGTGCGGTGACGTTGCGCAAGCTTCGCATTCGCTTTTAAGGAAGAGATACCCATGTCCCTCACCGCAGAACAGACCGGCAAGATCATTGCTGATTTCGGCCGCGTGCCGAACGACACCGGTTCGCCGGAAGTGCAGGTTGCCCTGCTTTCCGCCCGCATCGATCACCTCACCGGCCACTTCAAGACCCACAAGCAGGATCACCACTCGCGTCGTGGCCTGCTGCAGCTGGTCAACCGCCGCAAGAGCCTGCTCGCCTACCTGAAGGATCGCGACCTGGCCCGTTATCAGAGCCTGATCGAGCGCCTCGGCCTGCGCCGCTAATTCGACAAGGACACATATCACGTGGCGAAAGTAACCAAGTCATTCCAGTACGGTAATCACGAAGTCACGCTGGAGACGGGCGAAATCGCCCGGCAGGCATCCGGTGCAGTCATGGTCAGCATGGGCGGCACGGTGGTGCTGGTCACCGCGGTGGCCGCAGCCAAGCCGCGCGAGGGGCAGGACTTCTTCCCGCTCACCGTCGACTACGTGGAAAAGTTCTACTCCGCCGGCCGCATCCCCGGCGGCTTCTTCAAGCGCGAAGGCCGTCCGACCGAGAAGGAGACGCTGACCTCGCGCCTGATCGATCGTCCGGTGCGCCCGCTGTTTCCGGAAGACTTCAAGAACGAAGTCCAGGTGATCGCCCAGGTCGTCTCGCTCAATCCCGAGATCGACGGCGACATCCCGGCCATGCTCGGCGCCTCCGCCGCGCTGTCGCTGGCCGGCATCCCGTTCCAGGGTCCGATCGGCGCCGCCCGCGTGGGTTACGCCAACGGCAAGTACGTACTGAACCCGACGCACACCGAGCTGAAGACCTCCGACCTCGACCTCGTCGTCGCCGGTACCTCCGGCGCCGTGCTGATGGTGGAGTCCGAGGCCAAGCTGCTGTCCGAGGACGTGATGCTCGGCGCCGTGATGTTCGGCCACCAGCAGATGCAGGTCGCGATCAACGCCATCGCCGAGCTGGCCTCCGAAGCCGCCAAGCCCTCGTGGAACTGGCAGGCGCCGGCCCGCAACGAGTCGCTGATCGCTGCGCTGAAGGGCGCCGTGGGCGACAAGCTGGAGCAGGCCTTCCAGGTGCGCGACAAGCTGCAGCGTCGCGACGCCATCTCGGCGATCAAGGCCGACGTGATGGAGTCGCTCAAGCCGCAGGCCGAGCAGCACGGCTGGGCCTCCGCCGAGCTGGGCAAGGAATTCGCCGAGCTCGAATACCGCACCATGCGCGACAGCGTGCTCAAGACCAAGGTGCGCATCGACGGCCGTCAGCTCGACGACGTGCGTCCGATCTCGGTGCGCGTGGGCGTGCTGCCGCGCACCCACGGCTCGGCGCTGTTCACTCGCGGCGAGACGCAGGCGCTGGTGGTGGCCACGCTCGGCACCACCCGTGATGCGCAGATCATCGACGCGCCGGAAGGCGAGTCGAAGGATCCGTTCCTGTTCCACTACAACTTCCCGCCGTTCTCGGTGGGCGAGGCCGGTCGCTTCGGCGCGCCGAAGCGTCGCGAGATCGGCCACGGTCGCCTCGCCAAGCGCGGCGTGCAGGCAGTGAAGCCGAGCATCGAGGAGTTCCCGTACGTGGTACGCGTGGTCTCGGAAATCACCGAGTCCAACGGTTCCTCGTCGATGGCGTCGGTGTGCGGTTCCTCGCTGGCCATGATGGACGCAGGCGTGCCGCTGAAGGCACCGGTGGCCGGCATCGCCATGGGCCTGGTGAAGGAAGGCGGCGACTTCGTCGTGCTGTCGGACATCCTGGGCGACGAGGATCATCTCGGCGACATGGACTTCAAGGTGGCCGGTAGCGCCGATGGCATCTCCGCGCTGCAGATGGACATCAAGATCGACGGCATCACCGAAGAGATCATGAAGGTGGCGCTGGAGCAGGCCAAGCGTGGTCGCCTGCACATCCTGGGCGAGATGGCCAAGGTCATCAGCACCGCCCGCTCGGAGATGAGCGAGTATGCGCCGCGCCTGCTGACCATCAAGATCCATCCGGACAAGATCCGCGAAGTGATCGGCAAGGGCGGCGCGACCATCCGCTCGATCACCGAGGAGACCGGCACCACCATCGACATCAGCGACGACGGCACTGTCATCATCGCCTCGGTCAACCGCCTGGCGGCCGACGAGGCGAAGAAGCGCATCGAGCAGATCGTCTCCGACGTCGAGCCGGGCCGCATCTACGAAGGCAAGGTCGCCAAGCTGATGGACTTCGGCGCGTTCGTCACGATCATGCCGGGCAAGGATGGTCTGGTGCACGTGTCGCAGATCTCCTCCGAGCGCGTGGAGAAGGTGTCCGACAAGCTCAAGGAAGGCGATATCGTCAAGGTGAAGGTGCTCGAGGTGGACAAGCAGGGCCGCATCCGCCTGTCCATGAAGGCCGTGACCGAAGACGAAGCCGCCGGCGCCTGAGTCGACGACTCGCGTTGAATGTATCGAAGGCCCGGCGGCGACGCCGGGCCTTCTTCGTTTTAACGCCACATCCATTTGCTACGATGCTTGGGATACCCGCATCCGGAGGCAGGCATGGCCGATCAGGCGAGCGATTTCATCAGGCAGTCCCAGGCCGTGGCCCAACAGTCCTGGGAGCAGTGGATGCGCTATCTGCAGCAGGCCTCGCCCCAGCAGCCGGCATCGCCGTTTGCCGGCATGGGCGCGGGTTTCACCCCGGCCGCCCCGATGTTTGGTATGAGTGCTCCTGCCGCCGCGCCGATGAGCGATGTGCTCGAGCGCAGCCTCACCGGCATCAAGGGTTACCTCGACTGGATGCAGCGTGCCGCCAGCAGCCAGGCCGATCCGCTGGGCAGCGACTGGCAGGCGCAGATGCAGCAGATGTTCGGCAACGCCAGCCAACCCTTTGCGCAGGCATTCGGCGGCATCGACAGCACCGCCGCGCAGGGTTTCGTGCAGCAGTGGCAGGCGTGGCTGGCGGCGGCCGGGCAGGGCGGTTTTGGTGGCGCCGACTGGCACAAGCCGACGCACACGCCGGCCTTCGGCCTGCAGCGCGAGCAGCAGGAAAAGCAGCAGGCGCTGATGGCCGCGATGCTCGACAGCGCCGAACAGCAGCGGCGCTACCAGGCGCTGATCCTGCGAGCGAACGCGCAGGGGCTCGAGCGCCTGCAGAACAAGCTGGCCGAGCACTCCGAGCCCGGCCGGCAGATCGAATCGCTGAAAGCGCTGTACGACCTGTGGATCGACTCGGCCGAGGAAGCCTACGCGGAGATCGCGCTGAGCGACGAGTTCCGCGAGGTCTACGGCGCCATGGTCAATGCGCAGATGCTTGAGCGCCAGCTCATGCAGCAGCAGCTGGAGGAGCTGTGCCGCCAGCTCGGCTTGCCCACGCGCAGCGAGGTCGACAGCCTGGGCAGACGCCTGCAGGAAGTGCGGCGCGAGCAACGCGCGGCCGGCCGAGCGGGCGCGGACGAGGAATTCGCTGCGCTGCGTGCCGAACTGGCGGCGCTGAAGAAGCAGCTGGCCGGGGCCGGCATTTCCGCCCGACCGGCGGTACCCGATACGGCGCCACGTTCGGTCACTGCCGTCGCGAAATCGGCGGGGCCCAAGCTTGCGGCGAAGAAAACCACTGCAAAGAAAGTCGCTGCAAAAAAAGTCGCTGCAAAGAAAGCCGCTGCGAAGAAAGCGACGCCCGCTGCGGTCCCCGCCGCGCGCAAGCGGGCGCCAGCGAAAGCTTCCCGGCTGGTGGCGAAATCGTCCGGCAAGGCCGGATCGAGGGTCAAGATGAAGGCGGCCGCGGCCACCGCGTCGGCGAGCAAGGCCGGCACCTCCATTCGCCCCGGCATCCCGGCGCCGCGTCGCGCCAAGCGCAAGTAAGGAATGGCCATGTACACACCGCTGCGCATCGACCCGGCCCAGGCGCTGGCAGAGATCAACCGCTTCCAGCACAAGCTGGCGGCCGGCATGCAGAACCTGCCCAAGCTCGGCGAACCTCAGTACGCCAACACGCCGCGCGAACTGGTCTACAGCGAAGACAAGCTCAAGGTGTGGCACTTCACCGGCAGCCGCCCCACCGCGAAGACGCCGGTGCTGATCGTCTATGCCCTGGTCAACACGGTATGGATGACTGACCTGCAGCCCGACCGCTCGTTGGTCCGCAACCTTCTCGAACAGGGCGAGGACGTCTACCTGATCGACTGGGGCTACCCCGACGGCGCCGATCGCTGGCTCACGCTGGACGACTACCTCAACGGCTACCTCGACCGCTGCGTCGACGCAGTGCGCCATCGCCACGGGCTCGATGCGATCAACCTGCTTGGCATCTGCCAGGGAGGCGCGTTCTCGCTGTGCTACACGGCGATGCACCCGGACAAGGTGAAGAACCTGATCACCATGGTCACCCCGGTGGATTTCCACACGCCGGACAACATGCTCTCGCACTGGGTGCAGAACCTCGACGTCGACCGCTTCGTCGACGTGATGGGCAACATCCCCGCAGGGCTGATGAACTGGGTCTACCTCACGCTCAAGCCGCTGCGGCTGAACCAGCAGAAATACGTGGGCCTGGTCGACATCCTCGACAACCCGGCCGAGCTGGAGAACTTCCTGCGCATGGAGAAGTGGATCTTCGATTCGCCCGACCAGGCCGGCGAAGCGTTCCGCCAGTTCATCAAGGACTTCTACCAGGGCAACAAGCTGGTCAAGCACTCGCTGGAGATCGGCGGGCGTCCGGTCGACCTGGGGCTGATCCAGCAGCCGGTGCTGAACATCTACGCCGAACAGGACCATCTGGTGCCGCCCGACGCTTCGCGCGCGCTGCGCCAGCACATCGGCACGCGCGACTACACCGAGGTGGCGTTCAAGGGTGGGCACATCGGCATCTACGTCTCCGGCCGCGCCCAACGCGAGGTGCCGCCGGCGATCCACCAGTGGCTGCGCGCACGCGGCTGATTCCGGAGGACATCGAACCATGACCGAAGGCAAGCGGCTCCAGCGCTCCAGCACCAACCGCAGCATTGCCGGCGTGTGTGGCGGCATCGCCGACTACTACGGCTGGGATCCCACCCTGGTGCGCGTGGGGTGGATCGTGCTGACCCTGCTGGGCGGCTCCGGCATACTGCTCTATCTGGTGATGTGGCTGGTGATGCCCAAGGCCGACTGAGCCGGGCCAGCCCTTCCGCGCAACACCATGCCGCGCGCGCCGCCGCGGCCGACTTTTTCCGACGTACGAAGACTCCCGATGGATTACGACCGTTACGACCGCGTCCGTGCCGTGCAATGGCAGAGCGATCACCTGCGACTGCTCGACCAGCGCCTGCTTCCGCGCGAAGAGCGCTGGATGGATTGCCGAACCGCCGCCGAAGTGACCCAGGCCATTCGCGACCTCGTTGTGCGCGGTGCGCCGGCGATCGGCATTGCCGCCGCCTGGGGCGTGGTGCTCGCAGCGCAGCAGGGCGAGCCGCTCGACGCGGCGTTGGTCATGCTGCGCGCGGCGCGGCCGACGGCGGTGAATCTGATGTGGGCACTGGACCGCATGAAGAAGCGCATCGCCGCCGGCGCCGATGCCGCCATGCTGGCCGGCGAAGCCCAGGCGATCCAGGACGAGGATCTCGCCGCCAATCGGCACATGGGCGAGCTGGGTGCGGCGCTGATCGCGCCGGGCTCGGGCGTGCTGACCCACTGCAACACCGGCTCGCTGGCCACCGCCGGGTTCGGTACGGCGCTCGGCGTGATCCGCGCTGGCGTTGCCAGCGGACGCATCGGCCAAGTCTACGCCGGCGAGACGCGCCCGTGGCAGCAGGGCGCGCGGCTGACCATGTACGAGCTGGTGCGCGACGGTATCTCGGCCAGACTGATCGCCGACTCGGCCGCGGCCCATCTCATGAAATCCGGCGCCGTGCAGTGGGTGATCGTCGGCGCCGATCGCATTGCGGCCAACGGCGACACAGCCAACAAGATCGGCACCTACCAACTCGCCATCGCCGCGCGCCATCACGGTGTGAAGTTCATGGTGGTGGCGCCGTCCTCGACGGTGGACATGGCCACGCCCGACGGCGAGGCGATCGAGATCGAGCTGCGCGACGCCACCGAGCTCCTCTCCACCGGCGGGCAGCGCACCGTGGTCGAGGGTGCCGAGGCGTGGAACCCGGTGTTCGACGTCACCCCGGCCGAGCTGATCGACGCCATCGTCACCGAGCGCGGCGTGATCGAGCGGCCCAACGCGGCCGTGATGCAGGCGGTCTTCGGCGGGTGAGGTTGCCGCGCGACATCTCGCTGTTCGCGATCGGCGGCGTGCTCGGGCTGGTCATCGATGCGACGGTGGTGCAGGCGCTGGTGGGCCTGCAGCACTGGAACGCCTATATCGCCCGCGTGGTGTCGTTCCTGCTCGCCGCCACGTTCACCTGGTGGTGGAACCGGCGGCACACTTTCGCGGGCCGTTCCAGCGGACGTCGCGCGCATGCCGAATGGCTGCACTGGCTTGCGCTGATGAGCGCCGGTGCCGTGGTGAATTACGGTGTGTACGCGCTGTGCCTGCAGCTGTTTCCGGCCCTGCACCGGTGGCCGGCGGTGGCCGCGGCAGCGGGTTCGGCGGTCGCTGCGCTGGTCAATTTTTCAGCAGCACGCGTGGTGCTTTTCCGTCACCCCAAAACACCGCGCTAAGTAATTGATAAGAAAGCACTAAATACTGTCATGCAAAGTGCTTTCGTGGTACACTCCGCGGGTTGAATTTCGGGTCGCTCACGCACGCGCCTGAGGCGCTGGCAATGCGGCCTTTTTTCGTTCACTGGGAAGCCGATTGATGGCAGAACTCGCCAAAGAAGTCATCCGCGTCAACATCGAAGACGAGATGCGCCAGAGCTACCTCGACTACGCCATGAGCGTGATCGTGGGACGCGCCCTCCCGGACGTGCGCGACGGCCTCAAGCCGGTCCATCGCCGCGTGCTTTTTGCGATGAGCGAGCTGGGCAACGCCTGGAACAAGCCCTACAAGAAGTCGGCCCGCGTGGTCGGTGACGTCATCGGTAAATACCATCCGCACGGCGACGCGTCGGTCTACGACGCCATCGTGCGCATGGCGCAGCCGTTCTCGCTGCGCTACATGCTGGTCGACGGCCAGGGCAACTTCGGTTCGGTCGACGGCGACAACGCGGCGGCTATGCGTTACACCGAAGTGCGCATGTCGCGCCTCACCCACGAGTTGCTGGCGGACATCGACAAGGAAACCGTCGACTTCGGGCCCAACTACGACGAGAGCGAGCACGAGCCGCTGGTATTGCCCACCAAGGTTCCGGCACTGCTGATCAATGGCTCGGCCGGTATCGCCGTGGGCATGGCGACCAACATCCCGCCGCACAACCTCACCGAGGTGATCGGCGCGACCATCGCGCTGATCGATGACCCGTCGCTGGGCATCGACGAGCTGATGACCTACATCCCGGGCCCGGACTTCCCGACCCACGGCATCATCAACGGCTCAGCCGGCATCGTCGAGGCGTATCGCACCGGCCGCGGCCGCATCCTGGTGCGCGCACGCGCCGAGATCGAGACCGAGCCGAACGGCCGCGAGACGATCCTCATCCACGAGCTGCCGTACCAGGTGAACAAGGCGCGGTTGATCGAGAAGATCGCCGAGCTGGTGAAGGAAAAGAAGCTCGAAGGCATCAGCGAGCTGCGCGACGAGTCCGACAAGGACGGCATGCGCGTGGTCATCGAGATCCGTCGCGACGCGATGGCCGACGTGGTGCTCAACAACCTGTTCCAGCAGACCCAGCTGCAGGTGACCTTCGGCATCAACATGGTGGCGCTGCTCGATGGCCAGCCGAAGCTGCTGAACCTGAAGGACATCCTCGAGGCCTTCATCCGCCATCGCCGCGAGGTCGTCACTCGCCGCACCATCTTCGATCTGCGCAAGGCCCGCGCCCGCGCGCACATCCTCGAGGGCCTCACCGTCGCGCTGGCCAACATCGACGAGATGATCGAGCTGATCAAGACGTCTGCCTCGCCGGCCGAGGCTCGCGAGCGCATGCTGGCGCGCAAGTGGCAGCCGGGCATGGTGGGGGCGCTGCTCTCCGCCGCCGGCGCCGATGCGTCGCGTCCGGAGGACATGGATCCGCGCGACGGCCTCAAGGCCGAGGGCTACCAGCTCTCCGACGTGCAGGCACAGGAAATCCTCGCCATGCGCCTGCACCGCCTGACCGGGCTGGAGCAGGAGAAGCTGTCCGACGAGTACCGCCAGATCCTCGAGACCATCCGCGGCCTGATCGAGATCCTGGAAAACCCCGAGGTGCTGCTCAACGTGATCCGCGAGGAGCTGGAGGCGATCAAGACCGAGTTCGGCGACGCGCGCCGCACCGAGATCCAGGCCTCGCAGGAAGATCTCAACGTGCTCGACCTGATTGCTCCGGAAGACGTGGTGGTCACGCTGTCGCACACCGGCTACATCAAGCGTCAGCCGGCCAGCACGTATCGTGCGCAGCGTCGCGGCGGCAAGGGCCGTTCGGCATCCGCGCTGAAGGACGAGGATGTCGTCGAGCAGCTGTGGGTGGTCAACACGCACGACACGCTGCTGGCGTTCTCCAGCATCGGTCGCGTCTACTGGCTGAAGGTCTATCAGATGCCGGAGGCCGGCCCGAACGCGCGCGGCAAGCCGATCGTCAACCTGCTGCCGCTGGCCGAGGGCGAGAAGGTGCAGGCGGTGCTGCCGGTGCGCGAGTACGCGCAAGACCGCTTCGTGTTCTTCGCCACCCGCAACGGCACGGTGAAGAAGACCCCGCTGCCGGAGTTCGCCTTCCAGCTGCAGAAGGGCAAGCAGGCGATCAACCTGGCCGACGGCGATGCGCTGGTGAACGTGGCGCTCACCGACGGCAACAGCGACGTGCTGCTGTTCGCCTCCAACGGCAAGGTCAACCGCTTCGACGAAAACACCGTGCGCTCGATGGGCCGCACCGCCACCGGCGTGCGCGGCATGCGCCTGGCGGACGACGTCGAGGTGGTTTCGATGATCGTGGCGGCCGAGGGCGACATCCTCACCGCCACCGCCCGCGGCTACGGCAAGCGTACCGCGCTCGACGAGTTCCCGAAGAAGGGGCGCGGCACACAGGGCGTGATCGGCATCCAGTGTTCCGAGCGCAACGGGCCGCTGGTCGCCGCGGTGCAGGTCACCGAGGCGCACGAGCTGATGCTGATCTCCAACCAAGGCACCCTGGTACGCACCCGCGTCGCCGAGGTCTCGCAGCTCAGCCGCAATACCCAGGGCGTCACCCTGATCAAGCTGCCGGCCGACGAGGCCCTGGTCAGCGTGGTACGGCTGGAGGCCGAGGAAGACAACGGCGAGGAGGCCGAGGCGGCCGTACTTGACGGTCAGCCGCCGCAGGGCGATGCCGACACCGCGCAGGCGGGCGACGAGACCTGACCCGAGCCATTGATGGCACCACGAAAAACCCCGGCGCAGGCCGGGGTTTTTCGTTTCAACGCCGGAACGGCCTCAACGCAACGCGGTGCGCTTGAGCAGCCAGAGATTGCGTGCATAGAGAAACGGCAGGAAGGCGTAGCTGAGCATCACGGGCAGCTTGTCGATATGCAGCGCGTACAGCAGTTGCAGCACGCTGCCCCAGAAACTCAGATGCCAGAAGATCGGCGGCACCACCAGCTGCCTGGCCTTTTCCGAATGCAGCCACTGGATCAGGAAGCGCGAGCTGAAAAGCGCCGCGCCGGCCAGTCCCAGCCCGGTCCAGATCATTGAGTCGCGATAGAGCCACGGTACGAGGGGGCCGAGCAGCGGTTCGAGCAGACCATCGGCAAGGCGCATCCTGCGCTCCTTATGGCGAGAGGGAGAGGTGTTTCAGCCGCCGATCACGGCCAGCATGGCTTCGGCGCTGCTGACGCGGAATTCGCCTGGAGCTTCGATGGCCAGCGACTTCACCACGCCGTCCTCGGCGTAGAGCGCAAAGCGGCGGGCGCGCAGGCCCAGTCCGTAGGCGCTGCCGTCCAGTTCCAGCCCCAGCGCGCGGGTGAAGTCCGCGTTGCCGTCGGCGAGCATCTTCAGGCCGGGCGGCACGAACTGGGCCTGGGCCCACGCCTGCATCACGAAGGCGTCGTTCACCGACAGGCAGTAGACCTCGATCCCGCGCTCGCGGAACGCGTCGTACATCGCCACATAGCCGGGCAGGTGGCGCTCGGAGCAGGTGGGCGTGAAGGCACCGGGCACGGCGAACAGCACCACCTTGCGGCCGGCAAACAGTGCGCCAGTGGTGGTGTTCTGCTTTTCGCCGCTGTCGATCACGGCAAGCGGCAGGTCGGGCAGGGGCTGGCCGGTTTGGATGGTCATGGCGTTTCCATGCTGAATGGTGGGCTGAAAGTGGGGCAACCGCGGGATCCTAAACCGCGCCGGCCGCTGCTGTCGCCTTGAATCGCGGCCGGCCGCACCTACTTGACAGGCAAGCGGCGCGCACGCCGTAACCTTTTCGAGGAGTCAGCCATGAGCAACCGCAACCCGATGCAGTGGAATGCCACCCGCATGTTCCCGGAGGAGGTCCGCCAGGCCTTCGACCGCTTCTTCCAGGCCGAGGAAAGCGATGCCTCCAACGTGGTCACCAGCCAGTGGGCGCCACGGGTGGACATCCGCGAGGACGAGCAGCGGTTCGTGATCCTTGCCGATGTTCCGGGGGTGGATCCGGCACAGATCGAGGTGAGCATGGAGAAGGGCATACTGACCATCAAGGGCGAACGCCAGGCGCCCAACGGCGACAACGGCAAGTACACCCGGGTGGAGCGGGCCCACGGCGTCTTCCATCGCCGCTTCACGCTGCCGGACAGCGCCGACGCCGAAGGCATCACCGCCACCGGCAAGTTCGGCGTGCTGGAGATCGTGATTCCGAAGAAGCCGCTGGCCACGCCGCGTCGCATCACCATCAACGCGGCCGAGTAAGCTGGGATGATTGAGTCCGCGGCGGGCACATGCCCGCCGCGGAACCTGCATGATCCGTCGCCGGGGAGAGGTGAGTGGAGTTCAAAGATTATTACGACATCCTGGGCGTGAAGCCCGATGCCAGCGAGGCGGAGATCAAGGCCGCCTACCGCAAGCTGGCGCGGCAATACCATCCGGACAAGAACAAGGAAGCCGGCGCCGAGGACAAGTTCAAGGCCATCAACGAGGCCAACGAAGTGCTGCGCGACAAGGAAAAGCGCCGCGCCTACGATCAGGTGCGCGCCGGCGGCTACCGCGGCGGCGAGCAGTTCCGTCCGCCGCCGGGCTTCGGCCAGGGCTACGACTTTGGTGACGGCGGCGCCGGTGAGGGCGACTTCAGCGACTTCTTCGAAAGCCTGTTCGGTCGCGGTGCGGGCGGCCATCGCGGCCAGCCGCGCGCGCGGCGCGGTCGCGACGTGCAGGCGCAGGTGCAGATCGATCTGCAGACCGCGTTCGACGGTGGCCGCACCCGCGTGGCGCTGCACGACAGCCACGGCAACGAGCGCGTGCTGGAAGTGAAGATCCCGGCCGGCATCCAGCCGGGGCAGGTGATTCGGCTGTCCGGCCAGGGCCATGCCGGTGCGGCGGGTGGCCCGAGCGGCGACCTGCTGCTGGAAGTGGCGATCCGCGACGACGCCCGCTTCAAGCTGGACGGACTCAACGTGCTGCACGTGCTGCCGATCGCGCCATGGGAAGCGGCGCTGGGCGCCACGGTGCCGGTGCCGACGCTGGCTGGCACGGTGGACCTGCGCATTCCGGCCGGTTCGCAGTCGGGCAAGAAGCTGCGCCTGAAGGGGCGCGGCATGCCCGGCGCGCAGCCCGGCGACCAGCTGGTGGAACTGTCCATCCGCACGCCACCGGCCGACGACGACAAGCAGCGCAAGGCCTACGAGTCGCTGCACAAGCACTTTGCGGACTACAACCCGCGCGGTTGAGTCATTGCCGGGTCCGGATGCATCCAATGAAAACGGCGCCCTCGGGCGCCGTTTTCGTGTCCGTCGATCGACTTGCTTCGATCAGGTGGGCAGCAGTTCGGCCAGCGTGGCGACCAGCTCCTCTTCCTTGATCGGCTTGGTGACGTAGGCCTTGGCGCCCTGGCGCATGCCCCAGACCTTGTCGGTCTCCTGGTCCTTGGTGGTGACCAGCACCACGGGGATGTGCGCGGTGGTGGGGTCCTTGCTGATCGTGCGGGTGGCCTGGAAACCGTTGAGGTTGGGCATCACCACGTCCATAAGGATCAGATCCGGCAGCTCGCGCTTGGCCGCCTCGACGCCGGCCGCGCCATCCTCGGCGGTCAGCGCCTCGTGGCCGAGCTTCTCCACGACACGTTTGAGACCGAGCAGCTGCGACGGGGAATCGTCGACGATGAGGATACGGGCCATAAGGTGGGGATCCCTTGTGCGAAAGTGAATGAATTCTAAGCTGCGCCCGACCGGCTTCCAAGTCGACGCGATCAGGCGCCGGCGTGGCGCACCACGGTGCGACCGAACGACTGGCCGGCCAGCATGGCGGGAAACACGTCGGGCAGTTCGTCGAGCGTGACTTCGCGGGTGGCGATGCGATCGAGGTGCCGCGGCTTCCAGTCGCTCGCCAGATGCTGCCATACCCGGTCGCGCAGGTCGCGTGCGGTGCCGGCGCTGGCCACGCCCAGCAGGTTCACGCCGCGGATGATGAAGGGCATCACCGTGCTGTCGAAGGCGATGCCGCCGGCGTTGCCGCAGATGGCCACGTTGCCGTACGGCGCGATCAGCGGCAGCAGGCCGGCCAGCATCGTGCCGCCGACGTTGTCCAGCGCACCGCCGAAACGCGCCGAATCCATCGGCTTGCCGCTGAAGGCGAGCTGGTGGCGATCGATGCACTGCGCGGCGCCCAGCCCGGCGAGGAAGTCGAAATGATCCGCCTTGCCGCTGATCGCATGCACCTCATAGCCCGCGCGCGCATACATGTCGATGGCCAGCATGCCCACGCCACCGCTGGCGCCGGTGACGGCGATCGGTCCCAGCGACGGCGTCTGGCGGTTGTCCTGCATCTGCAGCAGGCCCAGCGCGGCGGTGAAGCCGGCGGTACCCAGGATCATGCTCTCGCGCAGGCTCAGGCCGGCGGGCAGGGGAATGGTCCAGCGCGCGTCGAGGCGCGCGTACTCGCCGTAGCCACCGTCGCGTGTCTCGGACAGGCCAGCGCCGGTGCACAGCACCGCATCGCCTTCCTTGAACGCCGGACTGGTGGAGGCCACCACATGACCGGCAACGTCGATGCCGCCATTGAGCGGGAACTGTCGCAGGATCTTGCCCTTGCCGGTGCCGGCCAGTGCGTCCTTGAAGTTCACCGAGGAGTACGCGGCCTTGACCAGCACTTCGCCCGGCGAGAGCGCGTCCGTGTCCATCGTTTCCGTGCCGGCGCGGTAGCCAGCCTCGTCCTGGTGAATGCGGAAGGCGCGGAACGTGGTCATGCGGGAATCTCCTGGCGTCAGGCCTTGATGCTGGCCGGTCCGATCACGCGGGCAGCATTGCCGCCGTCATAGCCGGCCATCCAGTCGAACAGGGCGGTCATGGAAGCGCCAAACCATACACTGTCGCGCTGACCGGCCTGTACAAAACCTTCGTCTACCATGTGGTCCATCAGGCCGCGCAGGCCGGCGTAGTAGCCGCGCACGTCGAGGAAGGCGCACGGGTAGCGGTGCAGCCCGAGCTGGGCCCAGGTCAGCATCTCGAACATCTCGTCCATGGTGCCGAAGCCGCCGGGCAGGGCCACGAAGGCGTCGGACAACTCGTACATGCGGGTCTTGCGTTGATGCATGGTTTCCACCACCACCAGTTCGGTGAGCCCGGGGTGCGCCACCTCAAGCTCCACCAGCTGGCGGGGAATCACACCGATCACCTTGCCGCCGCCGGCGAGCACCGCGTCGGCCACCGTTCCCATCAACCCCACCTTGCCGCCGCCGTACACCAGCGCGATGCCGCGACGCGCCAGCTCGCTGCCGAAGTCGCGCGCCAGCGCAAGGTAGGCCGGATCGTTGCCATTGGCGGAGCCGCAGTAGACGCAGAGGGAGGTGGGTTGGGGCATAAGGGCGATGAGTGAGTGGAGAGGAGTGAGAAGTGAGATGAGTGGGGCAAGCCGGGTCGGGTGGATTGCCGCGATCAGTGTGAGATGTTGAGGAGACCTTGGAGTGAGACAGCCGTGGCTCTTCGCTCACTTCTCACTCCTCTTTACTCACTCCTGAAAGCAAGCGGCCCGCCCATGTCGCCACGAGCGGGCCGAATGCGCTGGATCCCGGATCATCGCCCGTCCATGGGCTGTCCGGGATGAGGCCATCCTGGCCTCAATTGCCCTTGTGAATGGCGCGCTTGTCGACCGACAGGGCGGCTTCGTGCACAGCTTCGGACAACGTCGGGTGCGCGTGGACGATGCGGGCCAGGTCTTCCGACGAGCCCTTGAACTCCATCGCCACCACGCACTCGGCGATCAGCTCGGACACGCCGGGGCCGACCATGTGCACGCCGAGGATGCGATCGGTTTCGGCGTGGGCAAGCATCTTCACCTGGCCGATCGCCTCGTTCATCGCCACGGCGCGGCCGATGGCGGCGAACGGGAAGGTGCCGACCTTGTACGGGATGCCCGCTTCCTTCAGCTCCTTCTCGGTCTTGCCGGCCCAGGCGATTTCCGGCTCGGTGTAGATCACCCACGGAATGGTGTCGAAGTTGACGTGACCGGCCTTGCCGGCGATCCATTCGGCCACCGCCACACCTTCCTCGGAACCCTTGTGCGCCAGCATCGGGCCGCGCACGGCGTCACCGATCGCCCACACGCCGTCCACGCCGGTGTGGTTGTGCTCGTCGACCACGATGCGGCCGCGTTCGTCCAGCTTCACGCCGCAATCCTCGGCCAGCAGGCCTTCGGTGTAGGCGCGGCGACCCACGGCCACCAGTAGCTTGTCCACCACCAGCGTCTGCTCGCCGTCCTTGTCGGTGTAGACCAAGTGCACGCCGTCCTTCTTGACTTCGGCCTTGCCCAGCTTGGCGCCCATCTTGATGTTGAGGCCCAGCTTGGTGAATTCCTTGAAGGCGATCTTGGCGATATCCGGATCGGCCGCGCCGAGGAAGTCGGGCAAGGCTTCGAGCACGGTCACTTCCGCACCCAGCCGGCGCCACACGCTGCCCAGCTCCAGGCCGATCACGCCGGCGCCGATCACGCCCAGGCGCTTGGGCACTTCGCTGATGTCCAGCGCGCCGGTGTTGTCGATGATGTGCTTGCCGTCGAACTTGGCGAACGGCAGCTCGATCGGTACCGAGCCGGAGGCGAGGATCACGTTGGTGGCGCTGAGCGTCTGCACGGCGCCGTCGTTGCCGGTGATCTGGACCTGGTTGCCCTTGAGCAGCTTGCCCTTGCCGAAGAACGCCGTGACCTTGTTGGCCTTGAACAGCTGGCCAATGCCGCCGGTGAACTGCTTGACGATCTTGTCCTTGCGGCCGATGAAGGTGGCCATGTCCACCTTGGCGTTCTCCACGCTGATGCCGTGCGTGGGCAGGTTGTGCGCCAAGTTGTAGAACTGCTTGGACGAATCGAGCAAAGCCTTGGACGGGATGCAGCCGACGTTGAGGCAGGTGCCGCCGAGGGCTTGCTTGCCGTCCTTGCCCACGAAGGCGTCGACGCAGGCCACCTTCAGGCCCAGCTGCGCGGCGCGGATCGCCGCCACGTAGCCGGCGGGGCCGGCACCGATGACGATGACGTCGAATTGTTGATCGCTCATGATTGTTCCTTGAAAGCTTGGCGATGCGCTTCGAGCTGCATCGAGAAAGAGAGCGGTGAAGACAGGGCGAGTGTGGTTGTTACACCACGACTCGCCATCAGAGCTTCATGCCTGACTTTGCTTCTTGGTCAGAGACCAAGAAGCATGCGCTGCGGGTTCTCGAGCTGGTTCTTGATGTCGACCAGGAACAGCACCGCGTCCTTGCCGTCGATGATGCGGTGGTCGTAGGACAGCGCCAGGTACATCATCGGCGCGGCGATCACCTGGCCGTTCTCGACGATGGCACGCTCCTTGATGGTGTGCATGCCCAGGATCGCGCTTTGCGGCGGGTTGACGATCGGCGTGGACAGCAGCGAGCCGAAGGTGCCGCCGTTGGTGATGGTGAAGGTGCCGCCCTGCAGGTCGTCCAGGCCGAGCTTGCCGTCACGCGCCTTCTTGGCGTAGCCGGCGATGCCCTGCTCGACGTCGGCGAAGCTCATGTCCTGCACGTCGCGCAGCACCGGCGTGACCAGGCCCTTGTCGGTGGACACGGCGATCGAGATGTCCTGGTAGCCGTGGTAGATGATGTCGTTGCCGTCCACCGAGGCGTTGATCACCGGATGGCGCTTGAGCGCCTCGGCCGCGGCCTTGACGAAGAAGCTCATGAAGCCGAGCTTGATGCCGTTCGCCTTCTCGAACGACTCGCCCAGCGTCTTGCGCATCTTCACCACCTCGGCCAGGTTCACCTCGTTGAACGAGGTCAGCATGGCGATCGAGTTCTTCGACTGCATCAGGCGCTCGGCGATGCGGGCGCGGATACGGGTCATCGGCACGCGCTCTTCCGGACGGGCGCCCGGCGTCGGCTTGGCGGCGGGCGAGGCGGCCGGGGCGCTGCCACCCTTGCCGTAGTTGACCAGGTCTTCCTTGGTCACGCGGCCGTCGCGGCCGGTGCCGGCGACCTTGGACGGGTCGATGTGCTCTTCCGCGGCGACGCGGCGGCCGGCCGGGGACAGCTCCTCGGTGGCCTTGCCGGCGGCCTTGGGCGCCTCGGCCTTGGCAGGCGCAGGGGCAGCGGCGGCCTTGGCCTCGTCCTTCGCCGGGGCCGGCGCGGCGGCAGCGGCGCCTTCCTCGATGATCGCGATGACCTGCTCGCTGTTCACCGTGTCGCCTTCCTGGTGACGGATTTCCTTCAGCACGCCGTCGACCGTGGAGGGCACTTCGAGCACGACCTTGTCGGTCTCGAGATCGACCAGGTTCTCGTCGCGCTTGACCGCATCACCGACCTTCTTGTGCCAGGTGGCGATGGTGGCGTCGGAGACGGACTCGGGGAGGACGGGGACTTTGACTTCGATGGACATACAGGGTCCTTGCTTGGGTGGGCGCCCATCCGTGGGCGCGGGAGCAAAGCGGCCGTCCCGGCCGCGCTATTCGAAAATCTTACTCGGCCGAATGGTCGGTGCCGATCGGGGCGACCAGCGCCTGCTCGACCAGCGCCGCCTGTTCGGCGTTGTGCTCGTTGAGGTGACCGGCAGCCGGCGCCGCGGAGCGGGCGCGACCGGCGTACGACAGCGTGTGCCTGGCGCCGATGCAGGCCTGCAGATGGTGGCGGATCTGGAACCAGGCGCCCTGGTTCATCGGCTCTTCCTGGCACCAGATCACTTCCTTGGCGGAAGGGTACTTGTCCAGTTCGGCGGTGACTTCCGGGCGCGGGAACGGATAGAGCTGCTCGACACGCACGATCGCGACGTCGGTCAGTCCGCGCTTGTCCGCTTCCTCCAGCAGGTCGTAGTAGACCTTGCCCGCGCACAGCACCACGCGCTTGACTTTCTTCGCCGGCAGCTCGCGGTGCTCGCCGATCACCAGCTGGAAGCTGCCGTTGGCCAGCTCGTCCAGGCTCGACACGGCCAGCTTGTGGCGCAGCAGCGACTTGGGCGTCATCACGATCAGCGGCTTGCGCACCGGGCGCAGCATCTGCCGGCGGATCATGTGGAAATCCTGCGCCGGGGTGGTCGGCACACAGACCTGCATGTTGTTCATCGCGCACAGCTGCAGGAAGCGCTCAAGGCGGGCTGAGGAGTGCTCCGGGCCCTGGCCCTCATAGCCGTGCGGCAGGTACAGCGCCAGTCCGCACAGGCGGTTCCACTTCGACTCGCCGGAGCTGATGAACTGGTCGATCACCACCTGCGCGCCGTTGGCGAAATCGCCGAACTGGCCTTCCCAGATGTGCAGCGTGTCCGGATCGGTGGTCGAGTGGCCGTACTCGAACGCCATCACCGCCTCCTCGCTGAGCAGCGAGTCGATCACCTCGACGTTGGCGTCGTCGCGGATCGTGCCCAGCGGCAGATAGGTGTGGCCGTCCTTCTGGTCGTGCAGCACCGCGTGGCGGTGGAAGAAGGTGCCGCGGCCCGAATCCTGGCCGACCAGACGCAGGTTGCTGCCGCCGTCGACCAGGGTGGCGTAGGCCAGGTTCTCGGCAAAGCCCCAGTCGGCCAGCTGTTCGCCGGCGGCCATCTTGCGACGGTCGTCGTAGATCTTGCCCACGCGCGACTGCAGCGTGAGATCGCCCGGCAGCTCGAGGATGCGATTGGCCAGTTCCACCAGCTTCTGCTTCGGCACCGTGGTGTCCACGGCCATCGACAGGGCGTTGTTGTAAAAGCGGCTCCAGTCGATCTCCAGGTCGCGCACCGGGGTCGGGTTGAACTCGGCCAGCGGTGCGCCGGCTTCCAGCCGCTCGCGATAGGCGTCCAGTCGCTTCTGGCCGTCACCGTCGGCGACCACGCCGTCCTTCTGCAGCCGTTGGGCGTACAGGTCGCGGGTGGTCGGGCGCTTGCGGATGATCTGGTACATCAGCGGCTGCGTGGCCGCCGGCTCGTCGGCTTCGTTGTGGCCGTGTCGGCGATAGCAGACCAGGTCGATCACCACGTCCTTGCGGAAGGTCTTGCGGAACTCGTAGGCCAGGCGGGTGACCTCGATCACCGCTTCCGGGTCGTCGCCATTCACGTGGAACACCGGCGCGTTGACCATCTTGGCCAGATCGGTGCAGTACATCGTGGAGCGGGCGTCCTGCGGGTTGGAGGTGGTGAAGCCCACCTGGTTGTTCACCACCACGTGCAGGGTGCCGCCGATCTTGAAGCCGCGGGCCTGCGACATGTTGAACAGTTCCATGTTCACGCCCTGGCCGGCCAGCGCCGCGTCGCCGTGGATCAGCACGGCCATCGACTGCTGGTGCTCGGTGTCGCGGCGGCGCAGCTGGCGCGCATGCACGGAGCCGGCGACCACCGGGTTGACGATCTCCAGGTGCGATGGGTTGAACGCCAGTGCCACGTGCACGCCGCCCTTGGGCGTCTTCAGGTCGGACGAGAAGCCCATGTGGTACTTCACGTCGCCGGAATAGGACGGGTCGTCGATGTGCTCGAACTTGCCCTCGAACTCGTCGAACAGGGTCTTCGGCGGTTTGCCCAGGATGTTGACCAGCACGTTGAGGCGGCCGCGGTGGGCCATGCCGATCACCAGCTCCTTGATGCCGTTGTCGCCGGCCATGCGCACCACGTCGTCGACCAGCGGGATCAGGCTGTCGCCGCCTTCCAGCGAGAAGCGCTTCTGGCCCACATACTTGGTGTGCAGGTAGCGCTCCAGACCCTCGGTGGCGGTGAGCACGTCGAGCAGATGGCGCTTCTCGTCGCCGCCCAGTCCCGCATTGCCGTTGGCCTGCTCCAGCCGGCTGTAGATCCAGTTCCGCTGGGCGTGGTCGGAGATGTACATGAACTCGGCACCGACGGTGCCGGTGTAGATCTTCTTCAGTCGCGCCAGCAGCTCGCGCAGCTTCATGCGCTGGCCGCCGCCGGCGTAGGTGCCGCAGTCGAATTCGGTGTCCAGGTCGGACTCGGCCAGGCCGTGGAAGGGCAGGCCCAGGTCCGGCGCGTCCATCTTCTGCGCGAGGCCGAGCGGGTCGAGGTCGGCGGCAAGGTGGCCGCGCGAGCGATAGGCGGTGAGCAGGCGCAGCACGCCGGCCTGCTTGCGCGCGTGCGCATCGTCGACCGGGCCGGCGGCGGCAACGACGCCGCGGCGCTGCTTCTGCGCTGCTTCAATACGCGCAATGGCCGCGGTGTGGGAGACATCTCCCGACGCGCGGCCATTGAAGTTCTGGAAATAGCTGTTCCATTCGGCGGGGACGGAGCCGGGGTCGCTCAGCCAGGCGTCGTACAGCGCTTCGACATAGTCGGCGTTTCCGCCTGCGAGTTGGGAGGATTCGAAGAACTCGCGAATCAGGTTTGTACTCACGTCACCACCGGTCGGGGAAGGGAGGCCGCCCGCGCTGCCCTTGGCGCAGCAGAAGGCTGGCAAAAATCTTGTTAATTATAGCCCCGGGCTGCTGCGACGCGACAACCCGTACCGGGCATCGAATGTGCCCGCGTTTGGCCAAATCAAGGGGCGCAGCGCCGGATCAAGCGAAGGCGGATGCGGTTTGCGGACGATCGGTGCGACGACGCGGTACGCCGTCGCCCGTTCAGCTGCCGGCTACAGACCCAGCGTCTGCAGTTCGGTGGCCGGCACCGAGCGCTCCCAGATCTCGTCGAACTGCTGGGCCAGCGGTGCCTGGCCGGCGCGGTCGTGACGGGCGGCGCGCCCCTGCGGGCGGTCGTACTCGGGCAGGAACAGGTAGCCACCGGCATCATTCAACAGCCAGCCGGCGCGCTGGGCCAGGTCGATCTCGTCCACCGGGCGGCGCACCTGGATCACGCTGGACAGTCGCTGCACCAGGGCGAGCAGCCGATGGCCGTCGCGCAGCGCGGCGCCCGGATCGTGCAGCAGCAGGCGGATGCGCGCGCCGCGGCCGGAAGTGGCGATGCGGCGGATCTGCTCCAGCTCCGCCGGGTTGGCGAAGTGCTCGCTGTCGAGCGCTGGAAGGTGGATCGCCAGCACGTGGCGCGCGTCGACCAGCAACTGCAGACGCGCGGCCTCCACCCCCGGACGATCCTCGGCGGGCAGCACACCCACGTCGCGCGGCGCGGGCGCAGCCGGTTCCTCCAGCGACAGCGCCTTGCGCATCGCCTGATGCAGCAGGCCGGCGTGCTCGAACAGCTCGCCGACGGCCGCGAAGCCCTCGCGCGTGTAGAAGTCGACCGCATCCACCTGTGCATCCAACTGCACGTGCGGCCAGCCGAAGCTGCGCGCGCGGTCGACCAGCTGGCGCAGCAGGGCGGTGCCGACACCCTGGCATCGCGCGGCCGGCAGCACCGCGACGCGGCTGATGTGGTGGTCGGCGGTGAGCCGGGCGACGCCGATCGCACGGTCGGCGTCGTCGCGGGCGATCAGGTGCAGCGCACCGGGATCGAGCTCGTCCGCCTCGCACGTCCCCGGCAGGCCGAACTCTTCCACGAACACCGCGCGGCGCAGCGGCCGGATGGTCTCGCGGTCGCTGGCGCGCGCCCAGTCAGCGCTGACGATGTGGAAGGGTTCGAGCTTCATCGGCGTCGCGGCTTGCGTGGAACCAGGTGGCCGTCGTCGAGCAGGGCGATGAGCAGGCTGCGCTCGGTGGCATCCAGTGCGCCCTCCAGCACGAACTCGCGCTCGGCGCACAGCAGTTGTGCCAGCCCCGCACTGGCCGGATACGCGTGGCCGTTGGCGAACAGCGTGCAGCCGGCGCGGGTGCGCGCCCAGGCCATGCGCGACCACGGGTGGCGCAGGAACACACTGCCCGACGCCAGCAACTTGTCCAGCGCGGCCGGCGTGGTCGGCCGGTCCGCCGGCGCGGGATTCTGCGCCAGCCGGTAGCGGGTGATGAACTGGCCGAACCAGTCGAGCAGGGTCGCGTCGTTGTAGGCGGTGGCAAACGGCAGGGCGCTGCGCAGGCGTTCGAGCGCACTGCGGTCGATCTCGCCGGCGTTGCGGGCGGCAGCGAGATCCGGGTCGGTGTAGCGCGCTTCCTCCGGCAGGCGTTCGGCGAGGTAGTCGGCGAGGTCGCCGATCAGCTCGGCCTGCGACGGCGCGCGCATGCCGATGGAGAACGTCATGCACGCTGCGCCGAAGGCCACGCCGTCGTGCGGCACGCCGGGCGGCAGATAGAGCATGTCGCCCGGTTCGAGCAGCCACTCGTGGGTGGGCTCGAAATGCGCGAGCTGCTTGAGCTCCACGTCCAGGCGGAAATCCTTCGGCGCGTCCGGGTCGGTGCTGATCGCCCAGTGACGCTGGCCGAGGCCCTGCAGCAGGAACACGTCGTACTGGTCGACGTGCGCGCCCACGCCGCCGCCTGGCTCGGCGTAGGAAACCATGATGTCGTCCACGCGCCAGCTCGGCAGGAACGAAAACGGCTCCAGCAGCGCGGCGACGTCGGCGTCCCACTTGTCCACGTCCTGCACCAGCAAGGTCCAGTTGGCGTCGCCGGTGGTGGCGAAGTCGGCCTCGGCCAGCGGGCCGGTCTTCACCTGCCAGCGGTCGCGCTTTTCGTCGTGGCGGATCAGCCGCGACAGCGCGCCTTCCTCGCAGGCCAGGCCGGCGAGATCCTCCGGCGCGATCGGCGGCACGAAATCGGGGAAGGCGTTGCGCACCAGCAGCGGATGCTTCTGCCAGTAATCGCGCAGGAACTGGGCGGTGGACATGCCGAGCGGCTGGCGCGCGGAGCCGCGCACCTCGATCGGCAGCGGCTTGCGGGAGGGGGAGGAGATGGCCATGCGCGCATTGTAGCCACGGCGCCCGGGCATGACGCGCGTGCATAAGCACATCGCCAATCATCCTTTGGGCGATGCGCCCGCGCGGGGGCAAGCTGCAGCGATCCCGTTTGGACGTCCAAAGGTTGTCGACGTGAACGCACTGCAGGCCCACCTCGCCAGTTCGCCCGGCCTGGCCGACGACCGTCAGGCGCTGCTGCGCCAGCTGGTCGACGGACTCGATCCGGCGCAGTTGTACTGGATCGCCGCCTGGGTGGCCAACCAGGCGGCGCATCCGACAGCACGCCAGGGTGCGGTCGCCCCGGCGAACGCGACCCGGCTCACCGTGCTGTACGGCAGCCAGACCGGCAACGCGCGTCGCGTCGCCGAACGCTTTGCCGCGGAGGCGGAAGCGTCCGGCCTGCCGGTGCGACTGGTGCGCGCCGGCGCCTACGCCACCCGCGAGCTGGCCGACGAGCGCTACCTCGCCGTGGTGGTCAGCACCCAGGGCGAGGGCGAGCCGCCGGACGACGCGCGCGGCTTCGTCGAATTCCTCGCCTCGCGCCGCGCGCCGAAGCTGCCGAAGCTGCAGTACACGGTGCTGGGTCTGGGCGACTCTAGCTACCCGCAGTTCAACGCGATGGGCCGCGCGCTCGACGCCCGCCTGGCCGAGCTGGGCGCGCAGCGGCTGGCACCGCTGGCCGAGGCCGACATCGATATCGAGCCGGTGGCCGCACCGTGGAGCGAGGGCGCGCTGGCACTGCTGCGCGAGCGGCTCGCACACGACGCACCGATCGCCTCGGTGACCCCGCTGCGGGTGGCCGCGACGCGCCCCCAGTTCCATCGCGACCGCCCGTTCCCGGCGCCGGTGCTGGCGAACCAGCGCATCGTGTCGCGCGCCAGCGATCGCGACGTGCGCCACGTCGAGCTGTCGTTGGAAGGGTCCGGCCTGCGCTACGCGCCGGGCGACGCGCTCGGAGTGTGGCACCGCAATCCCGCATCGCTGGTGACGGCGTTCCTTGCCGCGCTGTCGCTGGATGGCGACGCGGCGGTGACCCATGACGGCAGGACGCAGCCGCTGCGCGAATGGCTGACGCGCGAACGCGAGTTGACCCGGCTCAGCCGCCCGCTGGTGCAGGCGGTGGCCGGGCGCGCGGACAGCGCCGGGCTGCGCGCCGCGCTGCAGAGTCCCGATGCGCTGAGGGAGCTGTTCGACAGCCATCAGCCGATCGACCTGCTGCGTGCCCATCCCGCCGACTGGGATGCCGCGGCACTGGTCGCCGCGCTGCGGCCGCTGACACCGCGCCTGTACTCGATCGCCTCCAGCCCGCGTGCGGTGGGTGACGACGAAGTGCACCTCACCGTCGCCGTGGTCGGCTACCACGCGTACGGCGAACCCCACCTCGGCGCTGCCTCGCACTGGATCGCCGCGGCCGACGAGGACGCCACGCTGGATGTCTTCATCGAGCCGAACGAGCGCTTCCGCCTGCCCGCCGACGGCGCACGCGACGTAATCATGATCGGTCCAGGCACGGGCGTGGCGCCGTTCCGCGCCTTCGTGCAGGAGCGCCAGCAGGCCGGTGCGACCGGCCGCAACTGGCTGTTGTTCGGCAACCGGCACGTCGCCGACGACTTCCTCTACCAGGTCGAGTGGCAGCAGGCGCTCAAGGACGGCGCACTGCATCGCCTTGACGTGGCGTTCTCACGCGACCAGGCCCAGAAACGCTATGTGCAGCACGTGCTGCGCGAACGCGGCGCCGAGCTCTACGACTGGCTCGCCGGAGGCGCGCATATCTATGTATGCGGCGACGCCGCGCAGATGGCGAAGGACGTGCACTCCGCGCTCGCCGACATCGTCGCCACCCACGGCGGCAAGACCCCCGAGGCCGCCCAGGCCTGGCTTTCCGAACTCCTGCAGGACGGGCGCTATGCCCGCGACGTGTACTGAAGATGAGCGAAACCGCTTCCTTGCCCGTGTCCGAGATGGAACGCATCAAGGCGGCCAGCCGGCTGCTGCGCGGAACCATCGCCGAAGGCCTGGCCGACCCGATCACCGGCGCGATAAGTGACGACGACAACAAGCTGCTGAAATTCCACGGCAGCTACCAGCAGGACGACCGCGACCTGCGCGACGAGCGCCGCCGGCAGAAACTGGAGCCGGCGTATTCCTTCATGATCCGCGCTCGCCTGCCTGGCGGCGTGGTGACGCCGGCGCAGTGGCTGGCGTTCGACTGCATCGCCACCGAACACGCCAACGGCACGCTGCGCATCACCACGCGGCAGACCTTCCAGTGGCACGGCGTGATCAAGCGCCGGTTGAAGCCCACCCTGCGCGCCATCCACGACGCGCTGGCGACCACCATCGCCGCCTGCGGCGACGTGGTGCGTACCGTGGTCAGCAGCGCGAATCCGGAAGTGCCCGAGACGCACGCGCTGGCTTACGCCTGGGCTGCCAAGCTCTCCGAGCACCTGGAGCCGCAGACCCGGGCGTACCACGAGATCTGGCTGGACGGCGAAAAGGTCGCCGGCGACGAGCATGAGCCGCTTTACGGCCCGACCTACCTGCCGCGCAAGTTCAAGATCGGCCTGGCCATCCCGCCGCTCAACGATGTGGACGTGTTCACCCAGGACCTGGGCCTGATCGCCATCATCGAGAACGGCCAACTGCTCGGCTTCAATGTCGCCGTCGGCGGCGGCATGGGTGCCACCCAAGGCGATCCGACGACGTATCCGCGGCTGGCCAGCGTGATCGGCTTCGTCGCGCCAGAGCAGTTGATCGCGGTGGCCGAAGGCGTGGTTGGCGTGCAGCGTGACTGGGGCAACCGTAGCGAGCGCAAGCACGCCCGGCTGAAGTACACGCTGGACCATCGCGGTCTGGACGCCTTCGTCGCCGAGCTGGAATCGCGCCTCGGCTTCGCGCTGGCGTCGGCGCGGCCGTACGCGTTCGAGCACAACGGCGATCGCTACGGCTGGGTGGAAGGCGAGGGCGGCCGCTGGCACCTCACCCTGCACATCGAGGCCGGGCGGCTGGCCGATGCGGGCACCGTGCGTTCGCTGAGCGGCTTGCGCGAACTGGCGAAGGTCCACACCGGCAGTTTCCGCATGACCTGCAACCAGAACGTGATCGTGGCCGACGTGGATGCGGCCGACCGCGCGCGCGTCGACGCGCTGGTGGCCGAATACGGCCTGGACGGCTACCGCCGCGCCGCCCCGATCCGCCGTCATGCGGTGGCCTGTGTGGCGCTGCCCACCTGTGGCCTGGCGATGGCCGAGAGCGAGCGCTACCTGCCGGAGCTGCTGCCGAAGCTGGAAGCGCAGCTCGACCGCCACGGCCTGGCCGACGCGCCGATCCTGCTGCGCCTGTCCGGCTGCCCCAATGGCTGCTCGCGGCCCTATCTCGGCGAGATCGCGCTGGTTGGTCGCGCACCGGGTCGCTACGACCTGCGCCTGGGCGCCGACTTCCGCGGCCAGCGGCTGAACCGCGTCTACCGCGAGAACATCGACGAAGCGGCGATCCTCGCCGCGCTCGATCCATTGTTCGCCCGCTATGCCGCCGAGCGCGACACGGGCGAGGGCTTCGGCGACTTCCTCGTGCGCATCGGCGAGGTGAGCATGCCGCAGAAGATTCCCGCGCAGGTGACCGCGTGAACCCGGCCTACCTCGACGCCGCGGCCCGCGATCCGGCCGTGCTCGGCAGGCTCGACGCCTGGCTGGGCCGGCTCGACCCGCCGGAGCGCGTGCGCTGGGTGCTGCGCAACGTATCGGGCCCGCTGGTGCTGTCGTCCAGCTTCGGCGCGCAGTCGGCGCTGATGCTGCACCTGCTGACGCGCGAACAGCCGGACATCCCGGTGGTGCTGATCGACACGGGCTACCTGTTTCCCGAGACCTACCGCTTCGTGGATCAGCTGGTCGACCGCCTCAAGCTCAACCTCAAGGTCTACCGCCCCGCGATGAGCCCCGCGTGGATGGAGGCCCGTCACGGCCGGCTGTGGGAGCAGGGCGAGGCGGGCATCAAGCGCTACAACGAGCTGCGCAAGGTGGAGCCGATGCAGCGCGCGCTGGCCGAGCTCGGTGCCACCGGCTGGTTCTCCGGCCTGCGCCGCGTGCAGTCGCGCAGCCGCGAGCAGATTCCGTTCGTGCAACGTCGCAACGGCCGCTGGAAATTCCATCCCGCCGCCGACTGGCGCGACCGCGATGTGGGCCAGTACCTGGCCCAGCACGGCCTGCCGTACCACCCGCTGTGGGACCGGGGCTACGTGTCGATCGGTGACGTGCACACCACTCGGCCGTGGCAGCCGGGGATGGACGCGGAGGACACGCGGTTCTTCGGACTGCACCGGGAGTGCGGCTTGCACGAGGCGGTGTAGGGCGGTTGGGCCCGGTTTCCGGGTTTGGCGAGGCGCAAGAGACGCTGGAAAAGCTTTTCAACGGCGAATGCCGGTCATCCAGCGTCTTTCCGGATGCCCGGCCAAGACCATCATTCGCGGCGTTGGCCGCGGATGTGACCAGCCATCGCCAAGAGCTCGGCCGTCCACCGCGCCGCTACCTCAGGCCCGCACCGCTACCGGTTTCATCGCCACCTTCACCGCCCGCTCCCGCCACGTCGGCGCGGTCGGCCATTCCACCGCCTCGCCGGTGGACACGTGCCGCGCCACCGCCTTGCGCTCCAGCTGCGGGGCGAAGCCGGTGATGAAGGCCAGTGCGAATTCGCGCAGCACGCTGTCCTTGCGCAGCACGATCCAGGTGGTGCAGGGCGCGAACAGCTGGTCGGCGGCGAGGATGCGCAGGTCGGCGCTGTCGGCGGGCAGCAGCGCCATCTCGGCCAGCACGCCCACGCCGAGGCCGGCGCGCACGTAGGTCTTGATCAGGTCGGCGTCGCTGGCGGTCATGGCGATCTGCGGCTGCAGGCCGGCGGACTCGAAGGCGCGGCGCAGCGAGGATTCGGGTTTGAGTGAGGAGTCGTAGCTCACCAGCGGCTGTGCGGCCAGTTCGTCCAGCGTCGGCGCGCGGTCGAGCGCGGCCAGCGGATGCTCCTTGGGCACCACCACCCGGCGCTGCCAGCGATAGGCGGGCAGCGCGATCACGCCGGCCGGCGGCGCCCCGGCGGTGCTGACCACCGCCAGGTCGACGCCGCCGCTTTCGAGCAGCCCCAGCAGTTCGGCGTCGGCAGCCGGCTGCAGGTGCACGCTCACTTCCGGGTAGCTGCGGCTGAGCGCGGCGATGGCGCCGGGCAGGGCGAAGCGTGCCTGGGTATGGGTGGTGGCGATGCGCAGCGTGCCGCGCGCCTCGTTGCGCAGGTTGGCCGCCACCGACTGGATGTTGCCCACCTCGGCCAGGATCGCCCGTGCGCGCTCCAGCACGTGGGTGCCGGCGTGGGTGATCGCGTCCAGGCTCTTGCCCCTGCGGTTGAACAGCTGGAAGCCCAGCTCTTCCTCCAGCTGCTTGAGCTGCTTGCTCAGGCCGGGCTGGGTGGCGTGCACGCGTTCGGCGGCCAGGGTGATGTTGAGCCCGGAGTCGGCGATTGCGATGAGGTAGCGCAGCTGGGTCAGCGTCATGCGGGCGCTCCGTGGTGGCCTGCGCGGAAGGCGGGCGCAGGCGACAGGCCGGCGGAGGAATGCATTTTCATTTGGACGTCTATACATCCGATTTGTGCGGTGCGTCAAGCGCGGCGTTGCGGGCGGTGCTCCATAACCGCACGGCATATCGCCCTTCCCATAAATCATTTGCAGACGCGGGCTTGCGTGCCTAGCTTGGCCGGATGCGCCAGCCGGCGCGCCGCTTTGAGTGCTGCCTCCAATGAAGCTCTATCCGCTGTTCGCCGATCTCGCCGACCGCGCCGTGCTGGTGGTCGGCGGCGGTGCGGTGGCCGAGCGCAAGACGGCCGCGCTGGTGGAGGCGGGCGCGCGCGTCACCGTGGGTTCGCCGACCTTGTCGCCGCTGCTCGCGCAGTGGGCGCAGGCCGGCCGGATCGTGCACATCGCCGGCAGTTTCCAAGCGCACTGGCTGGACCACGCGTGGCTGGTGATCGCCGCCACCGACGATGAAGCACTGCACCAACGTATCGTCGAGCTGGCCGCCGCGCGTCGGCTGTTCTGCAATGTGGTGGACGACGCGGCGCGCTGCAGCTTCCACGTGCCGGCGGTGATCGACCGCGCGCCGCTCACCATCGCCATCTCCAGCGGTGGCGATGCGCCGATGTTCGCGCGCTTGCTCCGCGAGCGGCTGGAGACGCTGCTGGATCACTCGCTCGGCGCGCTGGCGACGCTGGCCGCGAGGCTACGCAAGCGCATTCGCCTGCGCCATCCCGAGCCCGCGGCGCGGCGGCGGTTTTACGAGCAGCTGTTCGCCGGCCCGGTGGCCGACCTGGTGCGTCGCGGCCGGCCCGAAGCGGCGCAGGCCGAGGCCGAGCGATTGCTGGCCTCGGTCGATGCGTCGTCGCGCGGCAGCGTGGTGCTGGTCGGCGCCGGTCCCGGCGATCCGGGCCTGCTCACCCTGCGCGCGCTGCGCGCCATGAACGAGGCGGACGTGATCCTGCACGACCGCCTCGTGAGCGACGAGGTGCTTGCGCTGGCGCGCCGCGACGCCGAGCGCATCGAGGTGGCCAAGGAGGCCGGCCATCACCACACCACGCAGGACGGCATCCACGCGCTGATGCTGGAACACGCGCGGGCCGGGCGGCGCGTGGTGCGGCTCAAGGGCGGCGACCCGTTCGTGTTCGGCCGCGGCGGCGAGGAGCTGGAGTTCCTGCGCGCGCACGACATTCCCTACGAAGTGGTGCCCGGGATCACCGCGGCGGTGGCCTGCGCTGCGTACGCCGGCATCCCGCTCACCCACCGCGATCGCGCGCAGTCGGTGCGGCTGCTCACCGCGCACTGCAAGGCCTCGCACGACACGCTGGACTGGCCCGCGCTGGCGCGCGAACGGCAGACGCTGGCGGTGTACATGGGCGTGTCGCAACTGGAGGCATTCCAGCAGCGCCTGCTGGCCCACGGTCGCGCCGCATCGACGCCGTTCGCCCTGGTGGAGAACGGCTCGCGGCCGGAGCAGCGGGTGGTCACCGGCACGCTGGGCCAGCTGGCGCGGCGCGCGGTGGAGCAGGCGGTGCAGTCGCCGGCGTTGTTGATACTGGGCGAGGTGGCTGCGCTGGCCGAGTCGCTGGCCTGGTTCGGTGCACCGCCGGTGGGCGAGCGGGGGCAGGGCATCCCGCCGCGTCGCGCGTCCGTATCGTTCGGCGCATCGGTTGACACGCTGGCGGCCATTCACCACGCCTGAACACGTTTTCCCCAGCGTCGGCGCATCATGCGCGGCGCCTTTTCTTTCCGGTCCCTGGAGCTTCCCCATGATCTACGACAGCATCCTCGACACCATCGGCGGCACCCCGATCGTGAAACTGCACCGCCTCGCGCCCAAGGGCGTAGATATCTACGTCAAGGTGGAGGCATTCAACCCGGGCGGTTCGGTGAAGGATCGCCTGGCGCTGGCGATCATCCTCGACGCGGAGAAACGCGGCGTGCTCAAGCCCGGCCAGACCGTGGTGGAAGCCACCTCCGGCAACACCGGCGTGGGCCTGGCGATGGTCTGCGCGGCGCGCGGCTATCCGTTCGTGGCGGTGATGAGCGACTCGTTCTCGGTCGAGCGGCGCAAGCTGATGCGCGCCTACGGCGCCAGGGTGCTGCTCACCCCGGCGGCCGAGCGCGGCACCGGCATGGTGAAGAAGGCGAAGGAGCTGGCCGAAAAGCACGGCTGGTTCTGGGCCAGCCAGTTCGAGAACCCGGCCAACCCGGCCTACCACCGCAGCACCACAGGCCCGGAGATCCTCAAGGATTTCGCCGGCAAGCGGCTGGACTACTTCGTCAGCGGCTGGGGTACCGGCGGCACGCTCACCGGCGTGGGCGAGATGCTCAAGCTGGCGCGTCCGGAAGTGAAGGTGATCGGTGCCGAACCGGCCGGCGCCGCGCTGCTCGCCGGCAACGAGTGGCAGCCGCACAAGATCCAGGGCTGGAACCCGGACTTCATCCCCAAGGTGCTCAACCGCGAGGTGGTCGACGAGATCAAGCTGATCCCCGACGAGCGCTCGCGCGAGGTGGCCCGCGCGCTGGCCGCGCAGGAGGGCATCTTCGTGGGGCTGTCCTGCGGCGGCACGCTGGCCGCCGCGCTGGAAGTGGCCAAGGATGCGCCTGCCGGCACCGTGCTGCTGGCGATGCTGCCCGATACCGGCGAGCGCTACCTGTCGACCTACCTGTTCGAGGGCGTCAACGAGGGCTCGGACGAGATCGCCTGAGCCGGCCCTGCAGGCGAACCTTTCACGGTCGCGCGGGCGGCGTTCCGCCGCGGTCATTGCGGCGGCGCGTCATCGCCGACGGCCCGAACCCCACGCTAGAATGGGCGGATTATTCGACCCGTGGGAGGCTGCATGGCTGTCCGTCTTGATCCGCTCGACCTTTACGATGTCCGTTCGCTGCTCTCCGACGAGGAGCGCATGGTGCAGGACTCCGTCGGCCGCTTTGTCGACGAAAAGGTGCTGCCGATCATCGGCGACTGCTTCGATCAGGGCCGCTTCCCGAAAGAGCTGATTCCCGAGATCGCCGGCCTCGGTCTGCTCGGCGCGACCATCCCCGAGGAATACGGCGGTGCCGGCATGAACGGCGTCAGCTACGGCCTGATCTGCCAGGAACTGGAGCGCGGCGATTCGGGCCTGCGCAGCTTCGCCTCGGTGCAGAGCTCGCTGTGCATGTATCCGATCTACGCGTACGGCAGCGAGGAGCAGAAGCGCCAGTACCTGCCCGGCATGGCCGCTGGCGAGATCATCGGCTGCTTCGGCCTCACCGAGCCGCACGGCGGCTCCGATCCGGCGAACATGAAGACCCACGCCCGCAAGGACGGCGGCGACTGGGTGATCAACGGCGCCAAGATGTGGATCACCAACGGCAACCTCGCGCACATCGCCATCGTGTGGGCGATGACCGAGGACGGCATCCAGGGCTTCATCGTCCCCACCGATACCGCCGGCTTCAAGGCGCAGGAAATCCACAAGAAGATGAGCCTGCGCGCCTCGGTCACCAGCGCGCTGTTCTTCGACGGCGTGCGCGTGCCCGACGCCAACCGCCTGCCCAACGTGAAGGGCCTGAAGGGTCCGCTGGGCTGCCTTACCCAGGCCCGCTACGGCATCACCTGGGGGCCGATCGGCGCCGCGCAGGCCTGCCTGAAGGAAGTGCTCGACTACACCGCCGAGCGCATCCTGTTCGGTCGCCCGCTGGCCTCCAATCAGGCGGTGCAGCTGAAGATGGCCGACATGGCCCGCCGCATCACCACGGCGCAGCTGCTGTCGTTGCAGCTCGGTCGCCTCAAGGACGCCGGCAAAATGCAGCCGACCCAGGTCTCGCTGGCCAAGTGGAACAACTGCCGCATGGCGATCGACATCGCCCGCCAGTGCCGCGACATCCTCGGCGGCGCCGGCATCACCACCGAACATGGCGCGATCCGTCACGCGTTGAACCTGGAATCGGTGATCACCTACGAGGGCACCGAGACGGTGCACGAGCTGGTGGTGGGTCGCGAGCTGACCGGCATCAACGCGTTCTGAAGTAATGGCGCGACGAGCGTCCTCATGACCGTCATCCCGGCGCAAGCCGGAAGCGATGTTCAACGGCGCCAGCCGGTCATCCAGTGCCTCCCCATCAGGGTTTGCAGGCGCTGGATGACCAGCTCTGCGGCTGTTAATGAAGCGCCTCCGGCTTGCGCCGGAATGACACAGAGGGCGAACAGAAACCTGGGCCAGAGTGTCCCGGCATGAGCTGGCAAGACATCCGCATCGAAACCGACCGCCTGATCCTGCGCCCGACCCGGGCGGAGGATTTCGAAGGCTGGGCGCAGCTGATGGGTGACGGTGAGAACTCGCATCACATCGGCGGCCCGCAGCCGCGTGCCGTGGCCTGGCGCGGCTTCCTCTCCATGGCCGGCGCGTGGGCGATCCAGGGCTTCGGCATGTTTTCGGTGATCGAGAAAGCCAGCGGCCAGTGGATCGGCCGGCTGGGTCCTTGGCAGCCCGAAGGCTGGCCCGGCACTGAAGTGGGCTGGGGCCTGCTGCGTGAGGCATGGGGGAAGGGCTACGCCACCGAAGGCTCGGCCGCCGCGATCGACTGGGCATTCGACCAGCTGGGCTGGACCGAGGTGATCCACACCATTGCGCCGGACAATCTCGCCTCGCAGGAGGTCGCCCGGCGGCTGGGCTCCAGCCTGCAGGGGCCAGGGCGTTTGCCCGAGCCGTTCCAGGATCTTCCCGTCGAGGTCTGGGGCCAGAGCCGCGAGGCCTGGCGTTCCCGCCGCGCATGAGCCACGTCCCGCCCGCGCTGTTCGTCGCGCTCACCGAGCTGGTGCCCGAGCTGCACGTGCACTGCGCCGATCCATGGTGCCTGATCGGCAGCGCCGGGGCGCTGCTGCTCGGTGCCGACGTGGGCGTGGGCGATGTCGACGTGCTGGTTTCGCGCAGCGACGCCGAGGCGCTGACGGCACTTTGGACTGAGCGCCGCGACACCGCCCATGTTCCCACCGACGGCGACCGCTTCCGCTCGCACTACGCCCGTTTCCGTTTTCCCGGCCTGCCGGTGGAGGTGATGGGCGGCCTGGAACTGGATGCCGGCGACGGCTGGCAGCCGGTGTCGCCGGGCAAGCTGGTGCTGGTCGGCCTGCAGGGGCTGGCGGTGCCGGTGCCGTCGCTGGACGACCAGATCCGCATCTTCGAATCCTTCGGTCGCGACAAGGACCGGGCCCGTGCCGCAGCGTTGCGCAAGCTCCACCAGCCGCGGTCCGTGCTGCCGATCGTTTCCTCTTCCTGACGGCGCTCCGCCACCGTCTTCCGCTTCCTGGACGAACCCCGCCATGACCGCCATTCCGTTCGCCATCACCGCCCGCCACAAGGGCTTCAACCGCGCCGAGATCGTCGACCAGAACTTCACCGAGTTCGTGCAGCTTTGGCACGGCGAGGTGCGGCGTGCCCCCGGCGACGCCGAAGCGGTGCTGCCGGGCAGCGCGCTCGACGCGCGCGGCTTCCGCGAGCTGTTCGAGTCGCAGCTGATCAGCCGCCACCTCGACCTGATGGCGCGCGTGCTGCGCGTACAGAACAAGGTGTTCTACACGATCGGTTCGTCCGGCCATGAGGGCAACGCGATGGTGGCGCGGCTGACCCGGCATACCGATCCGGCGTTCCTGCATTACCGCTCCGGCGGCTTCATGGCCGAGCGCTTCCGCAAGCTGCCGGGCATGGACCCGGTGATGGATTCGGCGCTGTCGTTCGCCGCCAGCAAGGACGATCCGGCCTCCGGCGGTCGCCACAAGGTATGGGGCAGCAAGCCGCTCTGGGTGCTGCCGCAGACCTCGACCATCGCCTCGCACCTGCCCAAGGCGCTGGGTACCGCGGTCGCCATCGATCACGCGCGCCGCATCGGTCATGCCTTGCCGATTCCCGACGACTCCATCGCGATCTGCTCGTTCGGCGATGCGTCCAGCAACCACGCCACCGCGCAGACCGCGTTCAACGCGGCCGGCTGGACCGCCTACCAGAAGCTGCCCGCGCCGGTGCTGTTCGTGTGCGAGGACAACGGCATCGGCATCTCGGTGAAGACGCCCACCGGCTGGGTGGCCAGCAACTATCAGTCGCGCTCCAACCTCGACTATTTCTTCGCCGACGGCCTGGACCTGGCCGAAGGCTACGCCCAGGTGCAGCGCGCGGTGGAGCACTGCCGCCGCACGCGTCGGCCGACCTTCCTGCACCTGAAGACCACCCGCGTGATGGGCCACGCCGGCACCGACTTCGAGATCGAGTGGCGCTCGATCGAGGAGCTGGTGGCAGTGGAATCCACCGATCCGCTGCTGCGCTCGGCGGCGATCGCGCTGGAGTCGGGCCTTTACTCGAAGGACGACCTGCTCAACCTGTACGAAGCGACCCGCAAGCGCTGCTTCGCTGCGGCCGACGAAGCCGACCGCCGGCCCAAGCTGGAGCGCCTCGACGACGTGATGGCCCCGCTGGCGCCGTACTCGCCGGCCAAGGTGAAGGCCGAGGCCGAGCGCGCGGACTACGGCGACAAGCGTCTTGCCGCGTTCGGCAGCGAGGCGAAGTTGCCGGAAAGCCAGCCGCCGCGGCACCTGGCGATCCAGATCGGCCAGGCCCTGCACGACCTCATGGCCAAGTACCCCGAGTCGCTGCTGTTCGGCGAGGACGTGGCGCAGAAGGGTGGCGTGTATACCGTCACCAAGGGCCTGCACAAGGCATTCAAGAACACCCGCGTGTTCAACACCCTGCTGGACGAGACGATCATCCTCGGCCTGGCCCAGGGCTACGCCAACATGGGCATGCTGCCGATCCCGGAAATCCAGTATCTGGCCTACTTCCACAACGCCGGCGACCAGATCCGCGGCGAAGCGTCGAGCCTGCAGTTCTTCTCCAACGACCAGTTCCGCAACCCGATGGTGATGCGCATCGCTTCGCTGGGTTACCAGCGCGGCTTCGGCGGGCATTTCCACAACGACAACTCGATCACCGCGCTGCGCGACATCCCGGGCCTCGTGGTCGGCTGCGCCAGTCGTGGCGACGACGCGGCCACCATGCTGCGCACGATGATGGCGCTGGCGAAGGTCGACGGGCGCGTCTGCGCCTTCCTCGAACCGATCGCGCTGTACATGACCAAGGATCTGTACGAGGCCGGCGACGGCGCGTGGCAGTTCGCCTATCCCGCGCCCGGCGAGGCGATGACGCTGGGCGAGGGGCGCGTGTACCACGAGGACGCCGACGACCTGGTGGTGTTCACCTTCGGCAACGGCGTACCGATGGCGCTGCGTGCCGCGCGCACCATCGAGGCCGAGCTGAAGTGGAAGGTGCGCGTGGTCGATCTGCGCTGGCTGGCGCCGCTCAACGACGCCTTCATCGCGGCGCAGGCCAGGAACGCCAAGCGCATCGTGGTGCTGGACGAGGGCCGCAAGAGCGCGGGCGTGGGCGAGGGCGTGATCACCGCGATCGTCGAGGCCGGATTGGGCGCCACGCCGCTCAAGCGCGTGGTGGGCGCAGATACCTTCACCCCGCTGGCCGGCGCGGCGTTCCTGGTGCTTCCGGGCGAGGCCGACGTGGTGGCCGCGGCGCGCGAGCTGGGCTGATCGGGGATGGCGCGCTCAGGGCGTGTGCTGCGGCACGCGCCCGGTGCGCGATACGCGGCGCTGCGCGGCCGATTCCTCGTGCCACCGCTGCAGGCTGGCCCGGTTGCGGCCGGCGAGCTTGGCGTCGTACATCGCCTGGTCGGCGCGGGCGACCAGGCTGTCGATGGAATCGTTCGCTCGACGCACGGCCACGCCGATGCTCACGGTGAGCTGCGGATGGGCTTCGTCCACCGCAATCTCCAGTCGATGGATACGCCGGCACAGCCGCGTGGCGACCTGCATGGCTTCCTCCTCGCCGGCGCCGTCGAGCAGGACGACGAATTCCTCGCCACCGTAGCGGCCGAACAGATCCGCCGGTCGCAGTTCCTCGCGCAGGGCGTGTGAGACCGCCACCAGCGCCTCGTCGCCGGCCGCGTGGCCGCGGCGGTCGTTGAGGATCTTGAAGTGATCCAGGTCCAGGAACAGCAGCGATTGCGGGCGCGGCGAAGGATCGCTCATCGCCAGGATCGCCGCCTCGTTCCAGGCGCGCCGGTTGAGCGCCTGGGTCAGCGAATCCTTGTCGGCGAGTACGCGCACTTCGTCGCGGTCGCGGCGGATCATCAGGGCGCGGTCGGCCAGGCCGAACGACAGCACTGCCGCCTCGAAAGCGCCGGCGGCCAGGCCCGCATCGTTGAGCCAGGCCAGGCCCGGCAGAGCGCCGTTGACCTGCGCGCTGGTCATCGCGGTGAGCGCCAGCAGCGGGGTCCAGCCGGCGAGGAAGAACCAGGCGTGGCGCGAGCCGCGCAGCGCGGCGACGATCGAGGCCAGCAACAGCAGCGCGGCGCCCAGGGTGAGCAGCGGATTGACCAGCAGCTGCCCGATGTTCTCCAGCGCATCCACCTGGCTGCAGCGCATCAGCACCACCGCCACCATGCCGACCGCCAGCGCCAGCACGGGAATGCGCAGCAGCGGGGCGAAGCGCTGCAGCTCGCAGAAGCGGATCATGAACAGCGAGGCAAAGGCCACCGACAGCGCCACCGCGGCCGATCCCACGGTGATCGACAGCCCGCCAAGCCAGTACAGCTCCAGCGGGTGATAGACAAAGCCCGTCTGGATGCCCTGGATCAACGCATAGCAGAGGATGTAGCCGGCGTACCAGCCGAAAGTGACGTCACGCAGGATGATCGCGAAGCACAGTGCCATCAGCGCCATTGCCAGCATCACGGCGAGGGTGGCCGTGGCGAACACCAGCCAGCGTGCGTCCTCGCCCAGGTAGCTGGCCCAGCCCTGCAGGCGGAAGCTGACCGGGGCGGCGATGCGCGCGGAGGGCTCGAACTTCAGCAGCAGCGGTTTGGAGGCCTGCCGATCGCGCCCGAGCAGGAATGCCAGTCGGCCGTGGCCGTGCACCGCGGCCTGGAAATCATCGAGGCCAAGTGAAACGGTGGGTCCGTTGTGGTCATAAAGGGTCACCGTGCCCAGCGGCGGCGGATAGATGCTGAGCACGCGCTCCTCCTGCACCCACGGCGGCTGCGGATCGAGCACTACCCAACTGCCCCGCGCACCCTGCGGCAGGCGCTGCAGCAGGGCCGGGTTGAAGCGGTTCATTTCGCCCTGGCGGAAATCCTCCATCGCCTTGGCCGGCGTGTCGCCTTCGCGCACGTCCCGCCATGCCCCGGCCAGCGGGGTAGCGGCATGCAGGTAGCCGCTGCACAGCAGGGCGAACGCATACAGCGCCCGCTGCGCCCAGCGCATCCACCTCGGCGGCCTGGTGATTGCCGGCCTTGTCATGACATCCGTCCCCCCCGGTCGTGACGCATGGTGCCCCCGGACATGTAGTGCGTGATGCGTCCACGAACTCATGCGCAAGCGGGCGTTAGCCGTTCAGCGTGCCAAGGCGAGGCAGTCCTGTCGGCGGGCGCAAGGCACCACACTGTGTAGGCCCATGCCATAGACCAGCAGGAACCGTGCCACCAGAGGGGGCGTGAAGTGGCTGCGACCAATGATCAGGCAAGACTGATCAGCTCACCGCCGCTCCGCTGCCGCAGAGCTTCTCCAGCAACTGGTGCTGTACGTTGCGCGGACTCTGGCCGCTCGCCGGCTGCGCCCGCACGTAGCTTCCGTCCGGTTGCAGCAACGACGCACTGGCGTTGTCGGCCAGGTAGAGATCCAGCTCGCGGCGCACCCGCTGGATCAGCTTCTTGCCCTCGATGGGAAAGCCGGTTTCCACGCGACGATCGAGGTTGCGCTCCATCAGGTCGGCGCTGGCCAGGTAGAGCTTCTCCTCGCCGTCGTTGGCGAACCAGTAGACGCGGCTGTGTTCCAGGAACCGGCCGATGATCGAGCGCACCCGGATGTTGTGCGATACCCCGGGCACGCCGGGACGCAGGCAGCACATGCCGCGCACGATCAGGTCGATCTTCACCCCCGCCATGCTGGCCTTGTACAGAGCGCGGATCACCTTGGCGTCGGTCACCGCGTTGACCTTGATGATGATCTGCGCCGGCTTGCCGGCTTCGGCATGCGCCGTCTCGCGGGCGATCAGGTCGAGCAGGGTCTTCTTCAGCGTGAACGGCGCATGCAGCAGCTTCTTCATCGGCTGCACCTTGCCCATGCCGGTGAGCTGGCTGAACAGCTTGTGCACGTCCTCGCACAGCACCGGATCGGAGGTGAGCAGGCTGTAGTCGGTGTAAAGCCGCGCGTTGCCGGTATGGTAGTTGCCGGTGCCCAGGTGCGCGTAGCGCACCAGCTCGCTGCCCTCGCGGCGCTGGATCAGCATCAGCTTGGCGTGCGTCTTCACGCCCACCACGCCGTAGATCACCACCGCGCCGGCCTGCTGCAGGCGCGAGGCGAGGGTGAGGTTGGATTCCTCATCGAAGCGCGCGCGCAGCTCGATCACCGCGGTGACCTCCTTGCCGGCGCGCGCCGCGTCCACCAACGCATCGACGATTTCCGAAGTGGCGCCGCTGCGGTACAGCGTCTGCTTGATCGCCAGCACCGAGGGATCCTTCGCCGCCTGGCGCAGCATGTCGACCACCGGAGTGAACGACTCGTACGGATGCAGCAGCAGCACGTCCTGGCGGCTCAGGCTGGCGAAGATGTCGTCGGACTTCTTCAGCTGCTTGGGGATCGAGGGCGTGAACGGTTGGAACTGCAGCTGCGGGAAGCCAGGCTTGCTGGCCACGCCGAACAGGCGCGACAGGTTTACTGCGCCATTGACTTCATACAGCTCGGCGGCGGTGAGCCCGAACTGCTTGAGCAGGTAGTCGATAAGCAGCTTGGGGCAGTTGTCGGCCACCTCCAGCCGCACCGCGTCGCCGAAGCGTCGGGTGTACAGGCCGCCGCGCAGGGCGCGCGCGAGGTCGTCCACGTCTTCCGGGTCGATCGTCAGGTCGGCGTTGCGGGTGAGGCGGAACTGGTAGCAGCCGTGCACCTGCATGCCGGGAAACAGCTCGTCGACGTGGGCGTGGATCACCGACGACAGCAGCACGTGGTTCTCGCCGCCCTCGCAGATGTCGTCGGGCAGGCGCATCAGGCGCGGCAGCACGCGCGGTGCCGGCACGATGGCCAGGCCCGAATCGCGGCCGAATGCATCCACGCCTTCCAGCTGCACGATGAAGTTGAGGCTCTTGTTCACCAGCAGCGGAAACGGGTGGGTGGGGTCCAGCCCGATCGGCGTGATCAGGGGGGCCACCTCGTGGCGGAAGTAGCGGCGCACCCAATGCTTCTGCTTCAGCGTCCACTCGTTGCGGCGCACGATGCGGATGCCCTGGGCAGCCAGCTCGGGCAGGATGCGCTCGTTGAGGATCGCGTACTGGCGTTCGATCTGCTGGTGCGCCACCTCGCTGATCATCGCCAGCGCCTGCTTTGGCGGAATGCCGTCCGGCCCGACCAACTCGTGGTCGAAGGCGATCTGGTCCTTCAGCTCGGCCACGCGGATCTCGAAGAACTCGTCCATGTTGCTGGAGAAGATCAGCAGGAACTTCAGCCGTTCCTGCAGCGGTGTGCCCTCGTCCAGCGCCTGGTCGAGCACCCGGATGTTGAACTGCAGCTGCGACAGCTCGCGATGGATGTACAGCGAGCGATCGGCCAGGTCGACCGTACCCACGGCTTCCGCGGGTGGCACGGACGATGCGGCTGGGGCGGGCTTCTTGCGCTGGGTCATCGGGCTTCTATCCGGGGAGAGGTCGGCGATGCAGACGGACACCGGCGAGCGTCATCGCACGGACATGTTGTGCTGCCTGGTTGACGTCCATGTGACACGCCCATGCTAGCGGCGGCCGTGCATCGCGGCAGCTGACCCATGTCAGCTGCCGGTGCCGTGGTCGTGTCTGGTGAGGTAGCGGCTGGGCGCATCGCCGAGCACGCGGCGGAAGGCGGCGGTGAACGCACTAGTGCTGCCGTAGCCCAGCTCCATCGCTACGCGGGTGACCGACTCGCCGCGTCCGAATCGGGTCAGCGCCGCCAGCAAGCAGGCCTGCTGGCGCCAGCTCGCGAAACTCATGCCGGTCTGGCTGCGGAACAGCCGGGTGAAGTTACGTCGGCTCATGCCCGCCTTGTGCGCCATGGCGTCGATGTCGATGTCCAGTGCGGGGGCGTCGAGCAGACGCCGGCACAACCGAGCCAGACGCGCATCGCGCGGCAGCGGCGTGTTCAGCGGCAGGGCGGGCATCGCGGCGAGCTCGTCCAGCAGCAGCGCCATCACCCGTCCATCGCGGCCGTCCAGCGCGTACTCGGCCGGCAGGTCCACCGCTTCATGCAGCAGCGCGTGCAGCAACGGCGACACCTCGATCACCCGGCAGTGGATCGGCAGGCCGATCCCCTCGGCCGCCTCGCGGCGCACGTAGGCGCTGTGAGTGGACACGGTGCCGCTCATGCGCACCTCGTGCGCGACGCCGGGAGGAATCCACAGCGCCCGCCGTGGCGGAACGACCCAGCTGCCGGCATCGGTGATCACCGTGACCACGCCGGTGGAGGCATACAGCAGCTGGCCGCGTTTGTGCGTGTGGCGGGGGAGCACGAAGTGCGGCGGGTACTCGTTGCCGGTGGTGACGACGTCGCGCGGGGTGTCTTCGTAGTGGATGACGCGGGTGTTGCGCATGCCGACGATGTGGCCCGAATTCGACAGAAGTTGACCCGTTGATCAAAGCGGGCCGTCCGGGGCGACTCTAAAGTGGCCGCCCCGGTCACGCAACGACCCGCCACTCCCCTGAGCCCTGCCGATGAACATCCGCGTCGACGATGCGCCCCTGCCGTCCCCCGACGCTGTCACCGCAAGGTCGCCGCACGCGTCCGGCGGCCCGGCCGTCGCGGTGCTCGGCGGAATCAGCTTTGCCCACATGCTCAACGACATGATCCAGTCGCTGATCCTGGCGATCTATCCGGTGCTGAAGGACGGCTTCCACCTGAGCTTCACCCAGATCGGCCTGATCACGCTCACCTACCAGATCACCGCGTCGCTGCTGCAACCGCTGGTCGGCATGGTCACCGATCGCCGGCCGATGCCGTATTCGCTGCCCGTCGGCATGGGCTTCACCCTGTGCGGCCTGTTGCTGCTGTCGGTGGCGCCCAGTTTTTCGTTGTTGCTGCTGGCTGCCGGGCTGGTCGGCACCGGCTCGGCGATCTTCCATCCGGAATCCTCGCGGGTCGCCCGACTGGCTTCGGGCGGCCGCCATGGCCTGGCGCAGTCGGTGTTCCAGGTCGGCGGGAATACCGGGTCGTCGCTCGGCCCCTTGCTGGCGGCGTGGATCATCGTGCCGCACGGACGCGGCAGCGTGGCGTGGTTCTCGCTGGCGGCGCTGCTGGCGATCGTGGTGCTGCTGCAGGTGGGCCGCTGGTACGGCGCACACCATGTGGCCCGCAGCCGGGCGATCGTGCATCACCCCGCCGTGGCCTCGCTTTCGCGGCCCCGCATCGTCGGCGCGCTGGCGATCCTGGGGCTGCTGATCTTCTCGAAGTATTTCTACCTGGCCAGCCTCAGCAGCTATTACACGTTCTATCTGATCCACACCTTCGGCGTATCGGTGCAGAGCGCGCAGGTGCATCTGTTCGCGTTCCTGTTCGCAGTGGCGGCCGGTTCGCTGATCGGCGGTCCGATCGGCGACCGGATCGGACGCAAGTGGGTGATCTGGGTGTCCATCCTCGGCGTGGCGCCGTTCACCCTGCTGCTGCCGCACGTCGGTCTGGCATGGACTGGCGTGCTGTCGGTAGTGATCGGCTTGATCCTGGCGTCGGCGTTCTCGGCCATCCTGGTGTATGCGCAGGAGCTGATTCCCGGGCGCGTCGGCATGATCTCGGGCCTGTTCTTCGGCTTCGCCTTCGGGATGGGGGGCATCGGCGCCGCGGTGCTCGGCAACCTGGCCGATGCGCACGGCATTGCCTACGTCTACCAGCTCTGCGCCTACCTGCCGTTGATGGGACTGATCACCGTGTTTCTGCCCAACCTGGAGCCGTCACGGGCCAGGTGAGGGTGCCTGTGGACGCTCGAGCTGACGCCATGGCGGGGGCGGGTTAGCATGCCCGGACCGGTCACCTGCTGTGACCCGCGATCCGAGGAGATTTCCATGCGTTCGAGCAATCCCGTCCTGAAGGACAAGGTCTTCCAGGGCCCGTTCGCCGCTGGTGAGCGGATGACCATGAACGGCACCATCGCCAAGACTGGCCTGTTGCTGCTGCTGGCCGTGGTCACCGGCAGCTGGACCTGGAACCGCTTCGCCGAAGCCGCCGCCGACGGCAATCTGCAGGCCGCGCTGGCGGCGGTGTCGCCGTTCCTGTGGGGTGGGTTGCTGGCCGGATTCGCGTTGGCCATGGTGTCGAGCTTCGCGCCGCGCTGGTCCGGCATCACCGCACCGCTGTACGCGATTGCCGAGGGCTTTGCGCTCGGCGGCATCTCCGCCTTCATGGAACTGCGGTTTCCCGGCATCGTGCTGCAGGCGATCATGCTCACCGTGGGCGTGCTGGCGGCGATGCTGCTGCTCTACCGCACCGGGGTGATCAAGGTCACCGACAAGTTCCGCATGGGCGTGGTGGCGGCCACCGGCGGCATCATGCTGCTCTACCTGGTGGACTTCGGCCTGCGCACGTTCACCAGCATCCAGATTCCCTTCATCCACGAATCCGGCGCCATGGGCATCGGCTTCAGCCTGCTGGTGGTGGGCCTGGCCGCGCTGAACCTGGTGCTCGACTTCGACATGATCGAGCGGGGCGCCGCGCAGGGCGCGCCGAAGTACATGGAGTGGTTCGGCGCATTCGCGCTGATGGTCACGCTGGTGTGGCTGTACATGGAAATCCTGCGCCTGCTGTCCAAGGCGCGTCGCTGAGGCAACCGGTCCGGATCAGTCGCCGCCCTCAGTCATCGCCTTTGGGCAGCTCGGCCAGCGGCAGGCTGATCCGGATCACCGTGCCCACGCCATCGCCCGGCAGCGCTTCCACGCTGCCGCCGTGGGCGCCGATCATGCCACGGCAGATCGCCAGCCCGAGGCCGGTGCCCTGCGGAGAACGGTCGCCGCGGGACACCGAATAGAACATGTCGAAGATGCGCACGCGCTCGTCCTCGGGAATGCCGGGGCCGCGGTCGGCCACGTCGATCAGCAGGCGCTCGTCGGCGACATGCACGGTGATGCGGACCGGCTCGTTGGGCGGCGAGAAGCGCGCGGCGTTCTCCAGGATGTTGAACAGCGCCTGCTCGATCAGTGCCGGGTGCACGTACATCAGCACCGGATCGCGCGGCGCGTCGGTCTCCACGCGCAGGTCGGGGAACAACTTGCGCAGGCGGCCCAGCGCGGCGCCGACGATCTCCGCGCTGTCGGTCCAGTCGCGGTTGAGCTTGAGCGTGCCGTGGCCCAGACGGGTCATGTCGAGCAGGTTCTGGATGTAGCGATCCAGCCGCTGGCCCTCGCCGAGGATCGACGCCAGCAGCTCGCGCCGCTCGGTCGGCGGCAGCTTGTCCTCGTAGCTCACCAGGGTGCCGGCGGCGCCGATCATCGAGGCCAGCGGCGAGCGCAGATCGTGCGAGACCGACGAGAGCAGGGCGCTGCGCAAGCGCTCGGTTTCGCCCTGCACGCGCGCGCTCTCCAGTTCGTCGGCGAGGCGTGCGCGCTCCAGTGCGCGGCCGATGTCCTGCACCATGGCGAGGGCGAGGCTGCGCCGATCCGGGTTCAGCGTGGCGCGGTCGTCCAGTCGCAGCGCGGCCACGCCCAGGCGGTGATCTTCCGTGCCCAGCGGCAGCATCCAGCAGGCGGCGCCGTTGAGCGTGTCGGTGTGGCGACCGGCGGCCTCGGCGTGGCGCTCGCACCAGTCGGCGGCGGCCTGGTCCTGGTGGCTCAGCGCAAAACTGCGCGGCGCGCTGGCGGCTGGCTGCAGGCGCTGGTCGGTGTCGCGCACGAGCAACGCGGCATGAGCGCCCAACGCGTGCGCGAGGGCCTGCGCCCCGGCCTCCCGCACGGCCTCGGCGTCGGCGCTCGCGGCGAGCTGCTGGCCGAGCCGCAGCAGCGCCCGCGCCCGCACTTGCGCGTCGCGCAGCGATGCCACCTGGCTCGACAGCCGGGTGGCCAGCCGGCTGCACACCAGTGCCGTGACCAGGAACAGCGTCACCGCCAGCACATCGTCGGCGTTGGCGATCGCCAGGGTGTAGCGCGGCGCGGTGAAGAAGAAGTTGTAGCCCAGGAAGCACAGCACGGCCGTATAGACGGCCACGGTCATGCGCGTGCGCACCGCCACCGCCAGCACGGCGATGAGGAAAATCGGCGAGAGATTGGCCACCGACAGGTATCGGTCGGCGGCAAAGGCCGCCACGAAGGCGATGCCGGCAGCCAGGGTGGCGTAGCCGTACTCGCCGCGTGATCCGCGCGCGCGGGTGATCCGCCGTCGGCGCGCCTGGGCGCGCTCCGCCGGCGTGGCGATGATGGTCAGTTCCATGTGCGCTCCACGACGCAGCAGCCGCTGGGTGAGCGAGATGCCGAGCAGGCGCGCGATCGGCCGCTCACGGGTGCGCCCCAGGATGATCTGGCCGACGCCCTCGCGATCGGCATGGGCGAGCAGTTCGTCGGCGATCACGTGGCCGCGCAGGATGATCGTCTCGCCGCCCAGGCGCTCGGCCAGCCGCATGGCGGCATCGAGCCGTTCGCGGCGGGCCGGCTCCAGTTCCGCGCCGGTGTCGACGAAGGCGACGCTCCACGGCGCACCGCGTCGCTCGGCGATACGCCGGGCCACGCGCACCAGATAGTCGCTCTGGCCGTGGCCGTCGATCGCCGCCAGCACGTGCCGGCGCACCGGCATCGCGGTGCCGCGGGCGAGCATGTGCTCGCGCAGGTCGTTGTCGACGTGGCCGGCGATGGTTTCCACCGCCAGCTCGCGCAGCGCCGCCAGGTTGGTCGGCGAGAAGAAGGCGTTGAGCGCCGCCGCCGCGGTTTCCGGCACGTAGACCTTGCCCTGCTTGAGCCGGCCGATCAGCTCGCGTGGCGGCAGGTCGACCAGCACGATGTCACGCGCGCGGTCGAGGAAGGCATCGGGCACGGTCTCGCGCACGGTGATGCCGGTGATCCGGCGCACCTGGTCGTTGCGACTCTCCAGGTGCTGCACGTTGAGCGCGGTGTAGACCTCGATGCCGGCGTCGAGCAGCTCGGCGATGTCCTGCCAGCGACGCGTGTGGCGGCCGCCGGGCAGGTTGGTATGGGCCAGTTCGTCGACCAGCAGGACCGCCGGGCGTCGCGCGAGCGCGGCGTCGAGGTCGAACTCGGTGAACTCGCGCTCGTGCTGCTGTACGGTGCGACGCGGCAGCACTTCCAGCCCTTCCAGCAGCGCCGCGGTCTCGGCGCGGCCGTGGGTTTCCACCAGGCCGACCACCACGTCCACGCCTTGCCGTTTCAGTTCGCGCGCAGCCGAGAGCATGGCGAAGGTCTTGCCGACGCCGGGTGCCGCACCGAGGAAGATCTTCAGCCGGTGCTGGTCGGCGCCCTGCGTGGCATGCAGCAGGGCGTCGGCACGGGCGTCACGCGCGGAATCGGTCATCGTCGTCTCTCGTCGGCGACAGGGCTACATGGAAGGATCAGCGTCTGGCGAGTGCATCCAGCGCCAGGTTGAGTCCGAGCACGTTCACGCGGGGCTCGCCCAGCACGCCGAGCTGACGCCCCTGCGTGTGGGCGCGCACCAGCGCCTGCACCTGCGCCACGTCGAGCCGGCGAAGCCGCGCCACACGCGCCACCTGATATTGCGCCGCGGCCGGGCTGATCTGCGGATCGAGGCCACTGCCCGAGGCGGTCACCAGATCCACCGGCACCGGCATGTGGTTGCCCGGGTCGGCGCCCTGCAGGGCGGCGATGCGCTGCTTCACCGCATCGGCCAGGGCCGGGTTGGTCGGTCCCTGGTTCGAGCCGGACGATGCGCTGGCGTTGTATGGATTGGGCGCGGTGGCTGACGGACGACCCCAGAAATAGCGCGGATCGTCGAACGACTGCCCGATCAGCGCCGAGCCGACCGGCTTGCCGTCGCGCTCGATCAGGCTGCCGTCGGCCTGGTGGGCGAAGGCGAGCCGGGACAAGCCGGTGGCGGCCAGCGGATACAGCACGCCGGTGATCACGGTCATCACCAGCAGCATCAGGAAGGATTGGCGCAAAAGCTTGAACATGGATGTGCTCCGGTCAGAACGTGCCTTGCAGCATCACGAAACCGCGGCTGCCGCCCACGTTGCGGGTGTCGCGGGCGTCGAGGAAGCTGGCGGTACGACGGTAGAAATCGGCGTTGGTGGCATGGGTGACGCCGCCGCTGATCGACCAGTGCGGGTTGAACTGGTATTTCAGCGTGGCGCCGAAGTCGCTGTAGCTCGGGTCGCGCGCGCCATTGGCCAGCGCCGTCGCCAGCGCGGTGGTGTAGTGCGTGTGGCCGGCATGCAGGGCCAGGCTCCAGGCATCGGCCAGCGGGAAGCTGGCGTCGAGCTGCAGGTAGTAGGTGCCCTTCGAATCGCCGGTGTAGCCCTGCTCGGTGTCCACGCCGAAATAATCGGTGAGCGCGCGGTTGTACTTCAGGGTGAACTGCTTCCAGGTCAGCGCGGCGTTCGCCTCGACGGTGTTGAGCGAGCGCGAGGGCAGGCCGGCCTGGTTGAGGTTGGCGCCGGGGTAGACGTACGTGTAGAGACCCACGCGCCAGGACCAGTTGCTGTCGATCGCCCGGCCGTAGCTGGCGTACAGATCCAGCTCCATCGCGCCACCGGGGTAGCTGCGCTCGCCGATGCTCGACCCCCAGAAGCCGGCGGCAAAGCCGTTCGGGTTGGTGTAGTCGGCACCGCCCTGGATCGCGGGGCGGCCCCAGGTCTGGGTAAGGCCGCGGAACAGGTAGTCGGAGGTCACGGCGAGGTTGCCGGTGACCGGGGAAGCGCGGTCATCGGCATGGGCTGCGGTGACCCCGGTGAGGGCGATGAGGGCCGTTGCGGCGATACGTGCAAAGGACATTGTTGTCTCCGGAGGGAAGTGGCGGCTCAGGCCAGGCCGAACGCCACCAGCAGCAGGTCGATCAGCTTGATGCCGAGGAACGGCACCGCGATGCCGCCCAGGCCGTACACCAGCAGGTTGCGACGCAGCAGCGCGCCGGCGCCCAGGGCGCGGTACTTCACGCCCTTGAGCGCGAGCGGGATCAGGAAAATGATGATCAGCGCGTTGAAGATCACCGCCGACAGGATCGCGCTCTGCGGCGTGGCCAGGTGCATCACGTTGAGCGCGTTGAGCGCCGGGTAGGTGGTGGCGAACGCGGCCGGGATGATCGCGAAGTACTTGGCGATGTCGTTGGCGATGGAGAACGTGGTCAGCGCGCCGCGGGTGATCAGCATTTGCTTGCCGATCTCCACCACCTCGATCAGCTTGGTCGGATTGGAGTCCAGGTCGACCATGTTGCCGGCTTCCTTGGCCGCCTGCGTGCCGGTGTTCATCGCCACCGCCACGTCGGCCTGGGCCAGCGCCGGGGCGTCGTTGGTGCCGTCGCCGCACATCGCTACAAGGCGGTTTTCCGACTGGATCTCGCGGATCAGGCCGAGCTTGGCTTCCGGCGTGGCTTCGGCGAGGAAGTCGTCCACGCCGGCCTCGGCGGCGATGGCCGCGGCAGTGAGCGGGTTGTCGCCGGTGATCATGATGGTCTTGATGCCCATCGCGCGCATCTCGGCGAAGCGCTCCTTGATGCCGCCCTTCACGATGTCCTTCAGTTCGATCACGCCCAGCGCGAGGGCGCCGTCGGTGACGATCAGCGGGGTGGCGCCGCGGCGGGCGATCTCCTCGGCGATGCGCTTGACCGCCGGTGGCAACTGGCTGCCCTGGGCGGTCAGGTGACGCTCCACCGCATCGAGCGCGCCCTTGCGGATGCGCCGGCCATCGATGTCGACGCCGCTCATGCGGGTCTGCGCGGTGAAGGGAACGAACTCGGCGGCGCCCTCGGCTGGCGTGTGCGCCTCCAGGCCGTGTCGCTCGCGCGCCAGCATCACTACGCTGCGGCCTTCGGGAGTCTCGTCGGCCAGCGAGGCAAGCTGTGCCGACTCGGCCAGCACGCGCTCATCGATGCCCGGTGCCGGCAGGAAGGCCACCGCCTGGCGGTTGCCCAGCGTGATGGTGCCGGTCTTGTCCAGCAGCAGCACGTCGACGTCACCGGCCGCTTCCACCGCCCGGCCCGAGGTGGCGATTACGTTGGCGCGGATCATCCGGTCCATGCCGGCGATGCCGATCGCCGACAGCAGTGCGCCGATGGTGGTGGGGATCAGGCACACCAGCAGTGCGATCAGCACGGTGAGCGTGATCGGACTGCCGCTGCCGGTGGCCTGCACGCTGTAGATCGAGTACGGCAGCAGCGTGGCGCAGGCGAGCAGGAAGATCAGCGTGAACTTCGCCAGCAGGATGGTCAGCGCGATCTCGTTTGGCGTCTTGCGCCGCGCCGCGCCTTCGACCATCGCGATCATGCGGTCGAGGAAGGTCTCGCCCGGGTTGCGGGTGATGCGCACCACCAGCCAGTCCGACAGCAGCTGGGTGCCGCCGGTGACGGCACTGCGATCGCCGCCCGCCTCGCGGATCACCGGTGCGGATTCGCCGGTGATCGCGCTCTCGTTGACGCTGGCGGCGCCCACGATGGCCTCGCCGTCGCCGGGCAGGATGTCGCCCGCCTGCACCAGCACCACGTCGCCGGCGCGCAGGTCGGCCGAGGACATCAGGGTCACCGCCGCATCGCGCCTCGGAGCGGCCAGCTTCTTGGCCAGCACATCCTTGCGCGAGCTGCGCAGCGCATCGGCCTGGGCCTTGCCGCGGCCCTCGGCCAGCGCCTCGGCGAAGTTGGCGAACAGCAGGGTGAACCACAGCCACAGGCTGACCCAGAAGATGAACGCGGTCGGCGCCTCGCCGTGGCCCGTCAGCGCCTGCACCCACAGCCCTGTCGTGAGCAGGCTGCACAGGAACACCACGAACATCACCGGGTTGCGGAACTGCAGCCGCGGCGAGAGCTTGCGGAAGGAATCGGCGACGGCAGCCAGCACCAGCTCACGGTTGAACTGGCTCGTCGCATGCGTGTGCGAAGTCATGGATCAGCGTCCCAGCAGAGATTCGACGATCGGCCCCAGGGCCAGCGCCGGCAGGAAGGTGAGTGCGCCGATCACGATCACCACGCAGGCCAGCAGCGTGACGAACAGCGGCGTGTGGGTGGGCAGCGTGCCGGCCGACGGCGGCACGCTGCGCTTGGCGGCCAGCGAGCCGGCCATGGCGAGCATCGCCACGATCAGCGGATAGCGGGCCAGGAACATGCAGATGCCCAGCAGGACGTTCCAGAACGGCGTGTTGGCCGACAGTCCACCGAACGCGCTGCCGTTGTTGTTCGAGGCCGAGCTGACGGCGTAGAGCATCTCGCTGAAGCCGTGCGCACCAGGGTTGGCCACACTGCCGAACCCGGCGGGCACCATCACCGCGATGGCGGTGCCGATCACCACCAGCGCGCAGGGAATCAGCACCGCGATCGAGGCCATCTTCATCTCGTGCGCCTCGATCTTCTTGCCGAGGTATTCGGGCGTGCGGCCCACCATCAGGCCGGCGATGAACACCGCCACCACGGCGAACGCGAGCATGCCGTACAGCCCCGAACCGACACCGCCGAAGATCACTTCGCCGAGCTGGATCAGCCACATCGGCACCAGCCCGCCGATCGGCGTGAACGAGTCATGCATGGCATTGACCGAACCGTTCGAGGCGGCGGTGGTGGCGGTGGCCCAGATCGTCGAATTGACGATGCCGAAGCGCGTTTCCTTGCCTTCCATGTTGCCGCCGGCCTGCAGCGCCGACGCGTGCTGGTCCACGCCCAGGCCGTGCAGCAACGGGTTGCCTGCCTGTTCGGCGCCCGTGCATACCAGCAGCAGCGGCACGAAGATCACCAGCATTGCCGCCAGCAGTGCCCAGCCCTGGCGACGGTCGCCGACCATCTTGCCGAAGGTGTAGCAGAGCGCAGCCGGAATCAGCAGGATCGCCAGCATCTCGAAGAAGTTGCTCAGCGGCGTGGGATTCTCGAACGGGTGCGCGGAGTTCACGTTGAAGAAGCCGCCGCCGTTGGTGCCCAGCTGCTTGATTGCGATCTGCGAGGCGGCCGGACCCATCGGCAGGGTCTGCGTGGTCACCGGCACCTCGCGCGTGGTGGCGTGGCCGGCGGCGTCCTTGGTCGTCTCGGTGTAGTGCGTGGTCCGCAGCACCGGCACCTCGACGTAGGGCTTGAAGTTCTGCACCACGCCCTGCGACACCAGCACCAGGCTCAGCAGTAGCGACAGCGGCACCAGCACGTAGAGCGTGCTGCGTGTGAGGTCGACCCAGAAGTTGCCCAGGCCACTGGCGCTTCTGCGCACAAAGCCGCGGATCACCGCGATCAGCACCGCGATGCCGGTGGCGGCGGAGAGGAAGTTCTGCACCGCCAGGCCCAGCATCTGGGTCAGGTAGCTCATGGTCGACTCGCCGCCATAGCCCTGCCAGTTGGTATTGGTGGCGAAGCTGATGGCGGTGTTCATCGCCGAGTCCGGCGACACCGCGGCCAGGTGCTGCGGATTCAGCGGCAGCCACAGCTGCAGGCGCTGCAGGGCGTACACCGCCAGCAGGCCGAGCACATTGAAGACCAGCATCGCCCACGCGTACTGCTTCCAGCCCATGTCCTCCTCGGGATGGATGCCGCAGACTCGGTAAAGCACGCGTTCCACGCCGGCGCCCAGGCGCGTGACGCGATTGGGCGAATCGGAAAATACGTTCGCCATGTAACTTCCCAGGGGTTTCACCAGCAAGAGCAGCGCCGCCAGGAACAGGGCGATCTGGAGATAGTCGTTGGTGGTCATTCGAACCACTCCGGCTTGAGCAGGGCCACGCAGAGGTAGCCCGTGAGGGCCACTGCGATCGCAGCGGCCAGCGCGTAGATGAAGGTCATGGCGAATTCCGTCGGAAAGATCGCGGGGGCGGCACGGCTCAGCGCCGGCCGAGCCGGTCGCAGAGGCGCACGAGGCCAGCTGTCAGGGCTATGAGCACGACAGCCAGCAAGAGGTAGGGAATGTCCAAGGGGATGACTCCGTCAGTGCGATGGCGCGCACTCTAGGAACCGGCCCATAACAAAGGGGTAGCGCGAATGCGCTACCCCATATAGATCGCGTAAAAATTTGGCGGCGGCCCGGATCGCGACCCGGCAACGGCGGCTCAGCCGCCGACGATCACCGGCTCGGGTTCCAGCGTTACCCCGAAAGTGTCGCGCACGCGTGCAATCACCTGCTGCGCCAGCGCCCACAGCTCGGGGCCGGTGGCGTGGCCGTGGTTGACCAGCACCAGCGCGTGGCGATGCGAGATGCCGGCATCGCCTTCGCGATAACCCTTGAGGCCGGCGGCCTCGATCAGCCAGGCGGCCGAAAGCTTCCAGCGACCGTCACGGCCCGGCCAGGCGACCAGTCCGGGATGCCCGCGCTGGAGCGCCTCGCCGGTGGCGGCCTCGACGATCGGGTTCTTGAAGAAGCTGCCGGCATTGCCGATCACCGCCGGGTCCGGCAGCTTGCGCGTGCGCAGGTGCACCACCGCCTCGGCCACGTGGAACGGCGCCGGTTTGGCCACGCCCATGCGCTCGAGTTCCTCGCGGATGCCGGCGTAGTCGAGCCGGAGATCGTGCATGCGCGGCAGCACGAAGCGCACCGCGGTGACGATGTAGCGGCCCGGTTCGCGCTTGAACAACGAGTCGCGATAGCCGAACGCGCAGGCGGCGTGATCGAGCGTCACCACCTGGTGCGAGTGGGTATCCCACGCCTCCACGCTCTCGATAAACTCGGCCACCTCGGTGCCGTAGGCGCCGATGTTCTGGATGGGGGCGGCGCCCACGGTGCCGGGAATCAGGATCAGGTTTTCCAGGCCGGCCAGGCCTTGGCCCAGCGTCCAGCGCACGAAGTCGTCCCAGCGCTCGCCCGCGGCCACGGCGACGCGCGCCGTGTCGCCCTCGGACTCCACCTGCACGCCCTGCGTGGCCATCGCCAGCACGGTGCCGGGATAATCGCCGGCGAACAGCACGTTGCTGCCTTCGCCCAGCACCAGCACCGGGCCGCTCTTCACGGCAGGAAAGGCGAGCAGCTCGGGCAGCTTGCTGGCGTCGCGGATCTCCGCCAGCAGGTGCGCCTTCGCCGCCACGCGCAGCGTGTTGCGATGGGCCAGCGGTGCGTTCTCGATCAGCGCGTAGCCGCCCATGTCGATGCGCTGGGCGGGCAGGGTGTGGTCAGCGGGCATCGTGCGCTCCGCGCTGGCGACGGATTTCCTCGACGCACTCGGCGATCAGTGCCGGGCCGCGATAGATCAGCCCGGAATAGATCTGCACCAGCGTGGCGCCGGCGTCGAGCTTGGTCACCGCATCGTCGCCTTCCAGGATGCCGCCCACGCCGACGATGCCGACCTTGCCCTTGAGCCGCTCGGCCATGCCGCGCTGCACGGCGGTGGCGAGCGCCATCAGCGGGCGACCGGACAGGCCGCCGGCTTCGCGCGACTGCGGATCGCTGGCCACGGCGCTGTGGTCGATGGTGGTGTTGGTGCAGATCACGCCGTCTACGCCGCTGGCAAGCAGAACCTCAGCGATGGCGTCGAGTTCGGGTTCGGTGAGGTCCGGTGCGATCTTCAGCAGCATCGGCTTGCGCACACCGTGCTGCGCGCCCAGCCGCTCCTGCGCCTCACGCAGGGTGCCGATGAACCGGCGCAGCGTCTCCTCCTCCTGCAGGTCGCGCAGGCCCTGGGTGTTGGGCGAAGAGATGTTCACGGTGACGTAGCTGGCGCGTGCGTAGACGCGCTCCAGGCAGAACAGGTAGTCGTCGACCGCCTTCTCGTTCGGCGTGTCCTTGTTCTTGCCGATGTTGATGCCGAGCACGCCGGCAAAGCTCGACTTTTCCGCGTTGCGCACCAGCGCATCGACGCCGGCGTTGTTGAAGCCGAGCCGGTTGATGATCGCCTCGTGCTCCTTCAGCCGGAACATGCGCGGTTTGTCGTTGCCCGGCTGCGGTCGCGGCGTGGTGGTGCCCACCTCGACGAAGCCGAAGCCCAGGGCGCCGAGCGCATCGAGGTGATCGGCGTTCTTGTCCAGCCCGGCGGCGAGGCCGACCGGATTGGGGAAGCGCAGTCCGAACGCGTCCACCGGCAACTCCGCCGGTGGCTTGGCGACAAAGCGCAGCAGCTCGCTGCGATGGGCCACGTCAAGCGCATACAGCGTGGCGCCGTGGGCCGTTTCCGGATCCAGCGCGAACAGCAGGGGGCGGAGATAGGAATACATGCGTCAGCTCAGGTGGCCCACGTAGGCGCGGGTGTCGTAGGTGAAGTCGATGCGGCCGTCCACCGCGGTGGCGTCGAACAGCGTACGCAGGGCAGCGAGCATCGGGGCGTGCTTCGGATGGCCGGGCGCAGGCGCGTAGGAGGAGGACATCAGGCGGCCTTTCAGCGCGTCGAAGTCCAGCTGCTGGCCGTGATCGAAGCTGGCCGTGCCGCGAAAGCCGTTGCCGAACCAGGCGCGCATGCGCGGCTCGTCGGCGTAGCGCTCGGCGACGCTGGTGTAGTCGGTGCCGTAGCACTGCAGGAGCGATTCATAGCCTTCGAGAAACGGCGTGCCACCGAGATGGCGCGTGTTCCAGACGATCGCCGCCAGCCCGCCCGGCCGCAGGATGCGCGCGAACTCGCGCCGTGTGGCTACCTCATCGAACCAATGGAAAGCCTGCGCTACCACGATCAGCGCGACGCTGGCATCAGGCAGGGTGGTGGCATCGGCGCGACCATCCACCGCGCGGAAATTCGGGTTCTCGCCTAGCCACTGCTCGGACGCGGCGCGCATCGGCGCATTGGGCTCCACGGCGGTGACGCGATGGCCCGCGTCGAGAAAGAGCTTCGCCGAGATACCGGTGCCGGCGCCGACGTCGGCGACGTCCCACGACGCGTCCACGCCATGCTCGCGACGCAACCAGTCGACCAGCGCCACGGGGTAGTCGGGGCGATAGCGCACGTAATCGGCGACGCGGTCGCTGAAGCGTTCGGTGCTGCGCAGATCGGACATGGGATTCAGCCGGTGAGCATCTGGCCGCCGTCCACGGCGAGGGTCTGGCCGGTGATCCATCCGGCCCAGGGCGAGGCGAGGAACAGCGCCACGTGGGCCACTTCCTCGGGCGTGCCAAAACGGCCGAACGGGATCTTTGCCAGCGTCGCCGTGTGCAGGGCGGGCTCCTCGGCCCGGCGACGTTCCCACAGGCCGTCGGGGAAGCTGATCGAGCCGGGCGCGATTGCGTTCACGCGGATGCGGTCCGGCGCCAGTGCCAGTGCCTGCGAGCTCGTGTAGTGGCTCAGCGCGGCCTTGATCGCGGCGTACGGTGCGCCGCTGGCCCGCGGGCGCAGCGCGGCGATCGAACTGGTGTGCAGGATGCTGGCGCGGCCGCTGCGCCTGAGGTGCGGCAGGGCGACCCGCGAGGCACGCACGGCGGCCATCAGGTCGACTCGGAAATTGGCGGTCCAGCCCTCGTCGTCCTCGGCGAATCCGTAGCCGGTGGCGTTGTTCACCAGCACGTCGATGCCGCCCAGGGCGCGGGCGGCGGCGGCGATGTAGTCGTCGATGGCGGCCCCATCGGCCAGGTCGCAGGACTGCGTATGGGTCACCACGCCCTGCGCCCGGATCGCCTGCGCGACCTCGGCCAGCGCCGATTCGCCGCGGGCACATACGGACACGCCCGCCCCGGCCTGCGCGAACGCCAGCGCCATGCTGCGGCCGATGCCGCGGCTGCCGCCGGCGACCACCACGCGGTAGCCGTCGAGGCGGAAGGGGATGTCCGGGGTGTCGGGATCGATCATGTCCAGGCGAGATGGATCAGGCCGAGAAGGACTGCCCAGAACGCCAGCATGCCGAGCACGCTCAGGATCAGCTGGGCGTATCCGAGAACCAACCCGGTGATCGCAAAGCCGTCGCCGTCGAGCGGCTCGGAGAGGGTCTGGCGGATTTCCCGGCGTGCCAGGTGGCCGCAGATCACGGCGACGATCGCGCCGAAGAAGGGAAATACGGTCCAGGCGGCGATGCCGAAGCACAGGCTGACCACGGCCAGGGTGCAGGTGGTGCGAGGGGCGGACGTCGTGCTCATCTCGGAAACCCCCGGGAAGCAGGCGGGAAGGGTGGCGGTGCCACCGCAAGGGTACGCGAGCCGGGGCCCGCGTACCCTTGCAGGCTTGCTTACAGGTCGAACTTGATGCCCTGGGCCAGCGGCAGCGAATCGGAGTAGTTGATGGTGTTGGTCTGGCGGCGCATGTAGACCTTCCACGCATCCGAGCCGGACTCGCGACCGCCGCCGGTTTCCTTCTCGCCGCCGAAGGCGCCGCCGATCTCGGCGCCGGAGGTGCCGATGTTGACGTTGGCGATGCCACAGTCGCTGCCCGCCGCCGACAGGAACTGCTCGGCCACCTTCAGGTTCTGCGTGAAGATCGCCGAGGACAGGCCCTGCGGCACGTCGTTCTGCATCTCGATCGCCTCATCGATGCTGTCGAACGGCATCACGTAGAGGATCGGCGCGAAGGTCTCCGACTGCACCACCTCGTCGGAGTTCTTCAGGCCCGTGACAATGGTCGGCAGCACGAAGTTGCCCTTGCGGTCGGTCAGCGCGGCGCCGCCGGTGGCGACGGTGCCGCCGGAGGCCTTGGCCTTCTCGACGGCAGCCAGGTAGGCCTTCACGCTCTCCGGGCTGTTCAGCGGACCCATCAGCGTGGTGGCCAGCGTGGGATCGCCGATCTTGCCCTCGACCTGCTTGTACGCCTTGACCAGGGTCTCGAGCACGGTGTCGTAGATCGAGGTGTGCACGAACAGGCGGCGGGTGGTGGTGCAGCGCTGGCCGGCAGTGCCGACCGCACCGAACACGATGCCCGGGATCGCCAGCTTCAGGTCGGCGCTCTCATCCAGGATGATCGCGTTGTTGCCGCCCAGCTCCAGCAGCGAGCGGCCCATGCGGTGCGCCACGCGCTCGCCGACCATGCGGCCGACCTTGGTCGAGCCGGTGAAGCTGATCAGCGGGATGCGCTTGTCGTCGACGAAGGCCTGCGAGAGGTCGGTGCCGGCGTCGTTGAACAGGAAGAACAGGTCCGGGAAGCCGGCATCGCGCAGCGCGTCGTTGCAGATCTTCATCGTGGCGACGGCCGACAGCGGCACCTTCGGCGAGGGCTTCCAGATGCAGATGTCGCCGGCGATGGCGGCCAGCATGGCGTTCCACGCCCACACCGCGACCGGGAAATTGAACGCGCTGATGATGCCGACCAGGCCCAGCGGCTGGTACTGCTCGTACATGCGGTGGCCGGGGCGCTCCGAGTGCATGGTGTAGCCGTAGAGCATGCGGCTCTGGCCTACCGCGAAATCGGCGATGTCGATCATCTCCTGCACCTCGCCGTCGCCCTCGGGCTTGATCTTGCCCATCTCCAGAGCGACCAGCGAACCGAGGGCGTCCTTGTGCTTGCGCAGCGCCTCGCCGCACAGGCGCACGGCTTCGCCGCGACGCGGTGCCGGGGTGGTGCGCCATACCTTGAAGGCGGCCTGTGCGCGCTGGACGATGGTCTCGTAGTCGGCTTGGCTGGAGGCATGCACCGCCGCGATCACCTCGCCGGTGGCCGGATTGACCGGGCGCAGCGTGCCCGCGTCAGTGGTCCGGGACCATTCGCCCTGGCCGAGATACGTGCCAGACTGCTCGGCGGACAGGCCAAGCGCCTTGAGGATTTCGTGGGACATGCATGCTCCTTGGAACGGGTCTTCGCGACGAGATGTGGTGCCGCGGTGAAAACCGCAAGTCTAGCAGGCCGGTCCCCACAGGCCGACCCCGGGGCGTCGCCGCGGAGCGTTCATCCATGCCAAAATCCCGCTGCTGCCCTCGTAGCTCAGCTGGATAGAGCGGCCCCCTCCTAAGGGGCAGGTCGGACGTTCGAATCGTCTCGAGGGCACCATTTTCCAGTCAATAAGGCCGGCATTGCCGGCCTTTTTGCTTGCGGCCGCTGCGGGCGAGCCACAACGCTGCCTTGGGCGCATTGTCATGCGCCGGGAAGATCGCGCGTCCGGGGTGAGCGCTCGGCTCAGGCGGGCGTGGCGGCCGCCGTGCCGACTGGCAACACCAGCGTGGCGACGAAACCGCCGCCGGGTCGGTTCTCAAGCTGGAGGCGGCCGCCGGAGACCTCGGCCGCGCGCTTGACGATGCTCAGGCCCAGGCCGGTGCCGGCGGCGCCGCCGCGCGCCGGGTCGCCGCGCAGGAACGGGCGTCCGAGCTGGGTCAGCAGGGCGTCGGGCACGCCCGGGCCATGATCCTGCACGCTCACGTGCGCGCCGTCGTCGTGGCGCTGCACCGTCACCCGGAACGGGGCGGCGCCGTAGCGCTCGGCGTTGTCCATCAGGTTGCCCAGCGCGCGGCGCAGCAGGCTGGGCCGGCCGCGCAGCCGCACGCTGTCGGGGCCCTCGTAGCGCCAGTCGTCCGGCTGGGCGCGCAGGGCCATCAGCTGCACGAGCAGGGTGGCGAGGTCGATCTCGCGCAGGGCTTCGTCGCTGCCGTCGCGCACGTAGGCCAGGCACTGGGCGAGCGCGCTGTCGAGTTCTTCCAGGTCGGTGACCATGGCGTCGCGGCGGTTCGGATCGCCAGCGTCGCCCAGCTCCAGCGCCAGCCGCAGTCGCGCCAGCGGCGTGCGCAGGTCATGCGAGATGCCGGCCAGCATCAGCTCGCGTTCGCGCGCGCTCTGGCGCAGCGTGTCGCCGGCCGCACCCAACGCATCGGCGAGGTCGCGCACTTCGCGCGGACTGCCGCGCAAATGCTGCTGGATCGGCTGCCCGCCGAGCAGGGCGGGGGCATGCGCGGCGAGCCGTTCCAGCGGGCGGGTCAGCAGTCGCGCGGCCAGGGTGGCCACCGCAAAGGCCACCAGCCCGGCGAACAGCATCAGCGCCAGCATCGAGCGGATGAACTGGCGGCGGTAACTCACTGCCTGCATCACGATCCAGCGATCTGGTCGAGCGGCGCTGCGAACCCAGATTTGTGCTTCGGCCTGCTGGACCACGCGCACTCGCGAGGGATCGCCGAGCATGTCGCCCACAGCGCGACCGACCTGCGCTGCCATCGGCGCGACACGTTGCTGCTCAACCAGTGGCGCGTCCGAGGTGAGGCGAACGCCGTTGCGTTCGAGGGTTGCCAGCGCAGCGCGGGCTTCGGCATCGTCGCGTGCCGACAGCGCATCGACGGCGGTAACCGTGGCCACTACCAGCCGACCGTAGGAGTCACCCGCCGCGCGCAGGCCGGCGCGCGTGGAGAGCGTGCCGGCCAGCGTCAGCGCGGTCACCAGCGCCGCCAGCAGCAGTGCCAGCACCAGGGCGAAGGTGGTGGGCGCGCGCTTCATGCTGGCTCTCCATGCGGCACGAACACGTATCCCACACCCCATACCGTCTGCAGCCAGCGCGGCTGGCGCGGGTCGTCCTCGATGCAGCGACGCAGGCGCGACACCATCACGTCGATGCTGCGGTCGAATGCATCGTGCTCGCGGCCGCGCGCCAGCGCGATCAGCCGCTCGCGGCTCAGAGTCTCGAATGGATGCGCCACCAGCGCCGCCAGCACGGCGAACTCGCCGCTGGTGAGCTTGACCGGCGCACCCTCGTCGAGCAGCTGGCGAGTGGCGGGATCGAAGCTGAAGCGGCCGAAGCGCACGGCGGCGAGATCGGTCTGCGGTGCTCCGGCCACCGCGCGCGGCTGCCGCCGCAGCACGGCGCGGATGCGCGCCACCAGCTCGCGCGGATTGCAGGGCTTGCCGAGATAATCGTCCGCGCCGATCTCCAGCCCCACGATGCGGTCGACGTCGTCACCCTTGGCAGTAAGCATGATGATCGGCGTCTGCACGCCTTCGGCGCGCAGGCTGCGGCACAGCTGCAGGCCGTCGGCGTCGGGCAGCATCAGGTCCAGCACGATCAGGTCGACGTGATGGCCGGCCAGCTCGCGGCGCAGGCCGGCCGCGTTGCCGGCGCCGCGCACGCGGAAGCCCTGCTGATCGAGATAGCGCTCCAGCAGGTCGCGCAGGCGCAGGTCGTCGTCGACGACGAGGATGTGGGGCGAGTCCATGGCGTGACTATCCCGTGCGTGCGGGGGCGCCCACAAGCGCCGTTGCGATGCCTTTGCAAGCAAATGTTTCTGACGGCCGGGCGGGCAACATCCGCTCACAAGCCGGCGCAATCGGACATACCTGGCAACCCGCGGCGGCGCGACAGTCGGTCTGCCGACGCCACCGCGTGCGGCATCCCTTTCACCCCACGCAGGAGTGCACCATGAGCATGTCTCCGAACTTCCGCATCGTCTCACTCGCGCTGGCCTGTGCCACCACGCTCGCGTTGGCGACGCCCACCATGGCGCAGCGTGCCGGTCGCGCCCGTGTCAACGGCACATTCGCCAACGGCCAGGGGGGATGGACCCACGTGCGCGGGACGACGGCTGCCGGCCCCCGCGGCTCGGTGCGGCGCGGCGGCTACACCGCCACCGGAGCCGACGGCAGTGTGGAACACCGGGCCGGCCGCTCGGTGCAGGGCGCCAACGGCGGCAGCTACCAGGGCGCCAACGGCTACACCCGCAACGCCGACGGTTCCGCCAGTCGCGGGCACAACGGCGCGGGCACCACGGCGGCCGGTGGCACGGTGAATACCCGCGGAGCCTACACGCGCGGCGCCGACGGCAGCGTCAGCGGCAACGCGCAGACCAGCGCCAGTGGCCCGCGCGGCAGCTACAGCGCCAGCACCAGTACGGCCGGCGGCGTCACCGAACACACCACCTCGGCCACCAATGCGGCCGGGGCCAGCTACAGCGGTCAGACCATCTACACCAAGGGTGAAGGCGTCACGCACAGCGGCAGTTGCACCGATGCCGCCGGCAACGTCATCGCCTGCGGTCGCTGAGCAGCGCGCGCCGAGGTCACCGATCCTGAGGAGCAAGACATGCGTTCCAGTTTTCCTTTTATCTTCCTTTGTGGCCTGCTGGCCGGTTGCGTCGTCCTGGTGCCGGCCGCGCGCGCGCAGGGCGGCAGGGCGGACCCCGCCGAGCGCTTTGCCCAGGCCGACGCCAATCACGATGGCCGGATCACCCGGGCGGAATTCGACACCAGCCGCGCCGATCGCTTCGCCAGGGCCGACCGCAACGGCGATGGCGTGATTTCCGATGAGGACCTGCCGCGCTTCGTGAGGTCCAGCAGCGCCATGCTGGCGAAAGTGCACGCCATGCAGCGCAGCGCCGATCTGGATGGCGACGGCCGCATCACCCGTGCCGAGTTCGACCAGACCGGGGAGCGCCTGTTCGCCCTTGCGGACACCGACCACAGCGGTACCGTGGAACAGGCCGAGATGCAGCAGCTCGCCGCTCGTCTGCATGCGGTGGCCGGCCAGCGCGGAGCGCGCTGATGGAACGGCTCGCACGATCGCCCGGGTTGTTTGCGCTGATGCTGCTGGCGGTGCTGGGTGAATGGCTCTGGCGCCGCCGCTTCGCGCGGCTGGGCTACGACGGCCGCGGTGCACTGGCCTCGCTGGCGGTGGGGCTCGGCCACGCGGTGGTCGGGGTGCTGTCGGCCAGTGTGCTCGGCGGCCTGTTCGTGGCGCTGGCGTGGGTGGCTCCCGTGCACTGGTCGATGCGGGACGGGCGCGTGTGGCTGGTGGCCTTCCTCGCGGTGGAGCTGGCGTATTACCTCGTCCATCGCGCCAGCCACACCATGCGCTGGATGTGGGCGACCCACGCGGTGCACCACACGCCGGAGCAAATGACCCTGCTCAGTGCGATCCGGCTCGGCTGGACCCACCTGCTGTCGCTGGGCTGGCTTGGCTACCTGCCGCTGGTGCTAGTCGGCTTCGACCCGCGCATGGTATTCGCGCTGCTGGCATTCAACCTGCACTACCAGTTTTTCCTGCACACGGAAGCTGTGGGCAGGCTGGGTCCGCTGGAGTGGGTGTTCAACACGCCGGCACATCACCGCGTGCATCACGGTTCGAACGCGGCGTACCTGGACTGCAACTACGGCGGCGTGCTGATCGTGTTCGACCGTCTGTTCGGTACGCTGCGCACCGAACGCGCGGACGATCCGGTGCGTTACGGCCTGGCCCGCCCGCTGGGCACGTTCAATCCGCTGCGTCTGGTGTTCCGGCCGTGGCGGCAGCTGATCATGGACATGCGCGCCACCGGCAGCGTCGGCGGTGCCTTGAAGATCGCCTTGGGGAGACCGTGATGAATCGCAACATGAAGACGTGGTGGCTTGGCGCGTGCCTGTTGCTGATGGCCGGCGGCGCGCTTGCCCAATCGCGCGGCGGGTGGGCGGAACGCTGGCGTGAGCGCCAGGCGGAATCCGGCGTCGAGGCGCCGCTTCCCGCCGGCACGCGCGTGGTGCGCGACGTGGCCTACGGCAGCGATCCGCGGCAACGCCTCGACGTGTACGCGCCGGCCCGGGCCCACGACGCGCCGGTCATCCTGATGGTGCACGGCGGCGGCTGGCGCCGTGGCGACAAGGCTATGCCCGGCGTGGTGGCAAACAAGGTGGCTTACTGGGTGCCGCGCGGGGTGGTGGTGATCTCGGTGGACTACCGCATGCTGCCCGACACGCCGCCGCTGGAGCAGGCCCGCGACGTGGCGCGCGCGCTGGCGCTGGCGCAGCGGCGCGCCGCCACGTGGGGCGCCGACCCGGACCGCTTCCTACTGATGGGGCACTCCGCCGGTGCGCACCTGGTCGCGCTGCTGGCGGCACGGCCCGAGCTGGCGCGGGAGCAGGGCGCGCGCCCGTGGCGCGGCACCGTCTCGCTGGACAGCGCCTGCCTGGACGTGGTGCAGACCATGCGCGGCCCGCACCTTCCGCTGTACGACCAGGCATTCGGCGCCAACCCGGCGGACTGGCTTGCCGCGTCGCCGTATCAGCACCTCGTGGCCGCGCCGGCACCGGTGCTGGCGGTGTGCTCAAGCCGCCGCCGCGACTCCTGCCCGCAGGCGCATGCCTTCGTCGACAAGGTGCAGTCGCTGGGCGGCCGCGCCCGCGTGCTGGAGGAGGATCTGTCGCACGGCGAGATCAACAAGAACCTCGGCCTGGATTCGGATTACACCCGGCAGGTCGATGCCTTCGTCCAGTCGGCGTGGCGCTGATCTCGCGCAGCGTTCCCTCTCCGCCCAGGCAAATGCGCCCGATTGTGCAATCCGGGATGCCGCCGGTCGCCTAGCCTCCCACCGGTTCCCATCAGTGCGGGCAGCGACGCTGCTCGCTGGCCATCGTCAGCGCAGGTCCTTGCCCCCGGCGGGACATGCACGCGCTTTGCATCATCCGAGGAGAATGTGATGAAAGACATCGAGTCCGCCAAGGCCATGCGTGCAGCCGACATGCGTACGCCTTCGAGCCTGGGTGAGGCGGCGCGGCACGACATCTCGGCAGGGCTCAACGCGTTGCTGGCCGACGTGTTCGCGGTCTACCTGAAGACCAAGAATTTCCACTGGCACATGTCCGGCCCGTACTTCCGCGACCGTCACCTGCTGCTGGATGAGCAGGGCGAACAGATTTTCGCCACCACCGACGACATCGCCGAGCGCGTGCGCAAGCTGGGCGGCACCACGCTGCGTTCGGTCGGCCATGTGGCCCGGCTGCAGCGCATCCCGGACAACGACGCGGAATTCGTCACGCCGGAGGACATGCTGGCGGAACTGCGCGAGGACAACATGCGCCTGGCTGACTACATGCGCTCCACCCATGCACTGTGCGATGAGTACCACGACGTGGCCACCGCCAGCCTGCTGGAAAACTGGATCGACGAGGCGGAGCGGCGCGTGTGGTTCCTGTTCGAATCCGGGCGCAATGGCTGAACGCCCGCATGCAGATACAGGACAACCCTGCGCGAACGCGTTTCGAGGCGATCGAGGGCGACAACGTGGCCTTTGCCGCCTATGCCCTGGCCGGCGACACCATCACCTTCACCCACACCATCGTGCCCGAGGCGATGCGGGGGAAAGGCGTCGCCACGGCACTGATCCGCGCCGCCTTGGCCTCCGCGCGGCAGCGCGGCCTGCGGGTCACGCCGCGCTGCCCGTTCTTTCTCGCCTACATGAAGCAGCACCGTGATGACGATGACCTGCTCTCGCCGGAAGGGTGCGCGCTGGTCGCTTCCTGACGACGGCCCGCTCCCCGAGTCACATCGATCATCGCTGTCGTCTGGCCGTTGAGGGGCGTCGAGCCACCGCGTGCCAATCCGCGGCCGATTGGGCCCACAACTTTCTATTCTTGGAGTATTCCCATGTCCCAGCCGTCAGAGAGCACAACGGGGCTCGACGCTGCATTCCTTGCCCGTCAGAAGGCGCGCCTGGAGGCATTGCGCGACCGGCTCGTCGCCGAGGCGGACGCTGCCGGCAGCGACGAACGGCGATTGCAGGACGAATCCATCGACGAGGTGCGGGACAGCGCGGACAGCGCCGAGACGATGGCGATGCAGGAGAACGACGAGGCGACCTATCGTCGCAATATCGAACGTCTGAAGGCGATCAGGCGGGCGCTGGAGAAGATCGCCCAGGGGACCTATGGCCTGTCGGACATCAGCGGCGAGCCGATTGCGCGCGCGCGGCTGGAAGCGCTGCCCGAGGCACTGGACAGCCCGAGTGAGCGCGACGTTACCTGAGCCCTAGCCATTCAGCGCACGTGCGCGCTGGCCGAGCGACGGCATCCCGCCTTCGCATCGGATGCCAAGTGATCATGGTGCCGCCGGCGCCGGCAGGTGCTGCAGTCGATGGGCGCGGAGCTGGCTACCCAGCGCGATCAGCGCGGCGACTCCACCGAACACGCTCACGGCGGTCCAGCCGCCATGTCGCCACGCGGTGGCCGCACCGATCGAGCCGAGTGATCCGCCCAGGAACATGGTGGTCATGAACACTGCGTTGAGACGGCTTTTGTGTTCCGGGTGCAGGCCGTAGATCAGATGCTGGTGCGAGACCAGCGCGATCTGCACGCCGAAGTCGAGCAGTACCACGCCCACCACCATGCCGGCCAACGTGGTCCACAGGCCGAACACGAGCCACGCCAGCAAGGTGGTCATGGCGCCCAGGCCGATCACCAGGTAGGGCCCGCGCTTGTCGGCGGCGCGTCCTGCCAGGGGCGCCATCACCACACCGACCGCGCCGATGATGCCGAACAGCCCGGCCACGTCGGCACCAAGATGGAACGCGGGCTGTTGCAGGCGCAGCGCCAGGATGGTCCAGAACGCGGTGAAGGCCGCGAACAGCATCGCCTGGGTGAAGCCGGCGCGGCGCAGTACGGGCTCATGCCGCCACAGGCGGCCGATCGAGAGCAGCAGCTCACCGTAACGCACTCTGTGCGCCGGGCGGTGCTGCGGCAGGCACACCGCCATCAACCCGGCGCTGAGCAGGGCGATCGGTGCGGCGACCCAGAACATGGCGCGCCAGCTGAACCAGGTAGCGACGAAACCCGCCAGCGTGCGGCTGAAAAGAATGCCGGTGAGCAGACCGCTCATTACCAGGCCGAACGCCTGACCACGCCTTTCCGGCGCCGCGAGGATCGCCACGAACGGGACAATCTGCTGCGCGACGGTAGAGGCGCCGCCGATCAGGATCGAGGCAGCCAGGATGCCGGCCATGCCGGGCGACAGCGCCGCCAGCACCGAGGCCGCGGCCACCGCCAGGAACTGCGCGACGATGGTCCGGCGGCGTTCCAGCAAGTCGCCCAGCGGCAGCAACAGCAGCAGGCCGAGCGCGTAGCCGACCTGGGTCAGCGTCGGCACCAGCTCCACCGCGGGGCTGTGCGGGAAGCTCTTTTCCATCATCCCGAGCATCGGCTGGTTGTAATAGATATTGGCCACGGCCGTCCCGCAGGCCAATGCCATGGCGAACAGCGTGCTGCGCCCCAGAGTCGGGCGGGCAGTGGAAGTCGATGCGTTCATGGTGCGATATGCCTGTGGGAAGTGGCGCCGGTCGCCACGAGGAGAGTGCGTCGCAGGGGATTGCGTGCAGTTGCCAGGAGCGGCCTCACGCAAGCCCATCATTCCCCCCGCGCATGGGCGATGTCTGGAAAAGGCGTGCGCAATGGAGACAGCCTGCGACCAAGGTGCCGAGGCCTCTCTCGAGCGGTGGTCTCCCAATGGAAGAAGGCGGAAATCCGCGCCCGAAACTCTGATGCGACGTGGCGCCCGCAGGCTGCAGAAGCATCCGGGCCGAAGCGGATGCGGCCCGCCAAAGAAAAACCCCCGACAGCAGAGGCTTCGGGGGTTTCGGTGGATTTCGGCATGTCCCCAGGAAGGGGATGGCGCCGAACCGGAAATTTGGTGGAGCCAGGGAGGATCGAACTCCCGACCTCGTCATTGCGAACGACGCGCTCTCCCAGCTGAGCTATGGCCCCACATGAGCTGCGCATGGTAGCAGCGCATCCGGAGCTCGCCAAGACCCCGCCATGCCGGTTTTGGCTGTTCGCTCAGCCGGGCAACAGGCCTGGCAGACGGTCGTGCAGCACGCCGTGGCGCCAGCCGTCGAGGAACTCGGGCCACTCTGCGGTGACCACGTATTCCTCCAGCACCTTGCGCGGGCAGAGCAGACCGCTGGGCAGGTCCAGCTCGGTGGCGAGGGCGTCCACAGCGTCTTTCATCGCGGCCAGCGCCTTCTTCGCCTCGCCCTGCGGATGGCTCGGAATGGTCGCGGTGGCGGCGATCTCGACCTCGTCCATCGGCAGGCGCAGCAGCTCGAACAGCTCGGCGCGCTGCGGCGAGCGCAGCGCACGCTGGCCGCGGCTGCGCTGGTCCAGTTCCGCCAGCGTGCCGGGCGGGTGCTGCGCCAGGCTCATCATCAGGGCGTCCTCCAGCAGCCAGGGGCGTGGGCGATCGAGCGAGCGGGCGGTGCGGTCGCGCCACAGCAGCAGGCGGCGTAGCAACGCCTGCTGCGGACGAGTCCACTCGGCGGCGCCGCGCATCGCTCGCTGCGGCTGCGTCTCGCCTTCGCGGGCACCGGCGCGGTGCTTGAGCCGTTCGCAGTCCTCGGCGTGCCAGGCGCTGCGGTCGCGCTGGTGCAGGCGTTCGCTCAATTGGGCGTGGATGGAACTCATGTAGACCACGTCCAGCGTGGCGTACAGGCGCTGGGAGTCGGTGAGCGGGCGCTGCAGCCAGTCCGAGCGGGTCTCGCCCTTGTCCAGGTCCACGCCACACAGTTCGGCGACCAGTGCGCGATAACTCACGCCCAGGCCCATGCCGACGAAGGCCGCGGCGATCTGCGTGTCGAACAGGGTACGCGGGCCGCCGGGGAGCAGCGGCGCGAGGGTTTCCAGATCTTCGCCGGCGCTGTGCATCACGGTTACTGCCTCGCCTGCATGCAGCGAGGGATGCAGCGCGTCGCCGAGGTCGAACGCCAGCGGATCGACCAGCGCGTAGCGGCCCTGCCAGCCGAGCTGCAGCAGGGCGAGCTGCGGGTAGAAGGTATTGCGGCGCATGAACTCGGTGTCCATCCCAACGATCGCGCCGGCCGGAAGTTCAGCCAGCCAGCGGTCGAGCGCGTCGCGGTGGTCGATCCATTCGGCGTCGTTGGGCAGGGCGGGCAGGGACATGCAGCGGTTCCTTCAAGAGCGGGGCGTTGCCGCAGAGGCGGCGTGCGGGCCAGTCGACTCGATGGGAGGTCGATTGCCCACGGTGGGCGTGGCACGATAACAGGCCCCACGAGGACGCCCCAAGATGCCCAGCAGCACGACCGTCGCCCGACAGCGCGCCCTCGGCGGTGCCCTTGGCGTGCTTGTGCTGGCGTTCGCGCTCACCTATCACTTCTTTCCGCGGGTGTTCCACGTCAATCCAGAGGATGTGGCACCGCGTCGCTCGATGACGCTTGGGGTGGCTGCGCCGGCACGCGCGGCGTCCAGCGCGACGTCACTGGTCGACCCCGGCGAGATCGACGCAGGTCCGCCGTTGACCTTGGCGCCGGCGGCGGTGATCGCGGCACGCACAGTGCATCGCAATCCCGACATGCCGCAGCAGAAGGGCGAGGACCCGCCCGAGGTGGTTGCCCTGCTGGTGCGCGCCGACAAGGCGCTGCATGCCGGCGAGGTGGCTGGGGCCAATGACAGCGCCGCCGCGCTCTACCAACAGGCGCTCAAGCTCAAGCCGGACAGCCGGCGCGCGCTGGAAGGCCTGTACGAATCGCGCGCGCGGCTGGTCGCCGCGATCGGGCAGGACATCGCGGTGGGTGACGCCGACTCGGCCAGGGAGCTGATCGCCACGCTGCGCTCGCTGCCCGGTGCCGCCGACGATGTGAAGACCCTGCAGGCCAGCCTCGACACGCTGGTCAAGGTGCGCCCGATGCTGGCGCAGGCGGCGGCATTGCTGGACCAGGGCAAGGTCGATCAGCCCGACGGCGGCAATGCGCTGGCGATCTACCGGCAAGTGCTGGTGCTCGATCCGCAGAACGCGGTGGCCCAGCAGGGCCTGCTGCAGGTGCAGCGCGCCGTGCTGGACCGGGCACTGGCGGCGGTCGCGCAGAACGATTTCGCAGGGGCGGACAAGGCGCTGGCCGAGGCCCAGGCGATCCAGGCCAATTCGCTGGCGATGCGCGACGTGAGTACGCGCGTGGAAGGCATGCGCGACCAGCGGGCCGGCGGGCTGCTGGCGCAGGCGCGCTCGGCGCTGGATGCCGGCAACCTGTCGCTGGCCGAAAAGCTTGCCGGGCAGGCGCGTGACACGCGGCCGGACCTGCCGGGCCTGGACGACTTCCGCGAGCGGCTGGTGAACGCCCGCCTTTACGCGAGCTATCACCCCGGCCAGGTGTTCACCGACAGCTTCGTCGACCTTCCCGGCAAGGCGCCGGCGATGGTGGTGATCCCGACCGGCAGCTTCCAGATGGGTGCCGTTGACGACGAGGCCGACCGCAACGACACCGAGATCCCGCGCCATACCGTGACGCTCGCCCTGGGCGTGGCCGTCGCCCGCACCGAGGTCACCGTGGGCCAGTTCCGCGATTTCGTGCGTGCCAGTGGCTACCGGCCCGATTCGGTGACGATGGGCGGGTCCAGCGTCTATGACGAACGCAGCGGTGCCCTGCGCGACGATGGCCGTGCCACCTGGGAGGACGACTACGCCGGCCATCCGGCCGACGACAACCTGCCGGTGGTCAATGTCTCGTGGAACGACGCCAAGGCCTACGTGGAATGGCTGAGCAAGCGCACCGGCAAGGCCTACCGCCTGCCCAGCGAGGCCGAGTTCGAATATGCGCTGCGCGCCGGTACCACCACCCGCTACTGGTGGGGCGACGGCGCGCCGGACAAGCGCGTGGAAAACCTCACCGGCGCGTTGGATCGCTCGCGCAACGGCCGGCGCTGGAGCAACGCCTTTCGCGGCTACCGCGATGCCTACTGGGGGCCGGCGCCCGTGATGAGCTTCGTCGCCAACCCGTTTGGCCTGTACGACATCAACGGCAACGTCTCCGAGTGGGTGGCCGATTGCTGGCACGACAGCTACCTGCGCGCGCCGCGCGACGGCAGCGCCTGGATCAACCCCGGTTGCTCCGCCCACGTGGTGCGCGGCGGTTCGTGGGGCAGTGCGCCCGACCAGGATCGTTCGGCCTACCGGCAAGGCGTGGAGGCAACCGTGCGCAGCGCGCGGGTCGGCTTCCGGGTGGCGCGCGCGCTCTGAGCCCGCAACGCTGAGCGATTTCTGACCCGACGTTCGGCGGCGTTACATCTGCGGCCGGAAATCGCGCTATCGTCACCACTCCGGCGCGTGGCGGAATGCGCGCGCCGTGCAAGGCACCACCTGCTACCGCTTTCTTCAGAATCCTTCCGGCCCGTTTGGAAGGACTCGGCCCTTGGCCCCGTCAAGAACTGTCGAGGAAGATGCCATGGATCCGCAACCGGTTCGCCTGTTCGTCCCCTACACCGACGACACGCCCTGGATCGTGCGCCGCGAGGTCGCCCGCGTGGGCACCTTCGGCAGCCGTTCCGATGCCGTTCGCGCGGCCGTGGCCATGCGCTCCAAGCTCAGTCGTGCCTGGGGGCTGGATCATCCGCCCGTGCAGGTGCAGGAGTGCGACGGCAGCTGGCACGACGCCGAGGAGAGCGAATTGTTCGGCTGAGTCGCGCGTCGCGCCCTGCCGTGAAACGAAAAACCCCGCGCAAGGCGGGGTTTTTCATGTCTGGTACCGGTGATAGGACTCGAACCTACACGACATCGCTGCCAGCGGATTTTGAGTCCGCCGCGTCTACCATTCCGCCACACCGGCAAAACAGGCCGCGATTATGCCGGGTTCAATGCAGGGGGTCGAGCCCCAGCTGGCGGTCGTGACGCTCGTAGCACTGGGCGCCGGCGGCCGGCTGGAAGATCGCGCAGTGGGTCATCTGGCCGGAGTAGATGTGCAGGCTCACGGCGACGGTGTCGTCGCTGGGATTGCGGATGGTGTGGTATTCGTGCGGCGGAATGAGGCTGCCGGCCGAGCCGGGGCCGGCCTGGATCGAACCGACCGGCTGGAAGCGCCACTGGCCATTTTCCTCTGCCAGGCGCTCGTACTGCACCACTTCCAGTGCACCACTCCACACCCCCTCGACACACCACATGCCGCAGTGGTCGTGGATTGGCGTGCCCTGGCCGGGGCCCCAGGTCATCGCCACCACGCAGTAGCCGTGCTCTTCGCTGCGGTAGAGCTCGCGGCGGGCGTAGCGGCCTTCAGCGGTCTCGTAGACGCACTCGGGAAGCGTCACCTCCTGGGCGCGGATCAGGCGGCACAGGCTGTTGCGCAGGGTGTCGGTGATGGCGTGGGTGGAGGGTTGGCTGACGGCATGGTCGATCGCGTCGATCAACGTGCGGCAGCCGGGGAATTCCTGGGCGAGCATGGCGGTCTCGGTACGGCGTGGGGCTGCGACATCTTATCAGCGTGCCACCGCGGCGGCGTGACCGCGGTCAGAGCCGCTGCAGGAACCCGCCGATCGCCGGGCTGTAATTGGCGATGTCGACCAGAAAGGCATCGTGCCCCTGCGGCGAGTCCAGCGCCACGAATTCTACTGCCGCGCCGGCGTCGCGCAGGCCGTCGGCGATCTGCTCCTGCTGTTCGAGCGGGAACAGAATGTCGGTGCTGACGCCGATCACCATCGCCCGCTCGATGTGGATGCGCTTGAGCCCCTCGCGCACGCTGCCACCGCCGTATTCGGCCACGTCGAACCAGTCGCTGGCGCGCGAGAGGTACAGGTAGCTGTTGGGGTCGAAGGTACGCACGAAGCGCTCGGCATGGCCCTGCAGGTACGACTCGACCTGGAATTCCACGCCGAAGGGCTGCTCCTCGCGCTGCTCCGGATCGAGCCGGATGCGCGCGAAGCGGCCGTTCCACTCCATCGCCGAGCGATAGGTGATCACCCCGAGCTTGCGCGCGATGCTCATGCCCATGTCGGGGTAAGTCCCGCCCTCTTTGGCGTGAATGTCGTACTGCCCACCCCGCCAGTCCGGGTCGAGACGGATCGCCTCGCGCTGCAGCGAGCGGATCGCGATGGCGAACGGCTGCGCCTGCGGGGCGGTGTCCACGCTGATGTGCGCCCGCACCGAACCCGGGTGCAGCAGCATGTAGGCCAGCGCGCTCATGCCGCCCATCGAGCAGCCGATGAGGCAGGCGAGGCGCTCGATGCCGAGCTGGCGTACTACTTCATGCGCGGCGTTGGCCACGTCTTCCAGCGCCAGTTCGGGGAAGGTGAGTCGGTACGGCTGGCCGGTGGCCGGGTCGATCGAGGCCGGGCAGGTGGAACCCTTGTCGCTGCCCAGCGAGTTCACGCAGATGACGAACCAGCGGTCGCTGTCGATCGCCTTGCCGGGCCCGAGCATCGCTTCCCACCAGCCCGGCGAGGGATCATCGGCGCTGGATGCGACGTGGGCGCTGGGCGACAGGCCGGTGAGGATCAGCACCGCGTTGTCGCGCGCCGCGTTCAGCGTGCCCCAGGTTTCGTAGGCGACGCGGGCGCCGTGCAGCGCGCCGCCGCGCTTCATCGCGAACGGCGAGGGCAGGGCGCAATAGCGCCGCGCATCATTCACGGGTGCACCTTGTCGATCAGCACGGCCACCGGTTCGCGGCGATCCACCGGCACCACGCCGGCATCACCTTCCAAGTCGCCGGCCTGGCCAATGGCCTGGCCGCTGTGGCTGATGCGCGCACCGACGAATACGCGGGGTACGGAGGAGAGCTTCATGGTCGGCGCCATCGCCATGGCGTCGGTGAGTTCCACCGTGGCCGGCAGACGGGCGGCGTCGAGCCGTGCCACCGCCAGCGGCATCGGTGGGCCCTGCTCGGCGCGGGCGTAGACGAACAGGGTGTCGCCGGGTTGCAGCTTGTCTTTCAGCGCGGGTGCGAGGCTCACCTTCACCGTGAGCTGCGCGCCCTGTGTGGCGGCTGCCGATGTTGCCGGCGGCGGGTTGCCAGCGCGCGCGTCCGCAGCGGCGATCTGCTGCGCGACTGCCTTGGCCACGCTGGAGCCCGGTTCGAGCAGGGGCTGCAGGCGTCGCCAGGTGGCGGCGGCGTCGGCGTAGCGATCCTGCTGGAAATCGCTGATGCCGAGCAGCCAAAGCGCGCGCTGGTTGTCCGGCTCCTGCTGCACGGCGCGTTCGAGCAGTTCGCGGGAGCGTCCGTCGATGCGGTGATCGGCGCGGGCCATCGAGTCGGCCTCGGCCCAGCCGACCATGGCCGTCGGGTTGTCCGGGGCGAGGCGCAGCAGCTGGTCGTAGGCATCGCGGGCCTCGGCGCTCCGGCCCATCGCCGAGGTGGTCTGTGCCAACAGCAGCCAGCCCTGCGCATCGTTGGGCGACTCCTTCAGGTGGGCGCGCAGTTCGGCCAGTGCCTGACCCACGTCCATCGCCGGCGCCTGCCTGGCGACACCGTCCAGCGCACGTGGCGTGCCGACCGCGAGGTAGAGCCCCGCGGCCGCCAGCGGCAGCACGAAGGCGATGCCCAGCGCGAGCGCAAACACGCCTCGCGAACGGCCCTGGCTGCGGCCGTGGCGCATAAGCGGCCACAGCAACAGCACCAGCGTCGCCGCGATCATCGCGGCGGCAACAACGTAGAAAAGCATTTTCACCAATCGTCCCCATGATCGACGTTCGCCGTCACCGCTGACGACGTGGCGCGCGCGCGCTTGCGGATGGTGACCACCACGACCACGGTGCCGATCAGCAGGATCAGCAGGGGCCCAAACCAGAGCAGCCACGTCGCTGCGTTCACCGGCGGGTCGTACAGCACGTAGTCCGAATAGCGGTCCACCAGGTATTGCTTGATCTCGTCATCGCTCTTGCCCTGCTGCATCAGGGCAAATACCTGGTGGCGCAGGTCGCGCGCGATCGGCGCGTTGGAATCGGCCAGGGTCTCGTTCTGGCACATCGGGCAGCGCAGCTCGGCGGTGAGGTGCTGGAAGCGCAGCTCCTCGGCGTGGTTCTTGAACGGCAGCGGCTCGATCGCCTGGGCGCCGAGCGCACCGGCGAACAGGCACAGCAGCAGGGTGGCGAGGACAAGCAGGCGTTTCATGGGGCTTCCTTCTTCAGCGCGGCGATCGCCGGCTTGAGTTCCTTCTCGATCACCTCGGGCGTGAACGGCCCGATGCGCTTGTAGCGGATGACCCCTTTCGCGTCGATCAGGAAGCTTTCCGGTGCGGCATAGACGCCGAAGTCGATCGCGGTCTGGCCGGGCAGGTCGGCCATCAGCACGGCGTAGGGGTTGCCGTGCTTTTCCAGCCAGGCCTTGGCGTCCTGCGGCTGGTCCTTGTAGTTGTAGCCGACCAGGGTCACCCCCAGCGTCGGCGCCTCGGCCTGCAGCAGCGGGTGTTCCACGCCGCACTCGATGCACCAGCTGGCAAACACGTTGAGCAGGTAGGGCTTGCCCAGCAGGTCGGCCTTGGTGACCGTGCGCGACGGGTCGTACAGCTCGGGCAGGGCGAAGTCCGGCGCCGGCTTGTTGATCAGCGGCGAGGGAATGGCGGTCTGGTCGTGGCTGGAGTTCCACCAGATGCCGAAGCCGAACAGGCCGCACAGCGCCAGGAACGCGAAGAAGGGAAGCAACCGGCTCATGAATGCGACTCGCGCGCCACAGTAAGCGATGCCGTGGCCAGCGGCGCCGTCGCGGTCTCGTCCTCGCCTTCCTCGGCCTTGCGTCGAACGCGGAAGCGCCGGTCAGCCGCAGCGACGAAACCACCGAGCATCATGAACAGGCCGCCGGCCCACAGCCAGCGGATGAACGGCTTGTAATAGATGCGCATGGCCCAGGCGCCGCCGAGATTGTTTGCGTCCATCGGCTCGCCCAGCGCCACGTAGAGATCGCGGGTGAAGCCCGGATCGATCGCCGATTCGGTCTGCACCTGCTCGCGGGTGTAGGTGCGCTTCTGTGGATGCATCACGGCCACCACCGCACCGTCGCGCAGCACGCTGACGCTGCCCTGGTTGCCGCGCCAGTTCGGGCCGCTGGTCTGCTTGACGCCATCGAAGCGGAAGCCGTAGCTGCCGATGGTCTGGATGTCCCCCGGCGCCATGCGCACGTCGCGGGTGACGCTGAGCGATTCGGACAGCAGCACGCCGATCAGGAACACGCCCAGCCCGAAATGGGCCAGCAGCATGCCGGCCATCTCGGCCGGATAACGCCGCCCGCGCGGCATCTCGCGATAGCGCTTGTAGACATACAGCAGGGTGCCGGTTGCGCACCACACGGCCGCCGCCACGCCGGCGATCGCCTTGACCTGCCCGTGCACGAAGAACGCCGCCACGATGGCGCAGGCCACGCCCGCCACCCCGGCGCGCAACGCGATGGCCTTGAGCAGACCCGGTTCGCCGCGACCCCAGCGCAGGAACGGACCGAACGGCAGCAGCAGGACCACCGGCGCCATCAACAGCGGGAAAAGGAAGCCGAAATACGGCGGCCCCACCGAGATGCGGCCCAGGTTGAACGCATCGCCGATCAGCGGGAACAGCGTGCCCAGCAGCACCATCGCTGCGGCCACGGTGAACATCAGGTTGCCGACCAGGATTGCCGACTCGCGCGACACCACCGCGAAGGATTTGCCGCCGGCGACCTTCGGTGCGCGCAGCGCATACAGCAGCAGCGATCCGCCAACCACCACCACCAGGAAGCACAGGATGAACAGGCCGCGGCGCGGGTCCGAGGCGAACGCATGCACCGAGGTGAGCACGCCCGAGCGCACCAGGAAGGTGCCCAGCAGCGACAGCGAGAAGGCGAAGATCGACAGCAGGATGGTCCAGGCACGCAGCGAGCCGCGCTTCTCGGTAACCGCCTGCGCGTGGATCAGCGCGGTGCCGACCAGCCATGGCATGAAGCTGGCGTTCTCCACCGGATCCCAGAACCACCAGCCGCCCCAGCCGAGCTCGGCGTAGGCCCACCAGCTGCCCGCCACGATGCCGGCGGTGAGGAAGGCCCATGCCACGTTGGTCCACGAGCGCGCCCAGCGCACCCACGCCTGTTCCATCTCGCCACCGAGCAACGCCGCGATGGAGAACGCGAACGCCACCGAGAAACCGACGTAGCCCATGTAGATCACGGGCGGGTGGAAGGTCATGCCCGGGTCCTGCAGCACCGGGTTCAGGTCGCCGCCGTCGACGGGCATCGGCAGCAACCGCGCGAACGGGTTGGAGGTGAACAGGATGAAGGTGAGGAAGCCCACCGCGACCAGTCCGAGCACCGACAGCACGCGCGCCACGAATACCTCGGGCAGGTTGCGGCTCAGTGCGGCAACCGCCAGCGTCCACACGTTGAGGATCAGCACCCACAGCAGCATCGAACCCTCGTGCGCGCCCCACACGGCGGCGATGCGGTAGTACCAGGGCAGTGCGAGGTTGGAATTGTCGGCCACATAGGCCACCGAGAAATCGAAGCGCAGGAACGCCCACACCAGCAGGGCGAACGCCACGATCACGAAGGCGGCCTGGCCGGCGGCCGCAGGGCGCGCGATGGCCACCAAGGCGCGATTGCCGCGCCAGGCGCCGATCAGCGGCAGCACGCTTTGCGCCAGTGCCAGCAGCAAGGCGAGGACGAGGGCGAGCTGGCCGAGTTCAGGAGTCATGGCAGATACCGTGGTGGGACACGCAAGGCTGCAGTGGCGGCAGCGGGAAACGCTGGTGATGGTTCACGGCGGCGGATCGTGGCCGGCACGCGCTGCGCTCAGCGCGCGGCGCCCCCCGCCTCGTTCTCGGCCACCTTCTTGCCCTCGTGCGCCTTGGCCATGGCGTCCTTCAACTCCTTGGGCATGTACGTCTCGTCATGCTTGGCGAGCACTTCCGTGGCGACGAAGTGGGCGTTCTCCATGTGGCCGGTGGCGATCACCGACTGGTTGTCGCGGAACAGGTCCGGAAGGATGCCGGTGTACTCCACCGGCATGGCGCCGTCGGCGTCGATCACCGTGAAGGTCACCTTGAGCGAATCGTTGGCGCGCTGGATCGAGCCCTGCTTGACCATGCCACCGAGGCGGAAGGTCTTGTAGCCCTTCGCCTGGCCGGACTGCACCTGGCTGGGCGTGAGCAGGTAGTTCATGTTCTGCTGCAGCGCGAACACGGTCAGGCCGCCGGCGATGGCGGCAGCCACCAGCACCATGACCACGATGATGAGCCGACGTTTGCGGGTGGGATTCATGCGGGACTTCCGGTTCGATATCAGGCGTCGGGGGACGCGTCGCGGGACTGGCGGGCCGCCTGTCGCGCCAGTCGGGTGCGCAGCTCGCGCAGCACCCGGCGACGGCGCAGCACCGGCGCCAGCGCGTCGGCCAGCAGCACGAGGAGAAACACAGCGTAGGACGGCCACACGTAGACCGCATAGCCGCCCATGGCGAAAAACGCGCTCATCGGCCGCCCTCGCGCTGCGCGATCTGGCGTACCCAATCCTTGCCGCTTTCCAGCGCCAGCAAGTCGGCACGTACGCGGCCGAACAGGCTGGCCAGGTAGTAGCACTTGGTGGCGACCATCATGGTCAGCAGCGGCCAGATCATCGAGCCGCTCATGGTCGACGGCCCGAGCAGGCGCACGGTGGAGCCCTGGTGCAGGGTGTTCCACCAGTTCACCGAGAAATGAACGATCGGCACGTTGATGATGCCGATCAGCGCCAGGAAGGCGGCGGCCCGCGCGCCCTGCCGGCGATCCTCGAACGCGTGGTACAGGCCCATCACGCCGAGATACAGGAACAGCAGCACCAGCTCCGACGTTAGCCGGGCGTCCCAGGTCCACCAGGTACCCCACATGCGGATGCCCCACAGCGAGCCGGTGACCAGGGTGATCAGGGTGAACGCTGCGCCGATCGGCGCCGATTCCATTGCCACCACCTCGGCCAGCTTGATCCGCCAGACCAGGGCGATGAAGGCGGAAACAGCCATCACCGCGTAGATGAACAGGGCCATCCACGCGCTCGGCACGTGCACGAAGATGATGCGGTAGTCGTCGCCCTGCTGGTAATCCGGCGGCGCCAGCACCAGCCCGCCGTACATCGCCACGGCGCCGAGGATCAACGCGAGGGCGAGCATCCACGGGCGCAGCGTGCCGGCAAAGCGGTAGAAGGTCGGCGGCGAGCCGAGCTTGTGCAACCAGAGCGGAATCCAGCTGGACATAGAGGTCACGCGTCCAAGGCAATGCGGAGGGCGGCGGCGCAGGCCAGCGGCGCCAGCACGAGAGCCAGCGCCAGCGCGGCGCCGAGCCATGCGATCGGGGCAATCCATGGCAGGCCCTGCTGCGCTGCGGAGAGCGCGCCGGCGGCGAAGATCACCACGGGCACGCACAGCGGCAGCAACATCAGGGCGAGCAGCATACCAGAGCGTCGGGTGCCGGCCGTCAGCGCCACCAGCACCGCACCGAGCAGGCTGAGCATCGGCGTGGCCAGCGCCAGCGCCAGTAGCAGCACCGGCATGGCGGCCAGGGGCAGCTGCAGCATGCTGGCCAGCATCGGCGCGATCACGATCAGCGGCAGCGCGGTGGTGAGCCAGTGCGCAAGAATTTTCATGCCGAGCATCAGCGCCAGCGGCTGCGGGGCGAGCACCAGTTGTTCCAGCGAGCCGTCCTCGATATCGCTGCGGAACATGCCGTCCAGCGCCAGCAGCATCGCCAGCAACACGGTGACCAGCACCACGCCGCCGGCGATCCGCTGCAGCAGCGCGTTTTCCGGCCCCAACGCGAATGGGAACAGCGTGATCACGATCAGCGCGTACAGCACCGGCATCGCGATGTCACCGCGGCGACGCCAGGCCAGCGTGAGGTCGCGCCGCAGCACCGCGGCGCAGGCGCGCGACAGCGGAGCGCGGTTCATGCGTGCATCCGGATACGCTGCGGCTCGCCGCCGTGGAAGCTCACCGCGCCATGGCTGGTGACCAGCGCCGCGCCGCCGCCGCCGATATGCGTTTCGAGCAGCCGGTTGACCAGCGCGATGCCGTGGCGATCCAGGTTGGCGTACGGCTCGTCGAGCAGCCACAGCGTGGCCGGAACCAGCAGCAGGCGGGCCAACGCAGCACGCTTCTTCTGGCCGGCGGAAAGCTGGCGCACCGGCTCGTCTTCGTAGCCCGACAGGCCCACCTCGCGCAGCGCCTTGGCCGCATCCATGCCATTGCGGCATCCGTGCAAGCCGGCAGCGATACGCAGGTTCTCGAGCGGGCTGAGGTCGCCCTTGAGGCCCAACTGGTGGCCCAGGAAAACGATCTCGCCCTGGCTGGTGTCGCGCACCAGCGGGGTGCCGCGCCAGTGCAGCTCGCCCTCGTCGATGTGCAGCAGGCCGGCCAGCACGCGCATCAGCGTGGTCTTGCCGCTGCCGTTGTCTCCCTCCACCAGCGCCAGCTCGCCCGCATGCAGCTGGAAGTGCAGCGGCCCGAACACGGGTTCGTCCTGGCGAAGGAAGCTCAAGGCTCGCGCTTCGAGCAGAGGGAGGGGGGCGGCGGTCATTCGCTCAATTGTCCGCAATGGCCGGCGGCCTTGTCCATGCGGCGACCTGTCGCCCGGCGGCCGTCACGGCGCGTCATCCGTCCAGTACAGCCGTGGCGGCGTCTCGCCTTCGCCAGCGATGAAGGCGTATTGGCCGTGGCGGGCGCACAGCGCACGCATGCTGGCCGCATCCGCGCCGACCACCAGCAGGCTGGATTCGCGCCAGCCGCCGGCGCCCACGCCTACGGCGGCGCGAATAGCGCGGATGTCCGGGCGCGCGCGCAGTTCAGCCAGCAGGAGACGTTGTGCGCGGCGGTTCCAGGCGCGCGGCATCGGCTGCGACCGCGGATTCCACGCGGCAAGCACCGCCCATGGTGCGCCCTGCGTCAGCTGCAGGAGCGCGCTCGGCAGCGGCGCGCCGATGCGCAGGCTGGCGACGCCGCCTTGCGGCAACCGCATGCGGTAGTCGGTGGCCAGGTATGCCGCGAGCAGTGCCTCATCCACGCTCTATCACGGGCAGTGGCGGCAGGCTGGCGCGGAGCTGGCCAACGGCTTCCTCCAGCGGCACCGCAGCGGCGCTGCCATGCTCGGCCAGCAGCCGATCGAGCAGCGCGTCCTGCGCCTTGCCGCGTTCGTAGGCGTAGGCATAGGGCAGGCGGGTGAAGGTGACCATGCGGTAGCGCGCCATGAAGTGCTCCGGTGCCGCCTCTGCCAGGCGCGCGCCCAGTTCGCGCTTGGCCAGATAACGCGGGTCGGCCACCGAATCGCGCATCTCGATGTAGTTCTCCAGCGCCATGGCCGCAATCGCGTCGGCGTTGGGCTTGCGCCGCTGCTGGAATGTCTCGAATACACCGGCGCCATCGCCGCTGCTGGACGCCAGCAAGCCGGCCAGCTCGACGGCGTCCTCGAGGCCGCAGTTCATGCCCTGGCCGTGGAACGGCACGATGGCGTGGGCGGCGTCGCCCAGCAGCACGGCGCGGTCGCCCAGGTGCCAGCGGTCGAGATAAAGCGTGTAGAGATTGGGCGCCGGGTGCGCCGTGAAATCCTGCGCGAAGCGCGGCATCAGCGGCAGCAGGTCGGGAAACTCGGTGCGGAAGAAGCGCTCTGCACTATCCGCATCGGGCAGGGTGGCGAAGCTCGGGTGCGGCCCCACGCCGGGCAGGAACAGCGTCACGGTGAAGCTGCCTTCCGGATTGGGCAGCGCAATGCACATGTGCCCGCCGCGTGGCCAGATGTGCAGCGCGTGCGGTTCGAGCGCGAAATGCCCGTGTGTGCTGGCGGGAACGCCGGGCAGCGCCTCCACGGGCGGGATCTCCAGCTCCTTGTAGGCGTGGCCCAGGGCTTCCACGCGCTCGCCCAGTGGCTGGCGACGGTTCATCGCCGCGCGCACCGCCGAGCCCGCGCCGTCGGCACCGATCAGCCGCTCGAAAGCGTGCTCGCGCATGGCCCCGCTGGCATCGATCAGGTACAGCCGCTGGCGGTCGAAGTCGACGTCGCGGATTACGTGGCCGAAGTGGAAGCGCACGCCGGAGGCCTCGGCGGCGTCCAGCGTGAGCATGTTCAGCGCGCCGCGGGAGACCGACCAGATCACCTCGCTGTCGTCCACGCCGTAGCGTTGCAGCGAGGGTGCGTCGTTGCCCAGGTGCACCATGCGGCCGCGCATCATCACCGCGCGGGCGAGTACCTGCTCGGCCAGTCCGCCGGCACGCAGCGCGTGCAATCCGCGTTCGGCCAGCGCCAGGTTGATCGAACGGCCGGCTTCGTAGCCGGCGCGGCGCGGGTCAAGGCGCTTCTCGAACACCTCGACGTCGAAGCCCGCACGGGCGAGCAGGTGCGCGAGCTGGGCGCCGACCAGGCCGCCGCCGGCGAGAGTGAGTGTGGGGGAGGCCAAGGATGGGTCCGTCGCGTGGGGCGGCCACTGTCGATCAGGCGGCGGCCCGGTGCAAGCCGCCGGCGGGTCGGTCAGAAGCTCATGAAGTAGCCGCCGTTGACCGGCAGGTTGGCGCCGGTGATGTAGCCGGCATCGTCGGCGGCGAGAAAGGCCACGGCGCGGGCGATGTCGGCGGGCGAGCCGAGTCGTCCGACCGGAATGTCGGCCACGATCTGCTCGCGCACGGCCGGTGCGACCGCGGCCACCATCGGCGTGTCGCAGTAGCCGGGGGAGACCGTGTTCACCGTGACGCCCTTGCGCGCGGTCTCGCGCGCCAGCGCCATGCTGAAACCGTGCACCCCGGCTTTGGCGGCGGAGTAGTTGGTCTGCCCGAACTGGCCGGTCTGGCCGTTGACCGAACTCAGGTTGACGATGCGTCCGAAGCCGCGTTCGCACATGCCTTCGACCACCTGGCGGCTGGTATTGAAGATGCCGTCGAGGTTGACCCGCATCAGCTGGTGCCACTGCTCCGGCGTCATCTTGCGCAGGCTGGCGTCGCGCGTGATGCCGGCGGCATTGACCAAGATGTCGATGTTGCCGTGGGCGCTCTCGATGCCTTCGACCAGCGCGCGGCAGCTGTTGAAATCGCTTATGTCCGCTGGGGCGAAGCCGATCGTGCCGTCGAAGTCGGATACCTCGTCCATGAATGCTTCGAGGCGCTCGCTGCGGGTGGCCAGGTCGACCGCGATCACGCGGCGACCGTCACGCGCCAGGTGCCGGCAGATTTCGGTGCCGAGACCGCCGATGCCGCCGGTGACGACAGCCAGTCGCTTGCTCATGCTTGCTACTCGTCATGCGGCACGGCAGCACGTGCTGTGCTGCAGCGGCCGCTGAAGGAAACGGGCTCGGGGCGGCGGAAGGCGCGCCCCGGCAGGATCAGGACTTCTTGCCCGTGCGGCCGGCGCCTGCGCTGGGTGCGGCGGTGGCCGGCTTGGCCTGCGTGGCCGCATCGAGAAAGCCGCGCTGCATGGATTTCCACGCATCCATGTTGCGCTCGGTGAGGTCGTTGAGCATCGACCACGGGGTCTGGCCCATCAGGCTGTTGAGCTGGGTCCGGAACTGCTGCTGCTGGTCGAGGAAGACCTGCAGGCTGCGCTCCAGATAAGGCCCCATGAAGCCCTGCAGCGAGTCGCCGTAGAACCGGATGATCTGGCTCAGCAGCTGCGGCGACAGCATCGGCTGCCCCTTCTCCTCGTGCTCGGAGATGATCTGCAGCAACACCGAGCGGGTGAGGTCTTCGCCGCTCTTGGCGTCGCGGACCTCGAAGGTTTCGCCGTCCAGCACCAACTGGCGGATTTCCTCCAGCGTGATGTAGCTGGAGATTTCCGTGTCGTAGAGCCGACGGTTCGGATACTTCTTGATGATGCGGAGTGTTTGTGCCATGCGGCGGAAACTAGCAGAAGGTATTGCGCTGCACCAGTCGCAATGCTGCACGCCGGAGTGCAGCAAAATCGTCCCGGCCGGCGCCGGATCAATGACCTACGGCGCCGCCGGCACTGCCGAAGGGCGGCTTGGCCAGCCACAGCACCGGGATCAACGCCACGAAGAGCAAGGCGCAGAGCCAGAACACGTCGTTGACGGCCAGTGTCAGCGCCTCCCGGGTGAGCAGCTGATCGACCACGCCCAGCCCCTTGGTGGCGGGCAGGCCCGCGTGCGACAGCTGTTGCAGGAAACTGGTCGCGGCAGGATGGGCCGGGGTGATGTTCTCAGTGAGGGTGGCATGGTGGAACTCGCCACGGTGCTGCCACAGCGTTACCGATACCGCCGTCGAGACGCTCGAACCCAGGGTGCGGCAGAAGTTGGCCAGGCCCGAGGCGCTGGCGATTTCCGAGGCCGGCAGGCCGGACAGGTAGACCTGGTTGAGCGGAATGAAGAAACAGGGGATCGCGATGCCCATCACGAAGCGCGGCAGCACCAGTGTGGAGAACGAGGCGCCGCTGTCGAACGTCGAAAACCAGTACGACGTAGCAGCGAACATGATGAAGGCGAAGGTGACCACCGCGCGCAGGTCGAGCCGGTGCAGGTTGCGACCCAGGATCGGCGCGACCAGAAAGGCGAGGATGCCGACCGGTGCCGTCGCCAGTCCGGCCCACGTGGCGGTGTAGCCCAGCGTGGTCTGCAGCCACAACGGGAACACCACGTTGATGCCGAAGAACGCCATCATGCCCAGCGACAGTCCCGTGACGCCCACCGTGAAATTGCGCTGGCGGAACAGTGACAGGTCGACCACCGGGTGCTTGGCGTGCAGCTCCCACACCACCAGAAAGGTCAGGCATACCAGCGCAGTGATGCCCAGCGTGGTGATCATCGGCGAGGAGAACCAGTCGTGGTCGTTGCCGTTGTCGAGCATGAACTGCAGCGCACCGACGCCCACCACCAGCAGCACCAGGCCGACCATGTCGATGGGCATGTTGAAGGTCTTGGTCTCGCGCTTGTGCAGCAGCGTCCAGGTAATCACCGCCGCGGCCAGGCCCACCGGCAGGTTGATGTAGAAGATCCACGGCCAGGAGAAATTGTCGGTAAGCCATCCACCGAGGATCGGGCCGAAGATGGGCGCCACCACTACGGTCATCGCCCACAGTGCCAGCGCGATGCCCTGGCGCTCCTTCGGGTAGCTCGAAAGGAGCAGGGTGAGCGACAGCGCCACCATCGGGCCGGAGCCGGCGCCCTGCATCAGGCGGCCGATCACCAGCATCGGCATCGACGTGGCCAGGCCGCACAGCATCGAGAACACCACGAACAGCATCACCGAGACGACGAAGGTCTTCACCTCCCCGAACCGCTTGGCGATCCAGCCGGTGAGCGGTTGCATGATCGCGCTGGCTAGCGCGTAGGAGCTGATCGTCCAGGTGCCCTCGCTCGGGCTCACGCCGAGGCTGCCGGCGATATGCGGCACGGCCACGTTGACGATCGTCATGTCCAGCACTTCCATGAAGGTGCTGAAGGCGACCGCGATGGTCAGCAGCACCAGCGCACTGCCGTGCAGGGGCTTCAGCGGCGCGGCATCGTTCGGCGTGGCGGCCATGGGTCGGCTCAGTGGGTGGAGGGTAGGTTGGCTTCGACGATGCGATCCGCCTCGGCATCGGCCTTGGCGGCCATCTGCGCGTAGACGTCGGTACTGGCGACCGGCTGCACCGACGGCGCCTTGGCGAGCACGTCACCCCCGTCGTTCGAGATGTCCACGGTGACGTCGGTGGACAGGCCGATGCGCAGGGGGTGCTTGTCCAGCTCGGCATTGTCCAGCGCGATGCGCACCGGCACCCGCTGCACCACCTTGATCCAGTTGCCGGTGGCGTTCTGCGCGGGCAGCAGCGAAAACACGCTGCCGGTGCCGGCCCCGATGCCGACTACCTTGCCGTGATACTCGGCGTCGCTGCCGTAGATGTCCGCCTCGATCTTCACCGGCTGGCCCAGCCGGATGTGGCGCAGCTGGCTCTCCTTGAAGTTGGCATCGATCCACAGGTTGTGCAGCGGCACCACGGTCATCAGCTGCTGGCCGGGCTGCACGCTGTTGCCCAGCTGTACGCCGCGCTGCGCGACGTAGCCCGAGACGGGTGCATAGATCGCGTTGCGCTGCGAAGCCACCCAGGCCGCACGGAAATTGGCGCGTGCCTGCATCACCGCCGGATTGCGCGCCACGTCGGTGCCTTCCACCGCTGCGCGGGCCGCCGATGCCTGGGCTTGCGCCGCGTCCAGCGCCGCGCGCGCCTGGGCCACGCCATCGCGCAGGTGCTGGATGATCTCAGGCGACTCCGCGTTCGCCGCAACCAGCGGCAGGCGACGCTTGAGATCGGCCTCGGCCTTGCTCAGATCGAGCCGACGCGCGGCCACCTGGGCCTCGGCGCCGGTGGCGCTGTCGGTCTGCTGGCGCACGCCGCGCACGGCCTGAGCCAGCGCGCTGCGCGCCTGCTGCAGGCGGACATCGGCATCGGTAGCATCGAGTTTCACCAGCACCTGGCCCGCCTCCACGCGCTGCGTGTCGTCGGCCATGATCGCCACCACCGTGCCAGGTACCTGCGCCGAGATGGCGACCTGGTTGCCGCCGACGTAGGCGTTGTCGGTCTTCTCGCGGCGCGACAGCACCAGCAGCCAGAGCAGCAGCCAGCCAGCCGCGGCCAGCACGAAGATGCCGGCGACGATGATCAGCGCGCGTCGACGCTTGGCCGGGTTCTTGGCGGCCATGCCGCTTTCCTGGGAATCGGCCGTCGCGGACGTGGCGGTGGACTCAGTGGCGCTCATGGACGGGGGCTCCGGCATGGTCAGAAGAAGGCGAGGAGGTATCGGATACGGTGTCGGACGAAGGCAGGCGATAGCCGCCGCCGAGCGCCTTGATCAAGGCGAGGTCGGTGCTGACGGCCTGTGCCTGCAGCTGGGTGGCGGCGTCGCGCTGCTGCAACAGCTGCGCGCGGGCGGCAAGTGATTCGCGGGCATCGCGCACGCCCTGTGCAGCGCGCGCCTGCGCCGCGGCGAGCAGGCGCTTGTCGGCATCCAACTGGACCTCCTGCTGGGTGCGACGCTCGGCCAGCATCTGCGCGGTGAGCGCCTGGGTCGACACGTCGCGTGCTGCCTGCAGCACGACGCTGTTGTACTGCGCCACGGCACCATCGAGCTGCGCCTTGCTCAGGCCGTAGTTGGCCTGCAGCAGGCCGCTGTTGAACAGCGGCAGATGCAACGCCGGAGTGAGCGCGAACGTGCGGCTGCTGGCGGTGAACAGCTGGCCGAGGTCGATGCTGGAGAGTCCCGCCAGCGCGCTGATGCTGAGGTCCGGCAGGAATTGGGCGCGCGCCACGTCGGTCTGCTTCAGCGCAGCCTCTACCTGCCAGCGGCTGGCGGCGATGTCGGGGCGGCGCGCGATGAGATCGAGGCCGGCCCCTGCGGGCAGGCTGCCGGAGACAGCGGGGAGCGGGCGCGGAGTGAGCTTTGGAAGTTCGGCCGGTGCCACGCCGACCAGCGATGCCAGCGCGGCCAGGCGGATCCGGGCTGAGCTGTCGATTGCCGTACGCATCTCGCGCGCTGCGGCCAGCTGGGCCTGAGCACGCGTGGCTTCATCCGGCAGGTCGACGCCCTGACGAACGCGCAACTCCGCGATGTCAGTCAGCCGCTGCTGTACAGCGAGCGCCTGATCGGCCAGTGCCAGGCGCGCCTGATCGGCCTGCCAGCCAAAGTAGGTGTCGGCCACCGCGTACTGGATCGCCAGCGCCGCCACGCTGCGCTGCGCCTCGGCGGCGTGGGCCTGGTCCAGCGCCGACTCCACGGCGGCTCGCGTCTTGCCCCACCAGTCGAAGTCGTAGCGCAACTGCACGCCAAGGTCGGCCTGGTTGTACCAGGTGAAACCGAGGAACTTGCTGGGGATCAGTCCGTGCTCGCTCAGGCGCTGACGCGCCACCTGGGCGCTTCCGTTGATGTTCAGTCCAGCCTGAGCAGCGGCCGCCCGGATCGATTGCTCGGCGCCACCCAGGCGGCTCTGCGCCAGCGCCAGATCCGGAGCCTGGCGCATCGCCTGGTCGATCAGGCGATCGAGCTGGTCGTCCTGGTACGCGGTCCACCACTCGGCTGCGGGCCAGCCGGCGCGCGCGGCAGTCGGCAGCCCGGCGAGCGGAACATCGTCGCGAAGGGTCGGATGATCGAGCTTGTGCGGGGGCATGACGCATGCGGCGAGGGCCGCCGTCATCGCGGCCAGCAGCAGGGTGCGCCTGCGGGGCAGGGCGTGCTTCATCGGGGGTCGCCTTGTCGAAACGTGATTCATGGAGGGGAGAGCTCGTCCAGCTGATCCAGGTTGGCCGCAAGTTTGCGCAGGAGGCGTCCGAGGTGCCGCCGATCGACGTCGCTGAAGCCATCGAACATAGCGCTCACCCGCGGGAACAGCGTCGGCAGCATCTTCTGCACGAAGCGTTTGCCCGCCGGCGTGATGCGGATGAGCACCCGCCGGCGATCCTCTTCGCTTGCGGCGCGCACGACCAGGCCACGCTGCACCAGTGCGTTGCCGATGCGGGTCATGTTGGTGGCCCCTTGCGAGGTGTAGTCGCACAACTCGCCGGGCGTGGAGCTGCCGTCGGGACTGCTGTAGAGAATCATCAGCGTGAGGAATTCGCTGTGATTGAGCTTGTGCGGCTTGAGCGTGAGCTCGAGCTCCTCCTGCAGGCGGCCCCCCACCATCAGCATCAGCCGGCTGAGCTTGGCCTTGTCCGCGGGCATGTCTGGAATCGCATCGCCGAGCCGGTCGATGCCTTCATCCATCATCGCAATACAGTTGCACAGTAGAGCCATTTCATCAGCTCATATTTCATTGGTGAACTAAAAAGATAACAAGCCGCGCACGCCCGACGCAACCGCACGATTGGACGAGGCTTCAGTCGTGGCGGTTGCGGAAATCCTGCAATCCGAACAGGCGCTCGGCATTGGCCGACGTGGCGGCGGCGACGGCGGCCTCGTCTTCATTGCGTAGCCTGGCGATATGCGACAGGGTGGTGCGCACCCAGGCCGGCTCGTTGCGTTGGCCGCGATGCTCGACGCCCGGCTGATCGGGGGCATCGCTTTCGAGCAGGAGCTGATCGATCGGCATCGCCGCCACCAGCCGATGCAGTCGATGGGCACCGGGATAGGTCAGCGGTCCGCCCAGTCCAAGGAAGAAGCCGAGGTCGAACAGCTGGCGGGCCTGTTCCTCGCTGCCGGAAAAACTGTGCACGACGCCGCGCAGGCCCGGTTGTCGGCGCACGCCGAGGATCACCGCATCGACGGCACGACGGGCGTGGATGATCACTGGCAAGTTCCGTTCTCGCGCGATGGCCAGCTGGCGTGTGAAATATTGATGCTGGGCTTCCCGGTCAGCCTGCTCGACGAAGAAGTCGAGGCCGATCTCGCCTACGGCGACGGCAGGGTGTGTATCCAGCCAGCCGGGCAGGGCATCCAGATGATCGACGCGATGCTCCTGCTGGAACATCGGATGCAGGCCGTAGGCGGGAAACACGTCGGGGTGACGGTCCGCGAGCGCGGCGATGGCGTCCCAGCTACGCCGATGCACCGCAGGGACTACCATGGACCGCACGCCGTGCTCGCGCGCCCGTGACATCACCTGCTCGCGGTCTTCGCCGAAGCGTTCGTCGTCCAGATGAAGGTGGCTATCTACGAGCGTGGTCATGGATGCAGGTCGATGGGGGCGAACAAGGTCGGCTCGCGGATGTGGCGGGCGTCACGTGAAAGCCAAGTGACGGGAAAGAGCTAGGTCGTATTCAGTTACGCAGGGTTTCAATGGTCAGGCGAAACGCGAAGGGGCGCAGCTCGCGCCGCCTCGCAGGGATTCAACCGAGGAGAGTCATGATGAACCGTGTAATGGTCAACGTGCTTCATGTGGGGATGGCTGCTGCGTTGGCGGCAAGTTTGGCGGCATGCAATCGCGATGCGAGCGCGGACGCCGGCGTTGCAGGCGATACCGGCGCGAATGGCGTCAAGTATGCCAAGGTGATCAGCGTGGATCCGGTCCGTCAGACCGTGAACACGCCCAAGGAGGTCTGCCACGACGAGGTGGTCAACACCACCACGCCGCCGAAGGATCAGCACCAGATCGCCGGTACCGCCATCGGCGCCGTGCTGGGTGGTGTGCTCGGCAATCAGGTGGGCGGCGGCAAGGGCAAGACCCTGGCTACAGTCGCCGGCGCGGTGGGCGGTGGATATGCCGGCAAGAAGATCGAAGAGAGCCGGCAGCATGCCAACACCACCTCCACCGTCGAGCGTCGCTGCAGCACGGTCAACAATTCCAGCACCAAGCTGGTCGGTTACGACGTTCGCTACGAGTACAACGGGGTGACCCGCACGGTTCGCATGGACCATGACCCGGGCGATCGCGTGCAGGTCCAGGAAGGTGTTACCGCTGTTTCCGACGCTCGCTGAGGAGTACCCCATGGCTATCGCAACAGGCAAGATGATGCTCGTCTCCGCTGCACTGGCAGCGACCCTTGCGCTGGCGGGTTGCGAAACCGCGCCCTACGGCAACGGGGGGTACAGTCGTCCGTCGCAACCGGCGTATGGCTATGACAACCGCGGGCCGGCCCGTTGCAACAGCTGCGGCGTGGTCAAGGAAGTGCAGCAGGTCTACGTGGAGCGCAAGAGCAATGGCACCCTGGGTGCGGTCATCGGTGCGGTTGCCGGCGGCGTGCTGGGCAACCAGATCGGCAAGGGTGACGGCCGCAAGGCCGCCACCGTGGCCGGGGCGGTCGCCGGCGGCGTGGTGGGCAACAAGGTGGCCACCGCCAACAGTGGCAGCGACGTGGCGTGGCGCGTCACGGTTCGCCTCGACAGCGGCGATTACACCACCATCACCCAGGCAGAGGATCCTCGCGTCCGCGAAGGTGACTACGTCGAAATCCAGGGTGGTCGCGTCTACGCGCGATGAGGTTGTCGCGGTGATCTGATTGGACATCTGGACGTCCAAACAAAAAGCCCTCCATCTGGAGGGCTTTTTGTTTGCATGACGCGTCGGATCAGTTGACGGCGTAGAAGCGATGCTCGCCGATGGTCTGGCTGTTCTGGTTGATCGACCAGTAGGGCACCATGGCAAGCGTGGCGAAATGGTCGGCATGCGGAACCACCAGTCGACGTTCGGCAGCCGGAAGCTGCCAATTACTCATCGAGTCGCCGGCGATCTTCCATGCCTTCGCAAATGCCTGCATGTTGGTGATGTCGAACGAGCCGGGTGTGGTGGTGGTGGCGAATTGATGCGGGGCGGTGACGACCTTGCATACCGTGTCGCCCCACTGCCCGCGTTCGCGACGCCGCAACGCGACCTCGGCGACGGCGAGCTGTCCCATGGTCGGCTCGCTGCGAGCTTCCAGATAGACAGTCGTGGCCAGGCACGCCTGGTCCGCTATCGGCTGGGGAAGCACGGAGGCCATCCACAGCAACAGTGAAAGTTTCATGTCTGCCTCCAACGTGCTGTACGCATGGCCGGCAGAGGCCGAGACTCATGCGCCGTTGCGGTGGACGGGCGGGCAGGCCGTTCCACCTGGATGAATGACACTCGGGCCGAAACTTGGGGCCTTGGGTGCCTTTGCCACGGGATTGTGGCGAGTCGGGCGGCGCTTGGTTGCCTAGCCTGACCAGTGCTGCCGGGACATCGTCGGGAGCGCCGCTCCCGCACTGCCTGCAACTACTTCCGCCACGGACGGCGGTGATTCCTTCCGGCAAATCTTCTTGCCGGGTCGCGCCGATCCGGAGTCTTCCGGTTCGTCGCGTGCATCGGTCCGTGAGATGACGGACCGCTCAGATTCCGGCGGAGCCTAGTGGCGGGATTTTGTGAAGGCAAGTGCCGCGACTTTCGAATTCACACTGCACTCACAAATTGATGATCCCCGCAGCTGCTTCACGCGGGCCATGTCTCGAGCCATTCCATCGTGATCGTCTGGCCCGCATGCGTGGCGGACAGGTGTGCTGATGCTTGCGCGAAATCGCTGTGGCAAAGGGCGAGCGCTTCGATGCCACGATCTGTCGTCACGACATCGAGCAACGCGATCGACATGCCGCGATCGCCCACATCGAGTGATGTACCGGAGGGAACAGGTTGCGACAATCCGACTCGGCACAGATGGCGTTTGTTGCCGCCGCGGTAATGCAGGCGAGCGACGATTTCCTGGCCGGGATAACAACCCTTCTCCAGGCTCACCGCATGCAGACGATGCAGCGACAGGGCGGGTGGCAGGCAGGTGCCAAGCAGCGCCTCGGGCAGCCACGGCCATCCGCCTTCCACCTGACGGGCGCGCCAACGGTTGTCCATCTCGTGGTTGTTGGAAAGTGCGAGCGAATAGTCGCCGCAACCCAGGCGCGTCGAACCCTGTTCTTCGCACATGTCGTGCATGGCCAGCGCGGTTTCGATGCCAATGACGCGAGTGCTGTCGGCATGCATGGAGAGCTTTGCGCGGAACACGAAACGCGCGAGTTCGCTCTTCATCGCATCGGCGCTGCCACCGCGCAAAAGCAGCAGCAGGCGGTCCGGAGCCGGTCGTACGAGATGGAAGAGGTTACGTACGCGCCCTTGGGCGTCGAGCCAGGCGCTGAATTGCCAGCGCCCTACTGCGAGTGCCGGCACGTCGCTGGTGAACTGGCTTTGCGCGAAGGTGATGGCGTCCGGACCTTCAATCAGAAGCGTCTCGGCAATCGTGGAAAGCGAAGTGTCGGGCATGGCTCAAGGAGTGGGGGTGAACGACCATCAAGACAAGGATGCGGCACCTGGTCAGGTTGTGCCTGCAGGGGCACAAGTATTACTCTTGTTCAGTTAAGAGAAGCCATGTCCGACAACCGCTCCCATCCCGAAGAGAAGCCTTCGACCGCCCCGGCGCCGAAGCAGCCCGTGCCGGCGAATCCCGCCGGTTCGGGCAAGACGGACGAGCGGCCGGCGCCGGATCCCACGCGCTACGGCGATTGGGAAAAGAACGGTCGCTGCATCGATTTCTGATCTGCCACGCCGGCAGTAGTCGGCGTGCGGGCAGGTGGAGATGGTCGGCGTGGAAACCAGCGATTCCACACCAGGATAGCCACCATGGCAGACACACGACGACCGCTTTCTCCGCATCTCCAAGTCTACAAGTGGCAGGTGCAGATGATGACTTCCATCCTGCATCGCGCGACCGGAATCGTGCTCGCCCTCGGCAGCGCGATCATCGTGTGGGGGCTGATGGCCCTCGCCAGCGGCGGCGATGCATTCGCCTCCTTCACGGCGTGCGCGGGCAGCCCGCTCGGTCTGCTGGTCCTGTTCGGCTGGACCTGGGCGTTCGGTTATCACCTGTGCAACGGCATCCGTCATCTGGTGCAGGACACCGGTGCCGGCTACAGCATCCCGCAGTTCGTGCGTTCCAGCTGGCTGTCGGTGATCGGCAGCCTGGTGATCACGCTGCTGGTGTGGGCCTATGTATTGACCTCCGGAGGTGCGGCATGAGCGCGAAGGATCTGCAGCATCCGATCAAGCGGGCGCGCGGCCTCGGTTCGGCGCAGTCGGGTGTCGGTCATTGGTGGACGCAGCGCCTCACGGCGATTGCGCTCGTGGTGCTGGGCCTGTGGTTTCTTGCCACGGTGCTTCGCCTGGCGCATACCGATTACGAGACCGCCCGTACGTTGGTGGGCAAGCCGTGGAACGCGATCCTGCTGATCGCTTTCGTGGTCACCATGTTCTGGCACGCCGTGCTCGGCTTGCAGGTGGTGATTGAAGACTACGTGCACACGCGCTGGAAGGAAGTTTCCTTGCTGGTGCTGGTGAAGTTCCTCGCGGTGCTGGGCGCGCTTGCGGGCGTGCTGGCGGTCCTGCGCGTCGCTCTGGGAGCCTGAAGTGGAAAGCTACAAGATCCAACAACATAAGTACGACGTGATCGTGGTGGGTGCCGGTGGTGCCGGCCTGCGCGCCACTTTCGGCCTGGCCGAGAAGGGCCTCAAGGCCGCGTGCATCACCAAGGTGTTCCCGACCCGCTCGCACACGGTGGCGGCGCAGGGCGGCATTTCCGCCGCGCTCGGCAACATGGGCGAGGATGACTGGCGCTTCCACTTCTACGACACGATCAAGGGCTCCGACTGGCTCGGCGACCAGGACGCCATCGAGTACATGTGTCGCGAGGCGATCCCGGCGATCATCGAGCTGGAGCACTACGGCGTGCCGTTCTCGCGTACGGCCGAGGGCAAGATCTACCAGCGTCCGTTCGGCGGCATGACCACGCACTACGGCAAGGGCACCGCGCAGCGCACCTGCGCCGCGGCCGACCGTACCGGCCATGCGATCCTGCACACGCTGTACCAGCAGGCGCTGGCGCATGACGCCTCGTTCTTCATCGAGTACTTCGCGATCGACTTGATCTTCGACGAAGAGGGCGTGTGCCGCGGCGTGCTCGCGCTGGACATGAACGAGGGCACGCTGCACTTCTTCCGCGGCCAGTCCGTGGTGCTGGCGACCGGCGGCTACGGGCGCGCCTACTTCAGCGCCACCTCGGCGCACACCTGCACGGGCGACGGCGGCGGCATGGTGCTGCGCGCCGGCCTGCCGCTGCAGGACATGGAGTTCGTGCAGTTCCACCCCACCGGCATCTATGGCGCCGGCTGCCTGATCACCGAGGGCGTGCGCGGCGAGGGCGGCTACCTCACCAACTCCGAGGGCGAGCGCTTCATGGAGCGCTACGCCCCGAACGCGAAGGATCTGGCTTCGCGCGACGTGGTCAGCCGCGCCATGACGATCGAGATCCGCGAGGGGCGCGGCGTCGGCGAGCATAAGGACCACATCCATCTCAACCTGATGCATCTGGGCGCGGACGTGATCAACGAGCGCCTGCCCGGCATCGCCGAGTCGGCGCGCATCTTCGCCGGGGTCGACGTGGCGAAGGAGCCGATCCCGGTGCTGCCGACCGTGCACTACAACATGGGCGGCATCCCGACCAACTTCCACGGCGAAGTGGTGCAGCTGAAGGACGGCAATCCGGATTCGGTAGTGCCGGGCCTGTTCGCCATCGGCGAGGCCGGCTGCGTGTCGGTGCACGGCGCCAACCGTCTCGGTTCCAACTCGCTGCTGGACCTGGTGGTGTTCGGCCGTGCAGTGGCCAAGCGCTGCGCCGAGATCATCACTCCCGGTGCATCGCACAAGGACCTCCCGGCCAGTGTGCTGGACAAGGCGCTGGGTCGCTTCGACGCCCTGCGCAACGCCAACGGCAGCACGCCCACGGCGAAGATCCGCGCCGAGATGCAGCGCACCATGCAGCAGGACGCCGCCGTGTTCCGCACCGGCGACACGCTCAAGGAAGGCAAGCGCAAGATTTCCGAGATCCGCGAGTCGTTCAAGGACGTCAAGGTCTCCGATCGCTCGCTGGTGTGGAACTCCGACCTGATCGAGACGCTGGAGCTGGCCAACCTGCTTGACCAGGCCGTGGCCACCATGCACTCGGCCGAGCAGCGCCTGGAAAGCCGCGGCGCGCATGCCCGCGAGGATTTTCCGGATCGCAACGACGACGAGTGGATGAAGCACACCCTGGTCAAGGTGGACGAGGCGGGCAATACCAGCTTCGAGTTCCGCCCGGTGCACATGTACACGATGACCGACGAGGTCGAAGTGGTGCCGCCGAAGAAGCGCGTCTACTGATCGTGTCGGCACCGGCGACTTGATGTCGCTGGTGCGGTATCGCGCATCGCAGGTGGTCGGGGCCGACAGGCCCTCCTAACGAGATTGAAGGGTTCCGCACATGGCAGAGTTCACCCTCCCGAAGAATTCGAAGATCCAGCCGGGCAAGCATTTCCCGGCGCAGGGCGCGAAGAAGCCGCGCACCTTCCGCATCTATCGCTGGTCGCCGGATGACGGCCAGAACCCGCGCATCGACACCTACGAGGTCGATCTGGCCGCGTGCGGCCCGATGGTTCTGGACGCGCTGCTGAAGATCAAGAACGAGATCGACCCCACGCTCACACTGCGCCGCTCCTGCCGCGAGGGCATCTGCGGGTCGTGCGCGATGAACATCGACGGCACCAACACGCTGGCCTGCACCAAGGCCATCGAGGAGTGCGGTTCGGGCGACGTCAAGATCTACCCGCTGCCGCACATGCCGGTGGTGAAGGACCTGGTGCCGGACCTGACCCACTTCTACGCACAGTTCGCCTCGATCAAGCCGTGGCTGCGCACGCAGAGCCCGGCGCCGGATCGCGAGCGCCTGCAGTCGCCGGAAGACCGCAAGCACCTCGACGGCCTGTACGAGTGCATCCTGTGCGCCTGCTGCTCGACCAGCTGCCCGAGCTACTGGTGGAACGGCGACAAATATCTCGGCCCGGCGATCCTGCTGCAGGCCTATCGCTGGATCGTCGACTCGCGCGACGAGGACACCGGTGCGCGCCTGGACGACCTGGAAGATCCGTTCAAGCTCTACCGCTGCCACACCATCATGAACTGCGCGCGCACCTGCCCGAAGGGGCTGAACCCGGCCAAGGCGATCGCCGAGATCAAGAAGCTGATCGTGCAGCGCCGCGCGGCCTGAGTGGAGGCCTGCTAGTGTCTGACCTGCGGGCTGCCTTCGGGCAGCCCGCATGTTTTGGAGAACTGGATATCGTGGAAGAGGCACGCATCAAACGACTGCGCTGGCGCACCCGCCGCGGCACCCGCGAGCTCGACGCACTGTTTGGCGGCTGGCTGGACGAGTCTTTTCCGGTGGCCGACGAGGCTACCCGGCAGGCTTTCGACGAGCTGTTGGATGTGCAGGATCCGGACCTGTGGGACTGGGTGATGGGTCATTCCCGCCCACCGCGCGTCGACTGGCAGGCGATCATCGATGGCATCCGCACCCGCCATCGGCTTTGAGTACCGGCCGTCGCGACTGATCCGGCGTCTGCGCTGGTCGGTGGCGGGGCTTGCCGTGCTGGCGCTGATGCTGAGTGGCGTGGGCCTGGCCACCCAGGCGGGACTCGGCTTGTTGTTGATCGCGGGTCTTGGCCTGGCCCACTGGCGGCGCGTGGCGCCCCCCACTGCCGTGGGTTGGCACCCGGCGTCCGGCTGGACGCTGCGGATGGCCGACGGCAGCGACGCCGCCGTGACCCTGCGTTCGTTCCGCGTCCTGGCCGGCTGCATCGTCCTCAACCTGGCCGGTGGAGGCGTGCGTCACGACCTCTGGCTGCTGCCCGACAACAGCGATGCGGACACCCGCCGGCGCCTGCGCATGCGCCTGGCCATATCGGGTGTCGAGGCGGTTTCCCCGCGCTGAGCCGGTTGCCGCCTGCGCCGGCATCGGGCACTCTGCCGCGCTGGTGCGGTCCATGCCAAGCCTGAGCGATCAGGGCCTGAGCCGTCAGGCATGCCCAACTGGCCGGCGCGCCAGCCCCACACAGATCAGGTTGCCATGTTCCGACCGCTCGAACTTTTCATCGGCCTGCGCTACACGCGCGCCAAGCGCCGCAACCAGTTCATCTCATTCATCTCCACGGTGTCGATCATCTGCATCTGCATCAGCGTGATGGCGCTGATCACCGTGATGTCGGTGATGAACGGCTTCGACAACGAGCTGCGCACGCGCATCCTCGGTGCGGTGTCGCACGCCACGATCTCCGGGGTGGGCGAGAGCATCCACGACTGGCCCGGCACGGTGGCGCTCGCCCAGCGCAATCCGCACGTGAAGGGCGCTGCGCCCTACGTGGAGATACAGGCCTTCCTGCAGGGCAGCTACGGTTCCAACGGCGCCATCGTCCGCGGCATCGAGCCGGCGCTGGAACCGAAGACGTCGGACATCGACAAGCACATGGTGCAGGGCCGGTTCGACTCGCTCACGCCCGGCGGCTGGAACATCGTGCTGGGCAAGGAGCTGGCGATGACGCTGGGGGTGAACGTGGGCGATCACGTCACCATGTACGTGCCCCAGCTGCGCGCCACGCCGATGGGCTCGGTGCCGCGCATCCGCGGCTTTCGCGTGGCGGGCATCTTCGAGCTGGGCATGCAGCAGTACGACTCGGGCCTGGTGCTGATCAACATGACCGATGCGGAAAAGCTGGGCAGCCTGTCCGGCCCCACCGGCATTCGCCTGCGGCTGGACGATCTGTGGAACGCGGGCACGGTGGCGCGCCAGTTGAGCGACCAGCTCGGCCAGCTCTACAGCGTGCGCACCTGGATGCAGGAAAACAGCAACTTCTTCTCCGCCATCTCGATGGAGAAGAAGGTGATGTTCATCATCCTCTCGCTGATCATCCTGGTGGCGGTGATCAATCTGATCTCGATGCTGATGATGCTGGTGACCGACAAGCAGGCCGACATCGCCATCCTGCGCACGCTCGGCGCCACGCCGCGCAGCATCATGGGCATGTTCATGGTGCAGGGGCTGCTGGTGGGATTCGTCGGCATCGGCTTCGGCGTGGGCCTGGGTTCGCTGCTGTCTTGGAAGCTGCCGGCCATCGTCGACTGGATCCAGGACGTGTTCCACGTGCAGTTCCTGTCGCCTGACGTCTATTACATCTCCAACGTGCCCAGCAAGCTCGATGCGGCCGACGTCGGCTGGGTGGCCTTGGTCACCTTCCTGTTCTCGTTGCTGGCCACCCTTTATCCCGCGTGGCGTGCCTCGCGCACGCAGCCGGCGCAGGCGCTGCGCTATGAGTAAGCCGATGAACGCAAGCAACGACGTGGTGCTGCGCGCCAGCCATATCGCCAAGAGCTACCGCGAGGGCGACCTCCACACCGACGTGCTCACCGACGTGAGCTTCGAGCTCAAGCGCGGGCAGACGGCGGCGATCGTGGGCGCGTCCGGCTCGGGCAAGAGCACGCTGATGCACATCCTGGGCGGCCTGGACACGCTCACGACCGGCGAAGTGGAGGTGGACGGGCGCCTGCTCTCCTCGCTCTCCGACGCCGAGCGCGGCCGCGTGCGCAATCGCTCGCTGGGTTTCATCTACCAGTTCCACCACCTGCTGCCCGAGTTCACCGCGCTGGAGAACGTGTGCATGCCGCTGCTGATCCGTGGCGTGGGCATTGCGCAGGCGCAGCGCGAGGCGGGCGAACTGCTCGGTCGCGTCGGCCTGGCCGCCCGCCTGCAGCACAAGCCGTCGGAGCTGTCCGGCGGCGAGCGCCAGCGCTGCGCGGTGGCGCGCGCGCTGGTCACCCGGCCGGCCTGCGTGCTGGGTGACGAACCGACCGGCAACCTCGACGAGGCCAACGCGGCGCAGGTCTACGCGCTGATGCTGGAACTCAATCGCGAGATCGGCACCAGCTTCATCCTGGTCACCCACGACACACGCCTGGCCGCGCGGATGGATCGCACCCTGGTGCTGCACAACGGCGTGCTCACCGAGCAGCCGCGCACCGATCCGGCGGCGCTGCTGCGCGAGATGTAAGCCTCATCCGGGGCGTCCCCTCGCTTCGCGCCGTGGCGAACGCCTACGTCGACCTTGCCCATGCGGGTGCGTCGGCGCCGTTAGCCTTGCCGTTGGCTTCCCACGGCAGGCGCAAGGATGTCGCCAAGGCAACCCGGTTTGGTCGGACTCATTCCCTGCAGCGTGGCGCTGCTGCTCGGCGTGCTGGCGGTGCAGTGCTGGCCGGCACTGCCCGCGGGCGGGTGGCTTGCCGCCGCGGTGATCGCCAGCCTGGCGCTCGCTGTCGCGGCCTGGTGTCGGCGCCGCTGGCGATTATCGGGATGGGTTGCCCTGGGCCTGGGCTGGGCGATGCTGCACGGCGCATGGGCGATGCAGGCGAGGCTGTCTCCTTCGCTTGAGGGCGAGGACCTGGTCGCCATCGGCCGGATCATCGATCTGCCGGATACCCGCCCGGACGGCATCCGCTTCGCGCTGGCCGTGCAATCGGCCACGCTGGATGGCCGGCCCATCGCCTTGCACGGGCGCGTCCAGGTGGCATGGTACGAAGCTCCTCCCGCGGTGCTGCCGTGCGATACGTGGCGGCTGCAGCTTCGCTTGAAGCGCCCACGTGGAATGATCAATCCTGGCGGTGCCGACAGCGAGCGCCGTGCGCTGGAGCGCGGCATCGTCGCCAACGGTTACGTGCGGAAAAGCGCCCTGAACCACCGCATGGCCGCCGGTCGCTGTGTCGACCGACTACGAGGAGTGCTGGCCGACGGCATCGACCGGCGGGTGAGCGACGCGCACGATGCCGCCTTGCTGCGCGCCCTCGCGGTTGGTGATACGCGAGGCCTTTCGGCAGACGACTGGTCGGTGGCGCGGGCCAACGGCGTGTCGCACCTGCTCGCCATTTCCGGCTTCCATGTTGGTGTGGCAGCGGGCTTCGGCGCGGGACTCGCGGGCCTGCTCTACTGGCTGTGGCCCGCCCTGGCCCTGCGCCGGCCGCGCCTGCAGGCACAGGCGCTGGGAGCATTGGTCGCTGCTTCTGGATACGGCGCCCTGGCCGGGATGGGGCTGCCCACGCTGCGCACGCTGTTGATGATTGCCGTGGTGGTCGTGGCGCGCAGCGGGCGACGCCACGTCAGCGCGGCACATGGTCTGGCGCTGGCCGCGCTGGCGATGCTGCTGGTGGATCCGCTGGCGGTGCTGTCGGCGGGGTTCTGGCTGTCCTTCGTGGGCGTGGCCTTCCTGATGCTGTGCCTGGGGTCGCCACGACGCGGATGGGCTGGATTCCTGCGCGACCTCACCGCGGGCCAGTGGGTGATGACGATCGCGCTGCTGCCGCTCACGCTGTGGTTCTTCGGGCAGGCGTCGCTGCTGGGGGCGCTGTCGAACCTGCTCGCCGTGCCGGTGGTGAGTTTCGTGCTGGTGCCGCTGGCGTTGTGCGGCGTGTTGCTGATGCTGTCGTGTCCGCCACTGGCGTTCGTGCCGCTGTGGCTTGCCGGTGCGGTGGCGCACCAGCTCTGGCGCATGCTGGCCTGGCTGGCCGAGCTGCCGGGTGCGTCCTGGTATCTGCCGGCTGTGTCGCCGTGGGCGCTGTTGCTGGCATCGGTCGGTGCGCTGTGGCTGCTGGCGCCGCGGGGTACGCCCTCGCGTTGGCTTGGCGCCTGCCTGTTCCTGCCGCTGCTGTGGCCGATGCAGGCGCCGATCCCGTCGTCTGCTTTTCAAGTCTGGATGCTCGACGTGGGGCAGGGGCTCTCCATGGTGGTGCGCACGCGGCATCACACGCTGCTGTACGACGCCGGGGCGCGCTATCCGTCGGGCTTCGACGTTGGCGCCGCCGCGGTGGTGCCCTCGCTGCATGCGCTGGGTGTGCGTCGTCTCGATGCGCTGGTGATCAGCCATGCCGACAACGATCACGCGGGCGGCGCCGACGCGGTGCTGGCCGCCTATGCGCCGATCCTGCGGCTCAGCGGCGAGCCGACGCGGCTACTGCTACGAATGGACAGCTGTGTCGCCGGGCAGGCATGGACGTGGGACGGCGTGACGTTCCGCATGCTCGGTCCGCGCGGTGGCGAGCGTGAGGGCAACGACCGCTCGTGCGTGCTGCTGGTGGGCGGCAGCGCGGACCGGCTGCTGCTCACCGGGGACATCACCCGGCGCGTCGAGGCCACCGTTGCCGCCGCGGTACCGGCGGGCCGGCCGCTGGTGCTGAGCGTGCCGCATCACGGCAGCAAGACCTCATCCTCCGAGGCGTTCCTGCAGGCGCTGCATCCGGCCATGGGCCTGGTCTCGGCCGGCTGGCACAACCGCTTCGGCCATCCGCACCCGGACGTCGTGGCGCGCTACGCCGCGGCCGGGGTGGTGCTGCGCAATACCGCGACTACCGGGGCGATACGCCTGGATTTCCCCGCGCGCGGCCCGGCCTCGGTCACCGCGGAGGAACGGCGCCGGCAGCGCCGCTACTGGCGAGAAAAATAGGCTGGCCGGTTCGATCCTCCGCATCCGGACGCAGCCCACGGAACCACCGTGGTGGACTGGTATGATCCCCGCTTCGTTCTTGGCTGCATCGTGCGGGAGTCGTCGTGCTGGAAATCCTGATGGCTGGCGGTTGGGCCATGGCGCCCATCCTGTTCTGTTCGGCGATCGCGCTGGCGATCGTGCTCGAGCGCTTCTGGTCGCTGCGCCGTGCTTCGGTGCTGCCGCCGGGGCTGGGCGCCGAAGTGCGTGAATGGGCGCGCAGCGGCAAGCTCGATCCGCAGCATCTCGAGGCGCTGGCCGGCGGTTCGCCGCTGGGCGAGCTGCTCGCCTCGGCGCTGGCCGTGCGCGACCGTTCGCGCGAGATCATCAAGGAGCGGCTGGAAGATACCGGCCGGCACGTGGCGCACCGCATGGAGCGCTACCTCAACACGCTCGGCACGATCGCGCTGATCGGTCCGCTGCTCGGCCTGTTCGGCACCGTGATCGGCCTGATCCGCATGTTCCTGGACGTGATGAGGGGCGGCGTCGGCGATCCCATGAAGATGGCCGGCGGCATCGGCGAGGCGCTGATCTGCACGGCGAGCGGCCTGGTGGTGGCGATTCCCGCCTACGTGCTGCACCGCTACTTCCGCTCGCGCGTCACCGGGTACTGCGTGGCGATGGAGAAAGAGGCGATCGCCCTGCTGGACGACCTCACCCTTGGCGCCCCGGCCAGCCCGGCGGCGCCGCGTTCGCGCCGTGCGCCGGCGGCAGGGTAAGCGGCGATGCGTATCGGTTCGGACCGTCGCCGCGACGATTTCGAGATCAACGTCATCCCGTTGATCGACGTGCTGCTGACCCTGCTGATGTTCTTCGTGCTTACCACCACCTTCGTGCAGCACTCGCGCATGCAGGTAACCCTGCCCAAGGCCAGTGCCGAGGATCGTGATGCGCAGGCGCCGCTGCTCACGGTGATGATCGACCGTGACGGGCGCTTCTACGTGGGCAGCGACGAGGTGATGGGCGAGGGCATCGAGCCGCTCAAGCGCATGCTCGAACAGAACGCGGGCGACCGCCGTGACGGACAGGTGGTTATCCGCGCCGACGCGATGACCCCGCATCAATACGTGGTCACCGCGATGGATGCGCTGGGCCAGCTGGGCTTTACCAAATTGTCGATTGCCACCACGCCGACCGAGGAGCCGGCGCGTTGAGCAGCGGCAAAAAACCGGCCCTGTGGGACGCGCAGACGCGGCGCGTCTATGGTCGCCTGCTCGGTTACACCCGACGCCACTGGGGCATCGGCCTGCTCGCGCTGGTGGGTATGGCGGTCGATGGCGGCGGCCTGGCCGTGTTCACCAAGCTGCTCCAGCCGATGTTCGACCAGTTGTTCGCGAACAAGGATCCCTATCTGATCTTCTGGATGCCGATCTGGATCATGGCGATCTTCGCCGTGCGCGGCATCGGCACCTTCGTCAGCAACTACGGCATCGCCTATATCGGTCGCAGCGTGGTGCAGACCATCCAGCGCGACGTCTTCGCCGCCTATCTGCGCCTGCCCGCGACGTTCTTCGGCGCCGAGCCGTCCGGCCAGCAGATCTCGCGCATTACCTATACGTCCGAGCAGGTCGCCTCCGCCTCGACTGATGCAGTGAAGATCGCGGTGACCGAAGGCGTCACGGTCGTCGGCATGTTCTATGTGATGATTTCCACCAGTGCCTATCTCACCTCCGCGTTGCTGGTGATGATCCCGCTGGTGGTGCTGATCGCCAGCATCGTGAGCAAGCGCTATCGCGCGATCAGCCGGCGCATCCAGGGTTCGATGGGTTCGGTCACCGGCACGGTGGAGGAATCGGTGGGGGCACACCGTGAGGTACGCATCTACGGCGGCCAGCCGCACGAGGCGCAACGCTTCGACGACGTGACCCAGCGCACCCGTCGCCTCAACCTGAAGATCGCCGCCACCAGCGCAATGTCCAGCACGGCGATCCAGACGGTGGCCGCGTTCGCGCTCGCCGTGCTGGTCTACCTCGGCACCCGCCCCGAGCAGATCGACAAGATCTCCTCGGGTGTCTTCATCGCCGTGCTCACCGCGATGGGCGCGATGATGCCGTCCCTCAAACGGTTGGCGAACGTGCAGGCGAACATCCAGCGTGGCGTCTCGGCCGCCGAGGATCTGTTCGAAGTCATCGATGAGACGCCCGAACGCGACGAAGGGACGCTGACGCTGGCGCGCACCCGCGGCGATCTCGTGTTCGAAGGCGTCCGCCTGCAGTATCCGCGCAGCGAGGCCCAGGCACTGCGCGGGGTCGACCTGCACTGCGCGCCCGGAACAGTCACCGCACTGGTCGGTCGCTCGGGTAGCGGCAAGAGCAGCCTGGTCAGCCTGCTGCCGCGTTTCTACGAGCCGAGTGCCGGCCGCATCGTGCTGGACGGTCAGGACTATCTCGCCTACACGCTGGGTTCCCTGCGCCGGCAGATCGCCTGGGTGGGCCAGAGCGTGGTGCTGTTCGACGGCACGGTGGCCGAGAACATCGCCTACGGCGAACTGGCCGGTGCCAGCGAGGCGGATATCGAGGCGGCGGCCGCGGCAGCCAATGCGATGGAATTCATCAGTCGCATGCCCAAGGGGCTGCACAGCCCGATCGGGCAGGGCGGCGGCATGCTCTCCGGTGGCCAGCGCCAGCGCATCGCCATCGCACGGGCGATTCTCAAGAATGCGCCGATCCTGGTGCTGGACGAAGCCACCAGCGCGCTGGACACCGAATCGGAGCGATTGATCCAGCAGGCCCTGCAGCATCTGATGAAGGACCGCACCACACTGGTGATCGCCCATCGCCTGTCGACCATCGAGGGCGCCGACCAGATCGCCGTGATGGATCAGGGACGCATCGTGGAGCGCGGCACGCACGCCGAGCTGCTGGCGATGCAGGGCCACTACGCGGCGCTGCATCGCATGCAGTTCCACCAGCCCGCCAGCGACTGATCGGCCGATGGCGCTGGCCGACACGCTGCAGGCGAGCTGGTACGGCACGCGCGGCGCGCCGATCTGGACCTGCCCGCTGGCCTGGCTCTACGGCGCGCTCACCGCACTGCGCCGCGCCCTTTACCGCATCGGTTGGCTGCGCAGCACGCGGCTGGCGGTACCGGTGGTGGTGGTGGGCAACCTCACCGCCGGCGGTACCGGCAAGACGCCACTCACCCTGGCGCTGGTCGAGGCACTCATCGCGCGCGGCTGGCGCCCGGGCGTGGTCAGCCGGGGCTACGGCGGCACGCAGCGTGAACCGGCGTTGCTGGGCGACGATCCCGACCCGGCGCAGTTCGGTGACGAGCCCTGCCTGATCCGCGCCAGCGGCGTATCCGTGGCGGTGGGGCGGGATCGTCCCGCGGCCGCGGCGCTGCTGCTCGAAGCCGGCTGCAACGTGGTGATCGCCGACGACGGCCTGCAGCACTATGCGCTGGCCCGCGACGTGGAGATCTGCGTGATCGACGGCGCCCGCCGTTTCGGCAACGGCCGCCTGCTTCCGGCAGGTCCGCTGCGCGAGCCGCTGTCGCGCCTGCGCCGCGTCGATTTTCGCGTCTGCAACGGCGAGGCAGAGCAGGGCGAATTCGCCATGCGCCTCGCGGGTGGAACGGCAGTGTCGCTGATGGATGACGCTACGCGCCCGCTGGCCGAGTTCGTCGGCGAGCCGGTCCACGCCGTTGCCGCTATCGGCCACCCCGATCGCTTTTTCGACAGCCTGCGCGCGCAGGGGCTCACGGTGGTGGGGCACGCCTTCGCCGATCACCACGCGTTCTTGCCGGAGGACCTGGCCGTGGCCGGCGATGCGCCGCTGCTGATGACCGACAAGGACGCGATCAAGTGCCGGCGATTTGCCCGGCCGGGCTGGTGGCGCGTACCCGTGCGGGCGGTCCTCGACGAGCATTTCATCGAGGCACTGGCTGCCCGTCTCGACGCGGTGGCCGTGGGCCGCGCGCGCTCGTCACGCTGACGCGCCCGGCGCTCCAGGGCGCCTCCATGCAACGCCCGGCCGGCAGGAAGCCCCTCAACCGGGCCACGCTGCCCGCTGCGGCTGAATGCCTCCGGCCGCACCGCTCGACAAGCCTCTGTCGCCTCGTTAGACTCGTCGTATTGTATTAACGCGTTAGTACATTATGAAGCGTCGCTCCGTCGATCCCGAGACACCCGCTGCATCCGCCGAGCTGAGCCTGTGCGAGGCCCTGCTGTCGCTGAAGAACGCCGAGGAAATGTCGGCGTTCCTGCACGACCTGTGCACGCCGGCGGAGCTGGAAGTGCTGGTCGATCGCTGGCGCGTGGTGCCTTACCTGCTCGACGGCGTGGCCTATCGCGAGATCCACGAGCGCACCGCGGTGAGCATCACCACCATCGGCCGGGTGGCGCGCTATCTAAACCAGGGCAACGGCGGCTATCTGGCGGCGGCCGCGCGCGGTGCGCGGCGCCGCGCGGCATTGAAAAAGGACAAGTCATGAAAACGCGCGATCGCCTGCGCATTGCGATGCAGAAATCCGGTCGGCTCACCGAGCCGGCGCTGGACCTGCTCACCCGCTGCGGCCTCACCTTCCGGCAGAGCCGCGACAAGCTGTTCTGCTTCGGCGAGGGCGAGCCGGTGGACCTGCTGCTGGTGCGCGATGACGACATTCCCGGGCTTATCGCACAGGGCGTGTGCGACCTGGGCATCGTCGGGCGCAACGTGCTCAACGAGTTCCAGCTCACCGGCGGTGTGGATGCGGCCCCCTTGCACGAGTGGCGCCCGCTCGGCTTCGGACGCTGCCGGCTGTCGATCGCCGTGCCACACGATATGGCTTACGAGCGTGCCAGTGATCTCGGTGGGCAGCGCGTCGCCACCTCCTATCCCGGTCTGCTCGGTGATTGGCTGCGCACCCAGGGCGTCGATACCCAAGTGGTGACGCTGGCCGGCTCGGTCGAGATCGCGCCCAAGCTTGGCACCGCCGACGCCATCTGCGACCTGGTGCAGAGCGGCGGCACGCTGGTGGCCAACCAACTGCGCGAGGTCGAGGTGCTGCTGGAAAGCGAGGCCGTGCTGGCCGGCCCGCAGACGCTGCCGGCGGACGAGCGCGGCGACATGATCGAGCTGCTGCTCAAGCGGCTGGACGGCGTGATCCAGGTGCGCGAGTCGCGGCTGCTGCTGCTGCAGACCTCGCGCAGCACGTTGGAGGCGGTCACCCGCCTGTTGCCCGGCGGCCCGCAGCCCACGCTGCTGCCGGTGGCCGGCCAGCCCGACCAGCTGATGCTGCAGGCGCTGTGCGCGGGCGAGGTGAGCTGGCGCCAGCTGGAAGAAATCAAGAAGGCCGGCGCGCGCGAGATGTTCGTGCTGCCGGTGGAAAAGATGCTCGCCTGAGCGGGCGCGAGGATACGAGACGATGAAGCGGCTGGACTGGAACGCACTCGACGAAACCGCCCGGCGCGAGGCGCTGGCGCGCCCGGCGCAGGCCCGCGCGGACGAACTCAAGCAGGGCGTGGCGGTGATCATCGGCCAGGTGCGCGCGCACGGCGACGCTGCGCTGCGCGAGCTGAGCGCGAAGTACGACCGCTGCGCGCTGGACGCCATCGAAGTCACCGCGGCCGAGTTTGACGCGGCCGAGGCCAGCCTGGATGAAGCGCTGAAGGCGGCGATCCGCGAGGCGGCCAGCCGCATCGACACCTACCACCGCGCGTCTCAGCCCACGCCGGTGGGCGTGGACACGGCGCCGGGCGTACGCGTGGAGCGCATGCTGCGCCCGATCACCCGGGTCGGCCTGTACGTGCCGGCCGGCACCGCGCCGCTGCCGTCCACTGCGCTGATGCTGGGCGTGCCGGCGGCGATCGCCGGTTGTCGCGAGGTGGTGCTGTGCTCGCCCGCGCGCGCCGACGGCCGTTGCGACGAAGCCGTGCTGTACGCGGCGCGCATCACCGGCGTGCACCGCGTGTTCAAGCTCGGCGGCGCGCAGGCGATCGCCGCGATGGCCTACGGCACGGACAGCGTGCCCAAGTGCGAGAAGCTGTTCGGCCCGGGCAACGCCTGGGTGACCGAGGCCAAGCTGCAGGTGTCGGGCGATCCGGAAGGTGCCGCCATCGACATGCCGGCCGGTCCGTCCGAGGTGCTGGTGATCGCCGACGACGGCGCAAACCCCGCCTTCGTCGCCGCCGACCTGCTGTCGCAGGCCGAGCACGGGCCGGATTCGCAGGTGGTGCTGCTCAGCCCGTCGGCCGCGCTGCTCGACGCCGTGGCCGCGGAAGTGCAGCGGCAGGTAGCGACGCTGCCGCGCAGCGAGACCGCGTTCAAGGCGCTGGCGCAGAGCCGCCTGATCGCGGTGGACTCGCTGACCCAGGCGGTCGAGGTGAGCAACCGCTATGCGCCCGAACACCTGATCATCCAGACCGCCGAGCCGCGCGCGCTGCTCGACGGCATCGAAAGCGCGGGGTCGATCTTCTTAGGTTCCTGGACGCCGGAGTCGGTGGGCGACTACTGCAGCGGCTCCAACCACGTGCTGCCCACCTACGGCTACGCGCGCAGTTACAGCGGCGTGTCGGTGGCCAGCTTCGTCAAGCAAATCAGCGTGCAGGAAGTGAGCGCCGAGGGCCTGCGCAACATTGGCCCATGCACGGTGACACTGGCTGCCGCCGAGCAACTGGAAGCGCACCGCCGTGCCGTGTCGATGCGGCTGGACGCGCTGGAGGGTCGCGCATGAGCGTGCTCGATCTGGCGCGCGCGGAGATCCGCGCCATGCAGCCGTATTCCTCGGCGAGGATGGAAGCCAGCGGCGGGCAGATCCTGCTCAATGCCAACGAGTCCGCGTGGGCGCCGTTCGGCGAGGCGGGCGCGGGCTGCCACCGCTATCCCGATCCGCAACCGGCCGCCTTGGTCGATGCGCTCGCGGACTTGTATGGCGTGCGCCGCGACCAACTGCTGGTAGGCCGCGGCAGCGACGAAGCGATCGACCTCCTGGTGCGCGCGTTCTGCCGTGCGGGCGAGGACGCGATCCTGATCCAGCCGCCCACGTTCGGCATGTACGCCGTGTGCGCGCGCATCCAGAACGCCGCAGTGATCGAGGCGCCGCTGGCCGTCGACTTCACGCTGGACGTGGACGCCGTGCTGGCGGCGATGACGCCGGCGGTGAAGCTGGTGTTCGTCTGCACGCCGAACAATCCGACGGGGCAGGTGATCGCATCGGCGGCCATCGAGCGGCTGGCGCAGGCGCTGGCCGGTCGCGCGCTGCTGATCGTCGACGAGGCGTATGTCGAATTTGCCGATGCGCCGAGCATGGCTGGCCTCATCGATCGCTACGAGCACGTCGCCATTTTGCGCACATTGTCCAAGGCTTGGGCGCTGGCCGGTGCGCGCATCGGCACGCTGCTGGCGAATGCCGAGGTCATTGCGCTGCTGCGCCGGATCATGCCGCCGTATCCGCTGCCGTTGCCCTGCGTGGAGGCTGCGCTGGCCGCGCTGTCGACGGCCGGGCAGGCGTTGGCGCGCGGGCATATCGATCAGATCAAGATCGAGCGCTCGCGCATGGCCGACGCGCTGGCCGCCGTGCCCGGTGTGCTCGAGGTGTTGCCGTCGCAGGCGAACTTCCTCGCCGTGCGCTTCGATGATGCGGGCGCTGTCTACCAACGCCTGCTCGCCGCCGGCATCGTGGTGCGCGACGTTCGCCGCTATCCGAACCTGGGCGACACGCTTCGCATCACCATCGGCACGCCGGAGGAAAATGCCCGCGTGCTGGACGTGCTTTCAACATTGAAGAGTCCGGCCATGGATGGCCGGGTTGTTGCCGAGGGATCGGCAAGGAAAAAAACTTCATGAGCCGCAAGATCCTTTTCATCGACCGCGACGGCTGCCTCATCGTCGAGCCGCCGGACGAGCAGATCGACAGCTACGCCAAGCTCGAGCTGCTGCCCGGGGTGATCGGCGCGCTGCAGCGCTGCGTTGCCGCCGGCTACGAGCTGGTGATGGTCACCAATCAGGACGGACTGGGCACCGCGAGCTTTCCGCAGGAAAACTTCGACGGACCGCACGCGCTGCTGCTGCGCATCCTGGCGTCGCAGGGCATCGCGTTCCGCGAGCAGCTGATCGACCGCAGCTTTCCGCACGAAGGGTTGGACACGCGCAAGCCGGGCATCGGCATGCTGCGCCACTACCTTGCCGACGACGGCTGGAGTCGGGCCGCTTCGGCCGTCATCGGCGACCGCGAGACGGACCTGCAACTCGCCGCCAATCTGGGCGTGCGCGGTTTGCGCGTGGGGCCACAGGGCGAGTCGTGGGATGAGGTCGCGCACCGCCTGCTCGACGCGCCACGCACCGCCACGGTCCAGCGCAACACGAAGGAAACCCGCATCACGGTAAACGTCGATCTGGATCGCGTGGCCGAGCCGAAGATCCGCACCGGGCTGGGCTTCTTCGACCACATGCTCGAGCAGATCGGCAAGCACGGCGGCTTCGCGCTGGAGTTGACCTGCAAGGGCGATACCCACATCGACGAGCACCACACGATGGAAGACAGCGCGCTGGCCCTCGGCCAGGCGCTGAAGCAGGCACTGGGCGACAAGCGTGGCATCGGCCGCTACGGCTTCACGCTGCCGATGGACGAGTCCTTCGCCAGCGCCGCGCTGGATCTCTCCGGCCGGCCGTACTTCGTGTTCGAGGGCAGCTTCCCGCGCGAGCGAGTGGGCGACATCCCCACCGAGCTGGTGCCGCACGTGTTCCGCTCGCTGTGCGAAACGCTGGGGGCCAACCTGCACCTCACCGTGAAGGGCGACAACGCGCACCACATGGTCGAGGCCTGCTTCAAGGTGGTGGCGCGCACGCTGCGCCAGGCGATCCGCCGCGAGGGCAGCGAACTGCCCAGCACCAAGGGAACGCTGTGATGTCCGTTGTTCTCGTCGATGCCGGCGGCACCAACATCGGCTCGGTGCGCTACGCGCTGCAGCGCCTGGGTGTGGAGGCCGCGCTCACTTCCGATCCGGACACCATCCGCGGCGCAGACAAGGTGATCCTGCCGGGCGTGGGCGCGGCCGGTCCGGGCATGGCGCGGCTGCGCGAGCTTGGGCTGGTCGAGTTGATGCGTTCACTGACCCAGCCGGTGCTGGGCGTGTGCCTGGGCATGCAGCTGCTGTGCATGCATTCGGAAGAGGGCGACACCGAGTGCCTGGGCGTGATCGATGCCCCGGTGCGCCGCTTCCATGAGGCACCGGGCCTGCGCGTGCCGCACATGGGCTGGAACGCGCTGGAGCCGGTGCGCGAGCATCCGCTGCTGGCGGGAATGACGGCCGGCGAGCAGGCCTATTTCGTGCACAGCTACGCGGTGCCGGTCGGCGACTACACGCTCGCCACGGCCGATTTCGGTGGCCCGTTCTCGGCGGTGATCGCGAGCGGCAATTTCCATGGGATGCAGTTTCATCCCGAGCGCTCGGCCGCTGTCGGCGCGAGACTTCTCAGGAATTTCCTCAGCCTATGAGCTTCGACATCATTCCCGCGATCGATCTTCGCGATGGCCGCGTGGTCCGCCTGCGCCAAGGCGACTATGCGCAGCAGACGACGTATTCGAACGATCCGGGCGAGCTGGCCCGGCGTTATCTGCACGACGGTGCGCTCTGGCTGCATGTGGTGGATCTGGACGGTGCGCGCTCCGGCAAGCTCGACAATCTGGCGGTCATCCGGGCGATGGCGGCCGATGGCCTGCAGGTGCAGGCCGGCGGCGGCGTGCGAGAGGAAGATGACCTCAGGCGTCTGTTCGATGTCGGCGTGCAGCGCGTGGTGCTGGGCAGCGTGGCGATTCGCGAGCCGGAGACGGTTGCCCGCTGGCTGGATACCTGGGGTGGCGAGCGCATCACGATCGCGCTCGACACGCGCCGCATCGATGATCGCTGGACGCTGCCCAGCGCCGGCTGGACCGAAACCGAGGCGCGCACGCTGGACGAGCTGGCGCCCTGGTACGCGGCGCACGGTGCCCACCACCTGCTGTGCACGGATATCGATCGCGACGGCATGCTCGCCGGCTTCAATCTGGATCTGTATCGCCACCTCGCGGACATCGCGCCGCAGCTGGCCGCGCAGGCGTCAGGAGGGGTACGGTCGCTGGCCGACATTCGCGCCGCCCGCGACGTGGGCGCGCGCGGCGTGATCCTCGGACGGGCGCTGCTCGAAGGCCGCTTTACCCTGGAGGAAGCGCTGGCATGCTGAGCCGCCGCATCATTCCCTGCCTCGACGTGCGCGACGGCCAGGTCGTCAAGGGCGTGCGCTTCCGCGATCACGTGGTGATGGGCGAGATCGTCGATCTCGCGCTGCGCTACCGCGACGAAGGCGCCGACGAGCTGGTGTTCTACGACATCACCGCCAGCCCGGAGGGCCGCAGCGTGGACCGCGCCTGGGTCGAGCGCGTGGCGCGGGTGATCGACATTCCATTCTGCGTCGCCGGTGGCATCCGCTCGGTGGACGAGGCGCGTGCCGTGCTGCACGCCGGGGCCGACAAGATCTCGGTGAATTCGCCCGCGCTGGAGCGGCCCGAACTGATCGACGAACTGGCGCAGGCGTTTGGCGTGCAGTGCGTGGTGGTGGGCATCGATTCGCTGCGCGACGCTGATGGCCAGTGGCGTGTGCGCCAGTACACCGGTGACCCCGGTAAAACCCAGGCGCTCGCACGCGGCACGCTGGACTGGATGGCCGAGGCGCAGCGCCGCGGTGCCGGCGAGATCGTGCTCAACTGCATGGGCAGCGACGGCGTGCGTCAGGGCTACGACCTGGAGCAGCTGCGCGCGGCCCGCGCGATCTGCCACGTGCCGCTGATCGCCTCTGGGGGTGCCGGTGCGCCGGAGCATTTCCGCGACGCGTTCGTCGATGCCGACGTGGACGGCGCGCTGGCCGCCAGCGTGTTCCATTCCGGTGCAATCGCGATTCCCGAGTTGAAGCGGTATCTGGGAGCGCATGGCGTCCGTGTCAGGAGTGAGTAAAGAGGAGTGAGGAGTGAGAGAAAAGCATCGGTGATCGCGCAGTTTCTGCGCTCTTCTCTCACTCCTCACTCCTCACTCCTCACTCCTCACTCCTCACTCCTCACTCCTCACTCCTCGCTTTTCCTCATTCACTTGTCCCGCATGGCCCACCCTATGACCGAGCCCCAATCCGACCTATCCCGCCTCGACTGGAACAAGGGCGATGGCCTGCTGCCGGCGATCGTGCAGCACGCACAGACCGGCGAGGTGCTGATGCTCGGCTACATGAACGCCGCGGCGCTGGAGGCCACGCAGCGCACCGGTCACGTCACGTTCTTCAGCCGTTCGAAGCAGCGCCTGTGGACCAAGGGCGAGAGTTCGGGGCACGTGCTGGCCCTGCAATCGATCCGCGTGGACTGCGACGCGGACACGCTGCTGGTCGGCGCGCTGCCGCACGGCCCGACCTGCCATACCGGCACCTCGAGCTGTTTCGGCGATGCGGTGCGCCCGCCGCTGGGCTTCCTCGCGGAACTGGACGCGCTGGTCGCGCAACGCCACGCCGAGCGCCCGCAAGGCAGCTACACCACGCGCCTGTTCGAGAGCGGCGTGCGGCGCATCGCGCAGAAAGTGGGCGAGGAGGGTGTCGAGACAGCGCTGGCCGGCGTGGTACAGGGCGACGAGGAGCTGCTCGGCGAAGCGGCCGACATGGTCTTCCATCTCACGGTCTTGCTGCGCTCGCGGGGGCTGTCGCTGGCCGACGTGGCGGTCGTGCTGGCGGCACGCCACGCCGCAAAGTAGCCGGGGTTCAGCGCGTGGCGGGGGCTTCGCCACCCGCGTCGGGGCGGAATGGTACCGCCGATCCGATCGGGTCGCCCCGGCGCCAGCGCGCGAGCTGGGCGTCGATGCCGCTGCCGACGGAGATCTGTGGCTCGGAGGGCGTGAGCTTGTCCTGCTGTTCCCAGCGGGCTACTTCCGCCTGCGCACGCCGGAAGGCGTCGACCGGGTCGGCGGTCTGGTTGAGTGCATCGACGAGCCAGGCGCGGCCAAAGTAGGTGGCATTTGAATCGTTGCCGCAGCCGAAGGAGCTGCGATCGGCGCGCGCGGCGGTGATCACCAGGGTGCCGTCGCCCGCGAGCGGCGGCACGAACCCGCCCGAGTAGCAGGCATTGACCACCACCACCTTCCACTTGAACGGATGCTCGGCGAGAATGCCGGCCAGATCCTGCGCGCCGATCTGATCCAACGGCAGCGGATCCATGTCTACCAGCAGGGTGTGTTCCGGATCGCCGTGGCTGGTGAGGTAGAGCATCAGGATGTCCTGGTTCGGATCCATCACCCGGGACAGCCTGGCGAGCACCGTCTCCAGATTGCTCCAGCTGGCCAGCGGATAGGTGTCCAGTGTCGCCGGATTGTTGGCCAGCACCACCGTGTGAGCCCGCTGGCCGTAGCGCTGGCGGAACAGCTGGGCAGCATATTCGGCCTCGTTGCGGAACACATTCTCGCTGCCATCGCCAGCGAAGCTCACCAGGTAGAGATTCGGCACGCCCGCGACCCGCGGCGACAGGCGATCGAGCGCCTGCTGCAGCAGGTGCGGTTGCGCGTAGAGCACCTGCTCGGGAGACGGGGCGTCGGCCGGCCATGCGTCGGCGGGAGCATCCTGGACACCGCTGGCAGGCTCGGTGCTGGCCGCCGCGACGGGCGCCGCCGTCGCCGCCCGGAGATGCGACTGTTCCAGCGCGATGGTCAGCGCTGCGCCGGCAGTGAACGCGAGCAGGGCAGTAAGCAGCAGGCGCATGTCGGAGGTTCGCCGGGTCAGACGGTGATGGCGTCGAAGTCGGGGTACGCGGGATGGGTCGGTGTACCCGATGCCTGTGCGGGATCGCGCAGCAGCCAGCCGGTCTGGAACCCGGCCGCGCGGGCCGCATCGAGCTCCTGCACGATGTCGGACAGGAACAGGATATGCGCCGGCTGCTCGTCGATGGCCTCGGCGATGGCGGCGTACGAGGCGGCCTCGCGCTTGGGGCCGGTCTGCGTGTCGAAATAGCCGGCGAACAGCGGACCCAGGTCGCCCGCGTCGCTGTGGCGGAAGAACAGCTTCTGTGCCGGCACCGAACCGGACGAGTAGACGTAGAGCTTCAGGCCCTGCGCCCGCCAGGCCCGCAGGCGGGCCGGCACTTCGGGATAGACGTGGGCGCGATAGTCGCCGGCCTCGTATCCATCCTTCCAGATCATGCCCTGCAGTGCCTTGAGCGCGGTGGACTTGCGGTCCTCGTCGATCCAGCGCAGCAGCATCTCGATGATCTCCTGCCTGCTGGCCTCGATGATGCCGGCCTCCTTGGCCGCCTCATGCAGCCAGTGCTGCACCTCTGGCGTGTCGCCATGGGTTTCGACAAAGGCGGGCAGGCGCTTGCGCGCGTAGGGAAAGAGCACGTCCCTGACGAAATCGATCGAGCTGGTGGTGCCCTCGATGTCGGTGACGATGGCGCGAATCTCGATCATCGTATGGGTGTCCTTGGGCAAAGCTGGTGCGAAGGTCAGGCGCCGGAGGCGGCGCGCGGCGTCATGCGCGGGAAACGCCCGGCGATGTCGGTGCCGGTGAAGTTGGCGACCCAGCCCTCCTTGTTGGTGAACAGGCGGATCGCCACGAAATAGGGCGACTCGCTCATGTCGAACCAGTGCGGTGTGCCGTCGGGTACGCCGATCAGGTCGCCCTGTTCGCACAGCACCTCGTACACCTTGCCGCCGATGTGCAGGGTGAACTGCCCGGCGCCAGCGACGAAGAAGCGCACCTCGTCCTCGCTGTGGGTGTGCTCGTCCAGGAACTTCTGGCGCAGCGCGGCTCGGTCCGGGTGGTCGGGCTTGAGGCTGATCACGTCCACCGCCTGGTAGCCCTCGCTGGCCATCAGGCGGTCGATGTCGCTGCGGTAGGCAGCGATCACCTCCTCCTGGCTGGCGCCCGGAGCGATCGGCTGGCTGGCCTGCCACTGCTCGAAGCGGATGCCGACCGCGCCCAGCTCGCGGGCGATGGATGGGTGGTCGTGATGCTCGGCCAGGGCAGAGTTCGGTTTGGTGTCGTCATAGACGCGCAGACGGCTCATGCGGACAACCTCCTCAGATCTAGTTCGCAGGCAAGCAGGAATTCCAGCGCCTCCAGGTGGCGGCGCGTTTCGGCCATCGTCCGGCCCCAGGTGTAGATGCCATGGCCATCGATCAGGTATGCATGCAGCGGCTTGCCTGCGTCCAGCCAGGCGTCGACCTGCGCCACCAGCTCGGGCATGTGCTGCGTGTTGGGAAACACCGGGATCTCCAGCACGCTTTCGTGAGTGTGGAAACCGGTGATCGCCTTTTGCAACTCCCAGCCTTCGAGACGGATCACGCCCTGTGTGGCAAATAGACGCGAGGCTACGCTCTGCGTGCGCGAATGGGTGTGTAGTACTACCTGCATCTCCGGCCAGTAGCGGTAGACCTGTGTATGCAAGGCGGTCTCCGCGCTGGGTCGGGCGTCGGTACCCACGGCGTTGCCACTGAGGTCGATGAGCATGATGTCGGCGCGGCTGAGCTTGCCTTTGTCGCGGCCGGAGATGGTGATAGCAGCATGCGCATCGTCCAGCCGCATCGAGAAGTTGCTGCTGGTGGCGGGAGTCCAGCCCAGTGCGGCGAGATCCTTGGCGGCCAGCACGATAGCATCGGCACAGGCGAAGAAAGCGTCGCTGGAAATACCCTCGGGAAGCACTTGTGACATGAGTATTTGGACGTCCAAACGGTAGAAAAGAATAGCACGGCCCGTTGCGCCGCCACCGGATAATGCGAGGCATTCTCGCAAGTCAGGAAAGATTGGGGCGAACGGCGTAGCATCCAGACATCAATCGCCGCACCAGCGGCAGTTCATCCACGACGGAGGTTTGCCAATGTCCCACGAAGAAAGCAACGAGTCGCGTCGCCGATTCCTCAAGATCGCTGCCGGCACGGCCGCTGCGGCGGTGGTGGTCGGTACGCTGCCGCGCCTGGCGCGCGCCGCGGATCTGCCGCATGTGTCCGAATCGGATCCGACCGCCAAGGCGCTCGGTTACGTGGAAGACGCCAACGCGACCAAGGATCCCAAGCACAAGGCCGGCGACACCTGCGCGAACTGCCAGTTCTACAGTGGCGGAGCGACCGGCTTCGGTCCTTGCCAGCTGTTCCCGGGCAAGTCCGTCGCCGCCAAGGGCTGGTGCGTGTCGCACGCGGTGAAGGCCGGCTGATTCCTGCTGCTGCCGTTCGGCAAAAAAGAAAGGCCGGCTGTGAAGCCGGCCTTTTTGTTTGTCGAGGCTCTGCGCGGAACGCGGCAAGCACCTCTCACCTCAAAAGTGCTGCCCGGCGCGCCAGGATGAGGAGCTGACCCTGTCTGACGCGCCGGGCGGCGATCCGGGGGCCCACTGCCAAGTGATCAACCCGCGGACCACGGATCATACTCCGCTACCCCGGGCTGTGCGAACCGTTCCGATCGATTGATGTTTTTTTCACAAAAACGTTAAGTATCAATGCATTGCGAAACATTGAGTTAACACTTTCGGGAAGCCTGCGTCCTTTCAGCTCATTCGACACGTTAGAGTCAATTTCGCGGAAGAGGGCGGAATATAGCCGCATTTAGTAGGCTATTGATCGATTTTCGGCGCATGCAGGTGGCTGTGGCGCATGCCGTAACCGAAGTAGATCAGCAGCCCGATCACGGTCCATGCGCCCATCAAGGCCCAGTTGAACCAGTTCATCGTGTAGAGCAGTCCGAGGCAGCTGAGCACGCCGGCCACGCAGATCACTGGCGCCCACGGTACACGGAAGGTGCGCGGCAGTTCCGGCGCGGTGTAGCGCAGGATCAGCACGCCGGCGCATACCGCGGTGAAGGCGATCAATGTGCCCATCGAGGTGAGGTCGGCGAGCAAATCGAGCGGAAAAATCGCCGCCAGCACGGCTATGCCGAAGCCGGTGATGAGGGTGTTGATGTGCGGCGTGCGGTGCTTCGGGTGCACCTTGGCGAACACCTTGGGCAGCAGGCCGTCGCGGGCCATGATCATGAAGATGCGCGGCTGGGCGATGATCATCACCAGGATCACCGAGGACAGGCCGATCAGCGCGCCGACTTCCACCCAGGTGCGCAGCCAGCCCAGCTCCGCATGACCTTGCAGCGCAGTCACCACCGGGTCGACCGTGTTGAGCACGGTGTAGGGCACCAGGCCCGTCATCACCGCGGCCATGCCGAGGTACAGCAGGGTACACAGGACCAGCGACAGGATGATGCCGAAGGGCAGGTCGCGCTGGGGGTTCTTGCATTCCTGTGCCGCGGTGGAGGTCGCCTCGAAGCCGATGTAGGCAAAGAACACCATCGCTGCGCCGCGGAAGATGCCGGACCAGCCGAACTCGCCGTCGCCCTTCGGTTCGGGGATGAAGGGATGCCAGTTGTCGGTGTTCACGTAGCGGGCGCCAGCGATGATGATCATCAGGATCAGGCCGACCTTCAGCAGCACCATCAGCGCGTTCAGTCCCGACGATTCGCGGATACCCACGTAGCACAGCCAGGTCAGCGCCAGCACGATGGCGACCGCCGGCAAGTTGAGCAGATGGCCGGTGGCCACCAGGTGGCCGCCGGTAAATGCCAGCGGCGCCTCGGTGAGCGCGACCGGCAGGTGGATGCCGACGTGGTCGAGCAGGCTGGTGAAGTAGCCGGTCCAGCTGGCGGCCACGGCCGAGGCCGAGATGCCGTATTCCAGCACCATGTTCCAGCCGATGAACCAGGCGACCAGTTCGCCCAGGGTGGCGTAGGCGTAGGAATAGGAGCTGCCCGACACGGGAATCAGGGTGGCGAACTCGGCGTAGCACAGCGCGCTGAAGGCGCTGCAGATCGCGGCCAGGACGAAGGAGATCAGTACTGCTGGTCCGGCATGTTCGGCCGCCGCGGTCCCGGTGACCACGAAGATGCCGGTGCCGATCACCGCACCGATGCCCAGCGCGGTGATGCCCCACGGCCCGAGCGTGCGGCGCAGGCCGGGGCCGTGGCTGTCGTCGACGACGTCGCTGAAATTGGTCTTGCGGGCGAGCAATTGCTTGAGCATGGTTATTCCGGAAAAGACGACGGCACGGTTTTCACCGTGCCGTCTTGGCTTGAATCGGTCGGATGCGGATGAACTCAGGCCGCCTCGGTGCCGTTGGCCAGATGGCTCTTGCGGCGACCGTAGGCGAAATAGACGACCAGCCCGATGGCTGCCCAGCCGAAGAACAGCTTCAGCGTGATCGCGCCGAGATTCAGGAACAGCATCAGGCAGCCGATCATCGCCAGCGGGCAGATGATCCACACCAGCGGAGTGCGGAACGGACGCGGGCGCTGCGGCTCGCGCACTCGCAGCACCATGACGCCGATGGACACCATCATGAAGGCGAACAGCGTGCCGGAGTTGGTGATGTCCGCCAGCAGGCCGACGGGAAACATCGCGGCAAACAGGGAGACGGCCACGCCGGTGATCAGGGTGAGCACGTGGGGGGTATTGAAGCGCGGATGCAGCTTGGACAGGCCGCCAGGCAGCAGGCCGTCGCGCGACATCGTGAAGAAGATGCGCGTCTGGCCATAGATCATCACCAGGATGACCGACGGCAGCGCGATGACGGCGGCACCGCCGATCCAGTTGCCAATCGAGCCGTGGCCCAGCATGCGGATCACGTGCGCCAGAGGCTCCTTCGAACACACCAGTGCCTCCGAACCCTTGCAGGCGGCGGCCATCTCCGGGCTGCCCGGGTGGAACGCGACCCCGTCCGGCCCGAACAGCGGCTGGATGCCGATCGCACCCGCGGCGCCGTAGCCCACCAGCAAATAGAAGACGGTGCACACCGCCAACGAGCCGATGAGGCCGATCGGGATGTTGCGGTTCGGGTTCTTGGTTTCTTCGGCTGCCGTGGAGACGGCATCGAAACCCACGTAGGCGAAGAAGATCGACGCAGCTGCACCGAGCACGCCAATGCCGCCTAGCGGGCTGCCCCAGCCGTTGGGCAGGAACGGATGGAAGTTCGGCGTGCTGGCAGCCGGGACCGCGATGAGGATGAAGGCGCTCAGCGCCACGATCTTGATGGCGACCAGAACGGCATTGACCTTGGCCGACTTGGACGTTCCCACGATCAGCAGCAGGGTGATCACGATCGAGATCAGGAAGGCGAGCAGGTTGAACGTGCCGCCGGCGTAAGGGCCGGACCGCAGCGACTCGGGAAGCGCGAGCGCACCCTCGCCGACCAGTCCGAAGAAATTGGTGTGCAGCAGGAACCCATTCATGTAGCCGGACCAGCCTACCGCCACCGTGCCCGCGGCGATCGCATATTCCAGCACCAGCGCCCAGCCCACGATCCATGCCAGGCCCTCGCCGAGCACGCCGTAGGTGTACGTGTAAGCCGAGCCTGCCACCGGGATCATCGAAGCGAGTTCGGCATAGGCAAGAGCGGCCAGGCCGCAGACCACCGCCGCGATGATGAAGGCGATCATCATGCCCGGACCGGCCTTCTGACCCGCTTCGGCCGTGAGCACGAAGATACCGGTTCCGATGATGGCGCCGACGCCCATCAGGGTGAGCTGGATCGGACCGAGCTGCCGCTTGAGGCTTTTCTTTTCGGCCGTGGCAAGAATCTGGTCAAGCGGTTTGACGCGCTGAAAAAGCATGTGGTGATTCCCCGTGGAAACAGACGCCATCCCCATGGCGACACCGCGAAACAGGCACGCGGCAGGCGGAGGTGACGGGCAACCATAGCCGACGAGGATGGGGGCGACAAGCGCCGTGCGGCACATCGACGGCGCGTAGAATCGCGTGCTCGCCAAAGCCCGTCGGAGCGACGTTCTGGATATTGTGGCCGTCTCTTTTCGCGCTGCACTGCAGCGTTTTTCTGCGGCGGACGGGGCGTCCGCGGTCCCTGCCGTTTTTGCGGCCTTTCTCGACTCCTCGCCTGAGGTTTTTCACCGCCACCATCCGCCCGGGCATTTCACCGGATCGGCATGGCTGGTGAGCAATGACGGCGAACGCGTGCTGCTCACCCATCACCGCAAGCTCGGCCGCTGGCTGCAGCTCGGCGGTCACGCCGACGGCGATCGCGACCTGGCGCGTGTTGCACTGCGCGAAGCGGAAGAGGAGTCGGGCCTGGCGGATCTGCAGGTGGAACCGGCGATCTTCGATCTGGATCGTCACTGGATACCGGCACGCGGCAACGAGCCGGGTCATTGGCATTACGACGTCCGTTACGTCGTGCGGGCCACCGGCAGCGAGTGCTTCGCCGTCAGCGACGAATCGCTGGCGCTGGCGTGGATGCCGATCGAGGCGCTGGTCGCCGATCCGACCGCCGATGCCTCGTTGCGACGGATGGCGCAGCGCTGGATGGCACGCAGTCCGTGATCTTGCCCCCTGTGTGTCAGGGCGCCGGGTGCACGGCACCGCACTGCGGGCAAGTGCGTGCGGTCAACGATGCGTGGAAGCGATCGAACACGGGCGGGAAATCCTGCTCGATGTCCTTGAGCTCGAAATATTCCTCGTAAAGCTTGTGGTTGCAGACGGCGCAGTACCACTGCAGCCCGTCGCGTTCGCCCGGGCGTCGCCGGCGCTCGATCACCAGGCCGATGGAATCGGGCAGGCGCTGCGGCGAATGCGGCACGCGCGGTGGCAGGTAGAACAGCTCGCCGGCACGGATGGGAATGTCCCGGGCGACGCCCTCGTCCTGCACCTTCAGCACCATCTCGCCTTCGAGCTGGTAGAAGAATTCCGGGCCTTCGTCGAGGTGGTAGTCGCTGCGCGCATTGGGGCCACCGACGATCATCACGATGAAGTCGCCATCGACGATGCACTTGTTGCCCACCGGCGGCTTGAGCAGGTGGCGATGCTGGGCGATCCAGTGCTGCAGGTTGATGGGGCTGGGCAGGGACATGCGTGTCTTCAGCAGGGTGGGCGCGCCAACATAGCGCTGTCGCCGCGGCAAAGAAAACGCCCCGGCGGGGCCGGGGCAAAGGGGAGGTAACGCATCTGGAACGGGAATGGCGTTCGCGCTTACGGCATCAGTACGGTGTCGACCACGTGGATCACGCCATTGGACTGGTTCACGTCAGCGATGGTGACGTGGCCAGTGTTGCCCTTGTCGTCGGTGATCGCCACGCCCTTGGCGTCCTTGGAGAAGGTGAGCGAGTCGCCTTCCACCGTCTTCACCACGGCCTTGCCGCCGCCCTTCTTGATCAGTGCAAGCACGTCGGCCGCGCTCACCTTGCCGGCGACCACGTGATACGTGAGCACCTTGGTCAGCGTAGCCTTGTTCTCCGGCTTGAGCAGGGTGTCGACGGTGCCGGCGGGCAGCGCCGCGAACGCCTCGTTGGTGGGCGCGAACACGGTAAACGGACCCGGGCCCGACAAGGTGTCGACGAGGCCGGCGGCCTTGACCGCCGCAACCAGCGTGGTGTGATCCTTGGAGTTGACCGCGTTCTCGATGATGTTCTTCGAGGGATACATCGGTGCGCCGCCGACCTCGACGGTCTTCTCCATGCTCATGCCGGCCATGTCGCCTGTGGCGGCAAAAGCGGTGCTGGCGCAGAGTCCCGCTAAGGCGAGGGCGAAGGCGGTGGAGAGAGCGCGGCTGCGATGGACAAGCTTCATGGGCGTATCTCCTGGTAAGTGAACTGGCTTCAACAGGGAAGCCATGGAGATACGCCAGCCGAACCGGGAGAGATGCAGGGCGTGCGACACAACGCCTCAAGGAGCGGGTCATCCGTCAGACGGACGACCCGCGGATCACGCGCCGCTGATGGCGCCCTTGGCGATGATCGGGCCGGTTGCCTGGCCCGTTGGCGAGCCGCCCAGCGGCTCGTTGGACACGGCAAGCAGGGCCTTGGCGCTGAGGCGCGCCAGCAGGTCGGGGCGCAGATGCACGGTGGTCGGCTTGTTCGGCGCGATCACGCCCAGCGAAATCGGCTTCTCGCCGGGCGGCACCAGCCAGAGCTCGGCCGAGCGGTCGGCGCCGAGCGCTGCCGGTGTAGCCGGCACGATCACCATGCTGGACTGCTTGAGATCCATCGTCGCGGTCCAGCCGGCGACGCCGTTGTCCTGCGCGATGCTGGCGACCATGTAGTCCGGACCGGCCGTGGCCGAGGCGGGTGCTTGCGGCGCATGCGGCGTGGTGAACCACAGCGTGAAGCTGGCCGCAGCGGCGAGCGTGGCGCCGGCGCCGATCCAGCGCCACAGCTGCAGGCTGTTCCACCAGCCGCCCGTGCGTTGCGATCCCGTTGCGGCAGGTGAGCGTGGTGACACGGAAGCGTCCAGCCCGACCGCTTCGCGGATGCGTACCCAGACGTACTCGGCCGGCTGCACCGGAGCGATGTCTTCGCTCAGCGGCATAAGGTGCCGCTGCCACAGCGACACGGCCGCCGCCGCAGCACGATCGGTGCGCACTTCCTGCTCGACCGCCGCACGCGCATCGGCATCGAGCACGCCCAGCACATACTCGGCGTAGCGAAGCTCTTCCTGGCTGGGTGGCATCGGGTTGTTCATTGCTCCAGACATATCCGCAGGCGTATCAGGCTGCGCCGGATCCAGCTTTTCATCGTTCCCAGCGGCACCCGGCAACGTGCAGCCAAATCGTTATACGTAGCCCCGGAGAAAAAGGCTTCACGGATGGCTGACTTCTGTTGCGGCTCCAGACCGTCCAGGCACTGCTCAAGACGCTGGCGCTCCTGGCTGCTCTCGGCGCTGGCGGCGGGGCTCGGACCCTCGTCCTCCAGGTCGAGCATCATGCTGTCGTCCAGCGCGCTTTCCCGATGCTGACGCAGCCGATCGATCGACCGGTTGCGCGCCATGGTGACCAGCCACGTGGTGGCGCTGGCCTTGCCCGGATCGAAGGTGTCGGCGCGACGCCACACGGAGGTGAAGACTTCCTGCAGTACCTCTTCCGCTTCGGCGCGATCGCGCAGCATGCGCATGCACACGCCGAAAAGACGCGACGAGGTGCGGCGGTAGAGTTCGGCGAAGGCCCGCTGATCCTGTCGGCTCGATGCGGCGAGCAACTCGGCCAGTTCTTCGCGCTCGGTGGTGTCCACGGCGCTCATGCAGCGGTCGCCCGGCACGGACGCGCGATGCGGGATCGGAGGCGAGAGTGGGGCTTGGATGTGAGCATGGCTTCAAGCATGGCGTCTGAATGAGGCATCGGCAAGAGGGGTGGCTCGGGCTCAGACTTCAAGCGTGGCGAGGTCGCCCTTTTCCTCCAGCCAGGATTTGCGATCGCCGGCGCGCTTCTTGGCCAGCAGCATGTCCATCAGTTTGGCGGTGCCTTCGTTGTCGTCGACTGTGAGCTGCACCAGCCGACGGGTATCTGGATGGATGGTCGACTCGCGCAGCTGCGCCGGGTTCATCTCGCCCAGGCCCTTGAAGCGGGTGGTGCTCACCGCGCCCTTCATCTTTTCGCGTTCGATGCGATCGAGCATGGCCTGCTTCTCGCCTTCGTCCAGGCAATAGAACACCTGCTTGCCCACGTCGACGCGGAACAGCGGCGGCATCGCCACGAACACGTGGCCCTCGCGCACCAGCGACGGGAAGTGCTTGAGGAACAGTGCCGACAGCAGCGTGGCGATGTGCAGGCCGTCGGAGTCAGCGTCGGCGAGGATCACCACCTTGCCGTAGCGCAGGCCGGAGAGGTCATCCTTGCCCGGGTCGCAGCCGATCGCCACGGCCAAGTTGTGCACTTCCTCGGAGGCCAGCACCGAAGTGGACTCCACTTCCCAGGTGTTGAGGATCTTGCCGCGCAGCGGAAGGATCGCCTGGAACTCCTTGTCGCGCGCCTGCTTGGCCGAGCCGCCGGCTGAGTCGCCCTCGACCAGGAAAAGCTCGGTGCGGGTGAGGTCGGTGGCGGTGCAGTCGGCCAGCTTGCCGGGCAGGGCGGGGCCCTGGGTGATCTTCTTGCGCACGACCTGCTTGGCCGCCTTCAGCCGCGCGCTGGCGCGCTCGATGGCGAGCTGGGCGATCTTCTCACCCAGATCCACATGCTGGTTGAGCCACAGACTGAAGGCATCGTGGATCACGTTCTCTACCAGCGCCGCGGCCTGGCGCGAGGACAGCCGCTCCTTGGTCTGGCCGGCGAACTGCGGATCGAGCAGCTTGGCGCTGAGCACGAAGGCGAGGCGCTCCCACACGTCCTCCGGCGCCAGCTTGACGCCGCGCGGCAGCAGGTTGCGGATGTCGCAGAACTCGCGGATGGCGTTGGTCAGGCCGGTGCGCAGGCCGTTGACGTGGGTGCCGCCTTGCGCGGTGGGGATCAGGTTGACGTAGCTCTCCTGCACCAGCTCGCCCTCGGGCAGCCAGGTGAGGGCAACGTCGAGGCCTTCGGTGTCGCGCGCCACGTGGTGCACGAAAAGCTCGGCCGGCAGCGCCTCGGCGCCATCCAGCTCGCCACGCAGGTAGTCGCGCAGGCCGTCCTCGTAATGCCATTCGACGGTTTCGCCACTGGCTTCGTCGGTGAGCTTCACGTTGAGGCCGGCGCACAGCACCGCCTTGGCGCGCAGCAGGTGCTTGAGCTTCGGGATCGAGATCTTCGGCGAGTCGAAGTACTTCGGATCGGCCCAGAAGTGCACAGTGGTGCCGGTCTTCTTCTTGGGTACCGTGCCGATCACTTCCAGTTCGCTGACGCGGTCGCCGTGCTCGAACGCCATGCGGTATTCATTGCCGTCGCGGCGGATCGTCACTTCCACCCGCTGCGACAGCGCGTTCACCACCGACACACCCACGCCGTGCAGGCCGCCGGAGAAGTTGTAGTTCTTGCCACTGAACTTGCCGCCGGCATGGAGGCGGGTGAGGATCAGCTCGACGCCCGGCACGCCCTCGTCAGGGTGGATGTCCACCGGCATGCCGCGGCCGTCGTCGCTCACTTCCACCGAGCCGTCGGCGTGCAGCACCACCTCGATGTTCTTCGCGTGGCCGGCCAGCGCCTCGTCCACCGAGTTGTCGATCACCTCCTGCGCCAGGTGGTTCGGACGCGAGGTGTCGGTGTACATGCCAGGGCGGCGCTTGACCGGATCCAGGCCGGAGAGGACTTCGATATCGGCGGCGTTGTAGCGACTGCTCATGGATACGTTCGACTCGGGTAAGGCGCGGGAGAATGGGCGGTGACGCCGGTGGGGTCAAGCCGCGGCGGCGTCCGGAGGCCGGAGCTTCCGGGGCAGCCGTCTCGCATTCCGCGACGGGTGAATCAGAGAGGCGCGCAGTGGCGTTCGAGCCAGGCGAGGTCGGTGCCGTCCAGCAGGGGGCTGAGCGCGGCACGCACGCCGGCGTGGTAGTCGTCCAGCCAGGCGCGCTCCTCGGGATTGAGCAGGTGCGACTCCAGCGCGCGGCGGTCGAACGGGCACAGTGTCAGCGTCTCGAAGGCGTAGTAGTCGCCGAACTCGGTCTGCTCCGCCTCCACCACCACGACCAGGTTCTCGTGGCGGATGCCGTGGCGGCCCGGCTTGTACAGGCCCGGCTCGATCGAGGTGACCATGCCCGGCTCCAGCGCGACCAGCGCGCCCCCGCTCACCGGCGGGCGGATGCCCTGCGGCCCTTCGTGCACGTTGAGGAAATAACCCACGCCGTGACCGGTGCCGTGGCCGTAGTCCATGCCCACCGCCCATAGCGGTGCGCGGGCCAGGGCGTCGAGCTGCGGGCCGCTGGCGCCTTTGGGGAAGCGGGCGCGCGAGAGGGCGATCAGGCCCTTCATCACCAGCGTGGCGTCGCGGCGCTGCTCGGCGCTGGTCTCGCCCAGCGCCAGCACGCGGGTGACGTCGGTGGTGCCGCCGAGATACTGGCCGCCGGAATCCACCAGCAGCAGGCCCTTGCGGGCCAGCGTGCTGTGATGCTCCGGCGTGGCACGGTAGTGCGGCAGGGCGCCGTTGGCCTGGTAGCCGGCGATGGTGGCGAAGCTCTCGCCGATGAAGTTCGGCTGCGCGGCGCGCTCCTCACGTACCAGCGCATCGACGTCCAGCTCGGTCTGCGCCATGCCGGCCGCCAGGCGTTCCTCCAGGCGCCGGAAGGCGCGTACCAGCGCGGCGCCATCCCGCCGCATGGTCTCGCGGATGTGATCCAATTCGGCCGCGCTCTTGCGCGCCTTCATCGCGGTGGACGGGTTGGCCGTTTCGATCCGCCGGACCGTCGCCGGCACGGCGTCGGCCACCGCGCAGACCACCTTGCCCGGATCCAGCAGCAGCGTGTCGTCAGCGCCCAGTTCGCCCAGCGCGTCGGTCACGGCCGCGTAGTCGGCCAGACGGATGCCGTCGGTCGCGAGCGCAGCCACCAGGGCGTCGCCGAGCTTGCCGCGTTCGGCAAACAGCGTGGCCCTGCCTTCGGCCTCGATCAGCAGGTGGGCGAGAAACACCGGATTGCATTCCACATCGCTGCCGCGCAGGTTGGTCAGCCACGCCACGTCGTCCAGGCTGGATACCAGGTGGTGCGTGGCGCCGAGCTTGCGCATGGCGGTACGCACCCGCGCCAGCTTGTCTGCGCGCGGCGTGTGCGCCCAGGTCAGCGCGTGCTCGACCACCGGTGCGCGCGGCAGGGCCGGGCGATCGGTCCAGATCGCGGCAGGAAGGTCCAGGTCGGTTCGCAACGTGGCGCCCACCTCGCCGAGCAGGCGGGTGATCTGCTGCCGCGAGGCGACGCTAAGGCTGTCGCCGGCGATGGCCACCGCGTCGCCGGCGTGCAGGTGCTGCTGCAGCCAGACGAGGTGCTCCGGCGCATGCGCCACCTTTTGCTTCATCAGAGTGACGCCGCTGTCTGCCAACTGCTGCTCGCCCTGGGCGAAGTAGCGCGAGTCGGTCCACAGGCCGGCGTGGTCGGCGGTGACCAGCAGCGTCCCGGCCGAGCCGGTGAAGCCGGACAGCCACTCGCGCGCGGCCCAGTGGCCGGGCAGGTATTCGGACAGGTGCGGGTCGGCAGTCGGTACCAGGCATGCGGCCACGTTGCGGGCAGCCATGGCCTGGCGCAGGGCGGCGAGGCGGGGAGGAATGGGGTGTGTCATCCCTTCATGCTATCAGCGCGCTCCGCTGGAACGCTTCCGATCGGGTCGGACATGAACCGCTTTGGAGGAATTTGCCCCTGACGTCTCGCGGTCGGGCCCGTCTGCCGCTAAAATGCCTAATTTCCAGCACGGCTGCATCCCATGACCCCCCTGATTTTCGTCACCGGCGGTGTGGTGTCCTCGCTTGGCAAGGGCATCGCCGCGGCGTCGCTGGCTTCCATCCTGGAAGCGCGTGGTCTCTCGGTCACCATGATGAAGCTCGATCCATACATCAATGTGGATCCGGGCACCATGAGTCCCTTTCAGCACGGCGAGGTCTACGTCACCGACGACGGTGCCGAGACCGACCTCGACCTCGGCCACTACGAGCGGTTCGTCCACACCCGCCTGACCGGCAAGAACTCGATCACCACCGGCAAGATCTACGAGTCGGTGATCCGCAAGGAGCGTCGCGGCGATTATCTCGGTGCCACCGTGCAGGTGATCCCCCACATCACCGACGAGATCAAGCACTGCATCCACGAGGCCACCCGCGGCTTCGACGTGGCGCTGGTGGAGATCGGCGGCACGGTGGGCGACATCGAGTCGCTGCCGTTCCTGGAGGCGATCCGCCAACTGCGCATCGAGCACGGCCCGGAGAAGTGCCTTTTCATGCATCTCACCCTGGTGCCCTTCATCAAGGCCGCCGGCGAGATCAAGACCAAGCCGACCCAGCATTCGGTGAAGGAGCTGCGCTCGATCGGCATCCAGCCGGACATCCTGCTGTGCCGCTGCGAAGAGGCGCTGCCGGACGGCGAGCGCCGCAAGATCGCCCTGTTCACCAACGTGCCCGAGAACGCCGTGATCAGCGCGGTCGATGTCGATGTCATCTACAAGATGCCGCTGTGGCTGCATAGCCAGGGCCTGGACGACATCGTGGTGAAGAAGCTCGGCTTGGACGCCAAGCCGGCCGATCTCAGCGGCTGGCAGCGCACGGTGGATGCCGTGGTGCATCCGAAGGACGAGGTCACCGTCGCCATCTGCGGCAAGTACGTCGAGCACAAGGACGCCTACAAGTCGCTGGGCGAGGCGCTGCGCCACGGCGGCATCAAGCAGCAGACCCGGGTGAACCTGGAGTGGATCGACTCGGAGCAGATCGAGGCCGAGGGTGCCCAGAAGGTGCTCGGCAAGGCGGACGCCATCCTCGTGCCCGGCGGCTTCGGCAAGCGCGGCTTCGAGGGCAAGGTGCTCGCGGCGAAGTACGCCCGCGAGCACGGCGTGCCGTACTTCGGCATCTGCTACGGCATGCATGCGGCGGTGGTGGACTTTGCCCGCCATGTGGCCGGCCTGGCCGACGCCGACTCCAGCGAGAACGATCGCCACACCGCCAACCCGGTGATCGCGCTGATCACCGAGTGGACTACCGCCACCGGCGAAGTCGAGCAGCGCAGCGAACGCTCGGACCTCGGCGGCACCATGCGCCTTGGCGCGCAGGAGTGCCGCCTCAAGGCCGGCACGCTGGCGCGCGAGATGTACGGCCAGGACGTGGTGCGCGAGCGTCATCGCCACCGCTACGAGTTCAACAACCGCTACCGCCAGTCGTTCGAGGACCTCGGGCTGGTGATCTCGGGCAAGTCGATGGACGACCTGCTGGTGGAGATCGTCGAGCTGTCGCCGCAGAAGCACCCCTGGTTCCTGGGCTGCCAGGCGCATCCGGAGTTCACCTCCACGCCGCGCGATGGCCATCCGCTGTTCATCGGGTTCGTCCGCGCCGCGCGCGAATACAAGGCCGTGCAGGGCGCCGAGCGCCTGGCGGCGAAGGAGTCGGTTGCATGAAGCTGTGTGGATTCGAGGTCGGGCTGAACCAGCCGCTGTTCCTGATCGCCGGGCCCTGCGTGGTGGAGTCCGAGCAGCTGCAGATCGATACCGCCGGCACGCTGAAGGAAATCACCGCGCGGCTGGGTATCCACTTCATCTTCAAGTCGAGCTTCGACAAGGCCAACCGTTCCTCCGGCCAGAGCTTCCGCGGTCCGGGCATGGAGGAGGGCCTGCGCGTGCTCGGCGAGGTCAAGCGTCAGCTCGGCCTGCCGGTGCTTACCGACGTGCACGAATACACCCCGATGGACGAGGTCGCCTCGGTGGTTGACGTGCTGCAGACGCCGGCCTTCCTGTGCCGCCAGACCGACTTCATCCAGAAGGTGGCGCGCGCCGGCAAGCCCGTGAACATCAAGAAGGGCCAGTTCCTCGCCCCGTGGGACATGAAGCACGTGGTCGCCAAGGCCCGTGATGTGGGCAACGACGACATCATGGTGTGCGAGCGCGGCGCCAGCTTCGGCTACAACAACCTGGTGTCGGACATGCGCTCGCTCAGCGTGATGCGCGATACGAACTGCCCGGTGGTGTTCGATGCCACCCACTCGGTGCAGCTGCCGGGCGGGCAGGGCGCCACCTCCGGTGGCCAGCGCGAGTTCGTGCCGGTGCTGGCGCGCGCCGCCGTGGCGGTGGGCGTGGCCGGCCTGTTCGCCGAGACGCATCCCAATCCGGAGAAGGCGCTCAGCGATGGCCCCAACGCCTGGCCGCTGGGCAAGATGGAGGCGCTGCTGGAGACGCTGCTCGAACTCGATGCGGTGACCAAACGGCACGGTTTCGTCGAACAAACCCTCTGACACCTTGGTAGGAGCCCGCTCGCGGGCGATGCCCGGGCCTTGATGCCACATCGAATGCGAAGAGCATCGCCCGCGAGCGGGCTCCTACAGTGCAATCACATCCACACGACTGACTTGACGGACGACCCATGACCACCGAGATCACCCGCATCCACGCACGCGAAATCCTCGACTCCCGCGGCAATCCCACGCTTGAAGCCGAAGTGACCCTGGCCGGCGGCGGTTTTGGTCGCGCGGCGGTGCCGAGCGGTGCGTCGACCGGCACCCGCGAGGCGGTGGAGCTGCGTGACGGCGACAAGGCACGCTATGGCGGCAAGGGCGTAAAGACGGCCGTCGGCCACGTCAACGGCGCCATCGCCAGCGCGCTGAAGGGTTTCGATGCGGCCAACCAGGGCGGGCTCGACGCCAAGCTGGTCAACCTCGACGGCACGCCGAACAAGGGCAAGCTCGGCGCCAACGCGTTGCTGGGCGTGTCCATGGCCGCCGCCCACGCCGTCGCCGCCCAGCGCAAGCTGCCGCTGTGGCGCTACCTGGCGGAGATCGACGGCACCACCGGCAAGCCCGGCATGCTGCCGGTGCCGATGATGAACATCATCAACGGCGGCGAGCACGCGGACAACAACATCGACGTGCAGGAATTCATGGTGCTGCCGGTGGGCATGCCCACCTTTGCCGAGGCGCTGCGCGCGGGCGCGGAAATCTTCCACGCGCTCAAGAGCGTGCTCAAGGGCAAGGGACTGAACACCGCGGTGGGTGACGAGGGCGGCTTTGCGCCGAACCTGCGCTCCAACATCGAGGCGCTGGACACCATCCTCGAGGCGATCACCAAGACCGGCTACAAGGTCGGCAGCGAGATCCTGCTGGGCCTCGATGCCGCCAGCTCGGAGTTCTACAAGGACGGCAAGTACGACCTGGCCGGCGAGGGCAAGCAGTACACCTCCGAGCAGTTCGTCGACCTCTTGGCCGGCTGGGCGAAGCAGTACCCGATCGTCACCATCGAAGACGGCATGGCCGAGGGCGACTGGGCCGGCTGGAAGTTGCTTACCGATACCATCGGCGACCGCGTGCAGGTGGTCGGTGACGACCTCTTCGTCACCAACCCGACGATCTTCCGCGAAGGCATCGAAAAGAAGATCGCCAACTCGATCCTGATCAAGGTGAACCAGATCGGCACGCTGTCCGAGACGCTCGAAGCGATCGCCATGGCCGACGCGGCGAAGTACTCGGCGGTGATCTCGCATCGCTCGGGCGAGACCGAGGACACCACCATCGCCGACATCGCGGTGGCGACCACGGCCACCCAGATCAAGACCGGCTCGCTGTGCCGCAGCGACCGCGTGGCCAAGTACAACCAGCTGTTGCGCATCGAGGAACAGCTCGGTGCCGACGCCCGGTACGCCGGGCGCGACGCGTTCCCCAATCTCTCGCGCCTGCCTGGCTGAGCGGGAGGACGGCCGCCATGCTGCGCTGGGTCGCGCTGATCCTGCTCGCACTGCTGATCGCCCTGCAGGTCAAGCTGTGGAGCGACACGGGCGGCATGCGCGAAGTCGACGCCCTGCGTGCCGCGGTGAAAAAGCAGGCGGATGAAAACCAGCGCCTGCAGCAGCGCAACCAGGCGCTGGCTGCCGATGTGTCCGATCTCAAGAGCGGCGAGCAGGCGGTGGAAGCGCGCGCGCGTGCCGAGCTCGGCCTGATCAAGCCGGGCGAGACGTTCTACCAGGTGGTCGAGAAGCCCGGTGCTGCGGCGGCGCCGGCCACGGCCGCCACCGCTCCCGACGCCGCGCAGCCATGAGCCTGGCACCGTTGTGGTGCGTGGTCCCCGCGGCCGGGCGCGGCACGCGCGTCGGCGGCGATCGGCCCAAGCAGTATCTGACGCTGGCCGGTCGGCCGCTGATCGAGCACACGCTCGATCGGCTGGCCCGGCATCCGCACATTGCCGGGTTGATGGTGGTGCTGTCCGCCGGCGACGCTTTGTGGAGCGGGTTGTCGGAGCTGCACGGCAAGCCCGTGCGGACCACTGTCGGCGGCGCGGAGCGCTGCGATTCCGTGCTGGCCGGGCTGGATGCGTTGCCGGACGAGGTGGCCGACGACGATTTCGCGCTGGTGCACGATGCGGCAAGACCCTGCGTACGGCTGGATGACATCACCCGCCTGATCGATCGCGCCAGCGGAGCGGATGGCGGCCTGCTCGGCGCGCCGCTGCGTGACACGCTCAAGCGCGCCGATGCGGCCGGACGCAGCGAGCTTACCGAGCCGCGTGAACTGCGCTGGCGCGCCTTCACGCCACAGATGTTCCGCCGTGGTGCATTGTCGGCGGCACTGCGTCAGGCTGCCCGCGACCGCGTGACGGTAAGCGACGAGGCGATGGCAATGGAACTGGTCGGCCACGCGCCGTTGCTGGTCGAGGGCGCGGAGGACAACATCAAGGTCACCACGGCGGCGGACTTCGCGCTGGCGGAGTTTCTGCTGGCACGGACGGCGTCATGAAGGGGTGGGGAGAACAGTGAGGATCGGTCAGGGTTTCGACGTGCATGCCTTCGGTGATGGCGACTTCGTCACGCTCGGTGGCGTGCGCGTGCCGCATGGGCGCGGGCTGCTCGCCCACTCCGATGGCGACGTGGTGATCCACGCGCTGTGCGATGCGATCTTCGGTGCCTTGGCACTGGGCGACATCGGCCAGCACTTTCCGCCGTCGGATCCGCGCTGGCGCGGCGCCGACAGCCGCCAGTTCCTGCGCCACGCCGCGGCGCTGATGGCGCAGCAGGGCTATCGCCTGGGCAATGCCGACGTCACCGTGATCTGCGAGGCGCCCAAGGTCGGCCCGCACGCGCCGACCATGCGACAGAACCTGGCGGCGGACCTGGGCTGCGACCTCGCGCAGATCAGCATCAAGGCCACCACCACCGAGAAACTCGGCTTCACCGGGCGCGGCGAAGGCATCGCGGCGCAGGCCTGCGTGCTGCTGGAGCGCGCGTGAGCGAGGTCGAGGCCCGCGGTTCCGGCAACCGGCTGCAGGAGCAGTTGGAAGCCATCGTCGAACTGCTGCGGCAGCAGTCGCGCATGCGCGACGAACTGGACGAGTTGCGCGACGCCGGCGCCAGCCCGGTCGACCGCGCTCCGATCGCCGAAGCCCTGCGCGACAGCGCCGACGTGCTTCAGCAGCAGCTCGATCCGCTGCATCCGGCAGACATCGCCTTCATCCTCGAATCGCTGCCGCTGGCCGAGCGCCTCGCGGTGTGGCAGCGCGTGCGCGCCGACCGCGATGGCGAGATCCTACTGGAAGTGTCCGACGCGGTGCGCGAGTCGCTCATCGCCGACATGGACCAGGGCGAGATCATGGCGGCGGTCGAGCCGCTGGACGCCGACGAGCTGGCCGACCTAGTCGAAGATCTGCCCACCGAGGTGCTGCCCGAGCTGATGGCCAGCCTCGACGCGCAGCAGCGCGAGCGGGTGCAGTCGGCGCTGTCCTACGAGGACGACCAGGTCGGCGCGCTGATGGACTTCGAGATGGTGACCATCCGCGAGGATGTGAGCCTGGAGACCGTACTGCGCTACCTGCGCCGGTTCGACGAGCTGCCCGCGCAGACCGACAAGCTGTTCGTGGTGAACCAGGACAACCTGCTCACCGGCGTGCTGCCGCTGCACTGGCTGCTGGTCAACTCGCCGGACCGGATGGTCGGTGAGGTGATGGCGCCGGACGTCAACACCTTCCACCCGCACGACGATGCCTACGACGTGGCCCAGGCCTTCGAGCGCTACGACCTGGTGTCTGCGCCAGTGGTGGACGAGGGCGGGCACCTGATCGGCCGCCTCACCGTGGATGCGATGGTCGACGTGATCCGCGAGGAGGGCGAGAGCGAGGCGCTCAGTCGCGGCGGCCTGCGCGAGGAGGAGGACATCTTCGCCTCGGTGTGGGCCAGCCTGCGCAACCGCTGGTCGTGGCTGGCGGTCAACCTGGTCACCGCGTTCATCGCTTCGCGGGTGATCGGCCTGTTCGAGGGCTCGATCCAGCAGCTGGTGGCGCTGGCCACGCTGATGCCGATCGTGGCCGGCATCGGCGGCAATTCCGGCAACCAGACCATCACCATGATCGTGCGGGCGATGGCGCTCAACCAGATCAATGCCGACAGCGTGCGCCGGCTGTGGCGCAAGGAGCTGGCGGTGTCGCTGGTGAACGGCCTGCTCTGGGGCGGCGTGATCGGCGTGGTGGCGTACGCGTTGTACGACAACGTTGCGCTCGGCCTGGTGATGACCGCGGCGATGACGCTCAACCTGCTGCTGGCCGCGTTTGCCGGCGTGGGCATTCCGATGCTGATGACCAGGTTCGGGCGCGATCCGGCGCTCGGTTCCAGCGTGCTGATCACCGCGATGACCGACAGCGGCGGCTTCTTCATCTTTCTTGGCCTGGCGACGATCTTCCTGCTCTAGGTCTTTTTCTTCTGGCCGGCGTCGTCCGGCGGAGTGATGTTCCGTGTCCGAATTGCCCTTTGCCTGCGGTGCCGCGCCGTTGACCGCTCGCCTGCGCGTGGCGCCGGAAGATTTCGTCGTCGAGGAAATCCTGGGTTACGACACCGACGGCGCCGGCGAGCACGCGCTGCTGTGGGTCGAGAAGCGCGGCGCCAACACCGACTGGGTGGCACGGGAGTTGGCCCGCTTTGCCGAAGTGCCGCCGGTGAACGTGGGGTACGCCGGGTTGAAGGACCGCCACGCGGTGACGCGGCAGGCGTTCTCCGTGCAGCTGCCCGGACGTCCGGATCCGGACTGGTCGACGTTTCCGCATGCCGAGGTGAAGGTGCTGGCCGCCACGCGGCACGGGCGCAAGCTCAAGCGTGGCGCGCTGCGCGGCAACCGTTTCGTGCTCACGCTGCGTGAAGTGCAGGGCGAGCGCGAGGCGGCCGAACGCGTGCTGCAGCAGATCGCCGCGCGCGGCGTGCCCAACTATTTCGGCGAGCAGCGTTTCGGTCGCGAGGGCGGCAACCTGGCGCAGGCGCGGGCGATGTTCGCCGGCCGCCGCATGGATCGCGACAAGCGTTCGATCCTGCTGTCCGCCGCACGCTCGCAGATTTTCAACAGCGTGCTGGCCGCGCGGGTGGAGCAGGGCACGTGGGACACCGCGCTGCCGGGCGAGATCTGGTCGCTGGCCGGCTCACGTTCGTGGTTTGGCCCGGAGCCGTTCGACGACGCGCTGGCGGGTCGGCTTGCTCAGGGCGACATCCATCCATCCGGTCCGTTGTGGGGCGAGGGTGAGCCGCCCAGCACCGAGGTGGTCGGCGCGCTGGAGCGGCAGGTGGCGGCCGATCATGCGGATCTGGCCGAGGGTCTGGTCAAGGCGCGGATGGAGCAGGAGCGGCGCGCGCTGCGGCTGATGCCGAAGGACCTGCGCTGGCGCTGGCTGGACGAGGCCACGCTGGAGCTGGCATTCGAACTTCCCGCCGGCGCCTACGCGACGGTCGTGGTGCGCGAGCTTGCCGCGGTGACCGGCTGACCGCTCGCCCGCTCAGGATTTCAGCAGCACCACCACCGCGCCGGTGCCGCCCATGGCCGGGCGCGCCGAGGCGAAGGCGATCACCTCGTCGCGTCGGCGCAGCATGCGGTCGGTCAACGCCTTCAGCACCGGGCCGGCGGATTTCGAGCGCAGCCCCTTGCCGTGCACGATGCGCACGCAGCGCAGGCCGTTCTGTCGTGCCTCGGCGAGGAAGTCGGCGATGCTGGCCTGCGCCGCGGCCGCGTTCATGTGGTGCAGGTCCAGGTCGTCCTGCACGCTGAAATGGCCGCGCTTGAGCTGCTTGAGCAGCTTGGGCGGGTAGCCGTCATGCAGGAAGCTCAGTTCCTCGCCCACCTCCATCAGTGCCGGGTCGAAGGCCATGTCCAGCAGTTCGCCGGGCACCGCGGCCTCGTCGGCCTCGAACATGCGCGGTCGGGGTGCCGGTCGGGGCGTCGCCGGCGGCAGCGGCGCGGGATCGAACGTGCGCACCTCGCCGATCGCCTCGCGAAACAGGCGCGCGTCGTCCTCGGTGACAGTGGTGGGCGGGCGGCGCTTCATCACTCCATGCTAACCAATGCGGCGCCCGCTGAAACGCGGCAAAAGCGCGCCTTCGTCGATGAAACTCCCCCGCCGCTCGGTTAGACTCGAACGCCTGCACGGGGCTCGGCTGCGAGGCGCCTGCCGCGGTCCCGACAACGTTCTTCTACGGATCAACATGCGAGTTCTGGTAAGCAACGATGATGGCGTGGATGCACTGGGCATCCGCGTGCTCGCCGAGCGCCTCGGTGCGGTCGGCAAGGTAACGGTGGTCGCGCCCGACCGGGACCGCTCCGGCGCCAGCAATTCGCTCACGCTGGATGCGCCGATCCGTGTCGGCCGCATGGACAACGGCTACTACCGCGTCGCCGGCACGCCCACCGATTGCGTGCACCTGGCGCTGGCCGGCCTGCTCGATGAGGAGCCGCATATAGTGGTCTCCGGCATCAATAACTCGGCCAACCTGGGCGACGACGTGATCTATTCCGGCACCGTGTCGGCGGCGATGGAGGGGCGCTTCCTCGGCCTGCCGGCGATCGCCGTGTCGCTCGCCAGCAAGGACCATCGCGGCGAGCATTACGAGTCCGCCGCGCGGGCCGTGGTGATGCTGATGGAGCGGCTGCTGGTCGACCCGCTGCCGGCCGATACCATCCTCAACGTCAACGTGCCCGACCTGCCGTGGGAGCAGATCCGCGGCTTCGAAGTGGCGCGGCTGGGCAAGCGCCATCGCGCCGAGGCGTGCATCGCGCAGACCGATCCGCGCGGCCGTCCGATGTGGTGGATCGGGCCGGCCGGCGACGCCGAGGACGACGGCCCCGGCACCGATTTCCACGCGGTGCGCCGCGGCTACGTGTCGGTGACCCCGATCCACGTCGACCTCACCCGCTACCAGGCGCTGGAGAAGGTCAGCGGCTGGATGCAGGCGATGACCGACGCCATCGACGACCAGGCGGCCTGAGCGATGAACATCCATCCGTTGCCGCCGTCGGCATTGAAAGGCGAGGGCATGACCTCGCAGCGAGCCCGCGATCGCCTCGCGGCCACGCTGAAGGAAAGCGGCATCCGCGATGCGCGGGTGATCGACGTGATCCGCAACCTGCCGCGCCATCACTTCATCGACCAGGCGCTGCACTCGCGCGCATACGAGAATACCGCGTTGCCGATCGGCCACGGCCAGACCATCTCGCAGCCGTGGGTGGTGGCGCGGATGACCGAGGCGCTGCTCGAATTCGGCATGCCGCAGAAAGTGCTGGAGATTGGCACCGGCTCGGGCTACCAGGCGGCCGTGCTGGCGGCACTGGTGCCGCAGGTCTACACGGTGGAGCGCATCGAGGAGCTGCTGCGCCAGGCGCGCCGGCGATTCCGCCAGCTGGGCATCGCCAACCTGCGTTCCCGCTACGACGACGGCAAGCTCGGCTGGCCGGACGAGGGTCCGTTCGATGCGGTGATCCTCACCGCCGCGGGCGACGCCATTCCGCACGCCATCCTCGACCAAATGACGCCGACCGGCGTGCTGATCGCGCCGGTCGGTTCGCCCAGCAGCCAGACGCTGATCCGCATGCGCGGCGACGGACAGGGTGACTTCATCCAGGAAGAACTCGGCCCGGTGAGCTTCGTTCCGCTGCTTGGTGGCATCGGCTGATGCGCCTGTTCGGAGCGTTGTATGCGCGGGCGCTGAAGTGGGCGCGCCATCCTCGGGCGATCTACTACCTGTGCGGGCTCAGCTTCGTGGAGGCCTTCATTTTCCCGGTAATGCCGGAGGTGATGCTGGCGCCGATGATGCTCGGCAAGCGCCATCGTGCGTTCTTCTACGCCAACCTCAGCCTGGTGTTTTCGCTGCTCGGTTCGCTGGTCGGCTATGCGCTGGGGCACTGGGCGTACGACAGCATCCACCCCCTGCTCAGCCCGGCGATGCAGCAGACCATCGGCACCTGGGTGGCGCAGTTGCGCAGCGACATGAGCCAGCATTGGCTGGCCATGCTCGGGGCCTTGATGCTCGCTGCCCTGCAGCCGGTAATCCCGATGAAGTTCGTGACCTGGGCCGCGGGCATCGTCGGCGTGCCGCTCGTGCCCTTCCTGGCCTGCATGGCGATTGGCCGCGGCAAGCGCGTATGGCTGCTGGCCCTGCTGGTGCGCGTGGTGGGTGAGCGTGCCGAACAGATCCTGCACAAGAACATCGAGCGCATCGGCTGGGCTGTCGTGGCGGTCATCGGCCTGCTGCTGGTGTGGTGGCTGTGGCTGCGCTGAGCCCGCCTGCATGCCGGTCATCGCATAGGAAACGCGGCATGAGGTCGCTATGCTTCTTGGCATGAAGGGAACCATCCAGTCGCTAGCGATGCTTTTGCTCGCCGTCCTGCTGGCCGCCTGCGGCACGACTAGATCGGTCGTCGTACAGCGCACGAGCCAACCGCGCATCACAACCTATCCGGCATCCTCACGCTCGCAGCCGCAGGGCCATGCGGCGAGCTATCGGGTGGCGAAGGGCGACACGCTTTATTCGATCGCGTTCCGGCACGGCGTGGATTTCCGCGACGTGGCCCGCTGGAACGGCATCCCGGCGCCTTACACGATCCGACCCGGACAACAGCTGGTGCTGCGCTCGCCGTCCTCCCGCGATGCCGTCACCAGCCGGTCGGTGGCGCGGGTGTCGCCGGCGCCCCGCGTATCGCCCGCTGCGGTTACCGGGTCGCGCCCCGCCGCGCCGTACGCTTCGTCATCGGCTCCCACGCGTTCGCCCGCCCTTGCCGACAATGTGCCGGTGGCCGGCGAACCGGCCAGCGTGTCGCCACCGCCGGCTTTGCCCGCAGCGGCGTCGGGAGGCACCCGTTCAGCCGGTGGCGTCCAGTGGCGCTGGCCGGCCGACGGCCGCGTGATCAACGGTTTCCAGAGCGGCGATGCCATTCCCGGGATCGAAATCGGCGGCGCGGCCGGCAGTCCGGTGCGGGCCGCCGCCGATGGCGTGGTGGTCTATAGCGGCAACGGTCTGGTTGGATACGGCGAGCTGATCATCGTCAAGCACAGTGACGACTTCCTCTCTGCCTATGGCCACAACCGCAAGCGATTGGTGAAGGAAGGGCAGCGCGTGTCGGCTGGCCAGCAGATCGCGGAAATGGGCGACACCGGCGCCTCGCGCGACGAGCTGCAGTTCCAGATCCGCCGTAACGGCAATCCGGTCAATCCGCTCGATTACCTGCCCGCGCGCTGAGGCTCAGGCGCCGCCGGATGGCCCGGCAGGATGAAACCCGCGACGACACGGCGTCCTTCGCCGGCGAGCAGGTCGTAGGTGCGCGCAGCGGCGGCATTGTCCATCACTTCGATGCCCACGCCGCGACGCAGAAACGCCGCGAGAAAATCGGCCGGAGGGAAGCTTTGCCGTTCGCCGGTGCCCAGCAGGACCAGTTCCGGCTGCAGCTCGAAGAACGCCTCGGCAAGGTCGGGGCCCAGGCTCCTGGCGTCCGAGGCGGGCCAACCCTCGATCATGCGATCCGGCGCGAGCAGGAAGCTCACCGTGATGTCCCGGTCGACCACCGTGATGCGGTCGCGCGCCGTGCGGCGCACGAACAGGAACGACTCGGGGCGGTCGAGCGACAGGTCCATCAGCGCGGCAGGGCAAGCTTCGGATCGTCGGCGTTGCGACGGAACAGCACCACGATGTGTCCGATCTCCTGCACGTTCTCGGCGCCAGTGCCCTCGGCGAGGAACCGGATCTGCGCCTGGCGCTCGTCCTTGTCACCACCGGAAAGCTTCACCTTCACCAGTTCGTGATGGGTCAGCGCGAGGTCCAGTTCCTTCACTACCGCATCGGTAGCGCCCTTGGCGCCGAGCAGGATGACCGGGCTCAGGTCGTGGGCAAGGCTGCGCAGGTAGCGGCGCTGGGAAGGAGAGAGGGCCATGCAGGGAAACGCTCGATTCGCGGATAACGGACCCCAAAGGGTATCATGCAGGTCATTCCCCGTATCTGTGATCTTGCCGCCATGCCCCGCAGCAAAAGCAGTTCCCGCTGGCTGCGGGAACACTTCGACGACGTCTACGTGAAGAAGGCCCTGGCCGAGGGCGTGCGCTCCCGAGCGGTCTACAAGCTCGAGGAACTGATCGAGCGCGATCGCCTGCTCAAGCCGGGCATCACCGTGGTGGATCTCGGCGCAGCTCCGGGAGGCTGGTCGCAACTGGTGCGTCAGCGTCTGGGTGATACCGGCAAGGTGGTGGCGCTCGACATTCTCCCCATGCAGGGCATCGCCGGCGTGGATTTCCTGCAAGGCGACTTCCGCGAGGCGGATGTGTTGTCGCAGCTCGAGGCCCGACTGGACAACCAGAAGGTCGATCTTGTGCTGTCGGACATGGCCCCCAATATGAGTGGCGTGGCGCTGGCTGATCAGATCCGTTCCATGGATCTGGCCGAGCTAGCGCTGGATTTCAGCAAGCAATGGCTCAAGCCGGGTGGATCGTTCCTGATCAAGCTGTTTCAGGGCACCGGCTTCGATGATTACCTTCGTCGCTTGCGTGCGGACTTTTCGCGCGTAAGTATGCGTAAACCTAAGGCCTCCCGCGCGCGTTCGCGGGAGGTGTACGCGTTGGCCGTCGGGCTCAAGTCCGGCGGGGCGCAACCGGGCGGAAACCGTGTATGAACGAGATGGCTAAAAACCTCCTGCTCTGGCTGATCATCGCGGTGGTGCTCATCGCCGTGTTCCAGAGCTTCAATCCCCACGGCGGTGCTTCGTCCGATCTGCCCTACAGCGCATTCGTGCAGAACGTGGACAACGGCAACGTGTCCAACGCCAACATCAGCGCAGAGAATCCAGCCACCATCAGCGGCAAGCTGAAGGACGGCAGCAGCTTCCGCACGGTGGCTCCGGTGCTCGGCTTCTCCACCAACACCGTGATCAAGCAGATGCAGGACAAGGGCGTCGAGGTCCGCCAGGAATCGGCGCCCGGGTTCTCCCTGGTCAGCCTGCTGGTGAGCTGGCTGCCGGTGATCCTGATCGCGGGCGTGTTCATCTGGTTCATGCGCCAGATGCAGTCCGGCGGTGGTGGTCGCGGCGCAATGAGCTTCGGTCGCTCCCGTGCCAAGTTGCAGGGCGAGGACCAGGTGAAGGTCAACTTCAGCGACGTGGCCGGCTGTGACGAGGCCAAGGAGGAGGTCGGCGAGCTGGTCGAATTCCTGCGCGACCCGGGCAAGTTCCAGAAACTGGGCGGCAAGATTCCCCGCGGGGTATTGATGGTTGGCCCACCGGGTACCGGCAAGACCTTGCTCGCCAAGGCGATCGCCGGCGAGGCGAAAGTGCCGTTCTTCTCGATCTCCGGCTCGGATTTCGTCGAGATGTTCGTGGGCGTCGGCGCCAGCCGTGTGCGCGACATGTTCGAGCAGGCCAAGAAGCACGCACCGTGCATCATTTTCATCGACGAGATCGATGCCGTCGGCCGCCATCGCGGCGCCGGTCTGGGCGGCGGTCACGATGAGCGCGAGCAGACTCTCAATCAGCTGCTGGTGGAGATGGACGGCTTTGAAGGCACCGAAGGCATCATCGTCATCGCTGCGACCAACCGTCCCGACGTGCTTGATCCGGCGCTGCTGCGCCCGGGCCGGTTCGATCGCCAGGTGGTTGTCGGGCTGCCGGACGTGAAGGGCCGTGAACAGATCCTGCAGGTGCACCTGCGCAAGGTGCCGATGGCGAGCGACGTCAACGCGATGGTGATCGCGCGAGGCACGCCTGGCTTCTCCGGTGCCGATCTGGCCAACCTCGTCAACGAGGCGGCGCTGTTCGCAGCCCGTGAGAATGCGCGCGAAGTGCGCATGAGCCACCTGGACAAGGCGCGCGACAAGATCCTCATGGGCGCCGAGCGCCGCTCGATGGCCATGAGCGAGGACGAGAAGAAACTCACCGCCTATCACGAGGCCGGGCATGCGATTGTGGGTCGACTCGTCCCGGAGCACGACCCGGTCTACAAGGTCACCATCATTCCTCGTGGTCGCGCCCTCGGTGTGACGATGTACCTGCCCGAGAGCGACAAGTACAGCATCAACCGCGTGGCGATCCAGTCACAGCTCTGCTCGCTCTACGGCGGTCGCGTGGCGGAGGAGTTGATCTTCGGAGCGGACAAGGTCACCACGGGCGCCTCGAACGATATCGAGCGAGCCACCAAGATGGCCCGCAACATGGCCACCAAATGGGGGCTTTCCGACGAGCTCGGGCCGATCACCTACGGCGAGGACGAGGACGAGGTGTTTCTGGGGCGCTCGGTTACCCAGCACAAGAGCATCTCGAACGAAACCGCGAGCAAGATCGATGCGGTGGTGCGCGGCATCCTCGATCGCGCTTATGCGCGCAGCAAGCAGTTGCTGACGGACAACATCGACAAGCTGCATGTGATGGCCGAGGCGCTCCTGCAGTACGAGACTATCGACGCGCACCAGATCAACGAGATCATGGAGGGCCGTGTGCCCGGTCCGCCGGCCGACTGGTCCAAGAGCGGCCCGGGTGGTCCCATGCCGCCGTTGCCCCCGCGGGGCGATACGGGTTCGAGCAAGCTCGGCAATCCCGCTGTCCAGAGTTGACGGACCGGCATCAAGCGCTTTCACTTATCCAGAACGCCGCGTCTTTCGCGGCGTTTCTGTTTGGACGGCCAAACGAGCCGATGATCCCAAGTGGGAGCGGTGCCGTCGTTGGGCGACCGGCACCGTGCAACAAAAAAATTCAAAAAAGTGTTGACGCCCGACGGCTGTATCTGAATAATTCCGCTTCTTGCTTCGGCGCTCTTCACTCCGGTGGATGAGAAGCCAAGGCGAAACGTTTTGAAGTGTGCGCCCGTAGCTCAGCTGGATAGAGTACCTGGCTACGAACCAGGCGGTCGGGAGTTCGAATCTCTCCGGGCGCGCCATCTTCATCCAGGAAATGTCCGCTCGCGGATGCTTCCAAGCTGCGGGGCGGTGGATTGCCCTGTAGGCCGAACGGCAAGGTGGTTCGGTGTGTGCTCGTATACGGATTGACTGGGCGACACGTCACCCGTACATTTGAAAGCTTCGCGCAGCGAACGTGATCGATGTTTTTGGCGGGGTATAGCTCAGTCTGGTAGAGCGTTGCGTTTGGGACGCAAAAGTCGGGGGTTCGAATCCCTCTGCCCCGACCACGCTAGGCTCTTCCGTGCGGTGACTGCGCCTGTAGCTCAACCGGATAGAGCATCGGCCTTCTAAGCCGACGGTTGCAGGTTCGAGTCCTGTCGGGCGCGCCAACAAAGTGTTTTATGGTGGGCGTAGCTCAGCTGGTTAGAGTCCCGGATTGTGATTCCGGATGTCGTGGGTTCGAATCCCATCGCTCACCCCAAATTTGAAGTTTCAGGGCCGTTAGCTCAGCTGGTAGAGCAGTTGACTCTTAATCAATTGGTCGTAGGTTCGAATCCTACACGGCCCACCAGTGAACCCAGGACGCCGGTCGACATCGACCGGCGTTTTGCTTTTCCGGGCAGGCATTTCCTTCGGCGGGGGAAAGCATCAGCCACGGCTCCGGAGCGCTTGTGCTGCGGGCTGGCGCGACCCTAGAATACGGGGCTTTCGTGTAAGGGAATCATCGACTTAGAGCCGCTCTGCAGAGTGCGCGAAACGATCTGCGCCAGGGCTTCTGCCCGAAGCAAATTGCTCGTGAAATCTGCCGCTTACGGTGCTTCGACGGTGGTGAGGCGAAAGTGGCGGAACTGGTAGACGCACCAGATTTAGGTTCTGGCGGGTAACACCGTGCGGGTTCGAGTCCCGCCTTTCGCACCAATCCCTTGCTTTTTTTCACGTTACGGGCGGCTACCGTGCCGCCACGGTGCCTTCGTCAGGCCCGTCATCAAGGTCATCCAGGAGTCGTCATGCAGGTTTCGGTTGAGAACGTTGGCAAGCTCGAGCGCAAGCTCACCGTGAAGTTTCCTGCCGAGCGCTACGAGTCGCAGGTCAGCGCGCGCATCGCGGAAATGGGCCGCACGGTCCGCCTCAAGGGCTTCCGTCCGGGCAAGGTGCCGACGACCGTCATCCAGCAGCGCTTTGGCGCGCAGGTGCGTGGCGAGGTGCTCTCAGATCTGATCGGTAGCACGCTGCGCGAGGCCTTCGACAAGGAGAACCTCCGCCCGGTGGCGAATCCGGCCATCGACACCACGGGCAAGCCGGAGAATGGCGAGATCGCCTACACGGCCACCTTCGAGGTGATGCCCGAGTTCCCGGCCATCGACGTCTCCACGCTGGCGATCCAGCGCCCGGTGGCCGAGGTGTCCGACGCTGACATCGAAAAGATGATCGAGACGCTGCGTCAGCAGCGCCGCACGTTCGACGCCGTGGACCGCGCCTCCAAGGATGGCGATTTCGTGATGTTCGAGTACGCCGCGCAGGCGGGCGACTATCGCTTCCCGGCCGAGGGCCTGGAGCGTGCCGGCAGCGTGCTGGGCTCGGGCACGCTGTTCAAGGCGCTGGACGAGGCGCTGACCGGCCGCAAGGGCGAGGAGTCGTTCGAGGCCGATGTTGAATTTCCGGCCGACTTTCGTAATGAACAGCTGGCCGGCAAGACGGCCAAGGTGAGCTTCAGCATCGTTAAGGTGCAGGAGCCCCAGCTGCCGGAAGTCGACGCGGAGTTCGCCAAGCTGTTCGGCATCGCCGACGGCGACCTGGACACTTTCCGCAAGGAAGTCCGTGCCAACCTGGAGCGCGAGCTCAAAGCCACGCTGATGGCGCGCCTGAAGTCCGAGGTGGCGGAGAAGCTCGCCGACACCTACGCCGATGTCGATGTGCCGAACCTGATGGTGCAGTCCGAAGCCCGTGCCCTCGCTGCGGGCAGCGTTCCGAAGGGCCAGCAGCCCCCGCCGCAGCTGGTCGAGGCCGCTGCTCCGATGGCGCGCAAGCGCGTGCTGGCTGGCCTGTTGATGGGTGAGATCGCCCGCAAGCAGTCGCTGGTGATCGATCGCAAGCGCGTGGCCGAGCAGCTGGCAGCAATCGCCTCGACCTACGAGGAGCCGGAGCAGGTCATTGAACTGTACAACTCCGATCCCCAACTGATGCAGGGACTGCAGAACCGCGTAATGGAAGACCAGGTGGCCGAGTGGGTGGCAGAACACGCCAGCACCACGGCCCAGAATCTGAGCTTTGATGAGGTGATGCGTCCGGCGGGTGCCTGAGCCGCGTATTCTCGGGTTGTTCCATCACGCCAATCACCGGAGTGCCGCACAAATGACCATGGATACGATCACCAACCTCAACCTGATTCCCATGGTCGTCGAGCAGACGGCCCGCGGTGAGCGCTCGTACGACATCTACTCCCGTTTGCTGAAGGAGCGGGTGATCTTTCTGGTGGGCGAGGTGAACGATCACGTCGCCAACCTGCTGGTGGCGCAGATGCTGTTCCTGGAATCGGAAAACCCCGAGAAGGACATCCATCTGTACATCAACAGCCCCGGTGGCGCGGTGACCGCCGGTCTGGCGATCTACGACACGATGCAGTTCGTCAAGCCCGACGTCAGCACCATGTGCATCGGCCAGGCCTGCAGTGCCGCCTCGCTGCTGCTCATGGCGGGCGCCAAGGGCAAGCGGTACTCGTTGCCCAACTCCCGCGTGATGATCCACCAGCCCTCCGGTGGTGCTCGCGGACAGGCGACGGATATCGAGATCCAGGCTCAGGAAATCCTCTACCTGCGTCGCCGCCTGAACCAGATCTACGTCGACCATACTGGTCAACCGCTGGACAAGATCGAGCGGGACATGGAGCGCGACCGCTTCATGAGCGCCGAGGCGGCCAAGGAGTATGGCCTGATCGATTCCGTGCTGGACCGTCGGGCGGTCGACAGCGTCAAGTCGGCCTGATCGAGCAGTCACCAGGCTGTTTTTCCCGGGCTCTGCGTCTGGATTCAGGCGCAGGGCCCTGTGTTATTCTCGGGTCGAAAACCGAGTTACAGGCAGGATCACAAGCATGAGCGACGAGCGGCAGGGGCGTTCCACCGACAGCGGCAAGATTCTCTACTGCTCCTTCTGCGGCAAGAGCCAGCATGAAGTGCGCAAGCTGATCGCGGGCCCTTCCGTGTTCATTTGCGACGAATGTGTCGAGCTCTGCAACGACATCATCCGCGAAGAGCTGGAAGAGAAGGCGGCCTCCGGCCGCACGCAGCTGCCGAAGCCCCGCGAAATCATGGAAACGCTGGACCAGTACGTGGTCGGGCAGACGCGCGCGAAGAAGTCGCTGGCCGTTGCGGTCTACAACCACTACAAGCGGATGGAGTCGCGCCAGAAGAGCGACGAGATCGAACTGGGCAAGTCCAACATCCTGCTGATCGGGCCGACCGGCTCGGGCAAGACCCTCTTGGCCGAGACGCTGGCACGGCTGCTGAACGTGCCTTTCACGATCGCCGATGCAACCACGCTCACCGAGGCGGGTTACGTGGGCGAGGATGTCGAGAACATCATCCAGAAGCTCCTGCAGAAGTGTGATTACGACGTCGAGAAGGCGCAGTCGGGCATCGTCTACATCGACGAAATCGACAAGATCTCACGCAAGAGCGAGAACCCGTCCATTACCCGCGATGTGTCGGGAGAAGGTGTGCAGCAGGCGCTGCTCAAGCTGATCGAGGGCACGCTGGCCTCGGTGCCGCCACAGGGCGGGCGCAAGCATCCCCAGCAGGAATTCCTGCAGGTCGACACGAAGAACATCCTGTTCATCTGCGGCGGTGCCTTTGCCGGTCTGGAGAAGGTGATTCAGCAACGCTCTGAAACCACGGGCATCGGATTCTCTGCCGAGGTTCGTTCCAAGGAGCGCACCACCAACTTGGGCAAGGTGCTGGCTGATGTCGAGCCGGCCGATCTGGTGCGCTTCGGACTGATTCCGGAATTCGTGGGCCGCCTGCCGGTGGTGGCGACGCTCGATGAGCTGGACGAAGCGGCCCTGGTGAAGATTCTTACCGAACCCAAGAACGCGGTGACCAAGCAGTTCCGCAAGCTGTTCGAGATGGAAGGTGCCGAACTGGAGTTCCGCCCCGAGGCCCTGCAGGCCATCGCGCGCAAGGCGCTCAAGCGCAAGACGGGCGCGCGCGGCTTGCGCACTATTCTGGAGCAGGTGCTGCTCGATACCATGTATGAGCTGCCGTCGCTGGAGCACGTCAGCAAGGTAGTGGTTGATGATGCTGTCATCGAAGGTCAGGCTGAGCCTTACCTCATCTATCGCGGCAATCTGCAGCAGCGAGCGGTGGGCGAGGGCGGTGGCGCTGCCTGAGTAACGCTGGATGCTTGATGCGAGAGCCCGGCCCGTGCCGGGCTTTTTCTTTTTCCAATGCCTGTCACGGACTTGCGCGGACGGCTCGATGCCTCCACTTGACGAGATAGTGGCCCCGGCGCAGTGTCGGGGGCAGGCCTGACTCGAGAAATCTCCATGGCAAAGAACGCCTCTTCAACCACCGTGTCCACCGGAACGCCGGCGTCGCTCGATGCGCTGCCGGTGCTGCCGTTACGCGACGTGGTGGTCTATCCCCACATGGTGATCCCACTGTTTGTCGGTCGCGACAAATCCATGCGCGCCCTGGAGCGCGCGATGGAAGGCGAGCGCCAGATCCTGCTGGTTGCCCAGAAGAGTCCCGACATTGACGATCCGGAGATCGCCGACCTGCACCAGGTCGGCACCCTCGCCGGTGTGTTGCAGCTGCTGAAGCTGCCCGACGGCACCGTCAAGGTGCTGGTGGAGGGGCAGGCTCGCGTGGCCATCGAAGATTACCAGGACGACGGCGGCATGCTCACCGCCCGCTCGCACGTCATCGAGCCGGTCTACAGCTCGAAGGAACGGGAGCTCGACGTGGTATCCCGCACCTTGACCTCGCTGTTCGAGCAACTGGTGAAGCAGAGCCGCAAGTTGCCGCCGGAGGTGCTCGCGACGCTGTCGGGAATCGAGGATCCCTCGCGCCTGGCGGACTCGATTGCTGCCCATCTCTCAGTGCGCATGGCCGACAAGCAGAAGGTGCTGGAAACGGCCGACGTCGGGCAGCGTCTTGAGCTGCTGATCGGTCTGGTGGATGGCGAGATGGATCTGCAGCAGGTGGAAAAGCGCATCCGCGGTCGAGTGAAGTCGCAGATGGAGAAGAGCCAGCGCGAGTACTACCTGAACGAGCAGATGAAGGCGATTCAGAAGGAGTTGGGAGAGGGGGAAGAGGGACCCAACGAAGTCGAGGAGTTGCAGCGCAAGATCGAAGGGGCCGGGATGCCCAAGGCGGTTCTTGCCAAGGCTCGCCAGGAATTCAACAAGCTCAAGCAGATGTCGCCGATGTCCGCCGAGGCGACCGTCGTGCGCAACTATCTCGACTGGCTGGTTGGCGTGCCGTGGAAGAAGCGTTCCAAGGTCCGCAAGGATCTCCAGCTCGCGCAGGAGGTGCTGGACGCCGATCACTTTGGCTTGGAGAAGGTCAAGGAACGCATCCTGGAGTACCTCGCCGTGCAGCAGCGTGTGAACACCATGAAGGGGCCGATCCTCTGCCTGGTGGGACCGCCGGGCGTGGGCAAGACCTCGCTGGGTCAATCCATCGCCAAGGCGACCAACCGGAAGTTCGTGCGCATGAGTCTTGGCGGCGTGCGTGACGAGGCGGAAATCCGCGGTCATCGCCGTACCTACATCGGCTCGATGCCGGGACGCATCGTGCAGAACTTGAACAAGGTCGGCGCCAAGAACCCGCTGTTCGTGCTGGACGAGATCGACAAGATGTCGATGGATTTCCGCGGCGATCCGTCTTCGGCGCTGCTGGAAGTACTCGACCCAGAGCAAAATCACACCTTCAACGATCACTACCTGGAAGTCGATCTGGACCTCTCCGAGGTGATGTGGATCGCCACCGCCAACTCGCTGAACATTCCGGGGCCGCTGCTGGATCGCATGGAGGTCATCCGCATCCCCGGTTACACGGAGGATGAGAAGCTGGCGATTGCCCAGCGCTATCTGCTGCCCAAGCAGCTCAAGGCCAACGGCCTGAAGTCGGAGGAGTTGAGCGTCGACGCGGCCGCGGTGCGGGACATCGTGCGCTTCTATACGCGCGAGTCCGGTGTGCGTAACCTCGAGCGCGAGATTTCCAAAATCTGCCGCAAGGTGGTGAAGGAGTTGACGCTTGGCGAGGTCAAGGCGACGGGCAAGGCTGCCACCGGCGCGAAGATCAAGCCGACCAAGGCCAAGGCGAAAAAGGCGCCGTCCGGCATCGCCGTGACGAGCGATAACCTGGAGCATTACCTGGGCGTACGCCGCTTCGACTTCGGCCGAAAGGAGTTGCAGAACGAAGTCGGTCTCGTCACCGGCCTGGCCTGGACTCAGGTTGGCGGAGATCTTCTCAGCATCGAGGCATCGGTGGTGCCGGGCAAGGGCAAGTTGGTGCATACCGGCCAGCTGGGCGATGTCATGAAGGAGTCCATCCAGGCGGCACTGTCCGTGGTGCGTGCCCGCGCCGAGGCGTTGGGCATTGATCCGGAGTTCTATCAGAAGCTCGACATGCACATCCACGTGCCTGAGGGAGCCACGCCGAAGGATGGGCCCAGTGCAGGCATCGCAATGTGCACGGCATTGGTGTCGGTGCTGACGCGCGTCCCGGTTCGCTCCGAAGTCGCGATGACCGGCGAGATCACCTTGCGCGGTCGCGTGCTGCCGATCGGCGGATTGAAGGAGAAGCTGCTCGCGGCGCACCGTGGCGGCATCACCACGGTGATCATTCCGGAGGAGAATAAAAAGGATCTGGCGGATATGCCGGCCAACATCACCAGCTCGCTCGACATCCACCCGGTGCGCTGGATCGATGAGGTTCTCGACATTGCGCTGGAGCGACCGCTGCAGCCGGTAGCCTCGCCGGGTGGCGACCTCACCAAGGTGGACGTCAAGTCGGAAGATCCTGCGGGGAGCCCTTCCCGTACCCACTGATCTGCACACCACCTGCTTTATGCAAAACGCCCGGCTGGTCCGGGCGTTTTTTCATTTGCTGCAGATGCAAAATGGCTGTCTTTCCGGCGGCATTTGGGTCGCGTCTGTCAAGCATCGGAAGGGGTGTCGGCGAACATCGCGATATAGCCCGAAAGCCTTGCTGTAACTTGTATTGCGGATTCGCGCGAGCCACTGGTATAAAGGCGTACCGCAATCCCCGCGCCTTCGTTTTTGCGCAGTGATGCGGGGTAGCGGACGGCGCCTAGCGGAGCCAATCATCCATGTCGGCGTCGTCTCAGTCCCAACTGACCACGCGGGCCGCAAACCGTTTAAGGGAGTGTCTCAATGAATAAAACCGATCTGATCAATGCGATTGCCGACAAGGCCGAGCTGACCAAGGCCGACGCCGGTCGCGCCCTCGAGGCGTTCTTCGAAACCGTCCAGAAGGCGCTCAAGAAGGGTGACGATGTGTCGGTCGTCGGCTTCGGTACCTTCACTGTCCGCAAGCGCGCTGCTCGCACGGGTCGCAACCCGCGCACCAACGAGACGATCAAGATCAAGGCCTCGAAGGTCCCGGCTTTCAAGGCTGGCAAGACCCTGAAGGATGCCCTAAACTAAGCGGCTTGCTGCTTGGTTTCGGGTGCTTAGCTCAGCGGTAGAGCGTCGCCCTTACAAGGCGAGGGTCGTAGGTTCGATCCCTACAGCACCCACCAGAAAAAATGCGGAGCGGTAGTTCAGTTGGTTAGAATGCTGGCCTGTCACGCCGGAGGTCGCGGGTTCGAGTCCCGTCCGCTCCGCCAGAGTTAGCAAGGGCGCCCGCGTGGCGCCCTTGTCATTTACAGCATGCGCATGGCGCACACGTCTAACGTCACCGGGAAAGTCTTCCAATGCTGCAGGCACTGCGTAACAAGATGCACGGATGGCCATCCATCGTCATTCTGGGTATCGCCGTCTTTGCCATGTCGTTCTTCGGCATCGAGTCCTACTTCATGTCACGCAACGACACGTTCGTGGCGAAGGTGGGCAAGCAGGAAATCAGCCAGCAGCAGTTTACGGAGCGCGTGAATCAGCTTCGTCAGCGCGCCAGCGCCGAGCAGGGCGACAGCTTCGATGGCAGCGTGTTCGAGCAGCCGGCGACCAAGCTTCAGATCCTCAATCAGCTGATCGATGAAAAGGTCCTGGCCAAGGCCAACGACGATCTCGGCCTGGTGGTGTCAAACCAGGCGGTGCGCGACTTCATCGCCTCCATACCGTCGTTCCAGCTGGATGGTCACTTCGATCCGACCACCTATCGTACGGTGCTCTCCATGCAGGGCAAGACGCCCGCCATGTTCGAGAGCGAGATCCGCGCGTCGCTCGAGCCGGGATTGATCCCGGACGCGATCACGGCAGGCACGATCGTCACCGACGCCGACCTGGATCGCTACATCAACCTGCGTCTGCAGCGTCGCACTGTTCGTTATGCCCAGCTGCCGCAGCCCAAGGTGGACGACGCACCGGTGACCGACGATCAGGTCGGTGCTTACTACGCGCAGCACAAGGACGAGTTCGTGACGCCGGAGCAGGTGTCGCTGCAATACATCGAAGTCAACGAAGCTGGCCTCAAGGCCGAGGCGCCGCCTACCGACGAGGAGCTGCGCAAGCGTTATGAGGACGAGAAGCAGAAATTCGTGCAACCCGAGCAGCGACTCGTCTCGCACATCCTGATCAACGTGCCCAAGAACGCAACGCCGGATCAGCAGAAAGCCGCATTGGCCAAGGCGCAGAAGATCGCGACAGAAGCCACGCCGGCCGACTTCGCCCAGCTGGCCCAGAAGGATTCGGACGACCTTGGTTCGAAGCGCGCCGGCGGCGATCTCGGCTGGCTGGAGAAGGGTGTGGCCAACGCCGCGTTCGACGACGCGCTGTTCAAGATGCAGAAGGGCCAGATTTCCCAGCCCGTGCTCTCCGACGAGGGTTACCACGTCATCTGGTTGCGCGACGTGCGCAGCGGTGCGGCGAAACCGTTCAACGAGGTCCGCGATGAACTGGCCAAGGAGGCGCAGTCCGGTTCGCGCGAGCGTGCCTTCAACGAACTGGCCGGCAAGCTGACCGACAAGACCTATCAGAGCCCCGCATCGCTCGAACCGGCTGCGCAGGAACTGGGCTTGACGATCAAGTCCACCGAGTTGTTCTCGCGCGCCGGCGGCACGGGCATCGCTGCGGATCCCAAAGTTCTCAAGGCGGCCTTCAGCGAGGACGTGCTGGCGCAGGGCAACAATTCGAACCTGATCGATCTGGACACCGGCCATGCGGTCGTGGTGCGTGTGGACAAGCACCTTCCGGCCGCCACTAAGCCGCTGGCCGAAGTGAAGGATCGCGTGCGGCAGATGGTGATGGCCGAACGTGCGACGGCCGCGGCGAAGAAGCAGGCCGACGCGCTGCTCGATCGCTTGAACAAGGGCGAGACCTTCGATGCAGTAGCCGGCTCGGTCCAGGCGGCAGTGAAGAGCGCCGATGGTGTGGTCCGCACCCAGCCTGGCCTGCCGCCAGAGCTGGAACAAAAGGCGTTCCTCATGCCGCACCCCACCGCTGGCAAGTCGGAGTTTGCCGCCGTGCAGATGGGCGACGGCAGCTATGCGCTGATGGCGCTGGACAAGGTGGAAGGTGCGGACATGAGCAAGATTCGCCCGGAAGACCTCAATATGCTGCGTGGCCAGATGGCCAAGGCCTACGGCACCGAGGCGGCGTTCGAGTTCATCGAGCAGGTGAAGGCGCGGACCGAGATCACGGTCGCCAAGGATCGACTCTGATCTTTGGGTGATTCACTGACGGAAAAAAGAAAAAGCGACCCGCGGGTCGCTTTTTCTTTGGCCTGGCAACCTCGACGTCACGAACGTCGCTCTAGTCCGGCGCCACCAATCTCAGCACTTGTCCGGGATGCACGCGGTTGTCGCGTAGTCCGTTCCAGCGCCTGAGTTGCTTCACCCCGACGCCGGCCCGCTTGGCGATCAGCCACAGACTCTCCCCGGGACGTACCGTGTGTGATGGCGTCTTGCCGGCTGGCACCGGATCGCTCGGAACGGATGTTTCCTCCGACGCACCGGCGTTGCGCATCGCCTGGACGAACTGATCGACCCGATTGTCTGGGAGCATCAGGGTGGGGGCGAGGTTCGGGTCGATGCGATTGTTGAGAAAGGCTGCGTTGTAGTCGCGCAGCGCATCGATCGACATGCCCGCATGCTTTGCCGCGTTCGCCATCGACATGGGATGTTCGATCGGCACGGCGACCAGGTGCTGCTCCTTGGACAGAGTCGGAAGCCGGACCTGGAAGCGGTCAGGCTCGCGAATCACGCAGGCAATCGCCAGCAGCTTGATCAGGTGTTCGCGGGTAACGTTCTTGACCGGCAGCTTGGGTATTACCGGCTGTTCCGGAGGAGCGCCGTGCCGGGCAACCAGCTTGCGCACGGCGTATTCGCCCGCGTTGTAGGCGTAGTCGGTCAGGCGCCAGTCCTGGAGCTGGTCCTGATATCGCCGGAGCATCGTCATCACCGCCTCGGTGGCGGCAGCCACATCCATGCGGCCGTCGAAATGCCGGTTCACCCGCAGTCCAAGCGATCCGGCGGTGGCGGGCACGATCTGCCACATGCCGGCCGGTTGGCGTCCGCGTCCCTGCACTGGCAGGTAGCGACTCTCCACCCAGGGTAGCAGCACGAATTCGCCGGCCACCCGGTGCTTCTCTGCGATGTTCTGGATGAAGCGCAGGCGCGGCAGGGACTGTGCCAGCCGCTGTTCGAAGCGGCGTGGGTTGGCCGTGAAGCGATGTGCCCAGGCTTGCACTGCCGGATCGCTGTCGCAGTCCGCCATGGCGAAGCTGGCACGCAGTCGACTCCACGGTTCGCTGGTTGGCGTGCCGGCTGACTCGGGCTCTTCGGCAGTTGTGGCGGGTGGCGGGGCCGCTGAAGTGGTCGAGCTCTGGCCCGGCGTGACGGGGCGTGGTGCCGGCGAAGGTTTCGGCGATGGCGTCGTCGCGCAGGCGGCGAGCAATGCGGCCAGCAATGGCGCCAGCGGTCGAACGAGCAATGCACGGGAGCGAGTCATCCGCGAAACTGGTCCTTGGCCGCTCGCAGTGCCGCAAATCGCGCAACGCGGTCATCGGCAACGATGCCTCGCGCCCTTGCCCATGCCACGAGCGCAGGTTGATCGGTGCGCAGGAACGGATTGGTCGCCCGCTCGTCTTCCAATGAAATAGGTACCGTCGGTTGTCCTTGCTCGCGCAGCCGCGCGACCTCGTGCAGTCGCACCGACAGCGCCGCATTGTTGGCATCGACGGCCGCGGCGAAGCGGCCATTCGCTGCGGTGTACTCATGCGCGCAGCAGATCAGTGTCGTGGCGGGCAGGCTGGCCAGTCGATCGAACGAAGCGAGCATCTGCGCTGGCGTACCCTCGAAGAGGCGCCCGCAGCCGAGGCTGAAAAGCGTGTCGCCGCAAAACAGGTAGCCCTCGCCGGCGTAGGCGACGTGGCTGAGCGTATGACCAGGCACGGCCATCACCTGGAAATGCGCGGCGGGCGCCGTCAGCATGACGGTCTCACCATCGCTGACCCTGATATCGCACTCGCCGATGCGTGGATCGTTGGGGGCGTACACGGTCGCGCCGTGTCGTTCGCGCAAGTCCGCTGCGCCGCCGATGTGGTCGTGATGGTGATGGGTAAGGAGGATGGCGCGAAGTTGCAGTCGGCGCTCGATCAGCGCCCGCTCCACCGGTTCGCTCTCGCCGGGGTCCACCACCAGCGCATTGCCGGCATCATCGTGCAACAGCCAGATGTAGTTGTCGGCCAGGGCCGGTAGCGCAAGCAGATGCACGTCCGTCTCCACATGGTGATGCACGGCCACCAGACTCCGGCTTGGTGCATCGGGCCGCCGACTATAACCGCCGGTTTCGGGCTGCTCGTTAGTGGAGTGTTAACCCGGTCGGGCGCCAGACGGCTGCCTGCAGGTGGCGTCAACGGCTACACTCTGGCGGCCCACGATCGGATGTATCGCATGTCCGCAGCCTGTCCCGACATCTATGCCAGCGCGCCCCTTCGGCAACTGCTGGCGGACGAAGCGCGCGACCTGCTGCCGGAGCTGCAACGCTGCACCGGTGATCACGGGCTGCTGGTATCGGCCGCCATGCAGGACCAGCCACCGGCACTTCCCATGCTGTCGTGCTGGACGCATCTGAAGCTGGCGGGTGATCTGTATGCGGGCGATCTGCGCGGTCGGACCGACGAGCCTCTGCCGTTCGTCGACGATGCCTTCGAGCTGGTGATCCTGCGTCATGCGCTGGAGACGGCGGCGCTGCCGCAACCGTTGCTGGAGGAGGGCATACGCGTGCTCTCACCCGGAGGGCTGCTGGTGTTGAGCGGCGTGCATCCGCTCAGCCTGTGGACACCGTGGATGGCATGGCATGGTCGCCAGCAGTCGCTGCGCCTGCACATGCCGTTGCAGGTTGGCGAATGGCTGCGCCGCAGTGCCATGCAGGTGGAGTGCGTGCGACGGGTCGGCCACGCGTGGCCGGGCGGTGCGGGGGCGTCGTTGCTGTCCGAAGCGATCGGGGGAGGTTACGTGCTGCTGGCACGCAAGCGCCGCCAGGCCGTGACGCCGATCCGGCTGGTGCCGCGCCCGCTGCGCGCTCCTGCCGATGCCGGGCTCGCTCCCGGCGCACGACGCAACTCGGCCTGATTGGCCGGCATGAACGAGGATCAACGTTGACCGAAGTGGAAGCTTTTACCGATGGCGCCTGTCTGGGCAATCCCGGACCCGGCGGCTGGGCCGCGCTGCTGCGCTCCAGGGGCACCGAGCGCATGCTGGCCGGCGGCGAACCAGATACCACCAACAACCGCATGGAGCTGATGGCCGCGATCGCGGCACTTGAAGCACTGAAGCGTCCCTGCAAGGTCCATCTCACCACCGACTCGCGCTACGTGATGCAGGGCATCGAGGAATGGGTGCCCAAGTGGCGCGCCAACGGATGGCGTACGGCCGATCGCAAGCCGGTGAAGAATCAGGATCTGTGGCAGCGCCTGTCGGAGGCGACCGCGCCGCACGCGGTCCGCTGGCAGTGGGTGCGTGGACATAACGGGCACGTAGAGAACGAGCGTGTCGACGTGGCGGCCCGCGAACAGGCCGAGCAATACCGGAGCAAGGCATGAGGCAGATCGTTCTCGATACCGAAACCACCGGCCTGGAAGTACGCCAGGGGCACCGGCTGATCGAAATCGCCTGTCTGGAAATGGTGGAGCGGCGGCTGACCGGTCGACGCTACCAGACCTATCTCAATCCGGATCGCGCTATCGACGAGGGTGCTCGCCAGGTCACCGGGATCGAGGACGATTTCCTGCTCGACAAGCCGCGTTTCGCCGACGTCGCAGACGATTTCCTTGCCTTCATCGACGGCGCCGAACTGATCATTCACAACGCGGCGTTCGACCTCGGTTTTCTCAATGCCGAGCTGGCGCGCCTGCCCGAACCGCCGGGCACGATCCAGCAGCGCTGCAGCGTGCTCGACACGCTGGCGATGGCGCGCGAACGGTATCCCGGCCAGCGCAACAGCCTCGATGCGTTGTGCAAGCGCCTGGGCGTGGACAACTCCGCGCGCGAGCTGCACGGCGGGTTGATCGACTGCCACCTGCTGGCGGACGTCTATATCGCGATGACCTCGGGGCAGGTCGCGCTCGACCTGGGCTTCGACAAGCCGGGAGAGGAAGAGCGGGCCGCCATCATCGTCCCGGTCGAACTGCTGCGCCGTCCGCGCGTGCTGCGCGCCGACGCTGACGAACTGGCAGCCCACGAAAAGCGGCTCGATGCTCTGGACAAGAGCGCGGGAGGCACCAGCCTGTGGCGGCGAGAATCGTCTTCGGTTGCGTGACCGCGCTCTAGGTAAGTCGCACGAGGATCACGGTGAGGTTGTCGTTGCCGCTGGCTTCCAGCCCGTCGAGCAGCAGGTGGTCGGCACATTCCTGGGCGGCCAGGTCGGTTCGCTGAGCCGTGCGGGCAAGGGCGGCATCATCCAGCCCCTCGGTCAGCCCGTCGGTGCACAACAGGAAACCGGTCCCGGCCCGGCAGGCGCCGCGCGCCACGCCGACGTGGATCTGCTCGGCCGTGGTGATCCCCAGCGCCTGGGTCAGCACGTTGCGCTGGGGATGGCGTGCGGCCAGTTCCGGATCGAGCCGGCCGGCGTTGATCAGTTCCTGCACCAAGGAATGATCGTGACTGACCTGACGGAAATCCTCGCCGAAGGCATAGATGCGACTATCGCCGACCCATGCCAGTTCGTAGGCTTCATCGCGAATGCGCAGTGCAGCCAGCGTGGTGCCCATCGGCAGCGCATCGCGGCTCTTGCGGGCGTGTGCCTCGAGCCGGCCAGCCGCGGTGCGCACGGCATCGAGCAAGCTCGCGCCGAGCCGCACCTCCTCCACCACCACATCGCGCGCCAGCGCCGACGCCACTTCCCCATGCTGGTGCCCACCCATGCCGTCTGCGACCAGGAACAGGCCCAGTGCGGGATCGGCGTAATAGGTGTCCTCATTGCGCGTGCGGCGCAGTCCGACGTGGGTTCCGTGTCCGAATTCGATCATGGGAGTGGGGTTGCCGGCGAATCACGGCAGCATGCCGGATGCAGCACCCAGTTGTCACGGCTCGCGGGCATGCGTATGATTACCGGCTCGCGCGGACCACCGTGTGACCCCTTTGGAGAGGTGGCAGAGTGGTCGAATGTACCTGACTCGAAATCAGGCGTACGTGTAAGCGTACCGTGGGTTCGAATCCCACCCTCTCCGCCAGACGACAAAGGCCTCGCAGCAATGCGAGGCCTTTTTCTTGGGCGTTCACCGGGAGATTTGCCTAGGCGCTGAGTCTCGGTGGGCTGGCGTGCTCAGGCGACTCCAGGCTGCACGCGAACGTCTCGGTGCCACCATTGCGGTGACTGAGCTGGATCAGTCGATCGATCACGGCGATCTGCTGCGGGGTGCCAAGCGGGGCGGTCAGTGCGGGGGAAACCAGGGCTACGAGGCGCGCCAGCAGTTCGGCGTCGCTGATGTCGTGGCCCATGCTGAGCTCAGCGACCAATTCGCCCATGTCGTCGGCGGCAAGCACACCCGATAACGACTTGAGCGCGAAATGCAGGCGCAGGCCCAGTTCGCTGCGCGGCAACTGCGGCAGCGCGCGCGCAAATGCCTCGAAGAAGCGGCCGAAGATCGGGCGGTAGTGCTGCTGCAGATGGTCACGGATGAAGGGCGAGGCGTCGCTGTAGACGCGGCCGAGCAGGCGCAGGAAAGCCGGGCCGCCGGCCGGGTCGCGCCCCAGCTGCAGGGCCGGCACGAACAGCACGCCGAGAATGGCCACGCAGTCCGGCACGCTGTCGCCGGCTTCGCAGGCGTCAAGCAGGCGCAGGCGCTCTTCGTTGAGGCGATCGAGCCGATGCGAGAGCAGCTCCTTGAGCATCGCGTCCTTGCTGCCGAAGTGATAATTCACCGCGGCGAGATTGGCCCCCGCACGGGCGGTCACCTGGCGTAATGAGAGCGCCTCGTAACCGCGTTCGATAAACAGCAGCTCTGCTGCCTGCAGCAGACGGCTGCGGGTGTCGGCGGCCTGTGCTCCCCCAGTGGTGCTGCGCATCGCCCTGTTCCTGATAAACGCCGCTGACAAAGGCCGACTGACAAGTGCGAGCCGATGATCGCGTAGTGACCGGGCGGCCTCGCCGCCCGATGGACACTTCAAACACCCGTATGAAGCTAGTGGTGATGCCGGATGCCGGCAAGCTGCACTGCACGACGGCGATGCGCACACACGAAAAAGCGGGGTTGCCCCCGCCTTCTCGCTATCGCTGGATCTCGTATGCCGAGCGCGCTCAGCCGGCCTTCTTCTTGGCCAGCCGCAGCCAGGTGTCGACCACAGTGTCGGGGTTGAGCGACACCGACTCAATGCCCTGATCCATCAGCCATTCGGCCAAGTCCGGGTGATCGCTCGGGCCCTGGCCGCAGATGCCGATGTACTTGCCCTTGGCGCGGGCGGTCTGGATGGCCATGGCCAGCAGCTTCTTCACAGCCGGGTCGCGCTCGTCGAACAGGCTGGCGACGATCGATGAATCGCGGTCCAGGCCCAGCGTGAGCTGGGTCAGGTCGTTGGAGCCAATCGAGAAGCCGTCGAAGATATCGAGGAACTCGTCGGCCAGCAGGGCGTTGGAAGGCACTTCGCACATCATGATGACCTTGAGCCCGTGCTCGCCCTGCTTGAGGCCGTTGGCGGCGAGCACGTCGATCACCTTGCGGCCCTCGCCCAGAGTGCGCACGAACGGGATCATCACCCACACGTTGTCCAGGCCCATCACCTCACGCACGTGCTTGACCGCGCGGCACTCAAGCGCGAACGCCTCGGCGAAGCTCGGATCGACGTAGCGGCTGGCGCCGCGGAAGCCGATCATCGGGTTCTCTTCGTGCGGCTCGTAGCGGGAGCCGCCGATGAGGCCGGCATACTCGTTCGACTTGAAGTCGGACAGGCGCACGATCACCGGCTTCGGATACACCGACGCGGCGATGGTGGCGATGCCTTCGCCCAGGCGGTCGACGTAGAACGAAACCGGGTCGGCATAGCCGGCCATGCGCTCGTCGATCCTGGCCTTGGTCTCGGCGTCCTGCTTGGCGTACTCCAGCAGTGCCTTGGGATGCACGCCGATATGGCTAGCGATGATCATCTCCAGCCGGGCCAGGCCGATGCCGGCATTGGGTAGCATGCCGAAGTCGAAGGCACGCTCGGGATTGGCCACGTTCATCATGATCTTCAGCGGCGCTTCGGGCATGGCGCCGAGATCGGCGGTGATGCGCTCGAACGACAGCTTGCCTTCGTAGATCATGCCGGTGTCGCCTTCGGCACAGGACACCGTGACCTCCGCGCCATCGGGAATCGACTGCAGGCCGTTGCCGGTGCCCACCACCGCCGGCACGCCCAGCTCGCGGGCGATGATCGCCGCGTGGCAGGTGCGGCCGCCGCGGTTGGTGACGATAGCGGCAGCGCGCTTCATGATCGGCTCCCAGTCGGGGTCGGTCATGTCGGCTACCAGCACGTCGCCGGGCTGGAACTCGTTCATCTGCGCCAGCGACTTCACCACGCGTGCCTTGCCCGCGCCAATCTTCTGGCCGATCGCGCGGCCTTCGGCCAGCACCTTGCCCTTGCCGTGGAGCTGGAAGCGTTCCAGCTGGGTGGCGTGGTCGCGCGATTTCACCGTTTCCGGTCGCGCCTGCACCACGTAGAGCTTGCCGGTGTGGCCGTCCTTCGCCCACTCGATATCCATCGGGCGGCCGTAGTGCTGTTCGATCACCAGCGCCTGCTTGGCCAGCTCTTCCACGTCGGCATCGGTGATGCAGAAGCGGTTGCGGTCGGCAGCCGGGGTCTCCTCGATGCGCACGCGCTCGCCGGGCTTGTCCGAATAGACCATGCGCTGCTGCTTGGCGCCGAGGCTGCGGCGGAGCAGGGCGGGCTTGCCGGCCTTGAGCGTGGGCTTGAACACGTAGAACTCGTCCGGGTTCACTGCGCCCTGCACGACCATCTCGCCCAGACCGTAGGAGCCGGTGACGAACACCACGTCGCGGAAGCCTGACTCGGTGTCCAGCGTGAACAGCACGCCGGAAGCGCCCACGTCCGAGCGCACCATCAGCTGCACGCCGGCGGAGAGGAACACGTCTTCGTGCTTGAAACCCTGGTGCACGCGATAGGCGATGGCGCGATCGTTGTAGAGCGAGGCGAAGACTTCCTTGACCTTGTGCAGCACGTCCTCGATGCCGACCACGTTGAGGAAGGTTTCCTGCTGGCCGGCGAACGAGGCGTCGGGCAGGTCTTCGGCGGTCGCGGACGAGCGCACCGCCACGGCGATGTCGTCGCTGCCGGCATCCCGGCACAGTTTGGCGTAGGCGTCGCGGATGGCCTGGTCCAGCTCGGCCGGCAGCGGAGTCTCGATCACCCACTCGCGGATCTCCTTGCCGGCAGCGACGAGCGCATCGACCTGATCCACGTCCAGGCCGGCCAGTCGCGCCTGGATGCGCTTGGCCACGCCACTCTTGTCCAGATACTGCTGGAAGGCGTCCGCGGTGGTGGCAAAGCCTCCCGGCACCGAGACGCCCAGCTTGCTCAGGTTGCCGATCATCTCGCCCAGCGAGGCGTTCTTGCCGCCGACCTGGCCCAGGTCAGTCATGCGCAGTTGGTCAAGCCAAAGCACCAGATCGTTCAAGGTGGATCTCCTCGGAACACTAGAGTGGGTGAGGCGGTGCGGCTGCCGCAAAAGCGCGCCACATAGAACTGGTATTGTCCGCCGGGATTGGTGCACAGCACAAGAAGACCAATGCAATCCGTTGCCGCGCCACCTGCATACCAGTCAGTCAAAGCTCAAGCCAACAAAGCAAACAGCGCTTGCGCTAAGGTGCCCGAGACACCATCCATCGAGCCGGAACCGATCCATGCAGCGAACCGTTTTTTTCATCTCCGACTCCACTGGTATTACCGCCGAGACGATCGGCAACAGCATCCTGGCGCAGTTCGAAGGGATGGAGTTTGACAAGCATCGCCTGCCGTTCGTGGACGATGCGAAAAAGGCCGAGGCGGCTGCGCTGCGCATCAAGACGCGCTACGCGCAGACCGGCGACCGGCCGATCGTGGTCAACACCATGGCCGACCGCGCCCTGTGCGACATCGTGGCGACCAGCGGCGCGTTGATGCTGGACGTGTTTGCGCCATTCATCGGTCCGCTGGAAGAGGAGCTGGGCGCCAAGCGTTCCGGTGCCGTCAACCGTTCGCACGGCCTGGTGGATTTCGACAAGTACGAGGCGCGCATCAACGCCACCAACTACGCGCTGTCGCACGATGACGGGATCGATGTGGACTACGCGCAAGCGGACCTGATCCTCGTTGGCGTATCCCGCTCGGGCAAGACCCCGACCTGCCTCTACATGGCCTTGCATTACGGAGTGAGTGCCGCCAACTATCCGCTCACGGACGACGACCTGGACAAGCTGGAACTGCCGGTCCGGCTGCGCCCGTACAAGGATCGCCTGTTCGGTCTCACCATCGACCCGCTGCGATTGGCGCAGATCCGCGAGCAGCGGCGCGCCAACAGCCGCTATGCCACCATCGAGCAGTGTCGATGGGAGCTGGCGCAGGCGGACAAGCTGATGCGTCGCGAGGGCATTCCCAACCTCAACACCACGCACGTGTCGATCGAGGAGATCGCCAGCAAGATCTTCGAGCGCTTCGGGATCGAGCGCACCATGTTCTGATCACCGGAGTCGCATGACCGCATGAGTGCCGTACTGGATCGCCGCGCCGCCCTGTTGCCGGGACGTTTCGAGTTCCTGATGGGGCTGTATGCCGAGAACTACCATCGGTTGGTGCGACTGTTCGCGCCGCAGGCGCTGTCGCCGGGTCGCTACATCTCCCGCGTGGACGACGGGCTGGATGTGCATCTGCAGGTGCAGGAGTGCCACCCCTACACGCTCGAGCTTGAACTGACCTATGACCTGGTCGACGAGCAGACCGGCCTGCGCACGCCCTCTGCGCAGTTGCGCGTGTACACCGACGCGCATGTGGCGGAGGCGCTGCACTGCCATCCCGGGCGCCACCTGTGGCAGGTGCTGGGACCGTTTCCGCCCGCACACACGGTGCTGCAGCACCGGCTCCGCATGAATGGCTTCCTGACCCGCTGGCTGGAATATCTGGCCGAGCAGGGGCACTCCGTCGGCACGCTGGAGCGCGACGAGCCGGCTTGATCCTGTTGTTGTCGGGATGCCGGACGGCAGACAACAAAAAACCCGCTCAAGGCGGGCTTTCCGTTAGTGGCGGAGCGGACGGGACTCGAACCCGCGACCTCCGGCGTGACAGGCCAGCATTCTAACCAACTGAACTACCGCTCCACATTTGCTTCCAGCTTCAACGTCGTTCGCGTTGCCGCGAACTGCGGGTTTCCAACTTGGCGTCCCCACGGGGATTCGAACCCCGGTCGCCACCGTGAAAGGGTGATGTCCTAGGCCTCTAGACGATGGGGACGAATTAAGTTGGTGGAGCCAGGCGGGATCGAACCGCCGACCTCCTGCATGCCATGCAGGCGCTCTCCCAGCTGAGCTATGGCCCCGCCGCTGGAAGCCCGAAAGAATAGGCAGGGGTCGCGATTCCGTCAAGCGTTTTTTGCAAAAAAATTTTCGAAACGTGCTCCTTCGCTTCGGCGCATCGCGCTGCCGCATGCATCGCTGCGGGTAAGCTTGTTTGCCACGCCCCTGCAGGAATACGCATGCACGAGATCGGCTTCATTCGCGACCTCGCGATCGTGATGATCGTGGCCGGCGCCACGACCATCCTGTTCCATCGCCTGCGCCAGCCGGTGCTGCTTGGATACATTCTCGCCGGTGTGCTGATCGGACCGCATACGCCGGGCGTGCTGGTGGCCGACCCGCGCACCATCAACGACATATCCAACCTCGGCGTGGTGCTGCTGATGTTCACGCTGGGCCTGGAGTTCAGCATCCGCAAGCTGCGCGAGGTCGGGATCGGGGTACTCGTCGTGGCGGTCGCCGAAGTCGGCGTGATGCTATGGATCGGCTACGGCCTGGGCGAGGCGTTCGGCTGGAAGGGCAGGGATGCGCTGTTCCTCGGCGGCATCATGGCGCTGTCGTCCACCATGGTGGCCACGCGCACCCTGTCCGAGAGCGGACTTGGCGCGCTGCCGTTTGCGAGGCTGGTGATCGGTCTGCTGGTGGCGGAGGACATGCTCACCATCGTCATCCTCACGCTGCTGACGGCCGTGGCGATCGGCGGCTCGGTCGAGGCGTCCACGGCATTCACGCTGATCGGTCACCTGGGCCTGTTCGTTGTGGCCGGCATGATCATCGGTCTGCTGCTGGTGCCGAGACTGGTCGACTACGTCGCCGGGTTCGGGCGCGACGAGGTGCTGCTGGTCAGTACGCTGGGGCTGTGCTTCGGTGCGAGCCTGCTGGCAGCCTGGATGGGTTTCAGCGTGGCCCTTGGCGCTTTTCTGGTTGGTTCCGTGGTGGCCGAAGCACGCAGCTCGGAAAAGGTGATGCATCTCATCGAGCCGCTGCGGGACATGTTCGCGGCGCTGTTCTTCGTGGCGATCGGCCTGAAGATCGACCCCGCCATGCTGGTCCAGTATGCGGTGCCCGCGCTGGCGATCGCCGCCGTGGTGATGACCGGCAAGACCGTGATCTGCAGCCTGGGCATGTTCGCGATCGGTCACGATCCGCGCACCGCCGTGCGTGCCGGCGTGAGCATGGCGCAGATCGGCGAGTTCTCGTTCGTGATCGCCACGCTGGGTCTCTCGCTCGGGGCGGTGAGCGATTTCATCTATCCGGTGGCGGTGGCCGTGTCGGTGCTGTGCATGGCGATCTCGCCTTATCTCGTTCGTTCGGCCGATGGCCTGGTGAACGGCATGCGACGCATCGCGCCCTCGCCGATGCGGCTGCTGGTGACCAGCTACAGCGGCTGGCTGGAAAACCTGCGCCCGGTCAACGAAAACGCGGTGATCGCTGCGATGCTGCGGCGGCTGCTCATGCACATCGCGATCAACGTGATGCTGGTGGTGACGCTGTTCGTGATCGGCGCCTACGTCAACGCGCACAACTGGGCATGGTTCTCGATGTTCGGCCTGACCCGGGATGCCCGGCATACCGTGATCTGGGCAGCGGCGCTGTTCCTGTCGCTGCCGCTGCTGATCGCGGTGTACCGCAAGGCGGAGGCGCTGGGCATGCTGCTGGCGGAATTGGGCATCCGCGAGAGTTATGCCGGGGCGTACACGCGCACCATCCGCGGCGTGCTGGCCCGGTTGATTCCCCTGGCGACGCTGTTCGTGCTGGCCGTGCTGGTCAGCGCGCTGGGTTCCACCATCCTTCCGCCGCGCGGGGTGGCGTTGTCGCTGGCGGCAGCCGGCGTGCTGGTAGCGGTGGTGCTGTGGCGCGGACTGGTGAGGGTTCACGCCCGCCTGCAGGCCGCTTTGCGCGACACCATCGCCAAGGAATGACCGGTACTTCCGGTCGATCGAAACCCGCCGCGGCGGGAACCTTTCAGGCGATGAACGGTCGCAGCCCCCGCGTCGTTGCCAAGCGTTGGCAGCGGTCGCACAATGAGCGGCCAGCCTCCGCAGCGGAGGCTTGTCCGGCACTGCCGGCACATTCCAAATGAGGGAGTCTCGAATGAAGCATTTTCTGCGTCCCACGCTCACGACGGCCGCTCTGGCCGTGGCGCTGGGCATGACTGCCGGCGCCCATGCGCAGGCCGCCAAGTCCTCGGCTGCCGGTACGGTCGACAAGACCAAGGCCAGCTACGTGGTGGGTTGGGACCTGGCCAGCTCGCTGCCGCCGCTGGTGCGCAACGAGGTGGATCCGGCGACCGTGGCCCGCGCCGTGCAGTCGGCGCTGTCTGGCCAGAAGCCGACGATGAGCGAAGAGGAATACAAGCAGGTCAAGCAGGCCTTCATCACCAACCTGCAGGCCAAGGCGAAGGCCGAGTATGAGCAGGTGGCGGCCAAGAACAAGGCCGAGGGCGACGCCTTCATCGCCAAGAACAAGTCGGCGCCGGGCGTGAAGACCACGGCCTCGGGCCTGCAGTATCAGGTGATCTCGGCCGGTAGCGGCCCGCGCCCGGGTCCGAACGACACGGTGCAGATTACCTACACCGGCACGTTCGTCAATGGCGAGAAATTCGACGCTTCGGCGGATCATCCGGAGCCGAAGACCGGCACCTCGGTGCCGATCCCGCTGGCCGGCGTGATCCCGGGTTTCCGCGAGGGCCTGATGCTCATGCAGACCGGTGCCCACTACAAGCTCTTCATTCCGTCGAGCCTCGCGTATGGCGCGCAGCCGGGCAACGGCTTCCCGCCGAACGAAACGCTGATCTTCGACGTGACGCTGGAGAAGACCGGCCCGACCCCGGCAGGCCAGGGCGCCCCCGGCCAGGGCGGCTGATCGCTTCAGCGACGACCATCGCTGAACCGGAAAAGGGCGCGAAGCAATTCGCGCCCTTTTCTTTGGGGCTCCCGACGAATGCGGCCTGTTAGAATCCGGCTTTTGATTGCATAGGGAATTGGGCAGCGATGAAAGTCACCATCTTCGGCACCGGCTACGTCGGCCTCGTCACCGGTGCCTGCCTGGCGGAAATGGGCAACCACGTGGTTTGCGTGGACATCGATGCCGGCAAGGTGGAGCGTCTCAAGCAAGGCGACATTCCCATCTACGAGCCGGGCCTCGAGCCGCTCGTGAAAGGGAATTTTGCCGAAGGCCGCCTCGCCTTCACCACCGATGCGACCCCGGCGATCGTCCATGGCGACATCATTTTCATCGCGGTAGGCACGCCACCCGACGAGGATGGCAGCGCCGACCTGCAGTACGTGCTGGCGGTGGCGCGCACCATCGGGCGACAGCTGGACCGTTATGCGGTGGTGGTCAACAAGTCCACCGTGCCGGTGGGGACGGCCGACCGGGTACGCCAGGCGATCGCCGAAGAGCTGACTGCACGTGGCGTGACAGTGGACTACGACGTCGTTTCGAATCCCGAGTTTCTCAAGGAGGGTGATGCCGTCGAGGATTGCCTGCGCCCCGACCGCATCGTGATCGGTAGCGACAGCCCGCGCGCCATCGCCGCCATGCGCAAGCTGTACGCGCCGTTCAACCGCAACCACGACCGCACCGTGCTGATGGACGTGCGCTCGGCCGAGCTGACCAAGTACGCCGCCAACGCGATGCTGGCGACCAAGATCAGCTTCATGAACGAGATCGCCAACATCGCCGAGCGGGTCGGTGCCGACGTGGAGCTGGTGCGCCAGGGCATCGGCTCGGACCCGCGCATCGGCTATCACTTCATCTATCCGGGTGCCGGTTACGGCGGCTCGTGCTTTCCCAAGGATGTGCAGGCGCTCGAGCGCACCGCGCACGCCCACGGGTACGAGGCCCGGCTGCTGGGTGCGGTCGAGCAGGTCAACCACGAGCAGAAGGCCAAGCTGTTCGAGCTGATCCAGCGTCACTTCGGCGGCCAGCTCGCCGGCAAGACCATCGCCCTGTGGGGACTGGCGTTCAAGCCGAACACTGACGACATGCGCGAGGCGTCCAGCCGGCGCCTGATGGAAATGCTGTGGGCGGCGGGCGCCCGCGTGCGTGCTTTCGATCCGGAAGCGGCCGAGGAAACCCGCCGGATCTATGGCGACCGCGGCGATCTGGTGCTCTGCGAGCATCCTTACGATGCGCTCGACGGCGCGGACGCACTGGCCATCGTGACCGAGTGGAAGGCGTTCCGCAGTCCCGATTTCGCCCGCATTCGCGGCACGCTGGCGACGCCGGTGATCTTCGACGGCCGCAACCTCTACGACCCGGCTGCCGTCGAAGAGGCGGGCCTGGCGTACTACGGCATCGGCCGCGGCCGCAGCCTCGCGCGGAGCTGACCGTGGCCGACGAGCGTCCCGACCTGGAGCAGCGTCTGACGGAGCTGGAGGTGCGGCTCACCTTCATCGACGACACCGTGCATGCACTCGGTGCGGCCGATGCCGAACAGGCCATGCGCATAGCGGCGCTGGAGCGCATCGTGCGCGACCTGCGCAATGAACTGGCGTCGGTGCGAGTCGGCGCGTCCGGCGACGCGCACGACGAACCACCGCCTCCCCACTACTGACACTGCACGGATACGGATCGAGAGCATGGGCGATTCCTTGCGCGACCAGCTGCTGAAGAGCGGCATCGTCAAACAGGTGCGGGATGAACCGCGCCCGCCGCAAACGCACGGCAAGACGGCGCGTCCGGGCGCGGGCAAGTCGGGCGGCAAGGGCGGCAAGCCGGGCGATCGTCCGGCCGGTCGTCCAGACGGCCGGCCACACGCTCGTTCGAACGACCGGCCGCGCGACCAGGCGGAGATCGACCTGGCTCGCGCTTACGCCATTCGCGCCCAGGCCGAAGCGGCCGAGCGCAAGCGCGCCGAGCATGAGGCCGCCGAGCAGGCGCGCATCAAGCGCGAGCGCAAGGCGCAGGTGCAACAGTTGCTGGAGGGCCGCGCGCTCAACAAGGCCGATGCCGATCAGGCGAGGCACTTCGAGTACGGCGGCAAGATCCGCCGGATCTATGTCGACGCGGCGCAGCTGGTGTCGCTGAACGCCGGCGAGCTGGGCGTGATCCAGCAATCCGGGCGTTATGTGCTGGTGACACGCGAGCTGGCCGAGCAGGTCAGGGCGATCGATGCGGGTGTCGTCGCGCTGCTGGTGTCGCCGGGCGAGGCGGGCGAGTCCGACGACGGGGTGCCCGCCGACTTGATCTGGTAAGACGCCGCCCCGACCAAGGTCCGGGCGGCGGGATGATCAGGCGCTGGCGGGCAGCGGCGGCGCTTCGTGCAGGGCGGGCAGATCCCAGCCCGATTTGGGCATGAATCGCTCGCCGTGCTGGCGGGCGAGTTTCTCCAGTCGACCCTTGATCACTTCTGCCCCTTCGCTGCGCGCGTAGGCGATCGGGCCGCCGCGGAACGGTGCGAACCCGGTGCCGAAGATCACGCCGGCGTCCAGCAGATCGGCATCGTCCACCACGCCATCGGCCAGGCAGGCAACGGCCTCGTTGATCATGGCGAGGATCATGCGTTCGGAGAGATCGGCGGGCGGGATGTAGTCGGGGTCAACCTCCGGTTTGACCGGTTTGCCGTCCTGCCAGACATACAGCCCCTGGCCGTCCTTCTTGCCGCGCTTGCCGGCATCGAGTTTCTCCTCGATGCCCGGCGGCAGTTCCAACCCCAGGAACGGCGCCAGCTCCTTGCCGACCGAGGCGCAGACGTCCAGGCCTACGGCGTCGGCCAGCTCGATCGGCCCCATCGGCATGCCGAATTTCTTCGCCTCGCGGTCCAGCACCGGACCGGGCACACCCTCGCTGTAAAGGCGCAGGGCTTCGAGCAGGTAGGGCATGAGGATGCGATTGACCAGGAAGCCCGGGGTGCCTTTCACGGCGATCGGCAGCTTGCCCAGCGCCTTGCAGAAGGCTAGCGCCCGCTTCTCGACGGTTTCGTCGAGCCCGGCGTGACGCACCACTTCGACCAGCGGCATCTGCGCCACCGGATTGAAGAAGTGCAGGCCGAGGAAGCGCTGCGGCTGACGGAGTCCGGCGCTGAGTTCGGCCAGCGGAATGCTCGAGGTGTTGCTGGCGAGAATCTCGTCAGCCTGGAACTGTGGCTCGATGGCGGCGTAAAGCGCTTTCTTCGCCTCGGCGTTCTCGTAGATCGCCTCAATCGCCAGATCTGCATCGGCGACGCCCTTGCCATCCACATCCGCGTGCAGGCGCTTGAGTGTCGCCTCCACCTTGTCGTTGGACTTGAGCTTCTTCTCGTAAAGCGCGCGCGCGCGATCCAGCGCCGGCTGGATGAACTTCATCTCACGATCCTGCAAGGTCACCTGCATGCCCTTGAGCGCGCACCAGGCGGCGATGTCGCCGCCCATCACGCCCGCACCCACTACGTGGACGTGCTCGATGCCGTGCTCCACGCCGGCGCCCTGATTCTTCAGGCGTTCCTGCAGGAAAAAAATGCGGATCAGGTTGTGTGCGGTCTGGGTATCGGCCAGCTTGGCGACCGACCGGGCTTCCAGCGCCAGGCGGTGCTGGATCGAGCCGCCGCCGCGGCGCCACACCTCGATCATGGCGAACGGCGCGGGGTAGTGCTCCTTGCGCACCTTGGCGGCCGTCTGCTTGACCACCATCGGCGCCAGTACCTGCCGCACCGGCCACAGGTTGGTGGCCCAGGCCTTGGCGCGCAGCGCGAACGGGCGCGCGTGGGGGCGGCGCAACAGCGCGCGTGCTTCGGCCAGCAGTTCGGCCGGTGGCGCGGTGCGGTCGATCACGCCGAGCGCCAGCGCGCGTCGCGCCGACAGCGTGCGGCCGGTGAGCATGATGGGCAGCGCGTCGGTGGCGCCGATCAGGCGCGGCAGGCGCGCCGTGCCGCCCCAGCCGGGATGGATGCCGAGCATCACCTCCGGCAGGGCGATGCGGGTGCTCTCGTCGTCCGCGGCGATACGCTGGCGGCAGGCGAGGATCAGCTCGGTGCCGCCGCCCATGCAGGCACCGTGTACGGCCGCCACCGAGGGGCAGGGCAGCCGGGCCAGCTGCTCGAATACGCGCTGCCCGTGCTCGATGTTCTCGCGCACGCTGCCCTGCGCGGCGTAGGTCACGAATTCCTTGATGTCGGCTCCCACCGCAAAGCCAGCGGGCTTGGCCGAATGGATGATCACGCCCAGCGGCTTCTCGATCGCCAGACGCTCCACGATCTGTTCAAGTTCGTCCAGCACGGCCCGCGAAATCGCATTGACGCTGCTGCCGGCGCGATCGAGGGTGAGGGTGACGATGCCGGCATCGTCCACGCCGGTCTTCCAGTGGGTGAAACGCAGTCCTTCGAACATGGGAGGCGGCGGTCGCTTGAGGAAGGGCTCCAAACCATACCCTCACGGACGGTCGAATGCGAGATTGCGCCTGGCCCGGTTTGTGCGGTGTCGCAAGCGGCTGCCAACGGCATCACGTCTCGCTATTGCCAATTGCCCGGCGGTGCGCAAACGTACCGCGCTATATGCAGTCCATGATGGCGTCCAGCCCGCCCAAGGCCGGGGTAGAAATCTTCGAGCGCATCCTGGCGGCGCCGGGCGGTCTGGTCGTGCTCGAGGGTGGTGACAGCTCGGCGCTGCTCAACGACTTCCGGGCGATCGCCCGGCATACCGGCCAGGCCGTCTACCTGTGGCAGCCCGACCAGGGTCTGGGCAGCCTGCGCGATGCCCATGCGCGGGTGCCGGGGTGCCAACGGCTGGGTAATGCCTTGCGCTACATGCAGCAGAGCATGCACTTCGGCGTGTACCTGCTGTCGGACCTGGAGCTCCCGCTGTCGGCGATGGATGCGACCCTGCTGCGTCAGCTGGCCCGCGCGCCCGGCGGGCACGTGCGGCGCGTGGTGCTGCTCGATGCGCCGCAGGCGCTGGTCGATCATCTCGGCGAGGCGGCGGTGCGGATCAGCTCGCGGCTGGACCTGCCGGTGCGTCCGCGCCTGCGTGACGGTCGCTGGGTGGTGTGATGAGCACACCGACCGACATGTTGGTGGTCGCCTCGCACCGGGATTTGCGTCGGCGCCTGTTCGACGTGCTCGATCGCGAGGACCACGACCGCATTCTCAGCGCGCGCGACAGTGCGCATGCGGCGATCCTGCTGGCCGGGCGCGGCCCCGTGGCGTTGCTCGTGGTGGCTTTCGAGGGCGACGGGCGCGTCTCCCGCGCGTGCTGCGAGCAACTGCGGGCGATGGAGGCCTGCCGCGATGCGCCCTTGCTGGCGGTGTTCGCGCCCGACTGCAAGATCGGTCCGGCGTTATTGCCCGAATCGGTAACCGACTGGCTCGACAGCACCCATCTGGAGCGTGAGTTGGTGGCGCGCTGGCAGCGCGCCCGCATGCGTTCGCCCGGCGACAGAGGAGCCGAGGCGGGACGGATCGCCCCGGCGATTTCGCCGGAGGATGCTCTGGCCTACCGCTTCGCCTTCGACGACGAGGACGGCGACAGCGAATGGATCGTGGTCGATCCCTCCGGTGATCGCGTGCTGGACGTCAACACTGCGGTGTTCCGGCACAGCCAGCTGTCCGTGACCGATCTGCTCGGCAAACCGCTCGCGCAATGTCTTGCGTTCGAAGGCGTCGAACTCGACAAGGTGCTGCGGGAGGCCGATCGGTGCTGGCACCCCTGCCAGCGACGGACCCGGCAGGGTGCCGACACCGGGCAGGCCAATGCGCGGCGCGTGCGCCATCGCGGCAAGGACGCGGTGGCGCTGGCGTTCCGCAGCGATCGCGCCGAAACCCGCGGCGAAGCGGCGCTGGCCCTGCTCACGCGCATCTTCCAGGCCAGCAGCAGCGTTGATGTGCAAGCCGCCACCGCGCGCCTGCTGATCGACGAGCTGTCGCTGGACTATCTCGCCCTGTGGTCGGCGCGTCCCGAGGACAGCGCGGTGCCCTCGCAACTGGTGCTGCACTGGCGCGGCGAGGACATCGCCTGGCCCGATCCGGCGCTGCAGACCTCGCTGCGCCGCGTGCTGGGCGGCAAGGCCATGCTGCATGCCGACGATGGCCAGCGCCTGGCCGAATACGATCCGCTGCTGCAGCAGCTGCGGATCGCCGGTTTCGCTGGCCTGCCGCTGCTGGACGAGCGTCGCAGCGTCATCGGTGCCCTGCTGGTGGGGCGTCGCCGCGGACTGGGACGGATGGACATCGTCGAGCCGGTGCTGCGCTGCGCGGCGGCGCGCTTCGCGCAGTCGATCGAACTGCGCCGCACGCGCGAGCAGGGCCGTGCCGAAGGCCTGCTCGACGCGCTCACGGGTCTGCCCAATCGCCTGCTGTTCAACGACCGTCTCGACACCATCATCCGCGAGGCGCACCGCACCGGTGAGTGCTTCGCCGTGCTGTTCGTGGATCTGGATCGCTTCAAGGCGATCAATGACACCTACGGCCACGCCGCGGGCGACCAGGTGCTGCGCGTGGTCACGCAGCGACTGTGCAGTTCCATCCGCGCCTCCGACACGGTCGCGCGCTACGCCGGGGACGAGTTCACGGTGGTGCTGCGGCACATCATCAAGACCGACGACGTGCTGCGCGTGGCCGAGAAGATCGTGCAGGTGATGGAGGCGCCGCTGCATCTGGACGGTGGCGAAGAATTGCAGGTCACCGCGTCGATCGGCGTGAGCTTTTTCCCCGACGATGCGGCTGACGCCGACACCCTGCTCAAGCATGCCGACGAGGCGATGTACGCCGCCAAGCATCTTGGCCGCAACAACTTCCAGATCTACGAGATGAGCCAGGACCAGGCGCAGCAGCAGGACGTGGCGCTGATCTCCCGCCTGCGCCATGCCGAACGCAATGGCGAGCTGCGGGTGTTCTACCAGCCGCAGGTGGACGCGGCGACCGAGGACATCGTCGGGATGGAGGCGCTGGTGCGCTGGGAGCATCCGGAACTGGGCGGGATCAGCCCGGGCGTATTCATTCCGCTGGCCGAGGAAAGCGGCCTGATCGTCTCGCTGGGCGAATGGGTACTGCGCACAGCCTGTGCCCAGGCGCAGGCGTGGGAGCAGGCGTTCGGCCTGCGCCTGCGCCTGGGCGTGAACCTGTCGGCGGTGCAGCTGATGGAGCCGGACCTGCTCGAAGTGGTCGGGCGGGTGCTGAAGGAAACCGGGCTGGATCCGGGCCTGCTGGAGATGGAAGTCACCGAGAGCATCTCGATCAAGGAGGTGCCCAACCTGGTGGAGAACCTGCACGGCCTGCACGACCTGGGCTGCCGCATCGCCATCGACGATTTCGGCACCGGCGCCGCCTCGCTGGATTACCTGCGACGACTGCCGGCCGACCGCATCAAGATCGACCAGAGCTTCGTGCGCAATATCGGCATCGACCCGGACGACGAGGCGATTGTGCGCGCCACCATCGAAATGGCGCACCGCCTCAAGCGCGGCGTGGTGGCCGAGGGCGTGGAGATCGAGCAGCACTTCGAATTCCTGCGCGCCAACCACTGCGACGAGCTGCAGGGCTACCTGTTTTGCCGCCCGCTGCCGCAGGCCAGTTTCGAGCGGCTGCTGGCCGAACGCCAGCGGCTGGTGGAAGGCGAGGGGGCAGCGGCCGCTTGAGCTGGGGCAGGACGTCCCCACCTCCTTGAGGTCGCAGGGTGAACTTGCGGCGCCGCAGCGTGTCTGAAGCGGCTTCCATCCTCCGTCAAGAATGCGATCGAAGTGGCCACAGCAACCGAGGGGACGGCCCGGATGGGCGACAACGAACTGGATCGGGCGCTGGTGGAGCGTGTCCAGAAAGGGGACAAGCGGGCCTTTGACCTGCTGGTGCGCAAATACCAGCACAAGGTGATCGGGCTGGTGTCCCGCTACTCCAACAACCACGCCGAAGCCGAGGACATCGCGCAGGATGCCTTCGTGCGCGCCTGGCGGGCGATCGGTTCGTTCCGCGGCGACAGCGCGTTCTACACCTGGATGTACAAGATCGCCGTCAACACCGCGAAGAACCACCTGGTGGCGATGGGCCGCCGCCCTCCCGCCGACGATATCGATGCGGAAGACGCCGTGTTCGTGCCCGGCTCGGACCGCATGCAGGAAACCGCGACGCCGGAGCGCGAACTGATGCGCCAGCAGGTGGAACAAACCGTGTTTGCCGCGGTCCAAGCTCTGCCCGAAGAGCTGCGCACCGCCATCACCCTGCGAGAGGTGGACGGACTCAGCTACGAGGACATCGCCGAAACGATGAGCTGCCCGATCGGAACCGTGCGTTCGCGCATTTTCCGGGCGCGCGAGGCGATCGACGAAAAACTGCGTCCACTGTTGTCCGATCGCGAGGATCAGACATGAGCAACAACCCCGAACAACTCTCCGCGGGCATGGATGGCGAGCTTGGTGCCGAGGAACTGCGCTTCCTGCTGCGCCGGCTCGACCACGATGCGTCGCTGCAGGTGCGCTGGTCGAGCTTCCATGTGGCGTCGGCCAGCCTGCGCGGCGAACTGCCCACCCTCGCCTCGTCGAGTTTCGCCGACCGGGTGATGCGCGCCATCGAGGCCGAAACGGCGGCGGTCACCGGGGCGCGCGAGCGGCGGTCGAACCACTGGCTGAAGCTTTCCGCCGGCGGTGCGATTGCCGCCAGCGTTGCGGTGGTGGCGCTGATGGCGAGCCGGCCGGCCGGTCATTCGGTCGATGCACCGCTGGCCGCGCCGTCCGTGGCCCGGGTGAGCGAACCGACTGCGCTGCCGGCACAGGCTGCTCCGGCCGCCGTGCCCGCATGGCTGAGCAGCACCAACGCGTTCCGTTACAGCCAGCAGGCGGCGTTCCCGGCGGGCGATGCGATCTCGCCCTACGAGCAGTCGCTCTCGCCTTATCGCGTGAATGGCTATCGCACGCAGCAGAACGCCGACGGCAGCTACCTGCTGCTGATCGATCCCACGCGTCAGGCGGCCCGGCGCTCCGTGCGCGAGGCAGCCGTCGCGCAGTGACCGGTGTCCGCGTGTTCGTGGCCGCGGTGCGCATTCCGATGTTTCCCTTCACACCCCGGCGCGCCCTGCGCGTCGGTGGTTCCTGCTTGCCTGACCCCGTATCGAGGAGGAGATCATGAGTCGTCCCAGCGTGCGCCTGCTTGCCTGCAGCGTGTTGATCGGACTGGCCGCCGCTGGCGGCGTCCAGGCCCAGACCCCGGCGGCCGCGCCGGCCTCGTCGTTGCCGGATTTCACCGGCATCGTCCAGCAGAACGCCGCGGCAGTCGTGCACGTGGAGGCCAAGTACAACGGCCGCTCGCAGCCCCGCACCATGCCCGGCATGCCCGGCATGCCGGGCAGCTCCGGCGGCCCCGGCGCAGACGACCAGGCCGAGATCCTGCGGCGCTTCTTCGGCATGCCGGCGATGCCCTCACCCGAAGAGCAGAAGCACACTTCGCTGGGCTCGGGCTTCATCATTTCCGGCGACGGCTACATCCTCACCAACAACCACGTGGTCGACCACGCCGATGAGGTGACGGTGCGCCTGCAGGACCGCCGCACGCTGACTGCCAAGGTGGTCGGCACCGATCCGCAGTACGACATCGCTCTGCTCAAGGTGAGTACCAGCGGCACGCTGCCGGCGGTGCGCATCGGCGACTCGCAGTCGCTCAAGCCGGGCCAGTGGGTGCTGGCGATCGGCTCGCCGTTCGGCTTCGACTACACCGTGACCCAGGGCATCGTGAGCGCGGTCGGGCGCAACCTCGGCGGCGGCGACCAGCCGTATACCTCCTTCATCCAGACCGACGTGCCGATCAATCGCGGCAACTCCGGCGGCCCGCTGTTCAACCTGCAGGGTCAGGTGGTGGGCATCAATTCGCAGATCTACTCCAATACCGGTGGCTATCTCGGCGTGGCGTTCTCCATCCCAATCGATGTGGCGATGAACGCGGTCGAGCAGCTCAAGGCCAAGGGTTTCGTCACCCGCGGCCAGCTCGGCGTGATGGTGCAGGGCGTGACCGATGACATGGTCAAGGTCTACAAGCTCGATCGCGGCGCCGGCGCCGCAGTGACCCAGGTGACGCCGGACAGCGGCGCCGAGAAGGCGGGCATCCAGGCCGGCGACATCATCCTCAAGTACAACGGGGAAACCATCGATCAACCAGGCGACCTGCCGCCGCTGGTGGGTCTGACCAAGCCCGGTACCAAGGTGCCGGTGGAGGTGCTGCGCAACGGCAAGCACGAGACGCTGCAGGTGATGGTGGGTACGGCACCGCGCGATCCGGACGCGGTCTCTCCCGACGGCAGCGCGCCCGTGCAGACCTCCGGATCGCAGGCGCTGGGCCTCACGGTGGGGCCGCTGAGCGCCGACGATCGCAAGCAGATGGGCCTGCGTTCGGGCGAGGGCGTGCAGGTGACGGACATCTCCGGCGAGGCGGCCGCACAGGCCGGCCTGCGCGCCGGTGACGTGATCCTGCGCGTGGACCAGCACGCGGTGAGCAGCGTGGCCGACTTCCGCGCGGCGACCAAGGACGTCAAGGCGGGCAGCACCGTGCTGCTGCTGGTGCGGCGCGGCGAGCAGAGCAGCTTCATCGGCATCACGGTGCCCGACGGCAAGTAACCGGGTGCCCCGGCGGCCTCCTGCGGGACGGTCGCCGGGCGCGGGGCGCGGGGCGTTCCATGCGATAATGCCGGGTTCGTGCCGCCATCCCGGCGGCACGCCGCCGGCGTCCTCCGCCGGACGGTGCAAGCTGACAGCGTAGCCCATGGAACTGATCCGCAACTTCTCCATCATCGCGCACATCGACCACGGCAAGTCCACGCTCGCCGACCGCATCATCCAGATCTGCGGCGGCCTGGCCGATCGCGAGATGGAAGCCCAGGTGCTCGACTCCAATCCGATCGAGCGCGAGCGCGGCATCACCATCAAGGCGCAGTCCGTTTCGCTGCCGTACAAGGCGCGCGACGGCAAGACCTATCAACTGAATTTCATCGATACCCCTGGCCATGTGGACTTCTCATACGAAGTCAGCCGCTCGCTGGCCGCGTGCGAAGGTGCGCTGCTGGTGGTGGACGCCGCCCAGGGTGTGGAAGCGCAGTCGGTGGCCAACTGCTACACGGCGGTGGAGATGGGGCTGGAAGTGGTGCCGGTGCTCAACAAGATCGACCTGCCTACCGCCGACATTGACAAGGTGAAGGGCGAGATCGAGGCGGTGATCGGCATCGACGCCGACGATGCGGTGGCGGTGAGTGCCAAGACCGGCCTCAACGTGGTTGAGGTGCTCGAAGCCATCGTGGCGCGCATCCCGCCGCCCAAGCCGCGCGACACCGACCGCCTGCAGGCGCTGATCATCGATTCCTGGTTCGACAACTACCTCGGCGTGGTGTCGCTGGTGCGCATCATGCAGGGCGAGATCAAGCCCGGCGACAAGCTGTTGGTGATGTCCACCGGGCGCACCCATGAAGTGGGCGAAGTGGGCGTGTTCACGCCCAAGCGCAAGAAGCTCGACAAGCTCGGGGCAGGCGAGGTGGGTTGGATCACCGCGTCGATCAAGGACGTGCACGGCGCGCCGGTGGGTGACACGCTGACTCTCGCCGGCAAGCCGGCCGACAAGCCGCTGCCCGGCTTCCAGACCATGCAGCCGCGCGTGTTCGCCGGGCTGTTTCCGGTCTCGGCGGATGACTACCCCGCGTTGCGCGAGGCGCTGGACAAGCTGCGCCTGAACGATGCGGCGCTGTTCTTCGAGCCCGAATCGTCCGAGGCGATGGGCTTCGGCTTCCGCTGCGGGTTCCTCGGCATGCTGCACATGGAAATCGTGCAGGAGCGACTGGAGCGCGAGTACGACCTCGACCTGATCACTACTGCGCCCACGGTGGTCTACGAAGTGCTCAAGACCGACGGCACCATCATGTCGCTGGACAACCCGGCCAAGCTGCCGCCGGTGCCGCAGATCGACGAGATCCGCGAGCCGATCGTGGTGGCGAGCATCCTCACGCCGCAGGAATACATCGGCAACATCATCACGCTGTGCGAGGAAAAGCGCGGCGTGCAGCGTTCGATCCAGTACCTGGCCACCCAGGTGCAGATCACCTACGAGATTCCGCTGGCCGAGGTGGTGCTGGATTTCTTCGACCGCCTGAAGTCCGTGTCGCGCGGTTACGCCTCGATGGATTACCACTTCGACCGCTTCGAGGCAGGCCCGTTCGTGCGCACCGACGTGCTGATCAACGGCGATCGCGTGGATGCGCTGAGCCTGATCGTGCACCGCGTGCACGCCGAGCGCCGCGGGCGGGATCTGGTCGAACGCATGAAGGATCTGATTCCGCGCCAGCAGTTCGACGTGGCGATCCAGGCGGCGATCGGCGCGCAGATCGTGGCTCGTTCCACGGTCAAGGCACTGCGCAAGAACGTGCTGGCGAAGTGCTACGGCGGCGACGTGAGCCGCAAGAAAAAGCTTCTGGAAAAGCAGAAGGAAGGCAAGAAGCGTATGAAGCAGGTGGGCCGCGTGGAGATTCCGCAGGAAGCCTTCCTCGCCGTGCTGAAGGTGGACAAATAAGGGGCGGCATCGCACGCCACGCGGTCATCGGCCGCGGGCGATCGGCGCAACTCACTTCTGACGGAGCGACACATGGATTTTGATTTTTCCGCCATCCTGCTCGGGCTGACCGTGCTGTTCGGCGTGGTGTGGGGACTGGATCGGGCGTTGCTGTACCGCCGCCGGAAGGCGCGGCTGGATGCGGCTGGTGTGGAGTACCGCGATCCGCTGCCGGTCGACTGGGCGCGTTCGCTGTTTCCGGTGGTGTTCGTGGTGCTGTTGCTGCGTTCGTTCGTGGCCGAGCCGTTCCGCATTCCGTCCGGCTCGATGATGCCGACGCTGGACGTTGGTGATTTCATCCTGGTCAACAAGTTCGCCTATGGCCTGCGGCTGCCGGCGTTCAACAACAAGTTCCTGGACATCGGCGAGCCCAAGCGGGGCGACGTGGTGGTGTTCCGTTTCCCGGGTTACCTGTGCCGCGATGCCGACGGCCATTTCCAGCGCATCGGCGGGGCAGAGGACGGCACCACCCCGGCCACGGGTGCGGACCATGCCTGCCCGACTCCGCTGACGCCGGTGCCCGGCCAGAACTGGATCAAGCGTGTGATCGGCCTGCCGGGCGACACCATCGAGGTACGCGATAGCCAGGTGGTCATCAACGGCAAGCCGGTCGCTTCGGACGAGCTGGGACCCTACGTGGGCAACCCGCAGCGCGCGGAGGATGCCGAGCTGCTTTACTACGGCGCCTCGGTATGGAACGAGCACCTGCCGGGCGAGAACGGCAAGACCATCAACCACCTTGTAGCGCGGATGCCGGCGCGCATGCCGACCAATCCGATTCCCAACCAATTGGTGCCCTCCAAAGTGCCGCAGGGTTGCTACCTGGTGATGGGCGACGATCGCGAGAACAGCACCGACAGCCGCTGGTGGGGCTGCCTGCCGGAGAAGAACCTCGCCGGCAAGGCGTTCCTGATCTGGTTCAGCTGGCAGGGCCTGCACACCGGCGGGGTCGCGTGGAAGCGCATCGGTACGTTGATCCACTGATCTGCGACGGCCGGCGCGTGACGCGCGCGCCCGCTGCGGGCAAAATCGCCCTCGCCGCACGCATTGCGACGGCAGGGTTTGCACGGGCCGATCGGCCATCACCGGGGGATGCCGCCAGTCGGCTTAGCGAGGGGACTATGAAATCAAAACAGTCGGGCATCACGCTGATCGGATTCCTGATCATCCTGGTCGTCGTGGCCTTCTTCGGCTTCATGGCGATGAAGCTGGTGCCGTCCTACATCGAGTTCTTGGGTGTCAAGAAGGCGATGAACCAGATCGCCACCGGCGGCGCCAACGGCCGCTCGCTGGACACCATCCGCCGCGACCTGATTTTCAAGATGGGGTTCCAGTACGTGGATGACGCCACCATCCAGCCGTCGGACATCACCATCAAGCGCACCAACGGCGCCTCCACCCTGGTGGTGAGCTACGACAAACAGGTGCCGTTCGTGGCCAATATCGATTTCCTGATGCATTTCGACAACAGCGTGGCGCTGCCGGGCAACCTGGGCGAATGATCGTTGGTGCTTGACTATCGATTTCGCGATCCCGCGCTGGCCGAGCTGGCGCTGACCCACCGCAGCGTCGGGCGGCCCAACAACGAGCGGCTGGAATTTCTGGGCGATGCGTTCCTCGGCATGGTCGTGGCCGAGATGCTGTTTGAGGCCCACCCGCATGCCAGCGAGGGCGAGCTTTCGCGCCTTCGCTCGCAGTTGGTGAATGGCCAGGCGCTGGCGGTGCTCGCGCGCGAGCTGGAGCTCGGCGATCGCCTGAAGTTGGGACCCGGCGAACTCAAGAGCGGCGGTTTCCGGCGCGAGTCGATTCTCGCCGACGCGTTCGAGGCGATGATTGCCGCGGTGTATCTCGACGGCGGTTTCGAAGCGTGCCGACAGGTGGTGCGCCGGCTGTTTGCCGAGCGCGTGGCGGCGTTGCCGCGCTCTTCCAAGGATGCCAAGACGCGTCTGCAGGAACACCTCCAGGCCGGTGGCTGGTCGCTGCCGCGCTATGAATTGGTCGCCAGCCATGGCGACGACCACGCCAAGCAGTTCGACGTACGCTGCACGATTGCCGAGCCGGTGGCGCTGGATGCCCAGGCCAGCGGCTCCAGCCGGCGCGCGGCGGAGCAGGATGCCGCCGAAAGCGTGTTGGCCCGCCTGCTCGAGCACCGCGCGCGCGCCTGACGCACTCCGTTGTACGCCCCATCACTGGCATCCGCGCCGCCCCGGCGCGATGCTAGCCCTCTTTCTCGCCTCCAGATTCCAAGCCGATGACCCACGAACACGACCCCTCAGACGCCCGTGACGGCGCGCCCGTCCTGCCGCACGACGACTTCCGCTGCGGGACGGTGGCGCTGGCCGGGCGTCCGAACGTGGGCAAGTCGACCCTGCTCAACGCGCTGATCGGCTTTCGCCTGTCCATCGTCAGCCCGCGGCCGCAGACTACGCGCCACCGCATCCTCGGCATCAACACCACCGAGGCCGGGCAGATCCTCTACGTCGATACGCCGGGCCTGCATCGCGGCGCCAAGCGCGCGATGAACCGCAGCCTCAACCGCGCCGCACGCTCGGCGATCAGCGATGTCGACGTGGCCGTGCAGGTGATCGAGGCCGGTCGCTGGACCGACGAGGACGAGGCCGTCTATGCCGCGCTGGGCGAGCAGGACACGCCCCGCCTGCTGGCGATCAACAAGGTTGACCTCAGCAAGGACAAGGGCGCGCTGCTGCCCTTCGTGGCCAAGCTCGCCGAGACCCATGCCTTCGACGAGATCCACTACGTCAGCGCGCTCAAGGAAAAGGGACTGGCCGAGCTGGAGAAGGCGATCCTCGCCCGCCTGCCGGTGCAGCCGCCGATCTACGGCGAAGACGAGGTCACCGATCGCAGCGAACGCTTCCTCGCCGCCGAGATGGTGCGCGAGCAGCTGATGCTGCGACTGGACCAGGAGCTGCCGTACGCCACCACGGTGGAGATCGAGCAGTTCAGCGACCGCCCGGACGGCGTGGCCGAGATCCATGCGGTGATCTGGGTCGAGCGGGACGGCCAGAAAGCCATCGTGATCGGCCAGGGCGGTGCCCAGCTCAAGGCGATCGGCAGCGCGGCGCGCCGGCACATGGAGCGCCTGTTCGAGCGCAAGGTGTTTCTCAAGCTGTGGGTGAAGGTGCGCGAGGGCTGGGTGGACGACGAATCCATGCTGAAGAAGTTCGGCTACACCGACTGATCCGGCCGCGCGCGCCGCGGCCCACGTCATGCGCATCGACCAGCAGCCTGCCTATGTCCTGCACGCGCGGCCATATCGCGAGACGTCGCTGTTGCTGGAGTGCCTGACCCGCGACCACGGGCGGATCGGCGTGATCGCGCGTGGCGTGCGCAGCGAGAAAGGACGCGCGCAGCGTGCGCTGCTGGAACCGTTCCAGCGTCTGGCGCTGGATCTGCTTATGCGCGGCGAGCTGGCTACCCTGCGTGGCGCCGAGCTGCTGGACACACCGCGCCGGCTGATCGGCGATTCGGGCCTGGCCGGCCTGTACGTCAACGAGCTGGTGGTGCGACTTACCGGTCGCCAGGATCCGCATCCGGACCTCTTCGACGCCTACGCACTCACGCTCGCGCGCCTGTCCGGTACCGAATCGCTGGCGTGGACGTTGCGCCGCTTCGAGCGCGATCTCCTGCAGGCGCTCGGCTACGCGCTGATGCTCACCGAGGATGCCGCCAGCGGCGCGGCGATCGATCCGGAGGGGCACTACCGCTATCAGGCCGAGACTGGGCCGTTGCCCTGCATGGCGGGCGAGGCCGGCGCCCTGCCGGGCGATGCCCTGCTGGCACTGGCGCAGGACCGCCTGCCCGAGGCGGCCGGCCTGCAGGCGCTGCGTGGCATGATGCGCGGGATCATCCGCTTCCACCTCGGCGGCGGCGAGCTGCGTGCGTGGCAGGTGCTGGCGGCGGCAATGACGCGCCGCTGAGGTCGGGTCCGCGCGAACCTGGATGAGTTCAGGCCGCCTGCTGCGGCCGGTCCAGCGCGCGCAGCGTCTCCATCAGCACGCCGCGGAAAAGTGCCACTGCCGATGCCGCCTGGTCCGGGCGCGTGCCCAGCAACTGCTGCAGCGCCACCACATGGCCGGACAGCGCGGTGGCGCCGCAGAAGCCGCAAGACGAGCGCAGTCGATGCAGCCGGTCGCGCAGGGCCGCGCCGTTCTGGCCGAGCTGGTCGAGCTCGTTGCACAGCGTCACCAGTTCCTGCTGCAGCAGTTGGCGCAGCGCACACATGGTGGTCGAATCGCCGCTGGCGAGCAGGGCGGCTTCGTCATCGAGCACCGGCAGCCGGCGCAGGTAGGCCGGCGCCAGCGCCATCACGCGGCGCAAGTCGTCGATGCGACAGGGCTTGATGAGCACGTCGCTGAAGCCCTTGAGCAGCAGCTGCGGACGTTGCGCCGGATCGAGCTCGGCCGTGGTGGCGATCGCCACGGCATCGCGCGAAGCGGCGAAGACGTCCTGGCGCAGCTCCGTCAGTACCTCGCAGGCACCGGCGCCGGGCATGCGGCAGTCCAGCAGCAGCAGGTCGAACGCTTCATTCCTGGCGACGCTCAGGGCGGCCCGGCCATCCACGCAATCCGCGCCGTCGGCGCCGAGTGCACGCACGGCATCGAGCAGGAAACGGCGGCTTGCCGCGTCGTCGTCGGCGACCAGTATGCGCAGGGCGAGCATGTCGGCGCGCGGGCCGGACGAGCCGGCGAAAGGGGAGTGCGTCATGACGAAATCCGTGTCGTTCAGCAGAGTTTGGCAGAATGGCCGGACATGGGTGCCTTATCAAGCCGTCTTTCGTGGGTTCTGTCGCTGGTTGTGTCGGTGCTGCTGGCCGCGCCGGCACATGCCGGTGCGAGCCTGACCGCGAAGGCCCTGACGGTGCCGGGGGCCACCCTGCAGCAGCTGACGCTGGCGGTGACACCGGCCGATACCGGCGGGCTGCGGCTGCAGCTGGACGCTGCGCGGGCGGATGTTCCGGCGATGGGCTGGCGCCGTGTGGGCCTGCATCTCGATGCGCTGCTGCAGCGCGATCCGCAGGGCCGCTGGGTACTGGACGGACCATTGCAGCTCCTGCGTGCACCGGGTGCCGCCCTGAGTGACGCCACGATCAGCCTGCAGGTGGACCAGGCAGCCAATACGCTGCTCGTCGATCTTCGCCAGGGCAAGGCGCGGGCCACCACGGCGGTGCCGCTGGACCAGCCCACCCACGCCCAGATCGAGCTGAAGAATCTGCCGTTCGGCTGGCTGCAGGGGTTGATCGGAACGGTCTGGTCCGGTCGGGCGACCGGCGGACGGGTGAATGCATTGGTGGCGCTGGATCGACGCACCGACGGCATCCAGGCGTCCGGACAGTTCGACCTGTCCGCGCTGGGTTTCGATTCTCCGACCGGCAAGCTGGCCGCGCAGGGTCTGGGTGGTGGCGGGCGCTTCACGCTCAATACCGCCGACGGTCCGGCCAGCATCAATCTGGAAAGCACGCTGCGCGGCGGCGAGCTGCTGCTCGGTCCGATCTACGCGAACCTGCCCGATCATGCCGTGCAGCTTTCGCTGGACGCGCAGGCGCGTGGCGGCGCGATCACCGTCAGCCGGCTGCGCGTGGGCGATCCCGATGCGATGCAGTTGCGCGGTGCGATCGCGTTCAATGCCAAGGGCGATCTCGCGTCGCTCAACCTCTCCCAGCTGCAGCTCAGCCTGCCGATGGCCTACCAGCGCTACGGGCGCGCGTGGCTGGCCACCTACGGCCTGCGCGACATGACGGCACGCGGCCAGCTCTCCGCCACGCTGGACTTGCGCGAGGACGGTCTGCACGCGTTCGACTTCGATACCGACGGTGTGGACCTCGCCGACGCCGACGGTCGACTCGCCGTGGTCGGCCTGCGCGGCGGACTCGACTGGAGCCGCAGCGGACGGCGCCAGGCGACCAACCTGAGCTGGCAGAGCCTGGGCCTGTACCGCCTGATGCACGGTTCGGCCACCTCGCACTGGCAGAGCGAGAACGGCGTGCTGTCGCTGCAGCAGCCGGTGAGCATGAGCCTGCTCGGCGGCCAGGTGCGCATCAGCGATCTCGACTGGGCTCCGGCGGCGGCCAAGGGCCAGCGGCTGGATACGTCGATGGCGGTGTCCGGGGTGGACATGGCGGCCTTCAGCCGCACCATGGGCTGGCCGCAGTTCCCGGGCACGCTCGGCGGCGCGATCACCGGGCTCTCGGTGAGCGGCGACCGGGTGGTGCTCACCGGTGGGCTGTCGCTCAACGTGTTTGGCGGCTTCGTCGACATCACCGGCCTCGCGCTGCAGCAGCCGTTCGGCGACAACCCGGTGCTGGCCGGCGACATCGCGCTGCGCCAGCTCGATCTGGGCGCGATCACCAGCGTGTTCGATTTCGGTTCCATCACCGGTCCGCTGGACGGCCATGTCAACGGCCTGCGCCTGGTGAACTGGCAGCCAGTGGCGTTCGACGCGCAGCTGCTGGCCAGCCAGGGTGGACGCATCAGCCAGCGCGCGGTGAACAATCTCACTTCGGTCGGTGGCGGCGGCGTGGCAGCGGGGCTGCAGGGCGCCGTTCTCAAGCTGTTCAAGACCTTCGGTTACGACCGCATCGGTTTGAACTGCCGGTTGCAGGGTTCGGTCTGCCACATGAGTGGGCTGGAGCCGACGGCGGACGGCTACACTATCGTCGACGGCAGCGGCCTGCCGCATCTGAACGTGATCGGGCATCAGGCCGAAGTCGACTGGCCCACCCTGATCCGTCGACTCAAGGCCGCCATCGACGGCAACGCGCCGGTAGTGCGCTGACCGACTGTCCTGCATCCCCACCCCACGGAGCTGATCATGCGCAAGATTGTTTACGGATTGCTGGCCACGTTGATGGTGGCGCTGGTCGGCTGCGTCACCATCAATGTGTACTTTCCCGAAGCTGCGGCGCAGAAGGCCGCCGACCAGTTCATCGGCACCGTGCTGGAAAACGCCAAGCCGGCGCCCAAGACCGATACGCCGCCCCCACCGGCCAAGCAGGCACAGCCCTCGGCGATGCTGCTGAACCTGCTGGTGCCGGTGGCGTACGCCGGTGATGCGCCGAACATCCGCATCCAGAACGCCACCACCGAGGCGATCCGCCAGCGCATGCAGTCGCGCTTCAACGGCGGCCTGGGCGACCTGTTCAAGAGCGGCGCCGTGGGGTTCACCCACGATGGCATGGTCGCCGTGCGTGACGCCTCGGCCGTTCCGCTGAGCCAGCGCGCCCAGGTCAACGCTACCGTGGCGGAGGAGAACCGCGACCGCGCCGCGCTGTATCGCGAGGTTGCCAGCGCCAACGGCCACCCCGAGTGGGAGCCGCAGATCCGTGCCACGTTCGCCAAGGGCTGGATCGAGCGTGCGCCGGCCGGCTGGTATTATCAGGACGCTGCGGGCGCCTGGAAGCGCAAATAAGCGCCCGCGGGTCCCATCCGCATCCCGCGCCCGGGTCCCTCGACCCGGGCGCCTTGTTTTTGAGCGCCATGCAAGAACTCCAAGCCACCATCACCGACCTCAGCCACGACGGCCGCGGCGTCGCCCGCATCGACGGCAAGACCGTGTTCGTCAGCGGCGCACTGGTCGACGAGCAGGTACGCCTGCGCATCCGCAAGCGCCACCGCCACTTCGACGAGGCCGAGGTGGTGGAAGTGATCGTGCCGTCGCCGCATCGGGTCACGCCGCGCTGCCGCCACTTCGGCGAATGCGGCGGCTGCTCGCTGCAGCACATGGACGCCGCCGCGCAGATCCACGCCAAGCAGCGCGTGCTGGCGGACAACTTCGCCCGCATCGGCAAGGTGTCGCCGCAGCACTGGCTGGAACCGCTCACCGACGCGCCGTGGGGCTACCGCCGCAAGGGCCGCCTGTCGGTGCGCCACGTACCGAAGAAGGAGCGCGTGCTGGTGGGTTTCCGTCAGGAAGCAAACCCGCGCTTCGTGGCGGAGATCACCCATTGCGAGGTCCTGCACCCGTCGCTGGGTCCGAAGGTCGGCCTGCTGGCCGAGATGATCAGCGGCCTCGCCGCCGCGCGCGACATCCCGCAGGTGGAATTTGCCGGCGGCGACGAGGGCATCGCGCTGGTGTTTCGCCACATGCAGCCGCTGAGCGAGCGCGATACCGCCACGTTGGTGGCGTTCGGCCAGCAGCACGGTTTCGCCATCTACCTGCAGCCCGGCGGCGTGAGCAGCGTGCATCTGCTGTGGCCGGAGCAGTCGCATCTGGCGTTCCGCATCGCGGCGGGCGAGGGCGTGCCGGACGTGGAGCTGGAATTCCGCCCGCTCGATTTCGTGCAGGTCAACGCCGGCATGAACGCGAAGATGATGGCGCGCGCTCTCGAGCTGCTCGATCCGCAACCGACCGACCGCGTGCTCGACCTGTTCTGCGGCCTGGGCAACTTCACCCTGCCGATCGCCCGGCGCGTCGCCGAAGTGGTCGGCGTGGAAGGCGAGCATGGCCTGGTTGAACGCGCCGGCGAGAATGCTGCGCGCAACGGCCTGGCCAACGCGCGCTTCCACGTGGCCAACCTGTTCGAGGACCAGCGCGGCACCGACTGGGCGCGCCAGCCATGGGACAAGCTGCTGCTCGACCCGCCGCGCGCCGGTGCCGACAAGGTGCTGGAGTACCTGCCGCACAAGGCGACGAAGCGGATCGTCTACGTTTCCTGCCATCCCGCCTCGCTGGCGCGCGATGCCGGCATCCTGGTCAACCAGCACGGGTTCCGGCTGACATCGGCAGGCGTGATGGACATGTTTCCGCACACCTCCCACGTCGAATCCATCGCGCTGTTCGAGAAGTAACCGGTGCGTTCATCCATGAACGCGAGGATCAAGAAGCGGCCATCCGTGGCCGCACTCTTCATGAAAAGCCATGCCCATTGAGATCGAGAGGAAATTCCTGCTGCGCACCGACGCTTGGCGCGCGCAGATCGAGCGTACTGAGCGCATGGCGCAGGGCTACCTGGTGAGCGCGCAGGCGCTGCGCGACGGTACCGCCAAGGCCTCGGTGCGCGCCCGCGTGGCCGGCGAACGCGCCTGGCTCAACATCAAGGCGGCGCGGCTGGGCATCGAGCGGGCCGAGTTCGAGTACGCCGTGCCCGTGGCCGATGCCGAGGCGATGCTCGCGACGCTGTGCGACGGCGTGCTGGCCAAGCAGCGCCACTATGTCACCGTCGACGGCACGCTGTTCGAGATCGACGAGTTCGAGGGCGATAACGCGGGGCTGATCGTGGCCGAGGTGGAGCTGCCCGCGGTCGACGCGCCGTTCCCGCGGCCGGACTGGCTGGGCGCCGAGGTCAGCGCGCTGCCGCGCTACTACAACGTCAACCTGATTGCGTACCCTTACGCGCACTGGACGCGCGACGAGCGCGATGCCATCGATGGAGCAACGTCCGCATGCTGATGATCGGTCTGGCCGGCCTCGCACTCGAGCCGCGTGAGCGCGACTGGCTGGTCGCGCCCGGCGTGTCCGGCGTGCTGCTGTTTGCGCGCAACTTCGCCTCGCGCGAGCAGCTCGCCGCGCTGGTGGAATCGATCCGCGAGGTCGGCGGCGAGGACATGCTGATCGCGGTGGACCAGGAAGGCGGCCCGGTGCAGCGCTTCCGCGACGGCTTCACCCGCCTGCCGGCGCTGGCGAAGGTGGGCGCGGTATACGACCGCGATCCGACTGACGCCGTGCGCCTGGCCGAAGAGCATGCTTGGGTGATGGCCAGCGAACTGCGCGCGACGGGTGTGGATTTCAGCTTTGCGCCGGTGGTGGACCTGGCCCGCGGCAACGCGGCGATCGGCCTGCGCGCGTTCCATGCCGATCCGGCGGTGGCCGGCGAGCTGGGCCAGGCCTATGTGCGCGGCATGCACCTGGCGGGCATGGCGGCCGTCATCAAGCATTTCCCTGGCCACGGTTCGGTGGCGGCCGATACGCACAAGGCGCAGGCGATCGACCCGCGCCCGCTGGCCGAGATCGAGCGCGTCGACCTGCTGCCGTTCGCGCAGTGCATCGAGGCGCGGGTGGAGGCGGTGATGATGGCCCACGTGATCTACCCCGAAGTGGACGCGCTGCCGGCCGGCTTCTCCAGGGTGTGGATCGGCGACGTGCTGCGCGGCCGGCTCGGCTTCGACGGCGCCGTCATCAGCGACGACATTTCCATGGCGGCGGCCGGCTCGGCTGGCGGCGTGGCGCAGCGCGTGCGGGCCCATCTCGACGCCGGCTGCGACCTGGTGCTGGCTTGTTTCCCCGACGTAGTGGACGAAGCCATCGCCGCCATCGCCGACCGCAACCCGGTCGCGCCCCGGCGCCTGGAATCCCTGCGTGGCGCGCTGGGCGCCAGCTGGGATTCCCTCACCGACAACCCGCAGCGCGACCGCTTCGTCGCGCGCATCACGGCACTGGATGCCGAAGGAACTACCGCATGACCGACAGCACCACGCCCTCGCTGACCGACGCGCTGGCCAACGCCGACCTGCTGTTCGATCGCCCCTCGATCGACGCGATGATCACCCGCATGGGCGGCGAGATTGATGCCGCGCTGGGCGGCGAGCGCGCGCTGTTCCTCACCGTGATGAACGGTGCGCTGATGTTCGCCGGCCAGCTCGCGCTGGCGATCCGCACCGACCTGGAATTCGACTACGTGCACGCCACCCGCTACCGCGGCGCCACGACGGGCCACGACCTGCACTGGCTGCGCGAGCCGATCGTGCCGATGAGCGGCCGCACCGTGCTGCTGGTCGACGACATCCTCGACGAAGGCCACACGCTGAAAGCCGTGCGCGACGACTGCCTGCGCCGCGGCGCGCGCCGCGTGCTGATCGCCAGCCTGTGCACCAAGCGGCACGATCGCCTGGTCGAGGGCATCGCCTCCGACTTCAACGGCATCGAACTGCCGGATCGCTACGTGTTCGGCTACGGCATGGACTATCACGAACAAGGCCGCAACCTGCCGGGTATCTACGCCCTGCGCGAATCCTGATTCGTTACGCCGCACGGGAGGAACACCCATGAAGCTCCTCGGCATTTCCGGCAGCCTGCGCCGGGCCTCGTACAACACCGCACTGCTGCATGCCGCGGCCGAGCTGGCGCCCAACGGCACCGAATTCGCGATCCACGGTCTGCACGGCCTGCCGCTATTCGACCAGGACGTGGAAGAGCAGGGCGATCCGGCCGCAGTCGTGGCGTTGAAGGAGGCCATCGCCGCCGCCGATGCGCTGCTGCTGGCGTCGCCCGAATACAACGGCGGCATCACCGGCGTGCTGAAGAACGCGATCGACTGGGCCTCGCGCAAGGGCACCGCGCGCGAGGCCGCACCATTGGCCGGCAAGCGCGTGTGCATCATCGGCGCCAGCCCCGGCATCACCGGCACGGTGCGCGCGCAGGACGCGCTGCGGCTGGTGCTGCGTCGGGCCGGCGCCATCGTGGAGCCGCAGGGCGAGGTGCTGGTGTTCCAAGCGCACACCAAGATCGCCGAGGGCAAGCTGGTGGACGAGCGCACCCGCGAGGCACTGGCGCGCCATCTGCAGAACTTCGTCGCGCAGGTCATGCGCGCTTCCTGATCACCCAAGCCTTGGAAACGACATCGTGAGCATCGATCTGGCCGTCATCGGCGGCAGTGGCCTGTACAACTTCCCCGGCCTGGAGAACGCCCAGCGACAATCGGTGGATACGCCGTTCGGCCCGGCCTCGGGCGACGTCGTCAGCGGCGATTTCGCCGGCAAGCGGCTGGCGTTTCTCGCCCGTCACGGCGAGAGCCACAGCCTGCCGCCGCACCGGGTCAACTACCGCGCCAACCTGTGGGCGCTGCATCACCTGGGTGCGCGCCGCGTGATCGGCGTCAACGCGGTGGGCGGCATTCGCCACGACATGGGGCCGCGGGTGATCGTGGTGCCCGACCAGGTCATCGACTACACCCACGGCCGCTACACCAGTTTCTGCGACGTGGACGGCGCCGAGGTCAGGCACATCGATTTCAGCGAGCCGTATACCGAGTCGCTGCGCCGCGAGCTGCTGGTGGCTGCCGGCAAGGCCGGCATCGCGGTGATCGACGGCGGTTGCTACGGCGCCACCCAGGGGCCGCGACTGGAAACCCGCGCCGAGATCGCCCGCATGAAGCGCGACGGCTGCGACCTGGTCGGCATGACCGGCATGCCCGAGGCGGCATTGGCCCGCGAGCTGGAACTGGATTACGCCTGCCTGGCGCTCGTGGCCAATTTCGCCGCCGGCTGCGGCGACGAGGCCGAGATCAGCATCGAGGAAATCTTCGCCCACCTGGCAGCGGCCACCGCCGAAGTGCCGCGCCTGCTGGCGGCGATGCTGGAGGCCTGAGACCTTCGTCGGAGGACGGGCTTTCGCTCCGTTCAGGATATTGCGCTTGACCCACAAACATGCTGATACTTCGAGGGTGCCAGGGGCGGCGGACCAAGGGGATAGGGGTTCAACGCGAAACCTTGGTGCATCCATCCTTAAGCTTCAGAGGTTGCCGCAATGCGTTTCGGTACGGTCAAGTGGTTCAACGACGCCAAGGGCTTTGGTTTCATCGCGCCCGAGGACGGTGGGGAGGACGTTTTCGTCCACTTTTCTGCGATCAACTCCAAGGGCTTTCGCAGCCTGCAGGAAGGTCAGCGCGTGAAGTTCGAAGTGACCCAGGGGCCGAAGGGTGCCCAGGCCTCGGGCGTCGAAATCGCGGCCTGATCGTTCGGTCTACCAGCTGTCTCTGCAATGAAAAGCCCCGCGCACTGCGCGGGGTTTTTTTTGTGGGTATCCGGTCCCGTATTGCACTGAAATTGGGTTACCCCAGGATCGTCCTGATCAACGTCGAAAGTTCAGCGGACGCCACCTTCTCCCGTCGGGAGAAGGTGGCGCGCAGCGACGGATGAGGGTTCGGCGTCGCAGCTTTCTGCAGCTGTTGCTGCGCTGCTTGCCGATGTGTTGGTTGCCGCTTCGCCCGAACCCTCGCCCCAACCCCTCTCCCGGAGGGGGAGAGGCTCTACGCGGCTGGAACCTCGACGCTCATCGGGAAATTCAAAGACGTACTGGTATCGGGCATTCACAGAATGCCCAGCGGCAGCATCCCGGCTGGCGTCACCGCGACAATGCGTTCGCCGCGACCGGCCGGCGTCTCGTACAGCCCGGTCAGCGCCCCGAACGCCGGCAGCACACCGCCGTCGGCACCGAAGCGGAACGCCGGCAGGCGATGACTGCGCCAGCCGTCCTGCACGCGGATGCCCGGATGCACGTGGCCGGCCAGCACGTAATGCCCCGGCAGCGTCTGCGGCTCATGGGCCAGCGCGAACGGTGCTTCGCGCAGCCACTCGCCCACGCGCTCGAAGCCCAGTGCGGCGGCGTCGAAATGGCGATCGTGATTGCCCGCCACCAGCACCATCTGAAGTGCACCGTGGAACTCGCGCCAGCGCCGCACGTCGTCCACCCACGGGGTGTCCGCCAGCGCCTTGCCGTGCACCAGATCGCCCAGCACCACCAGCCGCTCGGGGCGGTAATGCGCGATCAGCGCGTCGATGCGCGCCAGGTCCGCTTGCGTCTGGCCAGTGGGCAGGGCGACGCCGGCGCGGCGCAGCACGGCGCCTTTGCCGAAATGCACATCCGCCAGCAGCAGCCAGCGCACGCGCGGCCAATACAGCGCGCGCTCGGCGTGCAGCTGAAGCGTCTCGCCGGCCACCTCGATCGCATGCTCCATCGTCATCGGTCGGCGGCCTTTTCCAGTTGCGCCAGCATGCGCTCCACCCGGCTTTTCCAGTCGTCCGCATGCACGCCGCCGCGCAGGCGTTCCACCCAAAGCGGAAACGCCAGCGGCGTGAGCCGCGGCGGTACGACGTAGAGCAGCTTGCCGCGCGCCGCCTGCAGCATGGCATCGCGCAGCCGCGGGTAATCGAGCTGCTGGTCCAGCACCTCGCGCTCGGCCTGCCACAGCAGCGGATGCTCGGGATCGTGCTGGCGCAGCACGTCGAACAGCAGGCCGCTGGACACCTGCAACTGGCGCAGCGTCTTGTCCTGGCCGGGGTAGCCGTTGAACACCAGCCCGGCCACGCGCGCCACCTCGCGAAACTGCCGCTTGGCCAGTTCGGCCAGGTTGATGCTGGCGCGGATGTCGCGGCGCAGCCCCCACGGATGCAGCAGTTCGCGCATGGCCTGCGAGTCGAGCGGCGGCAGCTTGCGCGCGGCGATGGCCAGGCCGTAGTCGTTCACCGCGTAGCCGTAGTCCGCCTTGGCGCGCTGCGCGAGGCGGTAGGCGAGCACGGCGGCCAGCCCTTCGTGCGCGAGCCGGCCGGCGAACGGGTAGACGAACAGGTAGTCGCCCTCGCGGGTGTGCGTGCGCTCCACCAGCAGTTCGTCCGCCTGCGGCAGGTGCGACTGCTTGCGCTGGATCGCCAGCAGCGGCCGCAGCGCCTTCATCTCCGCCTCGGTGGCGTCGCCGTCGCCCAGCACCCGACGCAGCTCGGCGGAGAGTTCGCCCGACAGCGGCAGCCGCCCGCCCATCCAGCGCGGCACGCCGCCCTGGCGGTTGCTGGCCTGGCGCACGTAGGCGGTCATGTCGCGCACGCGCACCAGCGCCAGGTGGCGGCCGGCAAACAGGAACCGGTCACCCGGGCGCAGACGCGCGATGAAGCTTTCCTCCACCGCACCCAGCCGCGCGCCCTTGAGGTAGCGCACCTGCACGCTGCCGTCGGAGGTGATGGTGCCGATGGACAGCCGGTGCAGCCGCGCCACGCGCTTGCTCTCCACCCGGCACACGCCGTCCGCGTCGCGCACCAGCTTGTGGTACTCGGGGTAGCCGGCCAGCGCGGTGCCGCCGTGTTCGAGGTAATCGAGCACCGCGTCGAACTGGGCGCGCGGCAGCTGCGCGTAGGCGCGCGTGGTGCCGACCTCCGCATAGGCCTGGTCGGCCTGGAAGCCGCCGCCCAGCGCGCGGGTGAGCAGGTGCTGTGCCAGCACGTCGAGGCAGCCACGCAGGGGATGGCGCGGTTCCAGGTGATGCGCCGCCAGCGCGCGTCGGGCCGCCGCGATCTCGGCCAGCTCCAGCAGATGCGTGGGCACGCACAGGATGCGCGACGGCACCCCCGGCGCATGCCCGCTGCGCCCGGCCCGCTGCAGCAGGCGCGCCACGCCCTTGGGGCTGCCGATCTGGATCACCCGGTCGACGGTGGAAAAATCCACGCCCAGATCCAGGCTGGAGGTAGCGACCACGCAGCGCAGCGCGCCGGTGCGCAGGCCTTCCTCGGTGGCCAGTCGCAGCTTGGGATCGATCGAGCCGTGATGCACCGCCAGCGTCTCGGGCGCTTCCGGCCACACCGCGGCCAGCGCCTCGTGCCACAGCTCGGCCTGCGCGCGCGTGTTGGCGAACACCAGTGCCGTGCGTACCTCCAGCACCGCCTGCACCACGCGGCCCAGCTGTTTCAGGCCCAGATGCCCGGCCCACGGAAAGCGCTCGCCGGGGCCGGGCAGGGCGGTGTCGATGCGGGTGCGTTTGCGCGCCGCGCTGCCGATCAGCAGGCCGTCGTCGCCCACCAGCGTGTGCAGCGCTTGGTCCAGGTTGCCCAGCGTGGCCGACAGGCCCCACACGCGCAGCTCCGGGCGCAGCGCACGCAGCCGCGCCAGCCCCAGCTGCAGCAGCGTGCCGCGCTTGCTGGCGATCAGCTCGTGCCACTCGTCCACCACCACGCCGCGCAGGTTCGCGAAGCGGGCGGCTGCATCGGGATAGCTGAGCAGCAGGGCGAGGCTTTCCGGCGTGGTCACCAGCAGCTCGCAGTCGCCGCGGCGCAGGCGCGCGCGTTCGGCGCTGGAGCTGTCGCCGGTACGGCGCAGCACGCGCCATGGCAGTTCCATCGCTTCCACCGCCGCGGTGAGATGACCGGTGGTGTCGGTGGCCAGCGAGCGCAGTGGGCTGATCCACAGCAGCTGCAGACCTTTGGCCGGGTGCAGCAAGCCGTCGATCAGCGGTCCGCCCACCGCGGCCAGCGTCTTGCCGGTGCCGGTAGGCGCATGGATCAGCCCGTTGCGGCCGTCGCCCCAGGCCTTCCACGCGGCGCGCTGGAACGGCGCGGGCTTGCGGCCCAGCGCGGCGAACCAGTCGCGCAAACGGGCCTCAGCCCGTCGCCAGGCGGCGGAGGTCGTCGAGGTGGTCGGCATCGGCGGGTTGCTTGTCGGTGCGCCAGCGGGCGATGCGCGGAAAGCGCACGGCCACGCCGGATTTGTGGCGGCCGGACAGTTGCACGGCCTCGAACGCCAGCTCGAACACGTGCACCGGTTCCACCGCGCGCACCGGTCCGAAGCGTTCGGTGGTGTGCGCGCGGATCCAGCGATCGAGGCGGGTGATTTCGGCGTCGTCCAGGCCGGAATAGGCCTTGGCGACGGTCACCAGCTCGCCCTCGTGCCAGACGCCGAAGCTGTAGTCGGTGAACAGGCCGGAGCGGCGGCCGTGGCCGGGCTGGGCATACAGCAGCACGGCGTCGATGGTGTGCGGGTCCACCTTCCACTTCCACCAGTCGCCGCGCTTGCGGCCCACGCGGTAGGGCGAGTCCAGCCGCTTGAGCATCAGGCCTTCGGTCTGCCGTTCGCGCGACTGCCTGCGCTCGGCGCTGAGTGCTTCCCACTGCTCGGCGACCAGCGCGGGCGAGAGCATCAGCGCGTCGTCGGTGGGTGCCAGCAGCTCGGCCAGCAGCGTGCGGCGTTCGTGCAGCGGGCGCTCGCGCAGGTCGTCGCCGGCGCGCTCCACCAGGTCGTAGGCCATGAAGCGCACCGGCGTGCCGGCCAGCAACCTGGCGCCGGGCTTGAGCTTGCCGATGCGCTTCTGCAGCGCGGTGAACGGCAGCGGTTTGGCCGTCTGGACGTCCCAGGCCAGCAGCTCGCCGTCGAGCACGCCATCCACCGGAAGCGAGGCGGCGGCCTGTTCGATCTCGGGAAAGCGCCCGTCCAGCCGCTCCTCGCCGCGCGACCACAGCCCGGCGCGGCCGTCGCGCCACATCAGCTGGGCGCGGATGCCGTCCCACTTCCATTCGGCCAGCCAGTCGCGCGGGTCGCCCAGCGCGGCGACCTCTCCCTCCAGCGGTGAGGCGAGGAAGAACGGGTAGGGGCGATCGGCCAGGTGCTCGTCTGCCCCCGCGGGGGCGGCCAGCGCAGCCAGCGCCGCAGCGGTGGGTTTCCAGGCGCCGCTCAGGCGGTGCGCGATGAGGTCGGTCGGCTGGCCCGACCACGCCGCCAGCGCCTGCACCACCAGCCGCTGCGACACACCCACGCGCAGCGCGCCGGTGATCAGCTTGTTGAGCAGGAACACCTGCTCGGGCTTCAGCGCGCGCCACCACGCCTGCAGCGTGGTGATGCGCCCGGCGCTGTCCATCTTTGCCAGCGCGGGCAGGCGCTGTTCCAGCCACACTTGCAGCGGCACCTCGCCCAGCGTGCCGTCGCCGGGCGGCAGCATCAGGGCGATGGTTTCGGCCAGGTCGCCGACGTGCTGGTAGCTCTCGTCGATCAGCCAGTCGGCATAGCCGGTGGCCGCGGCCAGCGCCTGGCGCAACTCGGTGGAGGTGGCCAGCCGGCGCAGCTTGGCGCCGCCCAGCACGTGTACCGCCCACGCAGCGTCGGCCGGCGGTGTGTCGCGCAGGTAGCTGGCGATCGCGTCGCGCTTGGCCAGCGTGGAGGCGGTGCGATCCAGCTCCGCATAGAGTTCGGCAAAGCGCCGCATCAGCCCCCACTCTCGCTGTCGCGTTCGCGCAGCAAGCGCAGCGGCTGGGCGTCGTGGCCCAGGTCGCGCAGGTGGCGGATCAAGGTTTCGCCGTCGCCGTGGGTGACGTAGATGCGCTGTGCGCCACTCTGTTCCACGCTCTGCAGCAGCCCCGGCCAGTCGGCGTGATCGGATACCACAAAACCGCGGTCGTAGCCGCGTCGACGCCGACTGCCGCGAATCTGCATCCAGCCCGAGGCAAAGCCGGTGGATGCCTTGCCGAAGCGCTTCATCCACGGTGACCCGGCGGCCGAGGGCGGCGCCATGATCAGCTCGCCGGCAAAGTCGCGCCCGCGCGCCGACTCGCTCACCGGCTCGGTCGGCACCATGCGCACGCCGGCCTCGCGGTACTGCTCCACCAGTCGCAGCATCGCGCCGTGCAGGTGCACGGTGCGGTCGGTGCGCGCGGCCAGCTCGGCCAGAATGCGCTGCGCCTTGCCCAGCGCGTAGCAGAACAGCACGGCCGGCACGCCGCGGCGCGCGCAGTCGTCCCACCAGGCGAGCAACTCGCCAATCACCGCATCCATCGGCGGCCAGCGGTACACCGGCAATCCAAACGTGGACTCGGTGACAAACACATCGCACGGCACCGGCTCGAACGGCATGCAGGTCGGGTCCGGGTCGCGCTTGTAGTCGCCCGACACAACCACCACGCGCCCCTCGTATTCCATCCGCACCTGCGCCGAGCCGAGTACGTGGCCGGCCGAGTGCAGCGACACCGTCACCGGCCCCATGCGGAACGTCTCGCCATAGGCATGCGCGTCGATGGTCGACCCCGCGCCCAGCCGCTCCTGCATCAGCCCCAGCCCCGCCGCCGCCACGTCGTAATGCCCGCTGCCCGAACGCGCGTGATCGCCATGCGCATGCGTCACCACCGCCCGCGCCGCCGGCAGCATCGGGTCGATGAAGAAGTCGCCGGCCGGCACATAAAGGCCTTCCGGACGGGGTTGGAGCAGGGGATCGGACATCACCCGACAAGGGTAACGAGCGATGCGTGCAGGGGAAGTCTGGGGAGGGCGCGCGGCGCGCTGGAGGTTTGTGGCAAAGCGCCGCATCGGTGGCGTGTTCCTTCTGCGACGGCGTGGCGCCGGAGCGTCACGATCGCCTGCGACCGCCAGTGGGAAGCCTATCGAGGCCCGTATAGTGGCCGAAACCACACCTGCGCGGAGGTCGATGCATGACACGGAAACCTGTCTTGTACATGCTCATGGCGTTGATGCTATTTCCTGGTCTGGTGCGCGCGGCCACTCCGACGTGCGATACCTCCATCCATGACGGCGAGCAGCCTCGAACCGTCGCGTTGCAGGCGGTTGCCTGTCAGCTCCAGTCGCATCGACTGCTGCTTTTGGGCGAGTTGCACGGCACCGTCGAGTCTCCAGGTCTGCTGGCCGACCTGCTGCGCGATCAGCCGCCCAAGCGACCCATCCGCCTGGGGTTTGAATGGCCGGTTGAGCTGCAGTCCAAGGTCGACGCCTATTTTCGTTCGCAGGGCACCGCGGCGGATCGAGCGGCCTTCGCCGCCGGACGCGACTGGACCTACTACGATGGCCGCATGAGCCGGGCATGGCTGGCCCTGATAGACGCGCTGCGCGATCTGCATCGTCAGGGAAGGGACGTGCAGGTCTTCACCATGGAGCCCGTCTACGGCACGCCGGCCGACGTGGCAGCCGGTGGAGGTCCTGCGCGGGTGAAAGAGGCGGGTATGGCTAGGGCCATTCGGGAGCAGTTGAAGCACGCGCCGCCCGGTGCACTGGTGGCAGCGCTCATGGGCAACTATCACTCGCGTGTCGGCGCACAGATGCCGGATCGCGAATCGTCGGTGACCTATCGGCTGGCTGCCGATCACCCGCTGGTGGTGCTGCCGCAATCCGGGCACGGCACGTTCTGGGCGATCCTCGGTGGTGAAGGGCACGCTGCGGTGCAGACCATCCAAGGCGGCGAGCCGCCCCTACCGAAGGGCTACGTGGTTGTGAGAGCCGTGCCCGATGCGCCGGCCGGAGTCGAGGTGGAACAGATCACCTTGCCTGCTTTCACTGCCTCGCCCCATCCATGATCTTCGACAGGCAGAACGCGCTGGCTACCCCCGCCAGTTCGCGTGCACGTCCCAGAACGTCGCCGCACGCCGATACGCCTCGCGATCCAGCGGCACGCCGGAGCCGCCTTCTTCCACGCCGAGCGCATTGCGCAGCATGGTGATTGGCACCATCGGGATTTCTTCCGGCTCCATCGTGTAGAGGCAGCCGACCACGCCCCAGTCGGCGTCGATCGGCTCGCCTTCCTTCGCCAGTTGCTCGCGGCTGTAGAGGATGGGCAGCAGGTAGTTCGCCACCGGCGGGTGCACGCCCTCGAACCAGCGCACCAGCACCGGCAATTCCTGCTTGGTGCGCGCCTCGTAGGCCGAGCGCAGCAGGTGGCGGTTGGCGTCGGTGATCGGCACGGCCATGCAGCGCGTGCTCGTCCAGTTGCGGTGCACGTGCAGGCGGCAGAACGGCGCGTAGCCTTCCAGCACCTTCAGCGGCGGCTCGTCGTTGAGGCGCTGCTCGAAGGCCTCGGCGCTGCAGTCCTGGATGGTGTTGCGGCGGGATTCGCGAGGAAACAGACGGGCGCGCGCGAATGGCGTGAGGATGATAGACATGCCGCAGGCCTCAGGCGACGAACTGCAACCGCGCCAGCTCCGCGTACAGGCCGCCCTCGGCCAGCAGGCTCTCGTGCGTGCCCTGGGCCACGATGCGGCCGCCGTCCATCACCACGATGCGGTCGGCGCGCTGCACAGTGGCCAGGCGGTGCGCGATGACCAGCGTGGTACGGCCTTTTTCCAGCCGCTCCAGCGCCTGCTGGATGGCTGCTTCGGATTGGGCGTCGAGCGCCGAGGTGGCCTCGTCGAGCAGCAGCAGCGGCGCGTCGCGCAGGATCGCGCGGGCGATCGCCACGCGCTGGCGCTGGCCGCCGGAGAGGCGCACGCCGCGCTCGCCCATTTCGGCCTGGTAGCCGTCGTCCAGCGCGCCGATGAACTCGTGTGCCTCGGCGGCCCTGGCCGCTTCGATCACTTCCGCTTCGCTGGCGTCCTGGCGGCCGAAGCGGATGTTGTCCGCCGCGGTGCCGCTGAAGATGATCGTCTCCTGCGGCACCAGCGCGATGGCGCCGCGCAGGTCGGGCAGGGTGAGCGCGCGCAGGTCGATTCCATCGAACGTGACGCTGCCGGACTGCGGATCGTAGAAGCGCAGCAGCAGCGAGAACACGGTGCTCTTGCCCGCGCCGGACGGGCCGACCAGCGCCACCGTCTCGCCCGGCTGCACGGTCAGCGAGAAGTCTTCCAGCGCCGCGGCGTTGGGGCGCGTGGGGTAGTGGAAGGTGACGTGATCGAACTGCAGCGCGCCGCGGGTGGGCTTGGGCAGCGCCAGCGGCTGGGCGGGTGCCGCGATCTCCGGTTGTTCGGCCAGCAGCTCGCCGATGCGTTCCATGGCGCCGGCCGCGCGCAGCACGTCGCCCCACACTTCGGACAAGCCCGCCACCGAGCCGGCGGCGAACACCGCGTACAGCACGAACTGGCCGAGGATGCCGGCATCCAGCGTACCGGTCAGCACGTGGCGTGCACCGGCCCACAGCACCAGCGTGATGGCACCGAACACCAGCACGATCACCGCCATGGTGAGCATCGAGCGCATGCCGATGCGTCGACGCGCGGTGGCCAGCGCGCGATAGATGGCGCTGGCGTAGCGCTCGCTCTCGATGCTCTCGCGGGCATAGGCCTTCACCGCGGTGGAGGCGTTGAGGGTTTCGTTGGCGATCGCGGCGGCGTCGGCCAGGCGGTCCTGGCTGGCGCGCGAGAGCTTCTGCACGCGCCGGCCGAACACGAGGATGGGCAGCATCACCGCCGGAATCACCAGCGCGGTAAGCCCGGCCAGCGACGGCGCCGTCCACACCATCGCCACCGCCGCACCCACCAGCATCACCGCGCTGCGCAGCGCCACCGAGACGCCCGAGCCGACCAGCGCCTGCACCACTTCGGTGTCGGCGCTGAGGCGCGAGGTGAGCTCACCGACGCGGCTCTTTTCGAAGAAGCCGACATCGAGCCGGATCACGTGCGCGTACAGCGCATCGCGGAGCGAGGCGAGTGCACGTTCGCTGAGCAGGGTGATGCAGAAGTAGCGCGCCGCCGTGGCGAAGGCGAGCACCAGCGCCACGCCGAACAGCGCCAGGAACGTCTCGTTGATCACTGCCAGGCTGGAGTGGCCGAAGCCCTGGTCGATGATGTGGCGGAACGCCATCGGCAGCACCAGCGAGGCGCCGGAGGACATCGCCAGGAACAGCAGCCAGCCGAGCGCCAGCGCCTTGTGCGGCTTGAGGAACGGCCAGAGCTGGCGCAGGGCGCCGATGCGACGGGCAGGGCGGGGCGTCTCGGCGGTGGCGTCGCTCATGGGGTCTCGCTGACGGCAATGGGGGCGTGGCGCGTACGTTGCACCACCGGGAGGAGGTGGGGCGGTTGCGCAGCGATTCAATGTCCCGGCGACGCGCGTGCCCGCCGGAGCGTGCCCGCAAGATGGTGCGTCATTCCCCGGCGGCGTACGACTCGCAGCCCCAGCCGTCGTTGACGCCGTCAAAGGCTTCGGCTGCTTCGGCCAGCAGCTTCTCGAAACCGTCGACGTTGGCGTAGGTGAGCTCCATGAAGGGATGCACCAGCACCTGCCACGGCATCTCGTCGCTTTCCTCATAGGCCGAGAACGAGACTTTCTGGTCGTTGCGCAGCAGGTGCACTGCAAACTTCAGCGCGTTGTCCTCGGATGGGAACAGCACGGCGAAATCGACCTCGCGTGCGATCGACAGGTCGTCGCCCTGGCCGACCATGGTCCAGAGGGCGTCGCCGTTGTGGTCGTCGGGAAAAGCGGCGGGATCGCGGGTCATGGGCGTGGTTCCGTCAGTGGTGGAATGGGGGGCGGTCAGTCGATGCGTCGGGCGACGCTGCGACCGCGGGTGATGTCGGTGATGCGCGTCTGCGCCTCGTCCACCCGGGTTTCGGGCAGGCGCAGCAGCAGGTCGGCACCCTCGGCGCTGAAGGTTTCGTTCTCGATGATGACATCCAGCTCGTGCAGTCGCGCCTTGAGCAAGGCGAGGTCGGCAAAGTCACACGACAGCGCCAGCGTGGCCATCGGCACGATCGGCACACGCTCGGCCAGCCGCAGGCATTCGGCGGCGGTGCCGCCGTAGGCGCGTGCCAGTCCACCCGCGCCGAGCTTGATGCCGCCGTACCAGCGCGTGACCACCACCACGGCGTGGTCGATGCCCTGGCCTTCGATCGCCTGCAGGATCGGTCGGCCCGCGGTGCCGCCGGGTTCGCCGTCATCGTTGAAACGATAGGCCTGGCCGATGCGATACGCCCAGCAGTTGTGCGTGGCCGCTGGGTCGCTGACTTCCTGCACGAAGGCCAGCGCCTGTTCGGGCGTGTCCACCGGCGCGCCCTGCGCGAGGAAACGGCTCTTCTTGATGTCCTGCTCGTGGCGGCAGCGGCCGGCGAGTGCCAGCAGCGGATCGCTCACGGCTTGCCATCCAGCTGCTGGCGCAGGTCGTCCGGCAGGACGACATGCGGGTGCTGGCGATGGAACGCTTCCAGCCGCGCGCGTGCGGCGGCGCCGCGGCCCTGATCGTAGAGCGCGCGGATCGCCTGCAGCTCGGCGGTCATCGCAGGCGTGGCCTGCGTGGTGGGTTCGACGGCGTTGGGGCGTGGCGCGGTCGATGAGGACTCGGCCAGCGGAGTCGCCATCAGTGCCGCGGCGTCGGGCGGCGCAGCGACCGGCGCGACGCCCGGCACGGGAGCACTTTCGGGCATCGGTGCGGCTTGGATCATTGGTGCGGGAGGCGGTGCAAGCGGCGCGGGAGGTGCCGCTTCGGACGGCACCGAATCTGCTCGTTCGCCGGTTGCCGCCTGGTCGAGAACGGGCGGCGGCGCCTTGGGAGGGGCGGGCTGGGCCGTGGCTTCGTCGATCATTGGCGCCGGCGCGAGGTCGACGTTTTTCGCCGCGGGGACGTTGCTCGTGCGGACGCGCGACGCGGTGAGTTTCGGCGGCTCGATCCCCGGGGCCGAGGTCGCCGTTGGCGCGACGTAGCCAGCTGCGGCGGGTGGCGCGATGACGGGCCGGGTGCCCATCGCCTTCGCGGCGGGCGCGGACTGGCGCGCCGACTCCGCCCGCATGGTTTGCGCGGCGGCGCGTCGAGCCGTCTGCACGGCGGCATCGGCGTTCTCCGCGGCTTCCCGATCCACACCGGCCCTGGCGTCCGCAGACGCGGTGGATGCAGGCGCCGACGAAGTCACTGGCGCCTCGGCCGGCAGTTTGCGCATCTGCCATACCAGTCCCGCGGCGAGCACGAGCGTGGCGGCGGTGCCGAGCGCGACGGGCCAGCGCGCGTGGCGTCGCGGCGCGCGGCGCTCCACCGCGTGGGTAGCTGCGCGCAATACGGCCGCGTCCAGCGCGGGGCCGGGCTCGTGCTTCGGCAGGCGGCCGTACAGCGCCTTCAGCTCGGCTTCGCCGGGCAGGTCGTCGTCTTGCGGCGGCTGGGGTAGCAGCGGTGTGGTCATGGGGTCAGTACGTCGCGCAGTTTGCTCATGGCGTAGCGCAGGCGGGATTTCACCGTCTCGCGGCCGGCGCCGGTGATCTCGGCGATCTCCTCCAGGCTCAGCTCGTGCTCCAGCCGCAGCAGCACGGCGGTGCGCTGGTCGTCGGGCAGTTGCTCGATGGCACGCTGCAGGCCGCGGCGGCGCTCGAAGTCGGACAGCGCGTGCTCGGGTTGTTCGTGCTCGGGCGCGGCGTGGGCGGCCAGCGCCATCTCGGCCTCGTCGCCATCGGCCAGCGGCCGCTTGCGGCGGTGGCCGTCGATGATCAGGTGATGGGCGATCTGCAGCAGCCAGGTGCTGAACTTCGCCTGCGGCTGGTAACGCGTGCGCGCGGCGATGACGCGGCTCCAGGTGTCCTGGAACACTTCGTCGGCCAGCGAGCGGTCGCGCAGGCTCCGCAGTACGAACCGGTACAGCGTGCCGCGATGCTTTGCGTACAGCGCCTCGAACGCGGCGAGGTCGCCGCGGGCATAGGCCAGCATCAGCTGCGCATCGGGATCGACCGCCACATCCATGGGCGGCGAGGGTACGCGATTTCCCCAGGGCGGATAAGGCACCTCGCGTGCAGTGTTGGTTCCGGCCGGGGCGCAGCGATGGGGGAAGGATGCGGGGACATCCGTCATCGCCGCGCCCGCGCCGGCCGGAGACACGTCAGGCATCGCGCCGCGCTCAGCGCAGGCCGATGCCGGGATGAAGCTGGGCCGGATCGACGTCGAGGGGCTTGTCCGCGCTGGCCGTGTGCGTGCTCAGGCCGTCGGCCAGGTTCACCAGCTGCACGAAGCCGGCGCGGTAGCCGTCCGGGTCATCGCCACGGGCGTCGCGCGCCAGCGCGGCGATTCGCGCGTAGTCGTAGCCGTCGAGGTAGCGCCCGCCGCGCAGAGCGTCGGCAAACGCGGCGACCGACGCGGCGAAGCGCAGCCGCGCGCTGGGCTCTCGTGCCGGCGTTGCCGCGATCGGCTGTTCGATCAGCGTGCTGGCATCGCGGCCGGGCAGCTTGTAGCGCAGGCGCAGGAAGGCCAGCTCGCCGCCGCGATCGGCGCGTTCGTCGCGCTTGCCGTAGCGCAGCGGATCGACGCGCGTGGCGTTCGAACCGGCCGGCGTGATCTCGTAGATCGCCGTGACGTTGGCGCCTGCGCCGATGTCGCCAGCATCCACGGCGTCGTTGTTGAAATCCTCGCGCCTGAGCTGGCGCTTCTCGTAGCCGATCAGGCGGTATTCCTTCACCTGTGCCGGATTGAACTCCACCTGCACCTTCACGTCCTGGGCGATGGTGAGCAGCGTGGCGGACAGCTCGTCCACCAGCACGCGCCGCCCTTCCTGCAGCGAGTCGATGTAGTGGTGGCTGCCGTTGCCGGCGTCGGCCAGCATCACCGCCATGGCGTCGTTGTAGTTGCCCTCGCCGAAGCCCAGCGTGGTCAGCGCCACGCCGCTCTTGCGGTGATCCTCGATCTTCGTCTTCAGCGCCTCTTCGCTGACCGTGCCCACGTTGAAGTCGCCGTCGGTGGCGAGGATCACCCGGTTCACGCCACCCTTGATGAAACCCTGCTCGGCCTGCGCGTAGGCCAGATCGATGCCGGCGTCGCCGTTGGTGGAGCCGCCGGCGCCAAGGCTATCGATCGCCGCGTCGAGGGTGGCGTGCTGGTCGCCAGCGGTGGAGGGCAGCGCCACGCCGGCGCTGCCGGCGTAGGTGACGATGGCCACGCGATCCTGCCTGCGCAGCCTGGTTACCAGTTGCTTCAGCGAGGCCTTGAGCAGCGGCAGCTTGTCCGGCTCGTCCATCGAGCCGGAGGTGTCGACGAGAAACACCAGGTTGGCCGCGGGTATCTCACTGGCCGGCACGCGATAGCCCTGCACACCCACCAGCAGCAGCTCGCGCTGCGGATTCCATGGTGCGGGCGCCAGCTCGGTGGTGACGCTGAACGGCTGTGTGCGATCGACCGGCGGCGCGTAACCGTAGTCGAAGTAGTTGATGAACTCCTCCGCGCGCACCGCGTCGGCCGGCGGGAGCTGGCCGGCTTCGAGCATGCGCCGCACGTTGGTGTAGGAGCCGGTGTCCACGTCCAGTCCGAAGGTCGAGACGGGTTGCTCGCTGGCCAGTTGCACCGGGTTGCTGTCGCGGTGGGTGTAGTGCTCGGTGTTCACGGCGCCGGGCCATGGCTGGGCCATGGGCGCGGCGAGCATCGGCATGGGTGCCGCGTTGCGGGAGGCCTTCATCGCGCCGGCGAGTCTGGCCTCGGCGAGGATCGCCGTGGGAGGTGCGGGCGACAGCGACCTGGCGACCGGCGGGGATACGGTGGTGACGCGGCGCGCGGCATCGTCGCGCGCGTTGGTCTCCATCTTCGGCGGCGCCGACGTTGGCGTTGCGGCGGATTCATCGCTGGCCGGGCGGGACAGGCCGCAGCCGACCAGCGCGACGGCCAGGGCAACGGGCAGGGCAACGGGCAGGGTGCGCAGCAGCATCGTTTTCGCGGACATCGGGCGGCCTCCTCGAGTGGGTGTGGAGGTTGAAACGGGGCCGATCGGGAAACGGGGTTACGGACGCGCCGGAGGCGGCGCGGTAGCATGGGCGTTTCCTTACACGCATCGACGCCCGCCATGCTCCACAACGACACTCTCCGCGCCATCCGCTACATGCTCGACCTCGGCGATGCCAAGGTGGTGGAGATCGTCAAGCTGGCCGACCCGGCCTACCTGCTGGTAAAGGAAGACGTGCAGGCGATGCTGTTGCGCGAGGACGATCCGGGCTACCAGACCTGCAGCAACACCATGCTGGCGCGCTTCCTCGACGGGCTGGTGATCTTCCGCCGCGGCCGCGACGAGAGCCGTCCGCCGCGCCCGCCGGAAAAGCGCATCACCAACAACATCGTGCTGAAGAAGCTGCGCGTGGCGTTCGAGCTGAAGGACGTGGACATGCACGAGATCTTCGCCGCTGCCGGGCTGCCGGTGTCCAAGCCGGAGCTGAGTGCGCTGTTTCGCCAGCCGGAGCACAAGAACTATCGCGAGTGCGGCGACCAGCTGCTGCGCAATTTTCTCAAGGGCCTGACCCTGCGACTGCGTGGCGCAGGCTGAGCCCGCGCGGCGGACGCTGTGCGAAGATCCCGCGTCCACTGAAGGTGCACCATCCATGTCCGACATCCAGCAACTGGTCTACGCCAGCCGTGCCACGTTCCAGCCGACCGACAACGGTGGCGGCGTGGAGCCGGAGGTGGCGCGCATCCTGATGCAGTCGCGGCGCAACAATCCGCGCCGCGGCCTGGTGGGCGCGCTGTATTACGGCGACGGTTGTTTCTTCCAGTGCCTGGAGGGTCCGCAGGGCGAGATCGACAAGCTCTACGAGCAGCTGATGAAGGATCCGCGCCACCGCGACCTCACCGTGCTGCGTCGCCAGTTCATCGGCAATACCTCGTTCGCCGGCTGGTCGATGAAGTACGTGCCCGCCGCCACCGACGTGCAGACGCTGCTGGCGCTGCACGGCAAGGATCGCTTCGATCCCTACAGCTTCGACAACGCGTTGCTCGACGCCATGGTGACCTTGCTGCACCACCGCAGCGAGGGCGACGGCCTCAACCCGATGCCGCCGGCCGCCGTCGGCGCGCGCCCCGGCAAGCCGGTGCCCGCCGTGCAGCCTGCCGCATCGCGACGCAGCCTCGGCACGCGCCTGGTCTGGGTCGCGCTGGCGATCGCCGCCGTGGCGGTCGCGGCATTCCTGCTGCGCTGAGTCGCCTCAGCCGATCACGTTGCCGGGCACCGGATGGCGGAAATCCTCCGGCAGCAGGTTCTGCGTGAGGCGGAACACGCCTTCGTGCACTTTGCGCGGCAGCACCACGTCGAGCACGGTGGTCTGGTGCGGGCCGATGGCGGTGAACAGGTCGTCGGCGGCGGCGCTGGTGGCCAGTGCGTGGTGCACCAGTCCGGTCAGATCCGCTGGCTGCACGCGGGCGCCGTAGGGGCGATGCGGCTGCACGGCGGGACGCAGCGTCTTGCGCACGTTGCGCGGATCGGCCACGCGGGCGTCGCCGGCCAGCAGGCTGTAGTTGAGGAACAGCGACACGCTGGTGCGCTGGTGCGAGTTGGCCTGCCGGTCGATCAGGAAGCCGGCGGGCAGCAGGTCGGCGCTTGCGGGCGTCCCGGCGGTCAGCAGCAGGCCGGCATCGGTGAGCGGCTCGCCGGCTTCGTCGGTCAAGCGCACGATCAGCAGGCTGCGCGGATCGTGGATATGCACGCGCGGCGCGAACGGGCCGGCCGGTTCGAGCTCCACCTTGTCGGCATCGCGCGCGGCGTTCTCGCGGTCGAAGGCATCGCACAGCTGCGCATAGTCGCCGGCACTGCGTACGCCGAGGCAGCGCAGGATCGCCTCGATGGTGGCGGGCTGCGCGCTGGCCAAGATGCCCTGCGACGTGCCGGAATGCGCCGCGCCGGCGATCAGCTTGAAGGCGCAGCGTGGGCCGCGGGTGAGGTACAGCGAGAGCGCGTCGATCGCGTTGCCCGTGGTGGCCTGGGTGCTCAGTACCGCGTGCTGCGCGTTGAGGTTGGCGGCGGCCAGGCGCACCACGCCGTCGGAGCCGTCCTCGCCGGTGTAGCTGTTGAGATGGTCGTAGAGCGAGCGGTCGGGGCGGTCGCCGATCAGCACGAACGGAAACTGGCCGGTGGCCACTGGATCGGCGCCGTGGATGCGGTCGAGATTGAGCGACAGCGAGGCGGCGCTGCCCAGCTCCAGCCAGTCGAGGATGCGCTGGCCCGGCTCCACGCCGTTGAACCACGCCTTCAGCCGTCCGATCACGCCCTTGCCCAGTTGCGCCAACGCGGAGCCGAAGTTGGCTGGTGCCAGCATCACCAAGTGGGTGAGTCGGATCGTGCTGTAGCGGCCGGGTTTGTCGCGCTGGGCGCGCAACCACTCGCGCACCACCGGCCCGCCGGTGGAGTGGGTGATGCAGGCGAAGCTCGGTTCCAGCAGGTGCAGGTCGCGCAGGGCGTGGTCGAAGGCGCGGACCAGGTCGTCCATGGTCACCGCGTCGTCGAAGCTCACGTATTCGCCGAGCCAGAGGTCGCGCAGGGTCAGCGGCAGTCCCTGCACCGCGGCCTGCTGCTGCAGGCGTTGCGGCATCTGGCCGTAGGCGGCGGTGCTGGTGACGCTCCAGCCGTGGACGAAGACCAGGGTGCTCATCGGGCGGCTCCATGTCCTGCACGTGCGGTGCCGGACCGATGGTACGCCGCCCGGTTGGCGGGCGCGTGACGCAGCCGCTGGCTACTCGGCGGCGAGGCGCGCATCCGCGGTGGTGGACGGAGCGGGGCCGTGGCCGACCAGCTCCAGCGTCTGGCCCCACGGCGTCTGCACGTCGATGCGCACCAGGCCATCGACGCCAGCGGTGCCGGCGGCATGGTCGCCGATCACCGGCACGTGGCGACGCTGCAGCCAGCCCAGCGCGGCATCGGCGTTCTCGATCTGCAGGCGCAGCGCCGGGGCGCCGGGGACGGGAGCACCGCCTTGCACCACCTCCACCACGGTGCCCTGGCTGCACTCAAGCAGCGCGCGCTGGCTGGAAACGTCCAGCGGGTCGCAGCCCATGACCTGGGTGAGAAAACCGGAGGCCAGTGCGACGTCGGGAGCGGTGACGCGTGCGTAATCGCCGCCGCCGTCCTGCGCGAAGGCGGCGGTCGGCGTGCCGATGACCAGCAGCGCCAGCCACAGTCCCAGTCCGACCAGTCCGCGTTGGGTCACGACACACCACCTTTCATCAGCGATGCCCGTTAGTTGGTCATCACCGGCGCCGTTTCCAGAGGCGATTCGGTGGCCGCTGCGTTTCCTTCAGAGAACGCTGGCGGAGCGAGCGGCAGCCAGACCCGCCGTCATGCCTTGGCTTCAATCGCCCGCCCACCTAGGCTTCGCGTTTTGCGGGAGGCGACGATGAGTCTGGCCGTGCTTGGGATGCTGGTGTTGCTGGCGGGTGGATTGGCGTGGCGCGGGTATCGCCGTGGCAGCGTCGCGGTAGTGCTGGTGGCCCTGGCCGGCACGCTGGCGGTGGGCGATGGGCCATTGCCCGGCTGGATGCTCGACCGGCTGCAGACCGGATACACCACGCAGCCTTCCGCGCCGTGGGCCGCGCGCAACGTGATCCTGCTGCTGGGTGCCGGCACCGTGCGCGATGTGGAGGGACAGGCCGAGCCGCCGCTGTACGGCTACGGTCGCATCGCGCGCGCGGCGGTGCTGTATCGCCAGTGCCACGCCTCCGGCAACGACTGCAAGGTGCTGGCGAGCGGCGGCGATCCCTTGCATAACGGGCACAGCGAGGCGGCGGTGTACGGCGATCTGCTGCTTGCGCTGGGCGTGCCGGCGGCCGACCTGATGCTCGAGCAGCGCAGCCTCAGCACCTGGCAGAACGCGCAGTTCAGTCGCCCGCTGCTGCTGGCCTACCAGCCGCAGCGGGTGCTGCTGGTGAGTTCGGGCCTGCACCTGCGGCGCAGCCTGCTGTACTTCGCGCATTTCGGTATCCGGCCCGAGCCGGTGCGCGGCGACCTGGTGCGCGCCGTGCCCTCATGGCTGCCGCAGGCGTGGAACGCCGCGCTGTTCGACGCGGCGCTGCACGAATACATCGGGCTGGTGCGCTATCGCGTGTACAACGCGCTGGGCAAGAACGCGCCGCCGGTGACCGCGCCGCTGATTCCCGCGGCGCGATGAGGGCTCAGCCCTCGCGCATCACCATCAGGCGGATTTCGCTCATGTCCTCGATGGCATAGCGCACGCCCTCGCGGCCCAGGCCGGAGAGCTTCACGCCGCCGTAGGGCATGTTGTCGACGCGGAAGCTGGGCACGTCGTTGACCACCACGCCGCCTTGCTCCAGCTCGTCCCACGCGCGCATGGCGTGGTCGAGCCGGTTGGTGAAGATGCCGGCCTGCAGGCCGAAGTCCGAGTCGTTGACCAGCACCGCCGCCTCGTCGAATGAGCGGAACGGAGCGAGCAGGGCGAACGGACCAAACGCTTCCAGCCGGTTCACCCTGGCCTCGCGCGGCACGTCTTCCATCAGCGTGGCCTCGAGCATGGCGCCCTCGCGCTTGCCGCCGCACAGCAGCTTGGCGCCGGCCTGGCGGGCTTCAGTGATCCAGCCATGCAGGCGTTCGGCGGCAGCTTCGTCGATCATCGGGCCGAGGAACACGTCCTTCTTCTTAGGATCGCCGGCCTTGAGCTTCTTCACCGCGGCGACCAGCCTGCGCTTCAGCGCGTCGTAGATGTCCACGTGGGCATAGATGCGCTGCACGCTGATGCAACTCTGGCCGGACTGATAGAACGCGCCGAACACCAGCCGCTCCACCACGTGGTCGAGCCGGTCGCCCTGGTCAGCGTCGACGATGCAGGCGGCGTTGCCGCCCAGTTCCAGCGTGACCTTCTTGCGTCCGGCGCGGGCTTTCAACTCCCAGCCGATCTGGCCGCCGGTGAAGGAGAGCAGCTTGAAGCGTTCGTCCTCGACCAGCGGCGTGGCATGGGCGCCGTCCAGCGGCAGGATGGAGAACGCGCCCTTCGGCAGCTCGGTCTCGGCCAGCACCTCGCCGATGATCAGCGCGCCGATCGGCGTTTTCTCGGCGGGCTTGAGCACGAACGGACAGCCCGCCGCGATCGCCGGGGCCACCTTGTGCGCGACGAGGTTGAGCGGAAAGTTGAACGGTGTGATGAAGCTCACCGGCCCCAGCGGCACGCGGCGCGTGTAGCCGCGATAGCCGTCCAGACGGCCGGCCAGTTCCAGGTTGATCGTCTCGCTGTTGATGCGCACGGCTTCCTCGGCGGCGATGCGGAAGGTTTCGATCAGGCGGGTGACTTCGCCGGCGGCATCCTTGATCGGCTTGCCCGCCTCGACGCACAGTGCTTGGGCGAGTTCGTCGTGGCGTTCGGCGAAACGCTCGGCGCAATGTTGCAGCACGGCCTGGCGCTGCCACGGCTTGAGCGCACGCATCGCGGGCGCGGCCGTCACCGCGGCGGCGATCGCCTTTTCGGTGGCCTTGGCGTCGGGCACTGCCACGCGCGTGGCGACCTTGCCGCTGTACTTGTCGCGCACGTCCAGCATGGTCTTCGAGGTCTGCGGGCGGTTGGCGAGGTAGTAGGGGTAGGTCTTGGCAAGCATGGCGACTCCCGGTGCAGGCCGGTGGCGAAAGGGCAGAAGTCAGTGTGCGGCGACGGGCGTGGTGCGCGCGTGGAGGGCGGCGATCAGTCGCCGGCGCGTGCGGGCAGTTCGCCGTCGGCGAGGCGGATGCGCAGAGTATCGCCGTCATTCACGTCGGTGGCCGAGCGCAGCACTTTGCCCCGCGCGTCGAACACGATGGCGTAGCCGCGATCGAGCGTGGCCAGCGGGCTCACCGCATGCAGCGCGCGGGCGATCTGGCCCAGCGTGAGCCGCTTGCGTTCCAGCATGCGTGCGATGGCGCGACGCAGGCGCGGATCGAGTTCCGCCAGTCGGCGCGCGAGCAGGGCGAGTCGATGGCGCGGGTGTTGGGCGAGCAGCCGGCCGTGCAGTTGTTCCAGTCGGCGATCGCGCCGCTGCTGGCCGACCGCGCCGGCGGCAAGCAGGCGCCGATGCAGGTTGACCAGCCGCTCGCGATCGCGCGCCAGGCGCGCCTGCGGACGCTGCGCGTTGAGCCGGGCGAGCAGGTGATCCACGCGCTGCGCCAAGGTCTGCTGGCGGCGCTGCTGGACGGTGGCGATGCGCTGGCGCAACAGCTTCAGTTGCCGCGACAGATGCGCCGCATCGGGCACCAGCAGTTCGGCGGCGGCCGAGGGCGTCGGCGCGCGCAGGTCGGCGACGAAGTCGGCGATGCTGAAGTCCACCTCGTGGCCCACCGCGCTCACCACCGGCACCGCGCTGGCGTGCACGGCGCGGGCCACGGCCTCGTCGTTGAACGCCCACAGGTCTTCCAGCGATCCGCCGCCACGGGTCAGCAGCAGCGCGTCGTAACGGCCGCTGGCCGAGGCCTTGCGCAGCATCGCCACGATCGCCGGCGGCGCCTCCTTGCCCTGCACGGGCACCGGCAATACCTCCACTTCGAGCAGTGGCCAGCGCCGGCCGAGCACGCTGAGCACGTCGCGGATCGCCGCGCCGGTGGCCGAGGTGATCACGCCGAGGCGGCGGATGTAGCGCGGCAGCGGCCGCTTGCGCGCCGGGTCGAACAGGCCTTCGGCGTCGAGCTTCGCCTTCAGCTCATCGAACGTGCGGCGCAGCGCGCCCTCGCCGGCCGGTTCCATGCTCTCGGCCACCAGCTGGAACTCGCCGCGCGGCTCGTACAGACCCACCTTGGCCCGCACCAGCACCTGCATGCCGTCCACCGGCTTGAAGGTAAGCCGGCTGCTTTTCAGCTTGAACATGGCGCAGCGCACCTGGGCGCCGGCGTCCTTGAGCGTGAAGTACAGATGGCCGGAGGCCGGGCGCGCCACGTTGGACAGCTCGCCCTCGATCCACACCATCGGCAGCGCGTCCTCCAGCAGCCCCCGCACCAGCCGGTTCAGCGTGCTGGGCGTGAGGATGCGGCGCGGTGCGGCGGCGTCATCGTCGGACGCGTGGCCACGCCTGGAGAAGGGGTCGAAGGCGGACATGAGCGCGGGAGGTTAGCACGAAGGTGACGCACAACATGTGCTTGCGCAGCGACCTGCCCGCGCTTTCTCACACAAGTCCAGCAACCTCATGATAAACATGAAGAACGACTGGCCTGGGTGGGCTCAGGACTCGTCCTCGTCGTCCTGCCGGCGCTCGCGATGCGCCTGCCGGGTGCGCCATGCGCGCACCGCCAGATTGAGCGCGAACCAGGCGGCCAGCAGCGCCAGCGGCCAGGCGATCACTGCCGGCCACAGGGCGGCAATCACCGCGATCACCGCCAGCACCACGGTGCCGACTACCAGCGGGCTGGTGTCGGTGTCGCCGAGCACGCGCCGATCGGTCAGCACCGCACCTACCGTGTTGGCCAGGCGCAGGGCGCTGGCCGCGGCCCGACCGGAGCTGCCGTTGCCGCCGCGCGGACGGCGCACGGCGCGACGCAGCCGCACGGCCGGATCGTCGCCGGAGCGCTGCACGCGTTCGCCGCGAATGCGCCGGCGCGGGGCCAGCACGATCTCGGTGGCATTGCCCAGGTCGATCTCGTACTGCTCGGCGAGCTGGCGGGCGAAGCCCTCGTCTTCCACCGCCACGTCGATCTCGCGGTTGCCCAGCCAGCTGGCCACGTTGAGGTTGGACGAGCCGACTCGCGCCCAGATGCCGTCGGCCACCGCCGTCTTGGCGTGGATCATCGAGCCGTTCCACTCGAATACCCGCACGCCGGCCTTGAGCAGCGGCCGGTAACCGGAGCGGGACATGCCAGCGACCATCGGGATGTCGCTGCTGCCCGGCACCAGCAGGCGCACGTCCACGCCATCGCGCGCGGCGGCGGCGAGTGCCTGCACGTAGGGCGCCACGCCCACGAAGTAGGCGTCGGTGAGCCAAAGCGTCTTGCGCGCCATCGCGGCGATCTGCTGGTCCAGCCGATACAGGCCCGCGGTGGACGGCTCGGTGGCGATCACCCGCAGCGCCACCTTGCCCGGCGGCTCCTGCGGTACCGCGGCGGGCCAGCGCGGCAGCGGTGCGCCGGTGCCGGCCCAGCTGCGGGCGAAGGCCGCTTCCACCTCGGCCACCGCCGGACCGCGCAGCGCCACGCCGGTATCGCGCCACGGCGCCACACCGCGCGAGGGATCGCCCAGCCATTTCTCGCTGATGCACACGCCAGAAAGAAAGCCCAGTTCGCCGTCCACCACCAGCACCTTGCGATGGTCGCGACTGATCCAGCCGAACGGCTTGCCCAGCTGCGGGCGGTTGAACACGCGCACCTGGCCGCCGGCATCGCGCAGCGGCTTCCAGAATGCGGCGCCGGACTGCCCCAGGCAGCCGACCCAGTCGCACACCACGGCGACGAACACGCCGCCCAGCGCGCGCTCGACCAGCGCGTCGCGGAAGGCGCGGCCCACGCTGTCGTCGCGGATGATGTAATTCTCCAGCAGCACCCGCTGGCGCGCGTGGCGGATCGCCGCCAGCCAGCGCTGGTAGTGCACGGCGGCATCGATCAGCAACTCCACCGCGTTGCCGGTGAGCAGCGGTGCGCCGGCGGCGCGACTGAGCGCTTGGGCGGCGATGAGACGGTCGGGGCGGGAAGTGTCCAGTGGAGATGCAGCCATGCGATCAGTCTAGGGCATGCTCGGTGAAAGACGCTTCTGGCATGATCCGGCCATGCCTCTCCAGCAGCGATACACGGACACGTCCGCCTGCGCCCAGGTGATCGCCGACCGGCTCGGTCCGGACCTGCGCGTGGCCGCGCCGCTCGGCCTCGGCAAACCGCACGACCTGCTCAACGCGATCTATGCGCTGATCGCATCCCAGCCAGCGCGCTCGCTCACCCTCTACACCGCGCTGTCGCTCACCCGCCCGCAACCGAAACCGGGACTGGAGGCGCGGTTCCTCGGGCCGTTCCTGGAGCGCCACTTCGGCGCCGATGCGGTCGATCCGCAGTACGCGCTGGACCAGGCGCGCGATGCGCTGCCGCCCAACGTGGCGGTGCATGAGTTCTACATGCAGTCCGGCGCCATGCTGCATTCGGGCAGCGCACAGCGCAGCTACATCAGCCAGAACTACACCCACGTGGCGCGTGACCTGGCGGTGCAGGACATCAACCTGCTGGTGCAGCTGGTGGCGCGCCGGCAGACGCCCGACGGCGTGCGCTACAGCCTGTCCAGCAACCCGGATCTCACGCTGGATTTCCTCGAGCGTGCGGTGGCCAACGGCAAGCCGCGGCCGCTGTGCGTGGCGGTGGTGCATCCGGACATGCCGTACCTGTCCGGCAATGCCGAGGTGCCGCAGGACTATTTCGACATCGAGCTGGCGCCGCGGCGCTCGCCGCCGCTGTTCGCGCTGCCGCGCCAGCCGGTGACGGCAGCCGAGTACGCGCTCGGCCTGCATGCCAGTGCGCTGGTGAGGGACGGCGGCTGCCTGCAGATCGGCATCGGCGCGTTGTCCGATGCGCTGGTGCAGGCGCTGCTGCTGCGCCAGCGTGAGAACCTCGCCTGGCGCGCCGCGCTGGAGGCGCTGGATACCGGCTACGTCACCCACACGCTGGCGCTCTCGCTGGGCGGGATGGAGCCGTTCCAGCGCGGCCTGTACGGTGCCAGCGAGATGGTGATGGACGGCTTCATGCATCTGCAGCGGGGCGGCATCCTCAAGCGCCGCTCGTGGGACAACCTGGCGCTGGAGCGCGCCGCGGCGATCGGGCGGCTGCCGGAGTCCGCGCCGGGCGGGCACTACCTGCGTGGCGCGTTCTTCCTCGGCTCCCGCGAGCTGTACCGCTGGCTGCACGAGACCGAGGCGGCGGACCCCGACGCGATCGACATGTGCCGCGTCTCCAACGTCAACCAGCTCTATGGCGACCACCAGGTGCTGGCCAGCCTGCAGCGCCGCGGCGCGCGCTTCTTCAACACCTGCATGATGGCCACGCTCACCGGCGCGGCGGTGTCCGACGGTCTGGAAGACGGTCACGTGGTCAGCGGCGTGGGCGGCCAGTACAACTTCGTGGCGATGGCGCACGAGCTGCCGGACGGGCGCTCGGCGCTGCTGCTGCGCTCCACCCGCGAGGGCGCGCACGGCACGGAGACCAACATCCGCTTCAACTACGGCGCCAGCACCATTCCGCGCCACCTGCGCGACCTGTTCATCACCGAATACGGCGTGGCCGACCTGCGCGGCAAGACCGACGAGGAATGCGTCGAAGCGATGCTGTCGATCTGCGACGCACGCTTTGTCGACGCACTGGCCGCGGAAGCGAAATCCCACCGCAAGCTGCGCGCGGATTTCACGGTGCCGGAGGCGTGGCGCCGGCATCGTCCGGAGGTGCTCACCGAAGCACTGGCGCCGCTGCGCGAGCGCGGGCTCACGCCTACCTTTCCGTTCGGCAGCGACTTCACCGAGGTCGAGCAACGGCTGCTGCCGGCGCTGGGCTGGCTCAAGGCGAACAGCCGCACGTGGCGCGGCCGGCTGCAGATCCTGCGCGCGATGGCGAAGCCGGGCGAGCCGCGGGCCGGCGAGTCCGAGGCGCTGACGCGGATGGGTTTCAAGCGCGGCGGATCGCTGGCCGATCGCCTGCAGCGTCGTTTGCTGCAGGCGGCTCTGCGGCACGGCGAAAACTGAGTGCAGCCGCGGGTCGAGAGCGGGCCGGCTGTCTGACGCTACGGCGTGGCCAGCGGCACGCTGACGGTGAAGCAGCTGCCGCGTCCCGGCCGCGAACGCAGCTGCACCGGATAGCCCAGCGTGTCGGCGGTGCGCCGCACGATCCACAAACCCAAACCCAGCCCCTCGTTGCGCGCGTCGGCCTGCTGGAACGCGCCGAACATCTGTTCGGCCTGCGCCTCGTCCATGCCGATACCGGTATCGGCCACGGTGATCACGGCGTGGCTGCCCTGTCGCCGCGCGCCGACCAGCACCGAGCCGCGCGGCGTGTACTTCACCGCGTTGCCGACCAGGTTGCCGACCAGCGCCGCCAGCAGCGCGCGGTGGCTGTGCACGATCAGCGAGGTGGGCACGGCGCGCAGGTGCAGCCCCTTGAGCTCGGCCTGGCGACGCCAGCGCAGCAGCACCGGATGCAGCACTTCTTCCAGCGGCAGGTCGACCAGGGTGGGCAGCGTGGTGGTCTCGTCGTTACCCGACAGCGCGGCCAGATCGTCGAATTCATTGCCCACCTCGATCAGCGCGTCCTGCGCGATCTGCACCAGTTGTGCCGGGTCGGCGGCATCGCCGCGGCGCAGTTTCTCCAGCGCGTAGACGGCGGTGCGCAGCGGCGTGCGCAGGTCGTGGCCGGCGATCGCCATGATGCGCCCGCGGTAGTCGCCCGAAGCGCGCGCCAGCGTGAGCGTGCGGCGCAGCTCGAGCTGGCTCACCACCTGGCGGGCCAGTGCGCGCAGGCTGTCGAGCTGGTCCTCGCGCAGCTGGCGCGGGCGGTGATCGAGCACGCACAGCGCGCCGAGCGCCACGCCATCGGGCGAGCGCAGCGTGGCGCCGGCGTAGAAGCACAGCGGCGGATCCCCGGTGACCAGCGGGTTGTCGGTGAAGCGCGGGTCCAACCGGGTATCCGGCACCACCAGCACGTCCTCCTGCAGGATCGCGTGCGCGCAGAACGAGCGGCTGATCGGCGTCTCGTTGACGCCCAGGCCGCGCTCGCTCATGAACCACTGGCGGTCGTGGTCGACTAGGCTGACCAGCGCCACCGGCGTCTGGCACAGGCTGGCGGCGATCAGGGTGATGTCGTCGAAGCTGGCATCGGGTGCGGCGTCGAGCACGCCGTAGCTGTGCAGCATCTCGATCCGGCGGGTGTCGACGGGCGGCGCGCTGACCGGAGCGGCGGGGGAGGGCGTCCTTGGCATGGCCGTTCACGCTAGGGGCGGCGATGCGTGCGCGGCGTGACCTCGCCGCCGGCGCATCTTGACGACGCGTTTACAGATCGACGTGCCGCGCTGGGGCGGCCGGGAGGCTTGGGTTATTCTTGCCGCTTCGCCGCGACTCCCTGCGGCAGGCGTCATTCCGGTCCCCATGAGCGAACTTTCCCAGCCCGCCCCGCGTCCCGCGCAAGCCGAGCCGCGCCGCCCCAGCGTGGGCGTGCAGATCGGCAAGGTCACCGTCGGTGGCGGCGCGCCGATCGTCGTGCAGTCGATGACCAACACCGACACCGAGGATGCGGCCAGCACCGCCAGGCAGATCGCCGAACTGGCCCGCGCCGGCTCGGAGCTGGTGCGCATCACGGTCAACACGCCGGCGGCCGCTGCCGCGGTGCCCCGCATCGTCGAGCGGCTGCAGATGATGGGCGTGGAGGTGCCGATCATCGGCGACTTCCACTACAACGGCCACCAGCTGCTGGAGGCCGAGCCGGCCTGCGCGGAGGCGCTGGCCAAGTACCGCATCAACCCCGGCAACGTGGGCTTCGGCAAGAAGAAGGACGCCCAGTTCGGCGCGATCATCGAGAAGGCGATCGAGTACGGCAAGCCGGTGCGCATCGGAGCCAACTGGGGTTCGCTGGATCAGTCCATGGTCGCCATGCTGATGGACGAGAACGCGCAGCGCGCGCAGCCCTGGGACGCCGCCCACGTGGCGCGCGAGGCGCTGATCCGCTCGGCGCTGGATTCGGCCGCGCTGGCCGAGCGAATCGGCCTGCCGCGCGAGCGCATCATTCTGTCGGCCAAGGTGTCCGGCGTGCAGGAGCTGATCGCGGTGTATCGCGATCTCGCGCGCCGAGGCAACTACGCATTGCACCTGGGGCTCACCGAGGCCGGCATGGGCTCGAAGGGCATCACCGCCTCGGCTGCTGCGCTCGCGGTGCTGTTGCAGGAAGGCATCGGCGACACCATCCGCATTTCGCTCACGCCCGAACCGGGCGGCGCGCGCACCGGCGAGGTGATCGTCGCGCAGGAGCTGCTGCAGACCATGGGCCTGCGCGCGTTCACGCCGCTGGTCACCGCCTGTCCGGGGTGCGGCCGCACCACCAGCGAGTTCTTCCAGGAGCTGGCGCAGACGGTGCAGGCGCACGTGCGCGAGCAGATGCCGCTGTGGCGGGTGAAGTACGACGGCGTGGAGAACCTCACCCTGGCCGTGATGGGCTGCGTGGTGAACGGGCCGGGCGAATCCAAGCACGCCAACATCGGCATCTCGCTGCCGGGCAACGGCGAGGCGCCGGCCGCACCGGTGTTCATCGACGGCGAGAAGGCCATGACCCTGCGCGGAGAAAACATCGCCAGCGAGTTCATCGGAATCCTCGATGAGTACGTTGAATCGCATTACGCCTCGCGCGCCAGCTGAGGCGATGGGCGTCGATCGCGAGACGGCGATCCTGCGCGTCTGGCACGACCACGCCGCGCCATGGACGCGGGCGGTGCGCGAGCAGGCGATCGCCAGCCGCCGGCTGGTGACGGATGCGGCGATCGTCGAAGCGGTGCTTGCGTGGCGCCCGAAACGGATTATCGACGTGGGCTGCGGCGAGGGCTGGCTGCTGCGTGCGCTGGCCCGTCACGGTATCGAGGGCCTCGGCGTTGACGCGGTGCCCGCGCTGGTCGAGTCGGCCCGCGCGGCCAGCGGTGGACGTTTCCTCACCATGGACTACGCGGCAATCGCCACCGGTGGGCTGCACGAGCAGGCCGACGTGGTGGTGTGCAACTTCTCGCTGCTCGGTGGGGCGTCGGTCGATGCCCTGCTCGGCGCAATCCCCGCGTTGCTTGCGCCGGGTGGCGGGCTGCTGATCCAGACCCTGCATCCGTGGAGTGCCTGCGGCGAAGGCGAATATCGCGACGGCTGGCGCGAGGGTTCGTGGGCCGGCTGCGGCGAGGGATTCGGCGAGGCGGCGCCGTGGTATTTCCGCACGCTGGCCGGCTGGATGCAGAGTTTCGCGGCGGCTGGGCTGACGCTGGAGTCGATGCGCGAACCGATCGATCCGCAGAGCGGCAAGCCCGCCTCGGTGATCTTCGTCCTGGTGCCGCGTTGATTCAGGCCAGCGTGGCGGCGTCCATCGGCGTCACGCGTGTCCAGTCGGAAGACTCCAGCGGCTGGTAGGCCAGAGTGCGCAGCGCGGCCAGGTAGTCCGCCCGCGGCATCTCCTCGGCACCCAGCGACAGCAGGTGCGGGTTGGTCACCTGGGCGTCGAGCAGCGGGCAGCCCCAGTCGCGCAGCAGGCGGGCCAGCGCCAGCAAGGCCACCTTGGAGCCGCCGCTTTCGCGGCTGAACATCGATTCGCCGCTGAACAGGCGTCCGGACATCACGCCGTAGATGCCGCCGACCATCGTCGCGTCCCGCCAGACCTCGACGCTGTGCGCATGACCGCGGGCGTGCAGCGTGGCGTAGGCGTCGATCATCTCCGGGCTGATCCAGGTGCCGGGCTGGCCGTCGCGCGGCGCGGCGCAGGCGTGCATCACGCCGACGAAATCGCGATCCACGGTGACCTGCCAGCCACAGCGCGCCAGCAGCCGGCGCAGCGAACGGTTCGGTTGGCATAGCTGCGCGGTGCGGAACACGCAGCGCGGATCGGGCGACCACCACAGGATCGGCTCGCCTTCGTTGAACCAGGGAAAGATGCCCTGCGCATAGGCCGCGCGCAGTCGCTCGGGCGAGAGGTCGCCGCCGAAGGCGAGCAGGCCGGAAGGCTCGTGCAGCGCCTCGGCGGGATCGGGAAAGCGCTCCGCCGGCCAGTGATCCAGCAGCGGCAAGCGGATCATGCGATCTCGCCCGGATCGCGGCCGTGGGCATACGGGCTGTGCGCCTGCAGCTCCTGCGCGTAGGCCCGCACCGAGGCCGTCTCGTGCAGCAGCGCGTCGCGCACGGCGCGGCGGAACTGGGGATGCGCCAGGTAGTGGCGCGAGTGCGTGTGCACCGGCAGGAAGCCGCGCGCCAGCTTGTGCTCGCCCTGCGCACCGGGCTCGAAGCGCTGCAGGCCGTGGCGGATCGCATGCGCGATACCCTGGTAGTAGCAAAGCTCGAAATGCAGCCCCGGCACCTCGACGCTGGCACCCCAGTAGCGGCCGTACAGCGTGTCGGTGCTCTGGATGAGCAGGGCCATCGCCACGATGGTGCCGCCGCCATCGCGCGCAAGCGCCAGCTGCACGGCATCGCCCAGCGTGTTGCCCAGCGCCAGGAAGAACGCCCGCGTCAGCGCCGCGTGGTTTCCCTTGGCGTCGAAGGTGTTTTCGTACAGCGCGTGCACGCGGCGCAATTCGTCGCGGCCGAGGCTGGCGCCGCCGCGCATCTCGATCTGCAAGCCGCTGCGCGCAACCTGCGCGCGCTCGTGCCGGATGTTCTTCCGCTTCTTGTGGCTGAGTGCAGCGAGGAAATCGTCAAAGTCCGCGTAGCCGCGGTTGTGCCAGTGGAACTGCACGTCGCTGCGCGCCAGCCAGGCGTCGTCGAAGGCGGGCAGCTCGTCGTCGAGCAGGAAATTGGCGTGCAGTGACGACAGACCGAGTCGGTCGACCTCGCCGCGCATCGCCGTGACCAGCGCCTGGCGCAGCATCGCGGCGTGGCGGCCGTTCCCGGCCAGCAGCCGCGGCCCGGTGACGGGCGAGTAGGGCACCGCATTGAGCAGCTTGGGGTAGTAGTCACCACCGGCGCGCTCCCACGCGCTGGCCCAGCTCCAGTCGAACACGAACTCGCCGTGCGAGTTGCCTTTCAGGTAGAGCGGCGCGGCGGCGACCAGAGTGTCGCCTTCGTACAGGCCCAGGTGATGGGCCTGCCAGCCCCACTCGTTGCGGATGCAGCCGGTGGTTTCCAGTGCGGCGAGGAAAGCGTGCGAGACGAACGGATTGTCGTCCGGCCGCAGGCTGTCCCACGCATGCGGCGCGATCTCGCCGATCGCGTCGTGGAAGCGTGGTTCGAGCACGGCCGGACTATTCCGCCGTGCTTACTTCTGCTGTTCCAGCCAGCGCTCGGCGTCCAGCGCGGCCATGCAGCCGAAGCCGGCCGAGGTGATCGCCTGGCGGTAGACATGGTCGGCCACGTCGCCGGCAGCGAACACGCCCGGCACCGAGGTCATCGTGGCCATGCCGTTCTGGCCGCTGTGGGTCTTGATGTAACCGTCGTGCATGTCCAGCTGGCCCTGGAAGATGCCGGTGTTCGGCGTATGGCCGATCGCCACGAAGAAGCCGGTGGCCTCGATGTCGCGGGTGGCCTCGCCGTCCACCGCCTTCACCCGCACGCCGGTGACGCCGGAGTCGTCGCCCAGCACCTCGTCGATCGCGTGGTTCCACACCAGTTCGATCTTGCCGGTCTCGGCCTTGGCGAACAGCTTGTCCTGCATGATCTTCTCCGCGCGCAGGGTGTCACGACGGTGCACCAGGTAGACCTTGCGGGCGATGTTGGACAGGTACAGCGCTTCCTCCACCGCGGTATTGCCGCCGCCGACCACCACCACGTCCTGCTCGCGGAAGAAGAAGCCGTCGCAGGTGGCGCAGGCGGACACGCCCTTGCCCTTGAACTTCTCTTCCGAGGCGATGCCCAGATACTTGGCGGTGGCACCGGTGGCGATGATCAGCGCATCGGCGGTGTACTCGCCGGAGTCGCCCTTGAGAGTGAAGGGCCGCTTGGACAGGTCCACCTGGTGGATGTGGTCGAAGATCATCTCGGTATGAAAACGCTCAGCGTGCTCGGCCATTCGCTGCATCAGCATCGGACCCTGCAGGCCTTCAACGTCGCCGGGCCAGTTGTCCACCTCGGTGGTGGTCATCAGCTGGCCGCCCTGCTGCAGGCCGGTGATCAGCGTCGGCTTGAGGTTGGCGCGGGCGGCGTACACGGCGGCGGTGTAGCCGGCGGGGCCGGAGCCGAGGATCAGCAGGCGGCTGTGCTTGGGCGTTGCGGACATGAGATAATCCTTGGGTTTGCTGAACAGCTTTGATCGCTTTCGGCCCGGTGGCCAGCGGCACGTTGACGCGACCGATTCGGAAGAGGGAGGGCGGTGCTCTTGAGTCCGCAAGGATGGGGAAGCACACGGCCCGATTCAAGCGTTCCGCGGCTTTGCTTTCCCAACCCAAGCCGGCACTGCTTTGGTGCCGTCGCGACGAACTCCACAGGACTGCTTCCCCATGCGTATCGGTATTCCTTCCGAAACCAAGACCCTCGAAGGTCGTGTTGCCCTGGTGCCTGCTGCCGCCGCCGATCTGGTGCGCCGTGGCCACGAGGTTTTCATCCAGGCGGGCGCCGGCGAGAAGAGCGGCTTCTCCGACGAGGCCTACACCCGTGAGGGCATCACCGTGGTGCCGGATGCTGCGGCGCTGTACGAGAAGGGCGAGCTGATCGTCAAGGTGAAGGAGCCGATCGCCGGTGACCTGGCCCTGCTGAAGAAGCACCACCTGCTGTTCTGCTACCTGCACCTGGCCGCCGAGCCGGCGTTGACCCAGAGCCTGCTCGACATCGGCCTGACCGGCGTGGCGTTCGAGTCGGTGGAGGAGAACGGTGGTCTGCCGCTGCTGTTGCCGATGTCGGTGATCGCCGGGCGCATCGCCACCCAGATCGGCACCACGCTGCTGCATCGCCCGCAGGGCGGCAAGGGCAAGCTGCTGGGCGGCATGGCCTCCACGCCGCGCGGCAAGGTGGTGGTGCTGGGCGCCGGTGCCGCCGGTGGCAACGCCGCCGCGCTGGCCGCCGCCGCCGGCGCCAACGTGGTGGTGTTCGACAAGCGCCAGGACCGCCTTGCCGAGATGATGGCGATGGGTCCCAACGTCACCGCGCTGTACGCCTACGAGTCGTCCGTGGCCGAGGAAGTGCGCAACGCCGACCTGGTCGTCGGTGCCGTGCTGATTCCCAGCGCCAAGGCGCCGCGCGTGGTCACCGAGGACATGGTCAAGACCATGGAGAAGGGCTCGGTGCTGGTCGACATCTCGATCGACCAGGGCGGCTGCTTCGAGACCTCGCGCCCGACCACCTGGAAGGAGCCGACCTACGACGTGCACGGCGTGACGCACTTCTGCGTCACCAACATGCCGGGCGCGGTGCCGCAGACCTCGTCGGTGGCGATCTCGGCGGCGATCCTGCCGTACGTGCAGCGTCTGGCGACCGGCAACGAGTGGCGCCAGTTCGCTCCGCTGGCGGCCGGCATCAACGTCGACGGCGGCAAACTGGTGCATCCGGCGCTGCTGGGCTGATCGACGGCACCTGTCGCGGGTCGCCTGCCGACCAGCGCATCGAGGCCGGGCCTTCGGGTCCGGCCTTTTTCATGGCCGACGCCCCGTGCCGCGCGCTTCTGAAGGTGGGGCCGCCTGTGTAGACTTGGGCGAATACCTATTCTGATGGAAGCCCGACCCGGTGGCGCGTAGCGCGAACGTCAAGAAAGCCAAGACCCCCACGCCCGCCCTCAGCGACGAACTGAAGCGGCGCCTGCGCGAAGCCGGCGCGCTGCTGTTGCTGCCGCTGGCGCTGTACCTGCTGGTCTGCCTGTTCAGCTACAACGAGCAGGACCCGAGCTGGGGCCACGTCGGCACGGTGGAGCACGCGCACAACTTCGGCGGGGCGATCGGCGCCAACATCGCCAACCTGCTGCGCTACATCTTCGGCCTGGTGGCCTATGCGTTCCCGCTGCTGCTGCTGGTGCTGGGCGTGCAGGTGTTGCGCCATCGCGGTGAGCGGGCGGTGCATCCGTGGGAGCCGTCGCTGCGGCTGATCGGCTTCGTGTTCTTCTTCATCACGCTGCCGGCGTTGTTCGCGCTCAACGCCAGCCGCCCCGATCCGGTGATGCCGCAGGGCGTGGGTGGCGTGGCGGGGCAGTGGCTGGGCAACTCCCTGCTCAACGCGCTGGGTTCCACCGGCGCACCGTTGCTGCTGCTGGCGCTGTTCCTGATCGCGGTGACGCTGGCGACAGGCCTGTCGTGGTTCCGTCTGATGGACTGGACCGGCGCCATGGTGATGCGCCTGGTCAACTGGATCGGCGGCAAGCTGCGCGAGGCGCCGGCAGCGATGGCCGCCCGCCAGGCGCGCGGCGAGCGCGAGGTCGTGAAGAAGGCCGAGGCGGTGAAGCAGGCCAAGCGTGAGCCGGTGCGCATTGAGGCGCCGCCCACCCCGGTGGTGAAGAGCGATCGCGCTCGGCAGGAAACCCAGATTCCGCTGTTCGTCGGCGCCGCCCAGCCGGGCGAGCTGCCGCCGCTGTCGCTGCTGGACGAGGCGCCGCCGCAAGGCCCGGGCTATTCGGAAGAAACGCTGGAAGTGCTCTCGCGCCAGGTCGAGCTCAAGCTCAAGGATTTCCGCATCGAGGCCAAGGTGGTCGGCGTGTATCCCGGCCCGGTGATCACCCGCTTCGAGCTGGAGCCGGCGGCCGGCGTGCGCGGCTCGCAGGTGTCCAGCCTGGACAAGGACATCGCGCGTGGCCTGTCGGTGGTGAGCGTGCGCGTGGTCGACGTGATCCCCGGCAAGAACGTGATCGGCCTGGAGATCCCCAACACGCGCAAGCAGATCGTCTACCTCTCGGAGATCCTGCGTTCGGACAAGTACGACCAGATGAAGTCGCCGCTGGCGCTGGCGCTGGGCAAGGACATCGGCGGCAAGCCGGTGGTCACGGATCTGGCCAAGATGCCGCATCTGCTGGTGGCCGGTACCACCGGATCGGGCAAGTCCGTGGCGGTCAACGCGATGGTGCTCTCGCTGCTGTACAAGGCGAGCCCGAAAGACGTGCGGATGATCATGATCGACCCGAAGATGCTGGAGCTCTCGGTGTACGAGGGCATCCCGCACCTGCTGGCGCCGGTGGTCACCGACATGAAGGAAGCGGCCAACGCGCTGCGCTGGTGCGTGGCCGAGATGGAACGCCGCTACAAGCTGATGTCTGCGGTGGGCGTGCGCAACCTGGGCGGCTTCAACAAGAAGGTGAAGGACGCCGAGTCCGCCGGCCAGCCGCTGCTCGACCCGCTGTTCCGGCCGAACCCCGAGATGCCCAACCTGGCGGCCGAGCCGCTGGAGCCGCTGCCGTACATCGTGATCATCATCGACGAGTTCGCCGACATGATGATGATCGTCGGCAAGAAGGTGGAGGAGTTGATCGCCCGCCTCGCGCAGAAAGCGCGCGCCGCCGGCGTGCACCTGGTGCTGGCCACGCAGCGCCCGTCGGTGGACGTGATCACCGGCCTGATCAAGGCCAACATCCCCACCCGCATCGCGTTCCAGGTGTCGAGCAAGATCGACTCGCGCACGATCCTCGATCAATCCGGCGCCGAAGCGCTGCTCGGCCACGGCGACATGTTGTACCTGCCGCCGGGCACCGCCACGCCCGAACGCGTGCATGGCGCCTTCGTCGACGACCACGAGGTGCATAACGTGGTGGCGTGGCTGCGCTCGCAGGGCGCGCCGCAGTACATCGAAGGCGTGCTGGAAGAGGTGCAGGCCACCAGCGACGGCAAGTTCATCAACGACGCCGGCCTCCCGCAGGATGGCGAGGAAGGGGGCGACGCCGATACCCAGCTGTACGACAAGGCGGTGGCCATCGTCACGCAGACCCGGCGCGCCTCGATCTCCGGCGTGCAGCGCCATCTGCGCATCGGCTACAACCGCGCCGCGCGGCTGATCGAGCAGATGGAGGCCGACGGCGTGGTGAGCGCACCCCAGCACAACGGCAATCGCGAGGTGCTGGCGCCGCCGCCACCGAAGGGGTGAGCCGTTGGGCCACCCCGTAGGAGCGCACCCTGTGCGCGAACGCTCTGATGCGGATTCCGGTGAAAGGCTGTCGCGCACAGGGTGCGCTCCTACGGGGAACGGGGCGTCAGGCGACCGGGCGCGTGTCGGCGGTTAAGCCTTCCGCCTTACAATGGGCGCTCCATCCTGTGCTCCCGGTCTTCGATGAAACCCATTCTTGCCTTCGCCGCCGCCTCGCTCTTCGCCCTGGCCGGCATGGCCCATGCCGCGACCGGCCCTGCACGCGCGCGTCTCGATGCCTTCGCGCACGACCTGCACTCGCTCACCGGCCACTTCACCCAGACCCTCACCGACGCCAATGGCAAGGCGGGCAAGGGCAGCGCCGGCACGCTCGCGTTGCAGGCGCCGCGCCAGTTCCGCTGGGAGACGCTGACGCCGTACCAGCAGACCATCGTCGCCGACGGCAGCCGTGTGTGGCTGTATGACCCGGAGCTGGAGCAGGTCACCGTGCGCAAGCAGAGTTCGGCCGAATCGCACAGCCCGCTCACCGTGCTCACCGACCTGAAGCAGATGGACAAGGATTTCGCCGTCACCGAGCAGGGCGAGCACGACGGCCTGGCCTGGCTGCGCCTCACCTCGAAGGACAAGGATCCGCAGTTCGACTACGCCGACCTCGGCTTCGACGCGAACGGTCTGGCCCGCATGGTGTTCCGCGACCAGCTCGGTTCGACCACGCAGATCCGCTTTTCCGGCTGGCAGCGCAACGCGCCCATCGCCCCGGATACCTTCAACTTCGTGCCGCCGGCCGGCGCCGACGTGATCGGCGACCTGCCGGTGATCACCACCCAGCCGCTGAAGGACTGACCGCCCGGATGCTGCGACAGCTGCCGCGCTGGGCCTGGATTGGCGGTGGCCTGCTGGCGCTGGTGGCCGGCTGCATCAATGCGGTCGGCTACCTGTGCTTTCGGCACCAGCCCATCACCCATCTCACCGGCACCAGCACCGAGCTGGGCCTGGCACTGGCGCGGCTGGACGCGGGCGGCATCGCGCACTGGGGTCTGGCGATCCTTTCCTTCCTGGCCGGCGCGGTGAGCAGCGGCTTCATCGTGCAGCAGCGCACGCTGCAGCTGGGGCGGCGCTACGGCGTGGTGCTGATGCTGGAGTCGGTGCTGCTGTTTGCGGCGACGCCGCTGATCGCGCATCAGCACGACCTGGGTATCTATCTCGCCTCCGCCGCCTGCGGTCTGCAGAACGCCATGGTCAGCACCTACAGCGGCGCCACGTTCCGTACCACGCACCTGTCCGGCATCTTCACCGACCTTGGCATCTACCTCGGCCAGCGGCTGCGCGGGCTGGAGGTGGACATGCTGCGCATCCACGTCTGCGTGCTGGTGGCCAGCCACTTCATCGTCGGTGCGGTGCTCGGCACGCTGGGTTTCATGCGGATGGGCGTGCAGGTGCTGCTGGTGCCGGCCGTGCTCACCGGGCTGGTCGGACTGGGCTATACGGTGTATCGCCATCGCGCCATGCTGGCCGAGCAGCGGCTCAAGCCCTGACGCTCGCCTCGTCCGCCGCCAGCACCACGCGGTCGCGGCCGCAGCGCTTGGCTTCGTAGAGCGCCGCGTCGGCGCGACTGAGCCACTGCTCGACGGACTCGCCGCGCCGGATCGCCGCCACGCCGATGCTGGTGGTCACGCGGATGGCATGGTCGTCGTAGTGCACCGTGCTGGCAGCCAGCGCGTCGCGGATGCGTTCGGCAGCACGCATGGCCCTTGCGGCGTCGCAGTCGGGCATGCAGATCACCAGCTCCTCGCCCCCGTAGCGGCCCACCAGGTCGTTGGGCGCGCACTGCCCCACGATGATGTCGGTGACCGCGCGGATCACCGCATCGCCGGCAAGGTGGCCGTGGCCGTCGTTGATCTGCTTGAAGCGGTCCAGGTCGAGCACGGCGAGGCAGGCGTCGCCGTCGCCGGCCAGTTCGCACACGCCCGCGGCCAGTTCCAGGAAGCGGCGCCGGTTGTAGACGCCGGTGAGCTCGTCGGTGCCGGCGAGCTGGTCGAGCCGGGCGTTGGCCTCCTGCAGGTCGCGCGTGCGCTCGTCGATCTGGCGCTGCAGCCGCTTGGCCTGCCGGCGCAGGTACAGCGTACGCAGGTGAATCACCGCCACCACCAGCAGCGCGCCCAGCAGCAGCACCAGCAGGCGCAGCCACAGCGTCTCGTACCAGCGCGGCGCCACCACCACCGGATAGGTCGACTCCACCGTGACCGGCCGCATGCCGCGGGTGCTGGCGCGCAGGTGCAAGGTGTAATCGCCGTGTGGCAGGTTGGTGTAGACGGCGCTGGGCGGACTGCCGGCCGGCACGTCGGTCCAACCCTCGTCGAAGCCTTCCATGCGGTAGCTGTAGCGGGTTTCCAGCAGGGCGCGGTAGTCGAGCACGGCAAACCCCACCCGCAGGCTGCGGCTGTCGCCGTCCAGATGGATCGGCTGGCCCGTATCAGGCAGCGCACCCGGCGCCATGCCGATGCCGCCGATGCGGGCGGCGGTGATGGAGGGTGCGGGCACCGGCTCGGCGGCGGCCGTCGCGTCGGGATCGCGCACGATGGTGAGGCCGCCCAGGCCGCCGAACATGATCGCGCCATCGGGCGCGCGCGCCGCGGCGATGTAGATGTAGCTCGGGATGTGCAATCCGTCGCGGGCGCCGAGGTTGTACACCTTGCCGCTGGCCCGATCGATCATCGACACGCCGTTGGACAGGCTCGCCCACACGTGTCCGTGCGCATCGGGCAGCACCGCGTTGACCTTGTCGCTGCTCAAGCCCTCGCGCGTGCCCAGCACGCGGAAGCGCGGCGCACCGTCGATCCGGCTGCTGGCCAGGTGTGCGACGCCGCCGAAAGTGGCGACCCACAGCCCGCCATCGGGATCGGTGGCGATGGAGCCGATGTAATCCTGCGGCAGGCTGCCGGTGCTGCCGTCGCGCTCGCTGAGGTTGCGGAAGCCGCGATTGGCGTCGGCGCGATCGGCCACGCTGATGCCGCCGGTGGTGCCGTACCAGATGCGGCCGTCGACGCGCGCGATCTCGCGCACCGTGTCGCTGGCCAGTGAACCTTGGTCCGACGCATCGTGGCGAAAGTGTTCCAGTGCCCCGGTGGCCGGGGTGTAGCGGTACACGCCCACGTAGGTGCCCAGCAGCAGGCTGCCGTCGACCTGGCGCATGCTCAGCACCGGCTGGGAGGCCAGGCGCGGCTCCACGTTGCTGGTGATCGCCAGCGTGTCCGGCGCGATGCGGGCCAGCCCCTGGGTGCCGACCCAGATCGTGCCGTCGGGCATCTCGGCGAAGGCCTGCACGTCTCGGTGCCGCTGCTGACCGTCCAGTTGCAGGTGGCGGATCGTGCCCGCGCCCTGGTCGATCAGGTCGATCTGCCCGTTCCCCAGCCCAAGCCAGATGCGCTGGCGGCTGTCGACCAGGATCGCATGCACGTTGGCGTCGGCCAGGCCGCGCGCATCCAGCGGCGAGGGCAGCAGCGTGCAGACCATGCGGGCGCGGGTGTTGGTGTGCGCCACACCAAGGTCGGTGGCGACCCAGAGATTGCCGGCCGCGTCATGCAGCAGGCCGCGGATGGAATCGCCGGGCAGCGAGGAGGGCTGCGCGGCATCGTGCGCGATGTGCCGCACGGCGGGATCGCCGGCGCGATAGCTCAGCACCCCGCTGCCGTCGGTGCCGATCCACTCGGTGCCATCGCCGGATTCGGCAAAGGCCCGCACCGTGGCGAAGTTGCCCTGCGCCGGCGTCGGGCTGAAGCCCGGCACCGCGTGCCAGCGGCCGTTGGTGTCGCGGTAGGCCGCGCCGGCCTGGCCGCTGCCGACCCAGAGCCGGCCGCCAGCGTCCTCGTGCAAGGCCCAGGCCTGGTTGCGCAGCACGGTGGCCGCAGCGGCGTCATCCGTCGCAGGCGTCGGGCGGACGAAATCCTGCGCGCCGCGTCGGCGCATGAACAGGCCGCGGTCATTGCCCAGCCAAAGGTCTCCGTGGCGGTCCTGCAGCACGCTGAAGTTGCGGGGCGCCGTGGCATCGCCGGTGTCGACGTGGGTGATCGTGTCGTGGGTGAGGTCGAGATGGTCCAGCCCCCGGTCGGTGGCGATCCACGCGCCGGTCGAGCCGTCCGCGGCAAGGCTGTAGATCTTGCGGTCGCTGGTGCCGCCGACGCCGGTCGGGTAGGTGCGAAGGCGGTTGCCCACAGGGTCGAAGCGCGCCAGCCCGCCCGCGTTGGTGCCCACCAGCACGCCGCCGTCGGGCAGGGCGAGCAGGCTGCGCACGTAGGCGTCGGGCAGGTCGGTGCCCTTGCCCTGCGCGTCATACATCTGCAGGCGGAAGCCGTCGTAGCGCACCAGCCCGCCCATGGTGCCGATCCACACCAGGCCGCGGCGGTCCTGCACCACGGCGGTGGTGACGGAGTGGGGCAGGCCGTCGGCGGTGCCCACGCGCTCGAACCACGGCGTGAGGAACGGCGCCCACGGATCGGCCCCGGTCCACGCCCGCGCTGCCGGCACCGCCAGCAGGCAGGCCAGCAGCATCAAGAGCAATCCCCCACCCGGGATGCGGCGACTCCAGCGCCTCATGCAGCGATCACGCGTTTGCTCCGGAACGGGAAGCGACGCCGGTGCCAAGCGGTGGATCCGATCGGTAGCGGGGTCGATCCAGGCATCGGCAGCGTCCACTCCAGGCGGACCGGATTCGGAATGTGATGTGGCTCACATGATAGCGGCTGGAAGGCCGGTTGTAGGGTAGGTCGGCCGTGCTGCGTTATCGAGACAGGCCGGCATCGGCCATCGCTTATCATGGTCCGATGGCACGTTCCCCCCTGACCCCCGACGGCGGTCTGTTCAGCGACTCCGACACGCTCAAGCCCCTGGCCGAGCGCATGCGCCCGCGCAGCCTCGAAGAGATCGTGGGCCAGCAACGCATCGTCGGCCCGGACAAGGCGCTGCGCCGCGCGCTGGAGGCCGGCAAGATCCACTCGATGGTGCTGTGGGGGCCGCCCGGCTGCGGCAAGACCACGCTGGCCCTGCTGGTGGCGCGCTACGCCGAGGCCGAGTTCAAAGCGATCTCGGCGGTGCTGTCCGGCCTGCCCGACGTGCGCAAGGCGCTGGCCGAGGCCGAGGCCAACTTCGCCCAGGGCCGGCGCACCGTGCTGTTCGTGGACGAGGTGCACCGCTTCAACAAGGCCCAGCAGGACGCTTTCCTGCCGCACATCGAGCGCGGGGTGATCATTTTCATCGGCGCCACCACCGAGAACCCTTCGTTCGAGTTGAACTCCGCGCTGCTGTCGCGCTGCCGCGTGCACGTGCTGGAGTCGCTGTCGATCGAGGACATCGTGCAGGCGCTGCGCCGCGCGCTGGCCGACAGCGAACGCGGCCTGGGCGAGCTGCAGCTGGAAGTGCCCGACGCTTCGCTGCGCATGATCGCCCAGGCCGCCGACGGCGACGTGCGCCGCGCGCTCACCCTGCTGGAAATCGCCGCCGAGCTGGCCGACGGCGGCAGCATCGGCGAGGCCACGCTGGAACAGGTGCTGGCCGACCGCACCCGCCGCTTCGACAAGAACGGCGAGCAGTTCTACGACCAGATCTCGGCACTGCACAAGTCGGTGCGCTCGTCCGATCCCGACGCGGCCGTGTACTGGCTCACCCGCATGCTCGACGGCGGCGTGGACCCGCTCTACCTCGCCCGGCGCATGACGCGCATGGCGGTGGAGGACATCGGCCTGGCCGAGCCGCGCGCCTGGCGCATGGCGCTGGACGCGTGGGACACCTACGAGCGCCTGGGCAGCCCCGAGGGCGAGCTGGGCCTGGCGCAACTGGCGATCTGGCTGGCGATCGCGCCCAAGAGCAACGCCGCCTACATGGCCTACAACAAGGCGCGCGCCGCCGTGCGCGAAGGCGGCACGCTGGACGTGCCGATGCACCTGCGCAACGCGCCGACCAAGCTGATGAAGGGCCTCGGCTACGGCAAGAACTACCAGTACGACCACGACGCCGAAGGCGGGGTGGCACTGGACCAGCAGTGCCTGCCGGACGAACTGGACGGCACCGTGTTCTACGAGCCGGTCGAGCGCGGCCTGGAAGTGAAGCTGCGCGAAAAACTGCTGGCCCTGCGCGACGCCCGCCGCAAGGCGCGCAACCAGTAAGAGCCCGCGCGCGGCGATGCTCTTGGCTCTTGATGTGGATCCAGCGCGAAAGACATCGCGCGCGAGCGGCCTTCTGCGCATCCACCAGTACCTTATCGGACGGACAAGCCCCGCGTCGATCGACCAATAACCCCGCACAGCGCCCGGCTGTCGGCTCGTGGCTACCGTCGACCACGCGTCGCGCATTGCGGCTGTTGCACCGCGGCAGCGATAATCCAGCGTTTCCGCCGACACCCGGACTCCACGCCATGCTCGATCCCGCTCTGCTGCGCTCGCGTCTCGCCGAGACGGCCGCACGCCTCATGGAAACCCGCGGCTACGCACTGGACGTGTCCGCCGTGGAGGCGCTGGAGAACGAGCGCAAGCACCTCGCCACCGAGACGCAGGAGCTGCAGAACCTGCGCAACACCCGCTCCAAGGCGATCGGCCAGGCCAAGGCCAAGGGCGAAGATGTGGCGCCGCTGATGGCCGAGGTCACCGGCATCGGCGACAAGCTCAAGGCCAACGAAACCGCGCTGGCCGAGGTGCAGGCCAAGCTCGCCGACATCGCTCTGGGCATCCCCAACATCCCGCATGAGTCCGTGCCGCCGGGCAAGGACGAGCATGACAACAAGGAGATCCTGCGCTGGGGCACCCCGCGCAGTTTCGATTTCGCCATCAAGGATCACGTCGACCTCGGCGCCCGCCACGGCTGGCTCGATGCCGACGCCGGCGCCAAGCTCTCCGGCGCGCGCTTCACCGTGCTGCGCGGCCAGCTGGCGCACCTGCACCGCGCGCTCGCCCAGTTCATGCTCGACCTGCAGACCGGCGAGCACGGCTACCTGGAGTGCAACGTGCCGCTGATCGTCAACGCGGACAGCATGCAGGGCACCGGCCAGCTGCCCAAGTTCGAGGAGGATCTGTTCTCCACGAACGTGGCAGAAGCCAAGCGCTACCTCATTCCCACCGCCGAAGTGGCGCTCACCAATCTGGTGCGCGAGTCCATCGTCGAGGCGGCCGAGCTGCCGATGCGCCTGACCGCGCACTCCATGTGCTTCCGCGCCGAGGCCGGCAGCTACGGCCGCGACACCCGCGGCATGATCCGCCAGCACCAGTTCGAGAAAGTGGAGATGGTGCAGCTGGCTACGCCGGAGCAGTCGTTCGACCAGCTCGAGGAAATGGTCGGCCACGCCGAAGCCGTGCTGCAGAAGCTGGGCCTGCCGTACCGCAAGGTGCTGCTGTGCACCGGCGACATGGGCTTCTCGGCGGTGAAAACCTACGACCTGGAAGTGTGGCTGCCCAGCCAGAGCACCTATCGCGAAATTTCCAGCTGCTCCAACTGCGGCGACTTCCAGGCGCGCCGCATGCAGGCGCGCTGGCGCAACCCGGCCACCGGCAAGCCCGAGCTTCTGCACACCCTCAACGGGTCCGGCCTGGCGGTGGGCCGCACGCTGGTCGCGGTGATGGAGAACTACCAGAACGCCGACGGCTCGATCACAGTGCCCGAAGCGCTGCGCCCGTACCTGCGCGGCGTGGACACGCTGGCGTGAGTGCGTCCACGCGCCGTTCCTGGGACAAGGTGGAGCTGTTCGCCACGGTCAGCCTGCTGGTGGTGCTCGCCACCGTGTTGATCACCCGGCTCAGCTTCGCCGAGGTGTGGAAGCTGCCGACGGTGGACCTGGTGCTCACCTGGATGGCATTGGGGCTCACCGCGCTGGCGCTGTGGCTCGGCCGTCGCCGCCGCTGGCTGCGCATCGGGGCCGTCGTCTTTGGCGGCGCCACGCAACTGGTGCCAATGGTAGTGCGCCAGCCTGTGCTGATCTTCCCGCTGCTCGGCGCCATCGTGCCGGTGATCATCCTGGCCGTTTCACTCGCCATGCTCTCGCGCAAGCGCCCCGAGGCCAGAACCGCTTCGCGATCCTGATATCATCGGCCCCCGCAATACTGGCACGCAACGCGCGGCCGCCGGCTGGGCAGTCAAACGGAGAGATGGCCGAGTGGTTTAAGGCAGCAGTCTTGAAAACTGCCGTAGGTGAAAGCCTACCGTGGGTTCGAATCCCACTCTCTCCGCCAAATCAGGTGACCGTCTCCGAAAGAGCATGCGACCTGGTGTGGCTCATTAAGACTTTTTCCTATCCAGACCACTCGTTTGTGTCGCCCAGAACCTCTTCCGGTCCCGTCGCGCACAGGTAGACTGTGGCGGCACGTCGCACCTGCCGTGGGTGCGGGTTAGGGGGAACGATGAGCGGCGCCCAGGTGGTTTTGATCGTCGATGACGATCCTGCCGTGTTGGAGACCATGCGCATCCTGCTGGAAGGCAAGGGTGACTTCGAGGTTTTCTGCGCGCTGGGCTCGCACGGTGCGCGGCATCTGATGGACCGCATCGAGCGGCTGGACGTGCTGATTGCCGACGTGATCCTGGCCGGCGAGGCGACCGGCATCGACATGTGTCACGAGGCGGTGTCGCGCCATCCGCATGTGGCGCTGGTGGTGATCTCGGCCGACCCTCGCGCGGATGCGGCGATGATCCCGGAAGACAGCGTGTACCTGCGCAAGCCGTTCGGCGGCTACGAGCTGATGACCGCCATCGACGAGGCCGGGCATCGGGCACAGACGCGTCGGACCGACGTGACGACGCGCTGAGGCCGTCCCCGCGGCGTTCGCCGCGCATCTGACAGCTCCGCTTCAACGTACCCTGTGCTTCCGACCGCACTGGATTTGCCTCTTCCATGTCTCTCGCCATCGTCTGGCTGCGCCGCGATCTGCGCCTGGCCGACAATCCCGCCCTGCATGCGGCCTGCGCCGCCCACGAACGCGTGCTGCCGGTCTACATCCATGCGCCGCAGGAGGAGGGCGAGTGGGCCCCCGGCGCCGCCAGCCGCTGGTGGCTGCATCACTCGCTTGCGGCGCTGGAAAGCTCGCTGCACGGCCATCACTCCACGCTGCATCTGCGCGCGGGCGACAGCCTGGGCGAGCTCGCCGCGCTGATCAGGGCGACCGGCGCCGCGGCGGTGTACTGGAACCGCCTGTACGAGCCGGCGGCGATCGCGCGCGATACGCGCATCAAGCAGGCGCTGCGCGAGCAGGGCGTGGCGGCCCACAGCTTCAACGCGGCGCTGTGGCGCGAGCCGTGGCAGATCGCCACCAAGACCGGCGACCCGTATCGCGTGTTCACGCCGTACTGGCGCAACCTGCGCACGCTGATCGACGAAGGCGAGCCGCTGCCGGTGCCGCAGCCGCTGCGTGGGGCGACGGCCGAAGGGGGCGTGTCGCTGGAATCACTGGAGCTGCTGCCGCGCATCCGCTGGGACGCCGGCATGGCCGCTGCGTGGACGCCCGGCGAACGCGGCGCGCAGGAACTACTGGAGCTGTTCGCCGACGACGCAGTGGCCGACTACGCCGAAGGCCGCGACATTCCCTCGCGCCACGGCACCTCGCGTTTGTCGCCGCACCTGCACTTCGGCGAGATCTCGCCGCGCCAGGCGCAGGCCGGCCTGCGCGCGCTGCTGGCAAAGCGTGGCGGCAAGCGGCCGGACGTGGAGCCGTTCCTGCGCGAGCTGGGCTGGCGCGAGTTCGCCCATCACCTGATGTTCCATTTCCCCGAGACGCACACGGCCAACTTCAACCCGAAGTTCGACGGCTTTCCGTGGGCCGCGGACGACGAGGCGTTGATCGAGCGCTGGCAGCGCGGCCGCACCGGCATCCCGCTGGTCGACGCGGGCATGCGCGAGCTGTGGCACACCGGCTGGATGCACAACCGCGTGCGCATGGTGGTGGCCAGTTTCTTCACCAAGAACCTTCGCCAGCACTGGCACCACGGCGCACGCTGGTTCTGGGACACGCTGGTGGATGCCGACCTGCCGAACAACTCGCTGGGCTGGCAGTGGGTGGCCGGCTGCGGCGCCGATGCAGCGCCGTACTTCCGCGTGTTCAACCCGGTCAGCCAGTCGCAGAAGTTCGATGCCAAGGGCGAGTACCTGGCGCGCTGGCTTCCCGAGCTGGCGAACGCCGTGCCGGCACTGCGGCACGAGCCGTGGAAGGATCCGTCGCTGCTACGCAAGTCTGGCTACCCGGCACCGATGGTGGACTTGGGCGAATCCCGCGCAGCGGCGCTGGAGGCGTTTCAGGCGGTGAAGAGCTAGCCCGAGGCTCTGCCTCAGGGGCGTTTGTCAGCGGCGCTCTGCTGGTGTTGCCCATTGGCTTCGATACTTTCGGCCTGCCTCCAGACAAAGGCCCAGGCGTCCGCTTCCACCGCGTTTCCCGATGAGCCATCCCAGACCCGCCTCCAGGCTGCTGATGTCCTCAGCGGCTTCAATGCCCGCTCCGCTTCAGAGCGGGTCGGGACTGGCAGTTTGTGGGTGCGGAACACCCCGCTGGCCTCGCACCTGCGCAGATAGTCTTCCGCCCGCTCTGGGACTCCAGCCAGGATGTAGGAGTCGCTGAGCACCACGTAGTAAGGGCCCACCTGCGCGAGTGGGAGGAGCGGCCAGTCCCCGACGTCGTGACGATCCTCGAAGTAAGCCAGCCCGCCGAACCCAGGTGGACGTCGAGCAGATCCCGGCTTGGCTGGCCAGAGGATCTGACACAACCAGCCAAGGCGATGACTCACCTCCATGGCGGCCTCCCATTCCATGGGAGAGCGCGCTCTTTCCACAGCATTTGTCTGAGCGATGTGCTCAAGTGCTTCCCCTGCAGCGGGCTCGCCCATCGCCATGAAGTGGTTGGCCGCTTCCGCCAACGTCGCCGCGTTCACGGGACCACCCTTCAGCAAATCAACCTCTCCGGCGAGGGCCACCCTCGCGGTGGCAAGAAATATCAAGCCGAGGCTTAGCAGGCGCCTGATCGGGCTGGACGTCCGCTTGTCGGGACGCACGCGCATCAAGTCCAACCCGGATCGGATGCGCCGTGCACTCAGTGCGCCTCAGCCTGCGTACGTTTCAGCAGCATCGCCAGCACCGGCGGCGTCACCATCGCCGTGAGCAGCGACATCGCCACGATGATCGCGTAGATGCGCTCGTTGAACACGCCGGCAGCCAGGCCGAGCGCGGCGATGACCACGCCGACCTCGCCGCGCGGCACCATGCCGAAGCCGACGATCGTGGCGCTGCGCTTGCCCAGCGACAGCGCGCCGAGGAAGCCGCCGGCGAGCTTGGAGACGATCGCGATGACGGTGACGATGGCGAGCATCACCAGCGCGTCCACGCTGGCCAGCTCGGACAGGTTCACTTTGGCCCCGGTCACCACGAAGAAGAACGGCGTGAGGAAGGAGAGCAGCGGCATCGTTTGATGCTCCAGGTCGTCGCGCTGGCGAGTTTCCGAGGCGATCATGCCGGCGAGGAAGGCACCGATGATCGCGGCCAGGCCAAAGCGGGTGGACAGCCACGCCAGGCCCAGGCAGATCGCCAATACCAGGGTCAGCGGCGAGTGCGGGCTGATCGGCTTCTCCAGCCAGCCGGAGCCGCGCCGCATCACCTTGGTACCGCCCCAGCCGATGATCGCCACGAAGCCGACCGCGCCGGCCAGGGTGAGCAGCAGCGACTGCAGGTTGAGCTCGCCGCCGCCCTGCAGCGAGGACACCACGCCGAGCAGCAGCATGGCCAGGATGTCGTCGATCACCGCGGCGCCCAGAATCACCCGGCTCTCCACCCGCGACAGCACGCCCAGCTCCTGCAGCACGCGCGCGGTGATGCCGGCCGAGGTGGCGACGAAGGCGGCGGCGACGAACAGCGACTTGATCCAGTCGAAGCCTTCGCCGTGCGCCCACAACGCGCCCAATCCGAACGGCACGATCACGCCGAGCACGCCGACCAGGAAGGCGCTCTTGCCGACTTTCTTCAGGTCGTCGAGGCGGGTTTCCAAGCCTACCGAAAACAGCAGCAGCACCACGCCGATCTCGGCCATCACGTCCAGCGGCGTGCCCGGCATGATCTGCTCGGGCGTGAGCCAGCCCAGCAGCGACGGACCGACCACGCAGCCGGCGGCGATCTCGCCGACCACGCCGGGCAGCTTCAGCCGCTGCGCGATCTCCGCGCCGATCTGCGCGGCGATGAAGATCACGAACAGGGTGAGCAGGATGTCGGCGGCGTGGTGCATGCGTCGGTCACTCCTTGAGACTGGCCGCCCATGCTACATGGCGACCATGGCCGCGATCAGCCGTGGAACACGTGCGCCGCCAGCCACAGGTGCAGCGCGATGCTGGCGACGTAGCCGAGCGCGATCGCCCAGCTCCAGCGCAGGTGGCTCATGAAGGTGTATTGCCCGCGCGAGGCGCCCATCAACGCCACGCCGGCGGCCGAGCCGACCGACAGCAGGCTGCCGCCCACGCCGGCGGTGAGGGTGATCAGCAGCCACTGCGCCTCGTCCATCGGCGGGTTCATCTTGAGCACCGCGAACATGATCGGGATGTTGTCCACCACCGCCGAGGCGACGCCCATGATGGCGTTGGCGAGGGTGAAGCCAAGGTTGCCGTACAGATGGTGCGAGGCCAGTTCCAGGTAGCCCAGCGCGGCCAGGCCGCCGACGCAGGCGAACACGCCGTAGAAGAACAGCAGCGTGTCCCACTCGGCGTTGGCGATGATGCGGAAGATGGAATAGGTCTGCGGCTCCTCGCCCTGGGCCAGCGCGTAACTGCGCTGGTTGCGGTCGATGCGGGTGGCCACCAGATTGAGGAAAGCCAGGCCGGTGAGCATGCCGTAGGCGGCCGGCATGCCCAGCCACTGGCGCCCGACCACGGTGATCGCGATGGTGAGCGCGAAGCTGAGACAGATGCCGATGGCGCCGGGCTTGAGCTGGCTGGTGCCCGCGCCGCAGTCGGGCTGGCCCTTGGGCAGCGCGAACGCCATCAGGATCGCCGGCAACAGCCAATTGACCAGCGACGGCGCGAACAGCCGGAAGAAGTCGAAGAAGCCGCTCTTGCCGGCCTGCCACACCATCAGCGTGGTGATGTCGCCGAACGCGCTCCACGCGCCGCCGGCATTGGCCGCCACCACCAGGTTGATCATCGCCAGCGCGATGAAGCGCCGGTTGCCGCCGGCCACGGCGAGCACCACGGCGGACATCACCAGCGCCGTGGTGAGGTTGTCCAGCACCGGCGAGAGGAAGAACGCGATCAATCCGGTGATCCAGAACAGCGAGCGGTAGCCGAAGCCGCGCCGGATCAGCGCGTCGCGCAGCGCCTCGAATACGTTGCGCTCGCCCATCGCGGTGACATAGGTCATGGCCACCACGAGGAAGAAGAAGATCTCCGCGTACTCGAGAAACATGCTCTCGAAGGCGATCGCCGCTGGCGACGCCGCGGCGCCGGGCTCGCCGGTGGCCCACGCGATCATCCCCCAGATCAGTGCCGCGGCCAGCATCACCGGCTTGGACTTGGCGATATGCAGCCGCTCTTCGAAGATCACCGCCAGATACGCGAGCACGAATAGCGCCAGCGCCACCCAGCCGACCGGATGCGCGGTGAGGCGGAAGTTCGCTTCCTGCGCCTGCTCCGCCATGGCGGGTGCACTGGCGAGCAGGGCGGCGAGGGCGACGGTCCAGCGCATGCGAAGGTCCTTGGAATATCCAGTCGAGCCGCGGAGCGTACCAGCGGCTAGCTTTCCACCGCAGCACTGCGCGGCGGGGCACCGGGATGATCGGGCCGCAGCCGCAGGAAGATCGTCGCGGCCAGCGCGGTCACCACGGCCAGCACCAGCACGGTGATGTGGAACGCCGCCACGTAGGCGTGCGCCGCGTGCACCTCGCGCCCCACGAAGATCTCCATCAGCAGCGAGGCGAAGGCGATGCCGAAGCTGATCGAGAGGTACTGGGTGGTCGAGGCCATCGACGAGGCCATCGAGGCGTGGCGGATGTCCACGTCGGTGTAGGCGAGCGTGTTCATGCCCGTGTACTGCAGTCCGGTGAAACAGCCATAGATGTAGACCAGCAGCGCGATCAGCCAGGTCGGCGTGGATCCGTCGACCAGCGAGAACGTGGCCAGCATCACCGCCACCGCCGTGGTGTTGGCCAGCAGCAGGCGGCGATAGCCCAGCCGCAGCAGCAGCCGGTTCACCACCCACTTGGAACTGATCGAGCCCAGCGCCTGCGGCACCATCATCAGGCCGGCCAGGGTCGGCGACCAGCCGCAGCCCACCTGCAGGAACAGCACCAGCAGCAGGAACATGCCGCCGATGCCGAGCCGCGTGAACACGTTGCCCACCAGCGCCACCGACAGGCTGCGCACGCGGAGCAGGGCGAGGTCGGCCACCGGATGCTCGGTGCGCCGGCTGTGCCACACATAGAGCGCGCCGAGCAGCACGGCCAGCACGCCGCAGCCGGCGACCAACGGCCAGTGATGCACCTGCGCGCCGGCCTGTTCCGAGGCGGTGAGCAGCAAAGCCGAGGCGGCGGCGAACAGCAGGAAGCCGGTCGTGTCGAACGCGCGCGCCTGCTCCAGCCGGTACTCCGGCATGTCGCGCTGGTTCATCCACAGCCCAGCCAGGCCCACCGGCACGTTGATCAGGAAGATCAGCCGCCAGCTGGTGAACTCCACCAGCACGCCGCCCAGCAGCGGCCCCAGCACCGAGCCGAGCAGGCCGAACGTGGCCACCGTGCTCATCGCATGCACGTAATCGCGCTTGGCGATCGTGCGCACCAGCACGTAGCGTCCCACCGGCATCAGCGAGGCGCCGCCGATGCCCTGGATCACGCGGGCGACCACCAGCTCGGGCAGCGTCTGCGCCATGCCGCACAGCAACGAGCCGATGCCGAAGATGGCGATCGCCGCCGCGAACACGCGGCGCGTACCGAAGCGGTCGCACAGCCACGGGCTGGCCGGAATCAGGATCGCCAGCGTCAGCACGTAACTGGTGAGCGCGCTGCGCATGCCCAGCGGCGTCACGCCCAGCGCGGTGGCCATCGCCGGCACCGCGGTGTTGACGATGGTGGAGTCAAGCGCCTGCATGAAGAACGCCGCCGCCACCAGCCACAGCAGGCCGCGGTGGGTGGCGTGCGGGGAAGCAGCCGTCGACGAGGCCGGATCGTCACCGGCCGCGGGGGCGACGACCTGCAGGGAAGGGGGAGGGGACATCGCCCTTCATGATACTTGCTTGGGCAGGTATCGACCCGTGTCGTGGTCGGGGCGAGTCAGTACGGCTTCATGCGCGCGGACATTCGGTCACGTGGGAAGCGCGGAACGGTTCGCTAAACTGGCGCGTCCGAGGAGCCTCCGCATGAATCTTTCCGCATGACCCGTCACCCCGATTTCGCTGCCCGCGCCGCCACCCTGCGTGAACAGATCGAGCAGGCCAACTACCAGTACCACGTGCTGGACGAGCCGACGATTCCCGACGCCGAGTACGACCGCCTGATGCGCGAGCTCGAAGCGCTGGAAGCGGAGCATCCGGAGCTGGCCACACCCGACTCGCCCACCCGCAAGGTCGGCGCGCGCGCCACCGGCGGCTTCGCCGAGGTGCGTCATGCGATCCCGATGCTGTCGCTGGGCAACGCCTTCGGCGAGGAAGGCGAGAACGACCGCGAGCGTTTCCGCGAGGTGGCCGAGTTCGAGCGGCGCATCGAGCAGACGCTGGATCGCCGCGCGCCGGTGTTCTCCGTCGAGCCCAAGCTGGACGGCCTGGCGATCAGCCTGCGCTACGAGCACGGCGTGTTCGTGCAGGGCGCCACGCGCGGCGACGGCGAGACCGGCGAGGACGTCACCGCCAACCTGCGTACCATCCGGGCCATTCCGTTGCACCTGCGCGGCAAGGATTGGCCCGACGTGCTGGAGGTGCGCGGCGAGGTGGTGATGCTGCGCAAGGATTTCGAAGCCTTCAACGAACACGCCCGCACCCACGGCGAGAAGACCCTGGCCAATCCGCGCAACGGCGCGGCCGGCTCGCTGCGCCAGCTCGACCCGGCGATCACGGCGAAGCGCAGGCTGAGTTTTTTCGCCTATGCGGTGGGCGTGGTGGAAGGCGGCGAGCTGCCGCCCACCCATTCGCAGACGCTGAAGCAATTGCGCGAATGGGGCTTCCCGGTGTCGCCGGAGGTATCCACCGCGAAGGGCTTCGACGGCCTGATCGCCTACTACCGTGCGATCGGCGCCAAGCGCGACGCGCTGCCGTACGACATCGACGGCGTGGTCTACAAGCTGGACGACTACGAAGGCCAGCGCACCATGGGCTTCGTCTCGCGCGCGCCGCGCTGGGCGATCGCGCACAAGTTCCCGGCGCAGGAGCAGATGACGCGACTGCTGGACATCGAGATCCAGATCGGCCGCACCGGCGCCGCCACGCCGCGCGCGCGGATGGAGCCGGTGCAGGTCGCGGGCGTCACGGTGACCTACGCCACGCTGCACAACGCCGACCAGGTGGCGCGGCTCGACGCGCGCGTGGGCGACATGGTGATCGTGCGCCGTGCCGGCGACGTGATTCCCGAGGTGGTGCGCGTGGTCGAAGAGCACCGCCCGCCGCACACCCATCCCTGGCATATGCCGACGCGCTGCCCGATCTGCGATTCGGCGCTGGTGCGCGAGGAGGGTGCCGCGGCTTGGCGCTGCTCCGGCGGGCTGTTCTGCGCCGCGCAGCGCAAGGAGGCGCTGATCCACTTCGCCGCGCGGCGCGCGATGGACATCGATGGCCTGGGTGAGCGTTATGTCGACGCGCTGGTGGAATTCGACATGGTCAAGACGCCGGCCGATCTCTACTCGCTCACCGTGGACGATTTCGTCGCGATGAAGCAGCGCGCCGACGAGCGCGACGGTACCGTGCCGGAGACCGTCAAGCAGGGCAAGATCGCCACCAAGTGGGCGGAGAACCTGGTCGAGGCGATCGACGCCAGTCGCACCACCACGCTGGCGCGCTTCCTGTTCGCGCTGGGCATCATGCACATCGGCGAAAGCACGGCGAAGACGCTGGCCGCCTGGCTCGGCCGGCTGAAATTCGTGCGCAGCATGCCGGCACCGGTGCTGCGCCAGCTGCCGGACATCGGCGCCGAGGTGGCCGGCTCCATCGCGGCGTTCTTTGCGCAGCAGGGCAATCAGAAAGTGGTCGATGCACTGCTGACCGCCGGCGTGCACTTCACCGACGAGGGCGATCCTTCGCCGAAGCTGCGCGAGCGGCTCAACCTCGGGGTGCTGCTGGACATGGCCAACGTGTCCAAGCTCGGTCCGAAGAGCACGAAACTCCTGGCCGCGCAGTACGCCACGCTTGAGGCACTGGCGCAGGCCGGCTCGGCGCACTGGATCGTCGCCGGTGTGCCGCAGGCCGCCGCAATCAACCTGGAGGCGATGCTGGCCGACGATGCGCGTCGCGCCGAACTGGAACACGCCGAGCAGATGATGGCTGCCCTGCTCGCCGCGCTGCCCGCGCAGGCTGCCGTGCAGGCTGCACCGCTGGAAGGCCAGACCATCGTACTCACCGGCACCCTGCAGTCGCTCAGCCGCGACGAGGCGAAGGATCGGCTGGAGGCACTGGGCGCCAAGGTGTCCGGTTCCGTGTCGAAGAAGACCAGCTTCGTGGTCGCCGGCGAAGCGGCCGGTTCCAAGCTCGACAAGGCGCAAGAGCTTGGCGTGCCGGTGTGGGACGAGGCACAGCTGCTGGCGCTGTTGGCCGAGCATTAGGGGTGATGTCATGAGCGAAAAGCGCCCCCTCACCCCAACCCTCTCCCCCGGCTGCGCCAGGGGAGAGGGAGTCAGGGCGTGCGAGCTTTCAGCTCCCTCTCCCCTGGCGCAGCCGGGGGAGAGGGTTGGGGTGAGGGGGGCTCTTTAGTCGATGGAACGCGCCAAGGAACTCCGTCGCCACCAGACCGACGCCGAGCGCAAGCTCTGGTCACGCCTGCGCACCGCCCAGCTCGGCGTGAAGTTCCGCCGCCAGCACCCGGTGGCGGGCTACTACGTGGATTTCTGCTGCGTCGAAAACGCGCTGATCGTGGAGCTGGACGGCGGCCAGCACGACGAACCCTCCGACGCAAAGCGCACCACCGATCTCGAGCAGGCGGGCTTTCGCGTGCTGCGGTTCTGGAATGACGAGGTGTTGCTGCGCACGGACGATGTGCTGGAGGAGATCGTGCGGGTGCTGAAGCAAGAGCCGCCCCCTCACCCCAACCCTCTCCCCCGGCGGCGCCGGGGGAGAGGGAGTTTGAGCTGGCGAGCCGTTGGCTCCCTCTCCCCCGGCGCCGCCGGGGGAGAGGGCTGGGGTGAGGGGGCGCCTTTCGCTCTTTCAACCAGCGAACCCCATGCCGCCCTCCACCTGCGCGCCGCCGTCTACCGCCTCATTCGCCAGTTCTTCGACACCCGCAACGTGCTCGAAGTCGAAACGCCCATCCTTTCTGCCACCGGCAACACCGACCCCAACATCGAGAGCTTCATCACCCGCTTCACCGGGCACGTCGACGCCGGCGCACCGCAGCGCTGGATGCGCACCTCGCCGGAGTTTCCGCTCAAGCGCCTGCTCGCCGCCGGCGTGGGCGATTGCTACGAACTCGGCCGCGTGTTCCGCAACGGCGAAGCGGGTGGTCGGCACAATCCCGAGTTCACCATGCTGGAGTGGTATCGCGTCGGCTGGGATCATCATCGGCTGATGGAGGAAACCGTCGAGCTGGTGCAGCAGGCGCTGGCCGTGGTCGGACGGCGTGCGGAGCTGGTGATCAGCGGTTATCGCCAGCTGTTCCTCGACGAGCTCGGCATCGATCCGCTGCACGATCCGCTGGAGGCCCTGCAGGCGCCGCTGCGCGAGTACGGCATCGACCCGGCCGGCCTGGAGCGCGACGACTGGCTGGACCTGCTGATCACGCACAGGCTGCAGCCGGCGTTTCCGCGCGACCGCATCACGGTGATCCACGACTATCCGGCCACCCAGTGCGCACTGGCACGCATCCGTCCCGGCGAGCCGCCGCTGGCCGAGCGCTTCGAGCTGTACCTGGGCCGCTACGAACTGGCCAACGGCTACCACGAGTTGAACGACGCGGCCGAACAGGCGGCGCGATTCACCCGCGACAACGACAAACGCCGCGCCCGCGGTCTGCCCGAAGTGCCCGTCGATAAGCGCCTGCTCGCTGTGCTCGACGCGATGCCGGACTGCGCCGGCGTGGCGCTGGGCGTCGAGCGGTTGCTGATGTGCCTGGCCGATACCGACGCCATCGCTGACGTGCTGGCGTTCCCGTTCGCCGAGGCGTAACGGCGCAGCTGCCGGCTCGGCCGAGGTGGCTGGCTATACTCGGCGACGGGCCAGTGCCGGGTCGCGGGGGCGACGCAAGCGGGGCGGCGAGCCGATCGGGTTCGCCGCGACGATCAGCAATTGAAGGGGGATCAAGATATGCCACGTCATCTTGCCGGGCTCTGCCTGGCGGGTCTGTTCGCACTGTTGTCCGTCGCGCCGCGGCACGTCCGGGCGCAAACAGGTACTCCGGCACCGCCGGTTTCCGATTTCGCCAGGACGGGATCACTCAGCCACCCGGCCATTTCACCGAATGGCCAGTACCTGGCCCTCTCGCTGCACAACGACAAGGCAAAGTGGGGCGAGCCGGATCATCAGCTGGTGGTGCTGCATCTGCCTGACCTGAAATACGTCAGTCGGCTGGACATGGTGAGCCACTACCAGCCCGCGCAGATCCTGTGGGTGAGCAACACGCGCATGGTGGTGCCGCTGGCCTACACCACCAGCGCGCTCGAGGCGCCGCAGGGCACCGGCGACATCATCGCGGTGGATTTCGACGGCGGCCACAAGCAGACGCTCTACAGCCTGCGTCATCGCGGCTCGCTGCAGGCCGGTCCGCACTCGATGGACATGCCGCGTGGTTTCCCCTCGATCGCCGGCGTGCCGTATCCGCGAAATGGCCACGTGTACATCCAGCTGGGCATCATTCCCGAGCGCAACGCGGCAGGCGATTGGGACAGCCATCGCAGCCAGATCTACGACGTTGATTCGATCAGCGCCAAGCCGACCCTGATGGGCGACATCGACAAGGGCAGCATGTCCTTCGTGGTGCACGACGACGTGGCGCGGCTGGCCTACGGAACCACCGACGCGCACAGCATCGACGTGTATGCACGTGCCGACGGCCAGGCGGCCTGGACGCGCCTGCCGGACAGCGTGACCGGCAAGCATCTATCGCCGCTGCGGATCAGTCGCGACGGGCAGACGCTGTGGTCGCTGTACAGCGAGGCGGGCGGGCCGGATCAGCTGGTGTCCAGCCGTCTCGATGGCAGCGGGCGCCAGGTGCTCGCCCGCGATGATTTCGCTTCGGTAGGCGACGTGCTGTGGGATGTACAGAGCGGCAAGCCGTATGCCGCGCTGTTCGAGACCGGACGGCCGCACCTGAGCTACCTGGATGACAGCCTGAGCGCCCAGGTGCTCAAGGCGCTCAACGGCAATTTTGCCGACCACCTGGTGTTGCTGGGGGGCGGCGACGAGGCCGGCAAGCGGTTGCTGGTGGTGGCGCAGAGCGACCGAGATCCGGGCAGCCTGGCACTGTTCGACACCGGCACGATGAACCTGCAGCCGCTGTTCCAGATCGAGCCGTGGATCCACGCCGAGCAGATGGCCGAGCGTCGGCCGTTCCGTTTCAAGGCCAGTGACGGCATGGAACTGGAGGGTTATCTCACGTTGCCGCACGGTTCGTCCGACAAGCACCTGCCCACGGTGCTGCTGCCGCACGGTGGTCCGATCGGCATTCGCGATGGCTGGACCTACGATACCGACGCGCAGTTCCTGGCCAGCCGCGGCTATGCGGTGGTGCAGGTGAACTATCGCGGCTCGGCCGGCCGCGGCCCGGCGTTCCAGATGGCCGGCTACAAGCATTTCGGCGATCGCATCCAGCAAGACCTGCTCGACGGCTTGCACTGGGCGATCGACCAGGGCTATGCCGACAAGGATCGCGTCTGCGTCTACGGTGGCAGCTTCGGCGGCTACTCCTCGCTGATGCAGCCGATCATGGCCCCCGGCCAGTTCAAGTGCGCGATCGACTACGCCGGCGTGTCGGACTGGAGCATCGGCTTCGAGCGCAGCGACACCTCGCACATGAGCGTGGGTCGCACTTATTTCGCCGAGGCGATCGGCGACGAGGCGACCGCCAAGGCGATCTCGCCGCTGTACCAGCTGGACAAGTTCAACGTACCGGTGCTGATTGCCCACGGCGAGGACGATCCGCGCGTGCCGTACCAGAACGCCACGCGCCTGCGCGACGCGCTGGACAAGGCCGGCAAGCCCTACGAGTGGCTGAGCAAGCCGAAGGAAGGTCACGGCTTCTACGCGCAGGAAAATCGCGAGGAGCTGTACCAGAAGATGGAAGCGTTCCTCGGCAAGTACCTCGGTCACTGAGGCAAGCAGAACGAGGGATGCCGCGGGGTGACCCGCGGCATCCCTCCACGCTTACGGTCGATCGAAGCGCAGCGCCAGCGCGCGGTGCTCCAGCAGGCTGATCGCCGGCTGGTCCTGCAGGCGCAGGTCGCGCAGTTCGTACGGGGCACCGATGCCGGCCACGCTGCTGCGGTCGAAGTGCAGCACCAGCGCACCGCGGCCCGGCGCCACCCACGCCGCCGATTGTGCGTACGCGCCGGGCACCATCCGGCCGCTGGCATCGCGGCCGTAGAGCACGCCGGAAACCGCGTAGCGACTGGCGCTGGCGGCGTCGAGACCGAGCGTCACGTCGATGCCGTGATTCTTGCCTGGCCGGGTGTCGGCGGTGCCGTCCAGTCGAGCATCCGGCACGGCCACCGCGAACACGCTGGTGGTATCGCGGCGCACCGCGTTGCCGTGGCCGTCGTCGCTCAGGGTGAAGCTGTGCAGTTCCCACAGGCCGGGCGTGCGGCTGGCGTGCAGCGGCAGGGCGGTGGCGTCGAAGTCACCGTTGGTGCCGGCGCGGTAGTCGAGCAGGGTGGTCTGGCCGTCGGGCGCGCGCAGGAAGCCGCCAACCGCCTGCAGCGGGCGGGTGCGATCGCCATCGCGCAGCGCCACCGTCACGTGCACCGGCTCGCCGAGCAGGGCGACATCGCGATCGGCCCGCGCGGTGACGGTGAGCGTGCTGCGCGGTTCGAACACGTGCACGACGTAGCGACCGCTGGCGCCGGCGGCGGTGAGGGTCGCGGCGCCGGCACCGAGTTCCGGCCGCAGCTGCATGACCAGCGAGGCGTCCGGCACGTCCATGCCGCTGGTGCGCAGTGCGCTGACGTCGCCCACCTGGCTGGCGGCGCGGTCGCCGGCGACGCTCTGTCCGCCGATGCGCACGTTGACGCCGCTGGCGGCGAGCCGACCGCCGCGGGTATCGCTCGGGCTGAGTCGGATGATGGCGCCCGGCGCGCTCAGCGGCAGCGCGATGCCGCGCTGCAGTTCGGTGGCTGAGACATCCATCCAGTATTCGCGGCTGGCGCGGGCGAACGGCTGCGGCACGGGGTCGATGGGCGCATCGCCGGGCAGGGCCCAGCTCACGCTGACCGGAAGGCGTTCGGCGTGCGGACGCGTCGCGTCGCGGGTGATCAAGGCACTGGCCGGCGGCAGCGCCTGCAGGTGGCCGGGCACCATGTCGTCGCTGCCCGCCGGCAGCAGGCTGTGGCTGGTGGCGGCGGCGTTGGCGGCGGCGAGGATGGCCAGCAGGCCAAGGCTGAGAGTGCGTGGCTTCATCGTGGTCATCCCTGGATGTCGTTGGCGAGGATCGACGGCAGGCCGAAGCAGGCGCGCCGGCTCTGGTTGTGGTTCAGCACCTGGCCGCCGCTGGTGTGGGTGGTGTCCTTGAACCACAGCGTGCCCGCGGCCTGCCCGCTGGAGCATTCGATGAAGCCGTCCGAGCAGCTGTCCAGCCAGTTCTGGGTGATCTCCAGCCCCACGCTCTGGCTATAGCCGCCGCAGTAGGCCTGGCTGCTCCACACGGCCGACACCACGTCGGTGCCCACCGCGTCGCGGAAGGCGACGGGCAGGGCGGGACGGCCGCTGGTGCCCAGCAGGTAGTACTGGTTGTAGGTGGCCATCCAGCCGACCTGCTGCTGGCGCACGGCATCGGTCTTGTAGCCGAGCAGCCAGCCCAGCGAGGTCTCGAACACGTTGCCCGCGATCACCGCATCGGCCAGCGGCGTCCCGGCGCTGGACGGGGCGATCGCGTCCACCTTGACGATGCGCCGGATGATGTCCGGATAGCGCGCGTCGTAGGTGGGGTTGGACAGGATCCAGCGCATCACGTTGCCGCCGTTGGAATGCGTGATGACGATGAGCCGGTCGATGTTGCGCGCCTGGATGAAGCTGGTGAGCTGGCCGGCGAGGCAGCCGGCGGCGCGGTCGTCCCACATGTATTGGTCGAAATCGCAGTTCACCACCAGCAGGTTGTTCGGATCGGCCAGGCCCTTGCGCACGCCCTCGACCATGTCCGATTGCCAGTAGTCGTTGTAGGCATCGGTCTGCTTGCCGGTGCCGTGTACCAGCGCCACGCCGGTGGCGGCCTGGACTCCCACGCTGGCCAGTGCCAGCACTCCCATGAGCATCATGCGTTGCATCGGTGTCTCTCCCTCAAGGCGGCATCGCCGCGTGTGAGGCCGTCCTGCAGGACACAGGCACGGAGGAGACAAACCTTCCGTGGCTTGCGTGCAGATCGACCTTCGAATGGTGCCGTCCCCGTGGCACCGCTGGACGCCGCGGTCTCCCCTGAAGACCATGCGGCGGCGCATGGAATCTAGCAGCGCCGGTTTGCCGCGGTCTTGCCGCGGCGCAGCCGGAGTGCGACGTGGTCGACAAATACGGGCATCGGCTATCGTGGCCGCCCTTTCACTGCCATCGCGATGCGCATGCACGACACCCCTGCGGCGGGTCCATCCGCCACCGATCGCCTGAGCCGGGGCGACCTGCGCACGCTGGGCCTGGCCGCGCTGGGCGGCGCGCTGGAGTTCTACGACTTCGTGGTGTTCGTGTTCCTCACGGTGCCGCTGAGCGAGCTGTTCTTCCCGCAGGGCACCGCGCCGTGGCTGGCACAGCTGCAGGTGTTCGGCATCTTTGCCGCGGGCTATCTGGCGCGACCGCTGGGCGGCATCGTGATGGCGCACTACGGCGACCTGCTGGGACGCAAGCGCATGTTCACGCTGAGCGTGTTGCTGATGGCGCTGCCCACGCTGGCGATCGGCCTGCTGCCGGTGTACGCGCAGATCGGCGTGCTGGCGCCGGTGCTGCTGCTGGCGTTGCGCGTGCTGCAGGGCATTGCGGTGGGCGGCGAGGTGCCGGGCGCGTGGGTGTTCGTCGCCGAGCACGTGCCGGCGCGTCGCGTCGGCATCGCCTGCGCCAGCCTCACGTCTGGCCTCACCGTGGGCATCCTGATCGGCTCGCTGCTCACCGCGGCGATCCACGAGCGGATGACGCCCGCGCAGCTGCTCGACTACGGCTGGCGGCTGCCGTTCCTGGCCGGCGGCGTGTTCGGTTTCATCGCGGTGTGGCTGCGCCGCTGGCTACGCGAGACGCCGGTGTTCGAGGCGATGCAGGCGCGCCGCGCGCTGGCCGACGAGCTGCCGCTGAAGCGCGTGCTGCGCGAACATCGCGGTGCGGTGGTGCGCTCGATGGCGGTGACCTGGACGCTCACCGCGGCGATCGTGGTGGTGATCCTGATGACGCCGACGCTGATGCAGGCGGTGTTCCACCTGCCGCCCGCCACGGCGTTCCTCGGCAACAGCCTGGCCTCGCTCGCGCTGGCGGTCGGCTGCCTGGCGTTCGGCGCGGCGGCTGATCGCTTCGGCGTGGCACGCATGCTGGCTGTCGGCGCCGTGCTGATGACGCTGGCGACCTGCGTGCTCTACCTGGACCTGCAGCGCGGCGGGGTGCATTTCCTGCCGCTGTATGCGCTGGCGGGTTTCACCGTGGGCGTGGTCGGTGTGGTGCCCACGGTGATGGTCCATGCGTTTCCGCCGGCGGTGCGCTTCAGCGGGCTGTCGTTCTCCTACAACGTCGCCTACGCGATTTTCGGCGGCATCACGCCGCCGCTGATCGGCGCGCTGGTGAAAGGCCTCGGTCCGCTGGCGCCGGCGTACTACGTGGCGTTGGCCGCGCTGGCGGCAGTGTGGGTTGCCGCCGGTCTGCGGGGTGGTGGCCGGATTGCGGAAAAGCGTCGGGGCTGAAGCCCCTCCCACAACGTCCCCACTTCGCCCCCTGTGGGAGCGACTTCAGTCGCGATGCTCTTCGGTAAGGCTGCGGGATCCGGCGCGGTTCCCTAGAACTCCAGCTCCTGCGCCGCGCACAGGTAGTCGTTGAGCGGGGCGATGTGGCGATAGATGTCGACCAACGTGGGCAGCAGCTTGGGCGAGCAGGCGAGCGCCTCGTCGAAGCCCTGGCCGGCGGCGAAGTCCTTGCGCTTGAGATCGTCGATCAGCTCGTGCGCCGGATCGAAGCCGCGCGGCGGCCGGCTCAGCGATTCGCCCCAGAACTGGAACCGCTCACGGAACGCCTTGCCGTGCGTGGCCTTCTTCCACGCCGCCGGGTTGTCGGCGATGAAGCCGCGGATGCGCTTGAGGTCATCGGGCTCCGGGTGCCACATGCCGCCGCCGGCGAAGCAATCGCCGGGCTGGATGTGCACGTAGAACGATGGCGCAGCGATCTCGTGCCGGCGCTCGTGGAAGAAGCGCGCGCCCTGCCACGGCTTGTACGGCAATTTGTTGTGCGAGAAGCGCGTGTCGCGATGGATGCGGAACAGCGAGCCACCGTTCTTGCGCGCGTCGGCGCGGTAGTGCGGGCTGATCTTGGCCAGCGGCGCCTGCATGTCGGCGATCAGCGCGAGGAACGGTTCGCGCACGTGCCGCTCGTAGTCGGCCTTGTGGTCGAGGAACCACTCGCGGCTGTTGTGGCGATCGAGCGCGGTGAGGAAGCGGAAGGTGGCGGGCGAGAAGTAGGTGGCGGGCATCGTCGGTGACGTCAGGTAAGTGGCGTGATCTCGTCGGCCAGTTCGCGGCCCCAGGCGGCGAGCTGGTCGAACAGGGCGTGATGGTGGGCGCTGGCCGGGTCGTCGCGCAGCTGGGCGAGGCACGCGGCGTAGTCGTCCAGGGTGAGGCCGGTGAGCGGCGTCGAGCGGGTCAGCCGATCGCGGCGGAACGCATCCCAGCGCGCGCGCTCATCGGGGCCGAGCGTGTGCGGCCAGTTGCGCGCGCGGTAGCGGAACAGCAGCTCGGCGTAGCGCGGGTCGCGGAAGGCGAAGGCGCGCGCCGCCAGCTGCTCGGGCGGCGTGCCGCGGACTTCGGCCAGCAGGCGCTTGTCCGCGTCAGGCAGGAAGCCGTCGTAGAGCGCCAGCTCGGGGTCTTCCGCCGTCGGCATCGCAGCGGCCTGCTTGAACAGGCGCTGCACCTTCTCGCGCACGCCGGCGGCGGCGCGCAGCGTGTCGGCGTGGGCCAGGCAGCGCTGGGGATCGAGCTGCAGGCGCTCTAGATCCGTCCCTTTCAGCACCGACAGCGGCGCCAGCGCCGGCGCGCGGTTGGCGCGCACGGTGCGCAGCGCGATCCGTTCGACGCCCTCGGGCAGGTCGGCACGGGAGGTGAACACGCGGTCGGCGATGTCCTCCTCGTCCAGCGCGATCAGCTCGGCCGGATCGAAGCGCAGGTCATAGACGATCACCTCGCCCGGTCGCGCCGGATGCAGCGCCAGCGGCACGATCAGGGTCAGGCAGTGCTGGCTGGCCGGGTAGCGCGAGGACACGTGCACCAGCGGCGTCATGCCTGCCACGTCCAACTGCTCGAACACGCGCTGCTTGCGGCGCAGGCCGAAGTGCCAGTCCCACAGCCGTGGCTGGCGCACGCGGATCAGCCGCGCCAGATCGATCAGCGCGTGCACATCGGAGAGGGCATCGTGCGCGCGCTCCTGCTGCAGGCCGTTGGCCTTGGCCAGGTGTTCGAGCTTGAAGCTGGGCGAGCCGTCTTCGCGCGCAGGCCAGTGGATGCCTTCCGGGCGCAGCGCCTCGCACATGCGCACCAGGTCGATCAGGTCCCAGCGCGAGTTGCCGTTTTCCCACTCGCGGCCGTAGGGATCGAAGAAATTGCGGTACAGCAGCTGGCGGGTGAACTCGTCGTCGAAGCGCAGCGAGTTGTAGCCCACGCCGCAGGTGCCGGGTTCGGCCAGCTGCTCGTGCACGCGGGCGGCGAACTCCGCCTCGATCACGCCCTCGCGCTCGGCCTGCTGCGGCGTAATGCCGGTGATCATGCAGGCCTCGGGATGCGGCAGCGCATCGCGCGGCGGCTTGCCGAAGAACATCACCGGCTCGCCGACGATCTCCAGTTCCATCGTGGTGCGGATGCCGGCGAACTGCACCGGTCGATCGCGCCGGCTGTCCGCGCCGAAGGTTTCGTAGTCGTGCCAGAAGAAGGTCTGCATCGGGCGATGATCGCATGCGCCGCCGCACCGGACATGGCCGGGAGGGTCGCCAAGCGGATGGGGCCACACTAGACTTCGGCGGCCCAGGAGGACGCATGAGCCAAGCCAACGAAAACAACCTGATCTGGATCGATCTGGAGATGACCGGCCTCGACACGGACGCCGATTCCATCCTGGAGATCGCCACCATCGTCACCGACAAGGATCTCAACGTGCTGGCCGAAGGGCCGGTGTTCGCGATCCGCCATGAACTGGACCGGCTGGAGTCGATGGACAGCTGGAACCGCAACCAGCACAACCGCTCGGGGCTCTGGCAGCGCGTGCTCGATTCGACCACCGACCACGCCCAGGCGGAACGCGCGACGGTGGACTTCCTCAGGGCCTGGGTGCCGCCGGGCAAGTCGCCGATGTGCGGCAACTCGATCTGCCAGGACCGCCGCTTCCTGCATCGTCAGATGTCGCAGCTGGAGCGCTATTTCCACTACCGCAATCTCGACGTGTCCACGCTCAAGGAGCTGGCGCGCCGCTGGGCGCCGCAGGTGGCCAAGGGCTTCAGCAAAGAGTCGGCCCACACCGCGCTGTCGGACATCCGCGATTCCATCGACGAGCTGCGCTACTACCGCCAGCACATGGGCGCGCTGGGCGGGCTGGACTGAGGCGCTGACGATGTCCGCCGCCGACCTGTTCGCCACCGTGCTCGACTGCAACGGCCGTCCGCTGACGCTGGACCGCCCGCGCGTGGTGGGCATCCTCAACGTCACCCCCGATTCGTTCTCCGACGGCGGCCTGTACGCCGATCTCGACGCCGCCGTGGCCCAAGGCCTGGCGATGGTGGAGCAGGGCGCGGACATGCTCGACGTGGGCGGCGAATCGACCCGCCCCGGCGCAGCCGACGTGCCGCTGGATGTGGAACTGGCGCGGGTGGTGCCGGTGATCGAGGCGCTGGCGGAGCGCTGCGCCGTGCCGATCTCGATCGACACCTCCAAGCCCGAGGTGATGCGCGCGGCGGTGGCCGCCGGTGCCGGCATGGTCAACGACGTCTACGCGCTGCGCCGCGAGGGTGCGCTGGATGCCGCCGCCTCGCTCGGCGTGCCGGTGTGCCTGATGCACATGCGCGGCGAGCCGCGTGGCATGCAGGACGATCCGCACTATGACGACGTGGTCGGCGAGGTGCACCGTTTCCTCACCGATCGGCTGTTCGCCTGCGAGCTGGCCGGCATGGACCGGCGCAAGGTGCTGGTCGATCCGGGTTTCGGCTTCGGCAAGACGCTGGAGCACAACCTCGAACTGCTGCGCGAGCTTCGCCGCTTCGCCGATCTCGGCGCGGGCGTCTACGCAGGGCTCTCGCGCAAATCCATGATCGGCGCGATCACCGGCCGCAATGCGCCGGCCGACCGTGCCGCCGGATCGTTAGCCGCGGCGCTGATCGCCGTGCAGAACGGCGCCAGGCTGGTGCGCGTGCACGATGTGGCCGCCACCGTCGATGCACTGGCGGTGTGGCATGCGGTGGAAGCGAACCGCCCGGCTCGCCGCAAGGATGCTGGCCCCGCTGCGCCGCGCTGGCCCGACGACGAATGACGTGACGAAGCCCGCGCGCGGCGCGGCTTCGTCTTCAGTAAAGGATCGACCCATGACCCAACGCAATTACTTCGGTACCGACGGTATCCGCGGCCGCACCGGCGAGTGGCCGATCAGCGCGGACTTCATGCTGCGCCTCGGCCGCGCCGCCGGCGCCGTGCTTGCCGGCCAGGGCAGTGGCGCCAGGCGGCCGTCGGTGGTGATCGGCAAGGACACGCGCATTTCCGGCTACATGTTCGAGTCCGCGCTGGAGGCCGGGCTGGTCGCCGCCGGCGTCGACGTCAAGCTGCTCGGCCCGATCCCGACCCCCGCGGTGGCGTTCCTCACCCGCTCGCTGCGCGCGGACGCGGGCATCGTGATCAGCGCCTCGCACAATCCGTACGAGGACAACGGCATCAAGTTCTTCTCTGCCAGTGGCGAGAAGCTGTCCGATGCGATCGAGCTGGCGATCGAGGCCGAGCTGGAGCGCGACTTCGTAACCGTGCCGTCCGAGCGTCTGGGCAAGGCGAGTCGCATCGACAATGCGGTGGCGCGCTACGCCGAGTCGTGCAAGGCGACGGTGCCGGAGGATTTCAGCCTGCACGGCATGAAGATCGTGGTCGATTGCGCCCACGGCGCGACTTACCAGGTAGCGCCCAAGGTATTTGCCGAGATGGGCGCCGAGGTCAGCGCCATCGGCGATGCACCGGACGGCTTCAACATCAACCGCGGCGTGGGTTCGACCCATCCCGAGGCGCTGCAGAAGGCGGTGATCGAGCGTGGCGCGGACATCGGCATTGCCTTCGACGGCGACGGCGATCGCGTGCTGCTGGTGGATCGCCACGGCGTGCTCGCCGATGGCGACGACATTCTCTACGTGCTGGCGTGCAGCTGGCGCGCGCGCGGCCTGCTCAAGGGGCCGGTGGTCGGCACGCTGATGAGCAACTACGGCCTGCAGGAGGCGCTGCGCGCGATGGACGTGCCGCTGCTGCGCGCCAACGTCGGCGACCGCTTCGTGCTGCAGCAGTTGCGCGAGCACGACGGCGTGCTGGGCGGCGAAACCTCCGGCCACATCCTGTGCCTGGACCGCGCCACCACCGGCGACGGCATCGTCGCCGCGTTGGCGGTGCTCGAGGCGTTGGCCGGCGCGGGGCAGGACCTCGCCGCGGCGCGCCGCGGGCTGGTCAAGCTGCCGCAGGTGATGCTGAACGTGCGCGTTTCCGGCAATGCGCGCGGAGTCCTTGAGCATGCCGATGTCACCGCTGCGCTCGCCCGCGCACAGGCCCAGCTGGAGGGGCGCGGTCGCGTCTTCCTGCGCGCCTCCGGCACCGAGCCGATGGTGCGCGTGACGGTCGAGGCGGCCGATGCCGCCGAGGTGCAGGCGTTGGCGCAGACGCTGGCGGACGTCGTAAAATCCGCCCTCGAACGCTCGTGAGCCTGCTTTAGCTGTAACCCAGGTCGCCAAGGATTGGCCCGACGTGCCCCGCCCTTGCGGTGGCGGATGAAATCGACCGCACGCCAACTTGGAGTCACCATGAAGAACGTTCCCACCCTCGACATCCGTCGTTACGACACCGACCGCGACGCCTTCGTCGCCGAGCTCGGTGCGGCCTACCGCGAGTTCGGTTTCTGCTGCATCAGCGGCCACGGCATCGACAAGGCGCTGGTCGACGGCGCTTACGACGCGTTCCAGCGCTTCTTCGCGCTGCCCACCGAAACCAAGATGAAGTACCACGTGCCCGGTTCCGGCGGTGCGCGCGGCTATACGCCGTTCAAGGTGGAGACTGCCAAGGACAGCGCGCATCCGGATCTGAAGGAGTTCTGGCACGTCGGGCGCGAGATCCCGCGCGACTCGAAGTTCGCCGACGTGATGCCGCCGAACCTCTGGCCGACCGAGGTGCCGGACTTCCGGCAGTTCGGCTATGGCCTGTTCGAGGCGCTGGACGCGCTCGGCACGCGCGTGCTGCGCGCGTTGGCCTTGCACATCGGTCTGCCGGAGAACTACTTCGAGGACAAGACAGACCTGGGCAACTCGATCCTGCGGCCGATCCACTATCCGCCGATCACCCAGGACGACATCCCCAACGTGCGCGCCGGCGCGCACGAGGACATCAACTTCATTACGCTGCTGGTCGGTGCCAGCGCCGAAGGGCTGGAAGTGCTCACCCGCGAGGGCGAGTGGTTGCCGATCACCACCGAGGGCGACGCCATCGTGGTGAACATCGGCGACATGCTGCAACGGCTGACCAACCACGTGTATCCGTCCACCACGCATCGCGTGGTGAACCCGAAGAACGACAACGCGCGCAAGCCGCGCTACTCGGTGCCGTTCTTCCTGCACCCCAACCCGGACGTAGTGCTGGACCCCGTGCCCGAGTGCATCACGCCGGACAACCCGAGCCGCTACGACAGCTCGATCACCTCGCACGAGTACCTGCTGCAGCGGCTGCGCGAAATCAAGCTGATCTGAGTGGCTGCTCGCGCGAAGGTCGCAAGCATGGGGAGCTTCGGCTCCCCGTGTTGCATCAGGCCATCCAGAAGAACACGGCGGTCATCCGCTTCGACTCCGGGCCATCGAGTCCCCAATAGGCAGAGGCGCTGTGGATGATGTTGGCCTTGTAGGCCAGCAGGCGGTTGTAGCGATGGGGGACGCGCACGTCCTCGACGAAGGCCGTAGGCGCCACGAAGCGGGTGCCCAGTGCGTCCACCAGATTGCGGTGCGGCGGCATCACCATGTTGCCGCCGAGCTGGCCGTTGGCCATGCGCTGGCGGAAGAAGCTGGTGCCGCAGCGGTCCGGTGCGTCCGGGTGCAGATAGAGCACCGCGGCATAGCGGCACAGGTTCAACGAATCGGTGTGCGGCTTGACCGCGCCCTCGGTGGAGCCGACCACCTGCACGCAATTGTGGTTGAGGTGCTGGCCTTCCGGCGTCTGCTCCACCCACAGGCGGCTGGCGCCGGTGAGCTGGCAGACCTTCGCCTCGATCGCCGCCAGTTCGCCGGCTTCGAGCGCGTCGCTGGCACGCATGCCCGGCCAGACTTCGCCCGTGGTGGGATAGCCGAACTCCCATTCGGTCTTGGCCAGGCAGCGGCGGCGCACCTCATCGGGATTCGGCAGCGCGTCGTCGACCACCCAGTAGTCGCGGCCTTCGGTGGGCTTGCGGTATTGCAGCGGGCGCATGGCCGGGTGCTTGGGAAAAAGCGACATGCTCGGCAATCTCGGGGCAGTGCGTGAGCGCCACACAGTAGCGCAAGGGCGGGCGGCTCAATCGTGGTGGTTGCGATAGCGCCCGGACTGACGATGCGACAGCCACAGTGCGAGCCGGTCCGGCAGCCATTCCGTGATGGCCTTGATGGTGCGGTTGATCCGGCCCGGCACATGGACCACCTTGCCGCGCTCCACCGCCTCGATGCCCTGGCGCGCCACCTCGTCGGCGGCGAGCCACATGAAGCCCGGCATGGCGTTCATCTTCTGCCGCGTGCCGGTGACGTCGTGGAATTCCGACCAGGTGAAGCCCGGGCACAGCGCGCTCACGTGCACGCCGGCGTCGCGGTTCTCCAGCGCGAGCGACTGCGACAGCTTGATCAGGTAGGCCTTCGACGCCGCATACAGCGTGTGGCCGGCGGTGCCGGGCACGAAGCCGGCCAGCGACGCCACGTTGACGACCCGGCCGTAGCGACGTTCGTGCATGCCCGGCAGCAGCCGCCAGGCGAGTTCGGTCGGCGCGGTCATCATCACCTGGACGAAATCCGCGTGCGCCTGCCAGGGATTGGCGACCAGCGTGCCCGGCAAGCCGTAACCGGCGTTGTTGATCAACCAGTCCACCTGCAGGCCGCGCGATTCCAGCGCGCGACACAGCGACTCGGGCGCCGCGGGATCGGACAGATCGGCCGCTATCACCTCGCAGCTGTTGCCGTGCGTGCGCTGCAGCTCGTCCGCCAGCGCCCGCAGCCGATCCTCCCGCCGCGCCACCAGCACCAGGTCGTGGCCGCGGGCGGCCAGCTCGCGCGCAAACGCTTCGCCGATACCGGCGGAAGCGCCGGTGACCAGGCTCAGGGGGCGGGTGGCAGTCATCGCGGATCCTCGCTCGCAAAGACGTCTATCTTGACCGCTGCGCCGCGCCCCGCGCCATGGCTGGATTGCCGGAATCGGGGGCGCGTCGCTAAGCTCGCGTTTTTTTGCGGGACATCCACATGCGCAAGAAGCTCGTGGCAGGCAACTGGAAGATGCACGGCAGTCGCTCGATGGCGCAGGGGCTGGTGGCGGAGCTCTCCGCGGCGTCCTCGTCCGACGTCGACGTACTGCTGATCCCGCCGTTTCCCTATGTCGGGCTGGTGGCGCAAGCCTGCCAGGAGGCCGGACTCGCGCTGGGTGCGCAGGACCTGAGCGAGCATGAGGGGCAGGGCGCATACACCGGCGAAGTGTCCGGCGCCATGCTCAAGGACGTCGGCGCAGAGTGGGTGCTGGTCGGCCATTCCGAGCGTCGCCAGTATCACGCCGAGAGCGACGCGCTGGTGGCACGCAAGTTCGCCGCGGCGCTGGCCGGCGGCCTGACCCCGATCCTGTGCGTCGGAGAGACCCTGGCCGAGCGCGACGCCGGGCAGACCGAGGCGGTGGTGCAGCGCCAGCTGCGCGCCGTGCTGGATCATGTCGGCATTGCCCCGTTCGATACCGCCGTAATCGCCTACGAGCCGGTCTGGGCGATCGGCACCGGACGCACCGCCAGCCCCGAGCAGGCCCAGCAGGTGCACGCCTTCCTGCGTAGCCAACTCGTGAACGAGGATGCTATGATTGGCGGTCTGACGCGGCTGCTGTACGGCGGCAGCGTCAAGGCATCGAATGCCGCGGAATTGTTCGCGCAGCCGGATGTCGATGGTGGTCTGGTGGGTGGTGCCTGCCTGCTGGCCGCCGACTTTCTCGGCATCTGCTCGGCCGCTCGTTGAGCGCAACGGAATCCATACCGACATGTTCGTCATTTTCAGCGTGTTCTACATCCTGGTCGCCGCGTCGATGATCGTGCTGATCCTCATGCAGCGCGGCGCCGGTGCCGATGCCGGCTCGGGTTTCGGCGGCGGCGCCTCGGCCACCGTGTTCGGTGCCCGCGGCTCGTCCAACTTCATGAGCCGCGCCACGGCGGTGCTGGCCGGCCTGTTTTTCCTGCTCAGCCTCGGCATGGGCATGTACCTCAGCCACAGCGGCGCACCGCAGCCGACCAATGACGATCTGGGCGTGATGGCAGGGCTTGCCAAGAAGGCGCCGGCCTCCCAAAATGCGCAGCCCGCCGCGCCGGTGAACAGCGATGTTCCGCAGGCGGCGAAGGTGGCTCCGGGCACCGACGTTCCCGCCGCGTCCGCAGCAAGCAAGACCGACGTGCCGGCCCCGGCCTCCTCGTCGAAGTAAATCGAGACACACCTGCCCAGGTGGCGGAATTGGTAGACGCACTACCTTGAGGTGGTAGCGACGAGAGTCGTGGGGGTTCGAGTCCCCCCTTGGGCACCAATAGCAGTTTCAGGACATCTCACGAAGTCTCAGAAACACACCGAACCCCGCCTAGCTGCGGGGTTTTTTGTGTCTGAAGGTCTCAGGGGCGTTCAAGGCAGCTTGGACTTTTGGGTATGGTTTTGGGTATGGTCTTGGGCAACCTACCCAAACAGGTCCCCACTTATGCCCAAGCTCGCCACCCCACTCACCGAGCTGCAAATCAGCAAGGCCAAGGCCAAGAGCAAGCCGTACGCCCTCGCTGACGGCAACGGACTCTGCCTCGTTGTGAGCCCGGGAGGCGGGAAGACATGGCAGGTGCGCTATCGACTGCCGGACGGCACGAGACCTTGGCCGGCAACCATTGGTCGGTATCCCTCGCTGACGCTCGCCGAAGCGCGCGTGCGAGCGGTGGAGGTCCAGCGCGACGCGAAGGCAGGGAAGGTGACCGCAGGCGCTCAGAAGGCGCGGAGGGCTGCTTTGGATGCGAACAGCGCCGAGCGCATAGCCGAGGAAAAGGCAGCGACCGAGCGGCAGCACGCGAGCTTCCGGGCTGTCTCCGGGCGCTGGCTGGCTGAGAAGCGCCCGACGTGGGCACCTGAGACCCACCGCAAGGCCCGGCTTGTGGTCGATTCCTACCTCGTGCCCAAGATCGGCGACGCAGACATGCGCACGCTGGAGACCAAGGACGTGCGGCCCGTGCTGGTGGAGATGGCCGCGAACACGCCGCAGCTCGCACGCAAGGCGCGGCAGTACGTCGGCAGCATCGTGGACCACGCGATTAATGAGGGCCTGAGGGCTGATGAAAGTGCGCTCAGGCTCGCCCGGATACTCCCCACGATCCGTAGCGGGCACATGCCGGCCGTGACGGACGATGACGGCCAGCTAGGTGAGGTCATGCGCGCTATCGATGCCCACGGTAACCGCGTGGTACGTGCGGCGCTGCTGCTGGCGTCGATGACGGCGATGCGCTCGGGCGTGGTCGCCAGTGCGCGATGGTCGGAGATCGACCTGGAGGCGGGAGAGTGGAGGATTCCCGGCAAAGAGCCGGACGGCAGCAACCGCATGAAGACCGGGCAGGACTTCACCACCTCGCTGCCGCGGCAGGCCGTGGAGGCGCTGCGGGAAATGCACGCACGAACGGCCGGCGATGAATACGTGTTCCCGCCGCAGGCACGGCAGCAGACGCCGCATGTGTCCCGCGATTCGCTTAGCTTGGCGCTGCGGCAGATGGGGTTCCAAGGCCAACACACCACACATGGCTTTCGGGCATCCCTGCGTACCCTTGGCCGCGAACGACTGGGCATTGACGTGGACGTGCTGGAGGCCCAGCTCGCCCATGCACCGAAGGATGAAGTGGAAGCGGCCTATGCTCGCGTGAAGTTCCGCGAGAAGCGCCGGGAGGTCATGCAGGCGTGGGCGGACTATCTGGACGAGTTGAGGGAAAGCGGGAAGGTGGTCCCGTTCAAGCGGAAGGCGTGAGGGCGCCTCACTGCGCGTCTATCCGCTCATCTGTCGTTTTCGCGGGGGTTATCCACCGCGGGGGCAGCGCCCGAAGTCTAAACAGTGCATCGCCATGAGGATTGGGCAACTGTGGAAACACGTCCTGCCTCATCGCTTTCAGCAATATCGAGAGCAACTGGTCATGTCGCTCCGAGCTTCGGGATTGATTAGACACCGATGTCTCGCTAGCAAAAGCGTCGAGAGCGTGCAGCACAGCAGGTGGGGCAAAAAGCAGCATAGCGTTTACTGCGTCCGCGTAGCGGATGTGCGCCTCGTTTGATTCGCGCCCTTCCACTATCCCGGACAGCGCTCGGACGAATTCTTGATAGCCAGCTAGCCTCATTGCTCGCCAGCCGGCCTCCACTTCGCGCCGCCTCGTTAGAAAGAATGTCACGCCAGCCGCGATCAAAGCAGAAATGAGAGGCCCCAGATTGCTGATAAGGAAATTCGACACCGGAAGCCCCCTGAGCCATGTACTCGGGGTGTTATTTCACAGACCGCCACGAGCACACAAGCCGACCTAGTTCTAGTTCCAGCCGCGAGTCGTCTTCTGATGCGTCTTCCTGCCACAGCACCCAGCTGCCGCAGTGCCACCGTGTAGCCCCCGAAGGCTCCCGGGCCGACCACAGCAACCCGAGCCCGCGCCCAGCCCAAGACACATCGCGCTGCACTGAGTAACAACGGCCGAACATCCGCACACCGAAATGAATCACAAGCTTTCCCCTGTAGTGCCCACCAGGATCGATGCCGCAGCGTGACGGGCAACCGCAGCGACGGTGCGGAAGGTATCGACAAACATAATAGGCGCAAGTCTAATAACGTACTGAATAAGCTAATTATTCTTTCCAAGTGTCAAGCGTTGACGATTCGCAACGATTGACCTTTGGAAACCTCTCCGGGGCATATACCCAAGGTGTGCAAGCGATGACGACAGACAAGGAATGTGAGGAGCGCGCCCGGCTAATGACTGAGGCGCGGCTCGCCCGGGCACGGGAGCTGCACCAACTGACCACGAGCGGCTGGCAGAGGAGGGCACCGGCAGTTGCTGTGGTCGCGATGGGCGTTCTGGCAGTCATCTTCCTAGCGGCGTTCGCCGTAGTCGCCGCACTGTGGTTTTGATGGTCCCACAGGTCTGAGGCCCGCCCGTGCTCGGCGCGGCAGGGTAAAACAGGGAACCTAGGAAGAAGGGCGCGGCGCACGCCGAGTAAAACGCACAGCTTAGGACCGAGAGCGACCGGCGGGTCTCGCTGAGTGAAACCGGAAGCCTAGGAGGAGACCCCACGAGCAGGCATGGGCGCTGGTGAGAGGAGTAAAAGTGCCAGCCTAGAAGAAAGGGATAAGCCGGCCCGCTATGATCCCTGAAGCGCCACACGGAGGCCGCGCCAGTGGATGGGTACCGGAGCAAAGACTGGAAGAAGTTTAGGGATGAGGTCATCCGGCTTGACGGCGGCGCATGTTCCAAATGCAACCGCACGGCCGCTGATGGCGTTGTGTTGCAGGTGCACCACAAACAGTATTTCGAGGGCCGGAAACCTTGGCAGTACCCGTACGACGCTTGCTTTACGCTTTGTAGCGGCTGTCATGCAGCAGAGCATGGGATTATCCCTCCCAAGTTTGGCTGGAGCTTCGCAGGCTGGGAAGACCTAGGCGACTTGGTGGGCAACTGCGACCTGTGCAACACAGCCATTCGCTATTCGTTTTTGGTCGCGCACAGCGACTGGCGCGCGATGGAGGTTGGCGAGGAATGCTGCGATAACCTCACGTGCACGCAGGTTGCAAGCAACTTCGCAGAGTCGCGAAGGCGTTTTGCCGGGCGTCTCAAGCGATTCGTGGATTCATCCCGGTGGGAACACTATCCCAGCGGAAAGCACCTCATCATCCAAAAGGGATACGTTGTCTCGATCCTCCCGGTGTCTGGAGGCTTTCGAACTTGGGTGAATGACAAGCAAGGGAAGGCAGTACACGAGAGCCTGTTGGATGCCAAAGCAGCGATCTTTGAGGCGATCGATACGGGGAAGGTGCGCGCTTACTTTGCCAAGCATCCCCGCAGATACCTTTAGCCCTTCCTAGGGCGGCACACGGGGGCCACAGCGTTCACCCGCACCGCTGCCGTCATCCAGCAGACCCCGATCCGCAGAGACCAGGAAGGCCGGTACTGCCTGAATGATCTCCACAGGGCGGCGGGTGGGGAGAAGCGCCACCTTCCGGCCGAGTTCATCCGCCTGGGCTCCACAAAGGAGCTGGCCGCGGCTGTTTCCAATTATGGGGATTCCCATATTTCGCCCATAGACCTCTCCCGCGGCCGTTACGGCGGCACCTACGTCCATGAAGACCTCGCCATCGACTACGCCGCGTGGATCAGCCCGGTGTTCAAGCTGGGGCTGCTGGGGGTTTAACTGCAAACCTAGAAGGAAGACCCCACGAGCAGGCATGGGCGCTGGTGAGAGGAGTAAACCCTGCAACGTAGAAGGAAGGGCGCGACGCGGCTGCCGAGTAAAAGTTGCAGCCTAGGACGAAGGGCGCGACGAGGCTGCCGAGTAAAAAGCTCGACATAGGACCAAGAGCACCCACAGGGCTCACCGAGTAAAAACTGCAACCTAGGACGAAAGAGACCGCACGGCGCCCGCTGACACCCAGCGAGACGAGTAAAAGCGCCAACTTAGACGGAAGAACCCACCCGGACGCCACCGGGAACCGAGGAGGCCCCAGCGGCCACAGCGGTGCCTTGTCGTGCCCGTCATCCGAGCAACACCCACCACCACGAGACCACAGACGCATGATTGATATAGACCCCCAGCAACTCGCCGCGGCCCTTGCCGTGGCCGAGCCGTTCCTGTTGCGCACCATCGCCATCGAGCTGCCCACCTTCGACCTGCTGAAGCAGATGCAGCGGAAGCTGGAAAGCCGCATCCGCCGGGACACCAGTAACGCCGAGGTGATGAAGTACCTGATTCACACCCACCCCGAAGCGCGGGCGCTGGGCATTGAACATTGAGCAAGCGCTCCAGCGGCTCCAGTCGGCGGACGTGCAGATGCTGCCACTGGCGGAGCTGAAGACAGACGACACCTTCCAGCCCCGCGAGGTCCGCATGGTGCCCTTTCGGGAACAAGCGGGAGTGGAGCGACGCAGCGAGGATCACATCGCCGTAATGCGGCTGGCGCTGGAGGCAGCGCAGGGCACAGAGCTAGAGCCCGTGCTGGTCGCCGACGTGCAGGGAAGTCGGTACGTCGTCGATGGACACCATCGTTTGACGGCGTATCGCAGAGCCCAACGGGAGACCATTCCGGCCCGAGTGATGCCCATGGACAGAGCGCAGGCCGTGCTGGTCTCCAAACTGGTCAACTGCGCCGGTCGGGCTCTTGAGATGCACGCGGAGCAGCGCAGGGATGCCGCGTGGCAGTACCTGGCGGCAGTGACCAAGCGAGGGGCCGTAAGCCTTCCCACGAGGGAATCCACGCGGACGGTCGGCGCACTCTTCAGCGTCAGTCACTCCACGGTCGCCCGGATGCTCCGCAAGTTGCCCGAGGTGAACCCAAGGGACTGGAGCACCGCGGCGTTTGATCCCGGCACAGGATTTCCCCGATGGCGTTATGTCCGCGAGGCCGGCGCAGGCTGGCAAGACATGAAGGAGAGGTTGGACGTGGAACAGCTCACGCAGCACGAGGCTGAGAAGTTTGCGAGGAAGGTAGGCGCCCTGATCGAAAAGACATCCCCCGAGGCCGTCCGCAGGGCGTGGCAGATGCTCGGCATCGAAGCGCAGCTGGAGGCGGTGAACGAGGACATGAGGGACTTTGCCGCCGACACCGCCGAGTCCATGGACTTTTGAGCAGAGCGGAAACCGCCTCACATAGACCACTGGTGTCTCAAACCATGTGTCTCATTGATACAGCAGCAAGCACTCCACGGACCGCCGCTGCGGCCGCTGTGGTGTATCTCTGAGACACCGAAAGGGCGTGATGGCTCCGCCCACTGTCCCCATGGGGACAGCCCGCTAGAACCCACCGGGCCACCATCGGCCCCTTTCGTCCGTCGCGGCCACTCTGCCGCAGTACCCCCGGACGTACACCCCGACCAACTACAGAACGCCCATGCACTGCCCGCCCTGCGGACGGTGCCGGGCGCCATTGCATTCAAAGGAACAGCAGATGAAAAAGCACAGGCAGCAGGCAGCCCCCCAATTCACCGCCGACGCAGACGGGAACCGATTGGCCCATATCGCACTAGCTCACACTCACGAGCGAGCCACCTTATACGCCGAGGACTATGAGCGTGTGCTCGCGCAGGGATTCTCCCCGTATTGGGCCATCGCCAGCACCGGCGGTCGTCATCGGTATGTACTGGTGCAGGCGCGATCACCATCCAACATCGGCCGCTCCCTCACTGTGGCTCGTTTGGTCGCACAGGCCGGAAAGGGCCAGCGCGTCGGCTACGCGGACGGTGATCGCCTCAACCTTCGCCGAGAGAATCTGGTCTTGGTCAAAGGTCCGGCAAAAGCAGCCGCGGTCTGGCTACACCCGAAGTCCAACAAGGCCACCAACAAGCCCGGTGCGGCCACCCCAGAAGCGCCCAACGTCCCACCCATCCCCTCGCCACCCCGAGCGCCATTCGCGCCGCGCGTGGTCGATACCGCGGCACTAGGTCAGCGAGTGCGGCAGCAGATGGCCCAGCAGGCCCGTGAGGTGACCCCATGATCACCTTCGACACGGTGAGGCCCGAAGTGATCCCCGGGCTGGCCCTGAGGCTTTCGCAGGCGGACCTTGTGGAGCTTGAGCGGCGCGGCTGGCGGTCCCCTGCGGATGCCATACGGGAGGCCGTAGCGGCTTCCAGTGAGGCGTTCACTGCGTCATGGGATGGCGAGGTCCGTGCGGTGTTCGGGGTCGCCGAGTGGCGCGGAGAGACGCCCGAGGGCATGGGGCGCGTGGGTATGCCGTGGATGCTGTGCGCGGCACCCCCGCCGCACGTCCAGATGACGTTTATGCGGATGGCAGAGGAGGTCATGGAACGATGGTCGCGCACCTTCCGCACCCTGATTGCGTGCGTGGACGCCGAGCACACCCGAGCCCGGCGGTGGCTGGTGAGCCTTGGCCTGCATCCGGTGAACGAGCAGCAGCACAACGGCTTCCCGGTCATCGGATTCATGCGCCACAACCCGCAGGGAGATAGTGCGAATGTGTGAACCGGCGAGCATCACCATGGGCGTCATGGCGGTCCTGTCCGCAGGCGTGGCCGTGTACAACGCCAACCAGCAGAGGCACGCGCTGGAAGACCAAATGAAGCTGCAACAGGAGCAGACCGACCAAGGCGCGCAGGCACAGACGAACGATCGACTGAAGCAAGCCCGCGAGCAGCGCGCCGCCGCCCGTGCAGCATCCGCCGAGACAGGCGCGTCCGGTAACTCTGCCGATGCGGTCCTCACGGACCTGCTGATGCAGTCGGGCCGCGACGTGTCCCGCATCGAGAAGAACCGCGAGAACGGGCAGCTGGCGAACCAGCAGCAGGCCCGCAACGCTTCGGCTCAGATTAACGGGCAGTTGGTCAGCGGCCTTGCGGGGGCGGTGGGTTCGGGCATCGAAGCGGGGAAGGCCATGCGGACGGATTACCAGAACTACATTCCGAAGATTCCCGACGCCGGCCAGCATGCGCCTCCCACGGTCACCCTGGACCGACAGCGCTACATCATCGGGAGCTGATACCCACCCCCGGAAATTCCACAACATAAATTTCCGTCACCCCATCAAAGCAGATGAAAGCGCGCGCTTCCCCCCGTGCCCGCGTCACTGACCACGCGCGGGCGCGAGCGGGCGCCCATCCACCACACCACATCGTCCGGCACCACCGCGGGCGTCCCGGCCACTCCGGGCGCCCCAGCGTGCCCAAGGAGCCCAGCGCATGACTGCAACGGACCAGACGCGCCCCGCGTCTTCCACCATCATCCGACTGCCTGAGGTGCTGAGCACCACCGGGCTATCCCGGCCCACCGTGTACCGCAAGATGAAGGAAGGCACCTTCCCGCAACCATTGAGGCTCGGCGCCGCTGCTGTGGGCTGGCTACTCCACGAGGTCGAGCAATGGATTACCACGCTGGCGGAAGCGCGTCACAATGGGATGCCCGGGGCGGGACTCGAACCGAGCACGGCCAGCAGCTGATGCAACCCGCCGAAGCTGCCCGGCCTACCCAAGCGCAGCGTTTTGGGTATGGTTTTGGGTATGAAACGGCAAAGCCCGCGCAATGAGTCAAGATATAACAGTTAGTTACGTGGATAGTTGGGTCTCCCCTTGGCACCAATCGATGACTTCGGGACTCGCAGAGAGCTCCCGCAGGCACAAAAAACCCGCCAGACGGCGGGTTTTTTGTGCGCGATCGTCGCGCATCGGTCGACCTTGCGGGTCGAGCCGCCGTAGTTGGATCAGCTGCCGACCGGCAACTCGTAAAGCTCCAGCGGCAGGCCGTCGGGATCGGCGAAGAACACGAAGCGGCGCCCGGTGTATTCGTCCACGCGAATGGCTTCGGGGGCGATGCCCGCGCCGTGGAGTCGCCGCTGCCATGCTTCGACGTCGTCGACGCGGAACGCGAGGTGGCGCAGGCCGCAGGCTTCCGGTCGGGTGGGGCGGGGTGGTGGATCGGGAAACGAGAAAAGCTCCAGCTGCGTGCCGTCCGGCAAGGCGAGATCGAGCTTGTGGCTGTCGCGTTCGGCGCGGTAGTGCTCGGCCACGATGCGGCAGCCGAGCAGTTCGGTGTAGAAGTGCCGCGAGCGCGCGTAGTCCGAGACGATCAGGGCGACATGATGCACGCCGCGCAACGTCGGAACCTGGTCGTCCCCGATACTCATGCGCTGGCGACGTCGCGGGGGTTGAGCACGTGCACTTCGGGCGGTGCCGCCAGCCAGTCGGCGACGGCGGCGCGATAGGCACGGTAATGCGCGCTGTCGCGATGGGCCTGCAGGGCGGCGGCGTCCACATAGGTTTCCACGATGTGGAACACGGGGGCGCCGTCGGCCGCGACGAACAGATCGTATTGCCGGTTGCCCGGCTCGGCGCGGCTCCCTGCCAGCAGTGGCTCGAGCGCCTGCTCGACCTCGCGGCGATGCTCGGGCTTGGCGACGAGGCGTGCGATCACGTGAATGGACATGCGGACTCCAGTATCCGGTGGACGATCGCCAGTCTAGGAATGTTCTGATCAACTGGATGCAGGCGTCACTGGCTCTGTTTGTTCACAGGCCACAGTGGCCGTCTGTTGAGCCAGCACGCCGCACCCGGGAGTGACCATGGACGGTCACGGCCTCGAGGAGCGAGGAAGGTCTGTGACAAACAGAGCCGGCCCAGCCGGCTGAGTCTCATCATCAAAGGGTGATGTTCAAAAGGCCGCCATGCTGCGCCGCGATGCTTGGACAGACGGCCACTCTGCCCGGCGCCTCACGACACACCCTGCCGGCCTTTTGAACATCATGCCGCCCGCATCTAGTTGATCAGAGCATCCCTAGGCGCACACCGGCGACCGGATGATGGGACGCGCGGCATCCACCGATGCCGCGCGGGATGGATCAGCGCATGCCGCCGGCGGCGTAGAGCTCTTCGCCGGTGAGCCAGTACGAATCGTCCGAGGCGAGGAAGGCAACGATCGAGGCAATGTCCTTCGGCTGGCCGATGCGGCCCAGCGGCGTCTGCGCCACCGCGCCACTCTCGAACTCCGAACCGATGAAGCCCGCGGTGTGCGTGCCTTCGGTTTCCACAATGCCGGGGTTGACGGCATTGACGCGGATCTTGCGCGGCCCCAGCTCGCGGGCGAGCACGCCGGTGATGCCGTTCACCGCGCTCTTGGTGGCGGTGTACACCGCGCTGGCCGGCGGCACGATGCGCGACACCACCGAGCCGATGTTGATGATGCTGGCGCCTTCGCCCAGGTGCGCGGCGGCGGCCTGGGTCACCAGCAGCAGGCCCAACACGTTGACGTTGAACTGGCGATGGAAATGCTCTTCGGTGATCGCTTCCAGCGGCGCGAATTCATACACGCCGGAGTTGTTCACCAGCACGTCCAGCCGGCCGAAGCGGGACACGGCGGCATCGACGATGGCCTTGGCGTCCGCGGCGCTGGACACGTCGCCCTTCACGGCCACGGCCCGGCCGCCGGCCGATTCGATCTGGGCGACGACGGCGTCGGCGCCATCGCGGCTGGAAGCGTAGTTGACGACGACCGCTGCGCCTTCGGCTGCCAGCGCCTTGGCGATACCGGCACCGATGCCCTTGGATGCGCCGGTGACCAGCGCGACCTTGCCTGCAAGCTTGCTCATGGGGATGTGTCCTTGGATGGGAGAAGTGGTGCGGAGGTTCGGAGTGACATACTTCCAAAGTGCCGTAGTTCGTAAAATACGAACTATAGAACCATTAATCAAGGGCTGGTAGCCTGATCGCATGAAACCCCTGATCCATCCCTCGATCGACGACATCACGGTGGAAGGCATCCTCCACGCGCTGTCCGATCCGGTGCGCGCGGCCATCTATGGCGACATGGCGGGCGCCGGCTGCGCGCAGACCTGCTCCACCTTCCAGCAGGTGATCGACCGCACCATTCCGAAATCCACGCTGTCGCAGCACTTCCGTACGCTGCGCGAAGCGGGGCTGATCCGCAGCGAGCGCCAGGGCGTGGAAATGCTCAACACCACGCGCTGCGACGAGATCAACCGACGCTTTCCGGGCCTGCTGCCGTCGATCATGGCCTCCTACCAGGCCCAGGCGGGCGGCTCGGCCGCAGGCAAGCGCAAGGCGCCGAAGAAGCGCCCGGCTTAAGCGTCGGAAGGCTCAATCCGCCGATGGATGGCCGCGCCGCGCCAACCGTTCGCTGATCTGCCTATGCCACCCGGCGGACAGTCCGGGCACCGTCAGCGCGGCCGTCAGCACGTCCTGCGAATCGCGCTCGTTGGGCGTGAGGTAGGCCGCGAACAGGGTGCGGATGGTGATTCGGCGCTCGGCTGGTGCCACCACGTCGACCGTGTCGCCGGCCGATAACTCGCCCTGTTCCAGCACGCGCAGGTAGACGCCGCTGCGCAGCGATTGGGCAAAGCGCTGCGGCATGGACGGGTCACCGAAGCGCAGCCCCAGCTTGAAGCAGGGCACGCGCGGCTGGGTGATCACGAACCGCGCGCTGCCGATGGCCAACTGGTCGCCCACGCACAGTATCGACTCGTCCAGCCCGGACACAGTGAGGTTTTCGCCGAACTGGCCGGGCGGAAGCGGCGCGCAGCTCAGCGTCTGCTCCCACCACGCGTAGTGTTCGAGGCCGTAGGCGTAGACGGCCTTGTCGGGACCGCCGTGATGCACGCGGTCGGCCTGTCCGTCGCCCTCCAGCTGTTCGGCGTGCACGCGCACCGGTCCATTTACGGGGTGCTTGAAGATGCCGGTCCACACGGTGCTGCGGCCGTGGGCGACCGGTCGGGGCAGGGCAACGCTGACGGCGACGACGCGCATGACTGGGGTCCGTGGGCGGGCGCAATGCCGCAGCGCCGCAAATTTTACGCAGATTTTATGCCGCGGCGCTGTCCCATTCCCCCTTTCCAGCCCCCGTTTGCGAGAATGCGCGACTTGCCACGCAGGTCCGCACCGGGCGGCCGTGGCCTGGAGCGATGGCATCGCCGTCGCCGGGAGTTTTCGCAATGCATGCTTCATCGAAACGGCGCGTGGCGGCGTTGGCCCTGGGCGCTGTCGGCGTGGTTTACGGCGACATCGGCACCAGTCCGCTCTACACGCTCAAGGAAGTCTTCGGTCCGCACGGCGTGCCGGCCTCGCACGACAACGTGCTCGGTGCGCTGAGCCTGGTGTTCTGGTCGCTGATCCTCGTGGTGTCGGTGAAGTACCTGCTCTTCATCATGCGGGCGGACAACAAGGGCGAGGGCGGCATCATGGCGCTGATGGCGCTGGCCCAGCGCAGCGCACGCGACCTTCCGCGGCTGCGCCTGGCTATCGCGGTGCTGGGCATTTTCGGCGCGGCGCTGTTCTATGGCGACGGCGTGATCACGCCGGCCATCTCGGTACTGTCCGCGGTGGAAGGCCTGAAGGTGGCCGCGCCGCACCTGGAACACTACGTGGTGCCGATCACCGTGGGCGTGATCCTGGCCCTCGGCTGGGTGCAGAAGCGCGGCACGGCGCGCATCGGCGCGGTGTTCGGCCCGGTCTGCGCGGTGTGGTTCGTGAGCATTGCCGCATTGGGCGTGCTCGGGATCGCGCGTCATCCGACGGTGCTCTATGCGCTGCTACCGACCTACGGCGTGGAGTTCTTCACCCACAATCATGCCGAGGCGTTTTTTGCGCTCGGCGCGGTGGTGCTGGCCGTGACCGGCACCGAGGCGCTGTATGCGGACATGGGCCATTTCGGCAAGGGGCCGATCCGGCTGGCCTGGTTCAACTTCGTGCTGCCGGCGCTGGTACTGAACTATTTCGGGCAGGGCGCGCTGATCCTGCACGACCCGGGCGCCATCGCCAATCCGTTCTATCACCTGGTGCCGCGCGCGCTGCTGTATCCGATGATCGCGCTGGCCACGGCCGCGACGGTGATCGCGTCGCAGGCGGTGATCTCCGGTGCGTTCTCGATGACCCGCGAGGCGATGCAGCTCGGCTACGTGCCGCGCATGCAGGTGGTGCACACCTCGCACGAGATGTCGGGCCAGGTGTTCGTGCCCTGGATCAACCGTTCGCTGCTGGTGCTGATCGTACTGGCCGTGGTCGGCTTCCGCTCGTCGGACAACCTGGGCTCGGCCTACGGCATCGCGGTGACCGGCACGATGGTAATCACCACGCTGCTGGCGCTGATCGTGGCGCGCCGGCAGTGGGGCTGGAGTGTGCCGGCGGTGATCGTGGTGGGCGTCGGCCTGCTCACGGTGGACCTCGGATTCTTCAGCGCCAACATCATCAAGATCGAGTCGGGCGGCTGGTTCCCGCTGGCGCTGGGGCTGGTGGTGTTCGGGCTGATGACGACCTGGCGCCGCGGTCGCGAACTGGTGGTGCGCGAGATCCAGCAGGGCGGGCTGGCCATCGCCCCCTTCATCGTGAACATGATCGAGCACCCGCCGGTGCGCGTGGCGGGCACCGCGGTATTCCTCACCGGCAACGCCAACACCGTGCCGCACGCATTGCTGCACAACCTCAAGCACAACAAGGTGCTGCACGAACGCAACGTGCTGCTGACGGTGGAGACACTGGACACGCCGCTGGCCGATGTCGAGGAGCAGCTGGAGTGGGAGGCGCTGGAAGGTGGCTTCGGTCGCCTGCTGCTGCGCTTCGGCTTTGCGGAAGATCCGGACGTGCCGGCACGCCTGGCGCGCGCCGCGCGGGTCGGCGTCGCCTTCGACATGATGGACACCACGTTCTTTGTCTCGCGCGAGAGCATCGTGGCCGGCACGCGCAGGCCCGGCATGGCGCTGTGGCGCGAAAAGCTGTTTGTGCTGATGGCGCGCAACGCGATGCCGGCGACCGCTTTTTTCCGCATTCCCGGCAACCGGCTGATCGAACTGGGCGCGCAGGTGGAGATCTAGGCGATGCGCCGGGTGGTGCGACCGCGTCCCGTCGGCATCGCGCACGGCACCGCGGCGCTCGCGGCTGGCTTGGCCGATGCACTAACGTGGGCGTCCTTCCTGGGGTCCGTCCGCATGGCTGCTTCGTCCCGCCCGCAACCGCTGCCGCGCTGGCGTACACTCGGCGAGTACCTGTTTGCCACGGCGGTCACATTGCTGGGCTTCGGCCTGGCGTTCGTGGCGCAGATGTACCTGTCGGTGGCCAACCTGTCGCTGGTGTTCCTCACCGTGGTGCTGGTGGTGGCGGTGCGCACGCGCATGGCGGTGGCGGTGTACACCGCGTTGCTGTGCTTCGTCGGCTACAACTTCTTCTTCACCCAGCCGCGCTACACGCTGACCATCGCGCGCCCGGACGATCTGCTGGCCGTGGTGCTGTTCCTGCTGGTGGCGCTGGTGTGCAGCCGGCTGGCCACGCGCCTGGCGAGCCAGGTGGAGTCGCTGCGGCTGGCGCAGTGGCGGGCGCGGGCCCTGCTGGCACTCGGCAAGCGGCTCGCCACCTGCGCCGGCGTGGAACGCGTGCGTGCCGAAGGCGTGCGCGCGTTGGCGGAAACGCTGGATGCGCGGGCGGTGCTGCTTGCGGCGGTGCCGGGCGGGGCGTTCTCGGCAGTGGCTGCGCATCCGCTGCCGGCCGAGCTGGGTGAACGCGATCGCGAAGCCGCGGACTGGTGTGCTGCGCACCACCAGCCCGCCGGTGCGCACACGGCCCGGCACCCCGATGCTTCCTGGTGGATGTTGCCGCTGGAACCGCGTACGGAAGCCGCCGACGTGCTGGCGCTGGCGCTGGCCGACGAGCACGACGCGCCCGACGAGGCGCGCCGCGAGCTGGCCCAGGCGATGGCGGCCGACCTGGCCCGCGCGCTGGAGCGTGCCCGGCTGGCCGAGGCGCTGGAGCAGGCACGAGTGCAGGGTGAAACGGAACGCCTGCGCAGCGCGCTGCTTTCGTCCGTATCGCACGACCTGCGCTCGCCGCTGGCCGCGATGATCGGCGCAGCCGGCACGCTGGCCACCTACGATGCGCAGCTGCCCGCGGACGATCGTCGCCAACTGATGCAGTCGATCCTCGACGAGGGCCAGCGGCTGGACCGCTACATCCAGAACCTGCTGGACATGACCCGGCTCGGCCACGGCACGCTCACGCTCCACCGCGACTGGGTGGACGCCGGCGAGATCGTGCTGGCCGCGGTGGCGCGGGTGCGCAAGTTCCATCCGGAGCTGCGCGTTTCGACCCATCTGCCGTCCGGCACGGTGCTGCTCTACGTGCACCCGGCGCTGATTGAGCAGGCGTTGTTCAACATTCTGGAAAATGCCGCCCAGGTGTCGCCGCCGGGGGCGTCGGTGCGTGTGGAGCTGGGAGTGGTGGGCGAACAGGTGGAGATCCTGGTGATCGATCGCGGGCCGGGCATCCCGGAGGACGAGCGCGCGCGCATCTTCGACACGTTCTACTCGGTGTCGCGCGGCGACCGCGGGCGCAAGGGCACCGGGCTGGGGTTGTCGATATGCCGCGGCATGGTCGGCGCGCACGGCGGCACCGTGGAGGCCGCGGCCGGCGAGCAAGGCGGCACGATCCTGCGCATCCGGCTGCCGCTGCCGCCCGCCCCGGAGTCTGCCGCATGAATTCCGCGTCCGCCCCGCGCGTGCTGGTGATCGACGACGAGATGCAGATCCGTCGCTTCCTGGACATCGGCCTGCGCGCCGAGGGCTACCAGGTGCTGCAGGCGGCGACTGCGGCCGAGGGTCTGGCGCTGGCGGCCACGCAGTCGCCGGACCTGATCATTCTCGACATCGGCCTGCCCGATCGCGAGGGGCACGAGGTGCTCGCCGAACTGCGTCAGTGGAGCAACGTGCCGGTGATGATGCTGTCCGTGCGCGATTCGGAGAGCCAGAAGGTGCGCGCGCTCGACCACGGCGCCAACGACTATGTGACCAAGCCGTTCGGCATCCAGGAGCTGATGGCCCGGCTGCGCGTGCTGCTGCGCAGCCGGGCCGCCACGCCGATGGCCGAGGTGCCGCCGCGCTACGACGACGGCCACCTGGTGATCGACCAGGTGCATCGCGAGGTGCTGCTCGATGGCGAGCCGGTCGCCCTCACGCGCAAGGAATATGCCGTGCTCGCGCTGCTGCTGCGCCATGCCGGCCGCGTGGTCAGCCAGCAGCAGCTGCTGCGCGAAGTGTGGGGCGCCACCCACGTGCAGGACACCCACTACCTGCGCATCGTGGTCGGCCGCCTGCGACAGAAACTGGGCGACGATCCGGCCGCGCCGCGCTGGCTCAAGACCGAGCCGGGCGTGGGCTACCGCTTCCTGGCGGGCGAGACGGACTGAAACGTCATTCGGCGTCGGTCTTGCGCCGGCGCCGACGCGGCTGCGGCTGGGCCAGCAGCGATTGCAGGTAGGCCACGCCTTCCTCTTCCGGAAAGAACGCCACGACATCGGCCACGGTCAGGTTGTGCCGGGCGCGCAGGGCCAGGAACTCCTCGCGCACGCGCGCCAGGCGCTCGGCCTCCGCCGCCTTGGTGCTGGGCCGGCCGCGCTTTTTCGGCGCCGGCGGCACCGCCGCAACTGCCGCTTCCGCGGGCGCGGGAGTCGGAGCCTCGGTGGGCTTGTCTTTTCCCTTGGCCGCGTCCAGTGCGGCCAGTTCGGCCTGGAACTGGCGGAAGTCGTAACTGCTCATGGGTGCGAAGACGATACGTGGACTAGGGATGCCATCTTCGCATGTCGCATCGGATGGCGCGGGGTCAGTGCGCGGTTGCCGCGTCGGCCGGGGCCCGTCGCCAGGCGCGCAGACCCATCGCCGCCAGCACGATGAAACCGGCGTACAGCACCGAGGTGATCAGCAGGTGCTTGTAGACGTATTCGCCCACGTAGATCACGTCGACGATGATCCACAGCCACCATGCGGCGATATGTCGTCGGCCCTGCCACCACTGGGCGACCAGGCTGAAGCTGGTGAGCGCGGCATCCAGCCAGGGCAGCGCGGCGTCGGTCCAGCGGTGCATGGCAAATCCCAGCGCCAGCGCGCCGACCGTGCCGATGGCGACGTGCGAGGCCGCCTCGGCGAACGGCAGCCGTGCGACCTGCACCCGGCCGTCCTCGCCGAGGTTGTGCAGCCAGCGCCGCCAGCCGTAGACGATGAGGCCGGCGAAGGCGAGCTGGAGCAGGGCGTCGGAATAGAGTTTCGCCTCGACGAAGATGCCGCCGTAGACCAGCACCGAGGCCAGCCCCACCGGCCAGCACCAGGGGCGGCGCTGGGCGGTGAGCCACACCGCCCAGGCACTGATCAACGCTCCCACCAGCTCGACGAGGGTCATGCTCAGAACCCGACCGTCACCGACAGCCGCGCTAGTCGTGGCGCCCCCGGGAACAGGTAGGCGTCACCGTAGGCACCGCCGGTGTCGCGCCAGTAGAACTTGTTGAACACGTTGTCCACGCTCAGGTGCCAGGTCATCGGGTGGCCGCTCCAGTCGGTGGTGTAGCGCAGGCCGGCGTCGAACACGTTGTACGCCGGCACGCGAGCGCGGCCGTCCGGCGTGGCCGGGTTGGCACTGGCGTAGCGCCAGCCGCCGAGCAGGCCGATATTGGCGGCCACCGGCGGGCGGTAATCCAGATAGACGGCCGAACGCAGGCGCGGCACGTTGACGATCTGGTGGCCTTCATAGGCAGGCGTGCCGGTGTCCCGCGCGCGAGCCTGGATCAGGCTGACGCTGGCGGTGAGGCGCAGGCTGTCGCTCACCCGTCCGGCGGCGTTGAGCTCCAGTCCGGTATGCACCTGCTGTCCGCGTTGCACGAAGGTGAAGCCCGAGGCCGAGCCGTCCGGCTGGGCGTACTGGTAGGGCTGGCGGATGCGGTACAGCGCGCCCTGCAGGCTGAGCGCGTCGCTCCATTCGTACTTCACTCCGGCCTCGACCTGGCGCGAATGCACGGGCGCCAGGATCTCGCCGCCGTTGGTGGTCCAGTACGGTGCCTCGGCGCCCAGCGAGAGGTTCTCGCTGTAGCTGGCGTAGACGGTGAGCGGTGCGGTCGGCTGCCACAGCACGGCCGCCTGCGGCAGGGTCTTGCTCAGGCGCGTGTGGCGTTCGAGCACGAGGCCGGTGTCGTCGTAGGCGCGCTCGTCCAGCCTTACGAAGCGGGCGCCGGCCAGCAGCTGCCACTGCGTGCCGAAGTGCACGCGGTCCAGCGCGAACAGCGCGCGCTGCCAGCTGGTGAAGGTGCGCGCCGACGGTCCGGGCTGGTTGGGCGAGGGCGCGAAGTATGGCGGGTCGACCTGATCGATGTTGCCGGTGCCGACGTAGTCGTACACGTAGGGACGCTGGTCCAGCTTGCGGCGGAAGGCGCTGGCGCCCACGCTCACCTCGTGGCTGAGGCTGCCGGTGTCGAAGCCGCCCTTTAGCACCGCGCGCACTTCGTCGTTCTGGCGGGTGTCGCCGGGGCTGCGGAAGTCGTAGATGTCGTAGTCGCCGTTGGGCGCGAAGAACTGGCCCGGATACTCGCCGGTGGCGCACTGCGGCGCATAGAAGCAGCCGTAGGCGAAGGCGACGTTGTCGTCGATCACCGTGTGGCTGTGGCCGGCCGAGAGCTGTGCGCTCCACTGCTCGCTGAAGCGGTAGTTGAAGCGCGCGGTGGTGTTGCTGGAATGGATGCCCACCGGCTGCTGCCACGGCTCGTAGCCGAGCAGGCGCGTGTTGCTGGGATGCGCAGGGATGGTGGTGCCGCCAAGCAGCTGGTAGCCGGACGCCGAGCGCTGGCCGCTGGTCTGGTAGTTGCTGTCCAGCTCCAGCGTGGCGCGCTCGCTGATCTTCCAGTCCGCCGCCAGCGAGAGGAAGCTGCGCCGGCCGGGCGTGTGCTGCACGTAGGAGTGCATGTCCTCGTGCGCCGCGTTGACGCGCACGCCGAAGCTGGGGCTGAGCCAGCCACCGATATCCACCGCGGCGTAGCGCGAGCCGTGCGAGTCGGTGCCCAGCGTGGCGGTGCGCACGTTGGCCGGGCGCTTGCTCACGTAGTTCACCAGGCCACCGGGCGCCACGATGCCGGCCTCCAGTCCGCCCAGGCCCTTGAGGATCTCCACCCGCTGCTTGTCCTCCAGCGGGGTGAGCTGTTCGCCGTTGATGGTCATGTCGTTGAGGCGATAGGCGGTGGCCAGATCCAGCACGAAGCCGCGGATGGCGAGATCCTGGTAGTAGCCCACCGGCGCGTAGTTGTCGCCCACCGCGGCATCGGCGCGGGCCAGCTCGCTGAGCGTGCGCGGCTGGCGGTCGTCGATCTGGTCACGGGTGATCACGGTGACGGCGGCCGGCGTGTCGTGCAGCGGCGCGTTGCCGAAACTGCCGAAGGTGTCCACCTGCGAGCTCTCCGCGCGGTAGCCCTTGTCGGTGGTGGCGGTGACCTGCACCGCGCCCAGGCGCTTGGCCTGGGCGGGGTCGTGTTCAGCTTCGTCGGCCGCGTGCGACGGTACGGCCGCAGCGAGCGCCAGCGCGGAAACCAGGGCGGCAGCGAGGGGATGGCGGTGCAGGGGATTCATGGTCGTCGTCGTCTCGAAAGGGCAGGACGAAGCGACGGCGCACCACCGACGCACGGACGTGCGCGATGGTGCTGCAAGCTCCCTACGCCGGTGCTAGCCGGATCAGGTTCCAAGGGACTCTCTCAGCCCGGCGTTTCGCCGGGCACCCCCGCTTCAAGGCGCGCATTGAACCACGAAACGAGGTGCGTGCGTCAGGCCGCGGCGCGGATAGCGTCCAGCAGGGCTTGCCCGGGCGGCGTGGAAAACCAGGCGGCGTGGCCGCGCAGGAAGGTGTCGTAGGCGACGTCGGCGGCTTGCCGGTCCTTGGTGACCGCGTGGAAGTACTCCACTTCCGACAGCGCGAAATCGACGTGCACCACGGGCAGCAGGTCGGTCAGCAGATGGACGTCCAATCGATCCAGCGGTCGCACCTGCCGATAGCCTGCGATCAGCGCGAGCGCGATGTCGGCATGCACGGCGGCGTCGCCCGTATCGAGCTCCAGCCAGGCGATCGCGTTGCGCTCGATTGCGGTGGCCAGGTCGAACAGCGCGAAGTTGGCGGCGGCCAGCCCGACGTCGAGCACGGTGGTGATCGTGGCGTCGTCGCCCGCGCCGCTCCAGCACAGGTTGGAGACATGCCAGTCGCCGTGGGTCCACAGCCGCGGCTGTCGGGCCAGCGCGGGCTGGGCATGCTGCCACGGCGCGAACAGCGCGGTGAGGTCGCTGCGCCAGTCGCGGCCGTGCAGGTAGCCGGCGAGCCCGGGGCGTTCGCGAAGCTGCGCGGCGAGGGCACGTGCGGGATCGACGGCGGTGATCAGCTCGCTCCGGGCCACGAGCACATGCGTACCGCGCTGGCTGGCCGCATAGCCTTCCGCCGCCCGATGCAGGCGCGCAAGCATCTGGCCGGCGGTGAAGGCGTGCGCCGGCTGCGTCGGCGGCGACCAGGAGATCGTCTCGCGGTACAGGTCGATGCCCTGCGCCTGCTCGTGCACTTCGTACACCCAGTCACCGCGCTCGATGGCCGTGTCGCCGTTTGCATCGACGAGCACACGGGCCAGCGGCATGCCGGCGCCGCGCAGGTGGGCGATGAAGTCATGCTCCTCGCGCAGCGTTTCGGTGCTGCGCACGCTGCGATGGTGGCGCTTCACGAACACGGTGCCGCCCCCGGTTTGCACGAGGCAGGCAGCGGAAAGCGGCCGCGGGCTGTGCCAGACGATCCGTCGCGGCGGCGCCAGCTGCGGCATGGCGCCGAGCAGTGCGTGCACCTCGTCGCCGGTGAGGGCGGGCCAGTCCGGTGCGATCTCGTCGCCGGCCAGGCCGTGCACGCGGTGGGAGGAGTCGGTCATCTTGAGGTCGCGCCGGAACACAAGCGCACGATTATCGCCGATGGAGCGCCGCGCGCCCGGCCCCGGCTTTTCGCAGCCATGCTGCATCGCGTCTAATGGGCGCTCCGCCTGTTGCCGTGTGCTGTTGCCCTCGATGAGTGCGTTGCTGCTGCTGTTCGTCTGCCTGGTGCTGGGTGCGCTGGTGGCACGTTTTGCGCGTCCGCCGGCGGGCATCGTGCAGGGGCTCAACTGGTGGGTGCTCAACATTGCGCTGCCGGCGCTGGTGCTGGCGATGATTCCGCGCGTGCATTTCGATCGGCACACCTGGTTCCCGGTGGCCACCATGTGGGTGACGTTCTTCGGCGCGTGGCTGCTTTTTGCGCTGCTCGGCCGCGCCTTGCACTGGCCGCGTGCGCGCATAGGCGCGCTGACGCTGGTGTGCGGGCTGGGCAATACCTCGTTCATGGGTTACCCGATGGTGGAAGCCATGCACGGCAAGCCGGGGCTGGCGCTGGCGGTGGTGGCCGACCAGTTGGGCTGCTTTCCGCTGCTGGCCGCTGGCGGCATCGTGGTCGCCTCGCTGTATTCGGGGCGCCAGCCCAGCGCGGCGCTGGTGGTAAGGCGCATCGCCACATTCCCCGCCTTCATTGCGCTGCTGCTCGGCATCGCGGTGGGCATGGCCGGCGGTTGGCCGGAAGCACTCGACCATCTGTTCCTGCAACTGGGGCAGACGCTGACCCCGCTGGCGCTGTTCTCGGTGGGTCTGCAGTTCAAGCTGCATCTGGAGCGGGATCAGCTCGGCGCGCTGTCGACCGGCCTGGGCTGGAAGCTGCTGCTTGCGCCGCTGGCCGGCTGGGCGCTGGGGCGGGCGCTCGGCGTGGACGGCCTCACGTTGTCGGTGGGCGTGCTGCAGGCGGCGATGGCGCCGATGATCTCGGCGGCGATCCTGGCCGACCAGTACGAGCTGGAACCGCGCCTGGCCAACACGGTGCTGGGTGCCGGCATCGTGCTGTCGCTCGTCACCGTGCCGCTGGCCAATGCGCTGATGGGTGGCTGAGCGATGGCGCTGGAACTGACCGAGGTACGCGTGGACGTGTGGCTGTGGGCCGCGCGCTTCTTCAAGACCCGCAGCCTCGCCAAGCAGGCGATCGGCGGCGGCAAGGTGGAGCTCAACGGCGGCGCGTGCAAGGCCGCGCGCCCGGTGCGCGTGGGCGACCGGCTGATCGTGCGCCGTGGCGAGGAGACGATGGAAGTGGAGGTGCTGGGGCTGTCCGAGCAGCGCGGCCCGGCGCCGGTGGCGCAGGCGCTGTATCGCGAAAGCGAAGCCAGCCGCATCGCGCGCGAGGCAGCGCGCGAGCAGCGTCGCCTTGCCGGTGCGCCGGTGCGCCCGCCGGGACGTCCGGACAAGCACGATCGCGCCGCGCTGCGCAGGTTCAAGGACAGCGGCGGCCACGACTAAATCTGAGCGTGCGCGCACAGTGCGCACGAGCGGCGACACGTCCGCAATTGCGCCGGAACCCGGCTGCACCGAGACTAGGCGCGGGGAAACAACGGGGAGGGCACCATGTCCGGATTCGATCTGTTCAAGCGTCTGCTGGGCAGCGGCAACGAGCGTCGGCAGCATCTGCCGCGTATCCAGGCCGCGCGCGGGGCGCGCATGCTGGTGGTGGACGACTCGCCGACCATCCGCGCCGTGCTCGGCAAGATGCTCAAGCAGGACGGCTACACGGTGTCCGCCGCCGGCGACGGCGAAACCGCGCTGGCGATGGCGCGCAGCGAGAAACCCGAGCTGATCTTCCTGGACATCGTTATGCCCGGCATGAACGGGTTCGCCGTGCTCCGCGCGCTGCGCCGCGAGCCGGACACGCACGGCATTCCCATCGTGATGATCAGCGGCAACCTGCAGGCCACCGAGCAGTTCTACGTGCAGCGCTTTGGCGCCGACGACTTCATGAAAAAGCCGTTCGGCCGCGCCGAGGTGTTCACCCGCATCCAGCAGCTGGTGGAGGCCGGTCGGCTGGCCGCACGTGATCCGGTCCTCGATCCGCCGCAGGATCTGCCCAGCGAACAGGTCGATGCGCACGATGCGATTCCCGACGTGGCGCTGCCGGATGCCGACGACCCGCACATGGTCACGCCCACCATCATCGGCCCGCTGATCGAGCCGCACGACGATGTGGTGCATGTGGCGTCGCCTATCGAGCACGATAAGCCGCACTGAATCGCCACCGCGGGGCCGGTTAACGAAGAAGGCACGGGTGAATTCACCCGTGCCTTCTTCGTTCTTGCCTGCGATGTCTCAAGATGGCCCGGCGCATCTTGCGCCGGGGCACAGTCCTCAGGCGAGGTCGAAGCGGTCCAGGTTCATCACCTTGCTCCATGCCGCCACGAAGTCCTTCACGAACTTCTCCTTGCCGTCGGCGCTGGCATAGACCTCGGCCAGCGCACGCAGCACCGCGTTGGAGCCGAACACCAGGTCGGCGCGGGTGCCGGTGTACTTCACCGCGCCCGTCCTGCGATCGCGACCCTCGAAGTGGTCGCCGGCCGGCTTCCACTCGGTGGCCATGTCCAGCAGGTTGACGAAGAAGTCGTTGCTCAGCACGCCGGGCTGGCTGGTGAACACGCCATGCCTGCTGCCGTCGAAGTTGGCGCCGAGCACGCGCAGGCCACCGATCAGCGCGGTCATCTCCGGCGCGGTGAGGGTGAGCAGCTGGGCCTTGTCGACCAGCAGGTGCTCGGCGCTGGCCTCCGAGCCGGGCCGGGCGTAGTTGCGGAATCCGTCGGCGAACGGCTCCAGGTACTGGAACGACTCCACGTCGGTCTGCTCGGCGCTGGCGTCGACGCGACCCGGCGAGAAGGGCACCTCTACCTGCACGCCGGCCGCCCTGGCCGCCATCTCGATGCCCACGCCGCCGGCCAGCACGATCACGTCGGCCAGCGAGGCCTTGCCCGAGGCCTTCTGGATTTCCTCCAGCTTCGGCAGCGCCTTGACTGCCATCGCGTTGACCGCCCAGTCCTTCTGCGGGGCGAGGCGGATGCGCGCACCGTTCGCGCCACCGCGCTTGTCGCCGCCGCGGAACGTGGAGGCCGAGGCCCAGGCGGTCGACACCAGTTGCGCGACGCTCAGGCCAGACGCCGCGATCTTCGCCTTGAGGTCGGCGATATCGGCGGCACTCGGATGGTGCGTGGCCGTGGGCAGCGGGTCCTGCCACAGCAGGTCTTCGGTCGGCACTTCGGGGCCGATGTAGCGTGCCTTGGGGCCGAGGTCGCGGTGAGTGAGCTTGAACCAGGCGCGGGCGTAGACGTCGGCCAGCGCCTGCGGATCATCGCGGAACCTGCGCGAGATCTTCTCGTAGGCCGGGTCGAAGCGCAGCGACAGATCGGTGGTGAGCATGGTGGGCCTGCGCGGCGGCGAGTCCGGCGTGGGGCCGGGGATGATCGCCTCGGCGCCCTTGGCCACCCACTGGTGCGCGCCGGCCGGGCTCTTCTCCAGCTCCCATTCGAAGTCGAACAGGAAGTTGAAGTAGTCGTGGCTCCACTTCACCGGCGTGCGGGTCCAGGTCACCTCCAGGCCGGAGGTGATCGTGTCCTTGCCCTTGCCGCTGCCGTACGTGCTGGTCCAGCCGAAGCCCTGCTGCTCCATCGGCGCAGCTTCCGGTTCCGTACCCACGTAGGTAGCCGGGCCGGCGCCGTGGGTCTTGCCGATGGTGTGGCCGCCGGCGATCAGCGCCACGGTCTCCTCGTCGTTCATCGCCATGCGGGCGAAGGTCTCGCGGATGTCGTGCGCGGCAGCGACCGGATCGGGCTTGCCGTCGGGGCCCTCCGGGTTCACATAGATCAGGCCCATCTGCACGGCGGCGAGCGGGTTGTCGATGCTGCGTTCGCCCGGCTTGTTGTGCGCATAGCGGCTGTTCGGCGTGGTGCTCAGCGCGAGCCACTCGGTCTCCTCGCCCCAGGACACGTCCTGGTCGGGCTCCCACACGTCCTCGCGGCCGCCGGCGAATCCGAACGGCTTGAAGCCGGTGGACTCCAGCGCGACGTTGCCGGCGAGCACCATCAGGTCGGCCCAGGAAATCTTCTGGCCGTACTTCTGCTTCACCGGCCACAGCAGGCGGCGTGCCTTGTCCAGGCTGACGTTGTCGGGCCACGAGTTGAGCGGGGCGAAGCGCTGCTGGCCGCGCCCGGCGCCGCCGCGGCCGTCGCCCACGCGGTAGGTGCCGGCGCTGTGCCAGGCCATGCGGATCATCAGGCCGGCGTAGTTGCCGAAATCGGCCGGCCACCAGTCCTTCGAATCGGTCATCACGGCGAGCAGGTCGCGCTTGAGCGCGGTGTAGTCGAGCTTGTTGAACTCGTCGCGGTAGTTGAACGCCCTGCCCAGCGGATTGGATTTCTCCGAATGCTGGCTCAGCAGTTCAAGGCGCAACTGCTTCGGCCACCAGTCCTTGTTGGTGGTGCCGGTCGTGGCGGCGTGGAACGGGCACTTCGCTTCGGTGGACATGTTTGCTCTCCCTTGGTCCGTGTGGGTCAGGCGACTCGATCAGCTTCCGTGAACCGAGTGCCGTTGAAAAATGGGGAACCCGGTGACGCCGGGCGAGGGTGGGGCGGCGCTCCCGGATAGCGACGGCCGGCGAAAGTCCGCCCGCGGTAGCGGCCTCCTTCGGGGAGGTCATCGGGACGATCGTCTCGACTGCGAACATCGTTGCCTCCGGACAGGGCAGGCCGAGTTGCGACGGGGCTGGCGGCTGCTCGCATACCGTCGCGGCCCATGCACGTTAGTCCGCGCTATGCCGCGGGGGAATTCGTTTGTTCCGATTCGATCGATAGCCACAGGCTATGCTGCAGCGCACGGATCGACTAGGACAATCGTGCGTCCGCTTGCACGATATCCGCGTGCGTCGACCGGCGTGTGTCAGCCGGCATTGCACCGGTGGCCAGGATCAGCCCAGCGCCTTGAGCCGGTATAGCTCTTCCAGCGCCTCGCGCGGGGACAGTGCGTCGGGATCGACGTCCGCCAGCCGCTGTTCAAGCGCCGACGGCGTTGGCGGGGCGAACAGCCCCAGCTGCGGCGAGACTTCCTCGCGGCGCGGCACGGCGCCGCCCGGGTGCATGCCTTTTTCCAGCTGGGCCAGCGTACGACGGGCATCGGCGATCACGGGCTTGGGCAGGCCGGCCAGCGCGGCCACCTGCAGGCCGAAGCTGCGGTTGGCCGGACCGTCTTTCACGGCATGCATGAACACCAGTTGGTCGCCGTACTCGACAGCGTCCAGATGCACGTTGGCAATGCCGGGGTATTCGCCGGCCAGCTCGGTCAACTCGAAATAGTGCGTGGCGAACAGCGTCCAGGCGCGGCAGTGGGTGCTCAGGTGGACCGCGCTGGCGCGGGCCAGCGCGAGGCCGTCGTAGGTGCTGGTACCGCGGCCGACCTCGTCCATCAGCACCAGGCTGTGCTCGGTGGCGTTGTGCAGGATGTTGGCCGTCTCGCTCATCTCCACCATGAAGGTGGATTGGCCGCGCGAGAGATCGTCGCCGGCGCCGATGCGGGTGAAGATGCGGTCGACCGGCCCGATTGTCGCTGCACTCGCAGGCACGTAACTGCCGATGTGCGCCAGCAGCACGATCAGCGCATTCTGGCGCATGTAGGTGCTCTTGCCGCCCATGTTGGGGCCGGTGATCACCAGCATGCGGCGGGCGTCGTCGAGCATCAGGTCGTTCGGCTCGAACGGCTCGTCGCGCACCTTCTCCACCACCGGGTGGCGGCCGCGCTCGATGGCGATGCCGGGCTCGTCGGTGAGTGCGGGCGCGGCCCAGTCCAGCGCTTCGGCGCGTTCTGCCAGGGTGGCCAGCACGTCCAGCTCGGCGATCGCCGAGGCGGCGGCCTTCAGCGGTTCGAGCTTTTCGATGAGCTGGTCGAGCAGCGCTTCGTACAGCGCGCGCTCGCGCATCAGCGAGCGCTCCTTGGCCGAGAGCACCTTGTCCTCGAAGCTCTTCAGCTCCTCGGTGATGTAACGCTCGGCGTTCTTGGTGGTCTGGCGGCGCGTGTAGTGTGTCGGCGCCTTGTCCGACTGCCCCTTGCTGATCTCGATGTAGTAACCGTGCACGCGGTTGTAGCCGACCTTCAGCGTGGCGATGCCGCTGGCGGCCTTCTCGCGTTCCTCCAGCTCGACCAGGTACTGGTCCGCATGGGTGGAGAGTCGGCGCAGCTCGTCCAGTTCGGCGTCGTAGCCGTCGGCGATGACGCCGCCGTCGCGCTGCAGCGCGGGCGGCTGCGCGACCACGGCTCGGGCCAGCCAGGCGGCGGTATCGGCGTGGTCGCCGATGCGCTCGACCAGCGCGTGCAACAGCGGGCTGTCCAGCGCGGCGATCTGACCGCGCAGCTCGGGCGCGGCGGCGAGGCCGTCGCGCAGGGTCGAAAGATCGCGCGGCCGCGCCGAGCGCAGCGCCACGCGGGCCAGAATGCGTTCCAGGTCGCCGATGCCGCGCAGCGTCTCGCGCAGGCTCAGGTGGCACCGGCTGTCGATCAGCAGGCCGAGCGCCTGATGGCGCTGGCGCAGCACCGCACGCGAGCGCAGCGGCCGGTTCAGCCAGCGACGCAGCAGGCGCGCACCCATCGGTGTGACCGTCTCGTCCAGCACGCCGAGCAGGGTGTGTTCGGTGCGGCCGCTGGGGTGGGTATCCAGCTCCAGGTTGCGGCGGGTGGCGGCGTCCAGCGCGATGGTCTCGCTGGCGCTTTCCACCGCCATGCCGGTGAGGTGCGGCAGCGCGCTCTTCTGGGTTTCCTCGACGTAGCCGAGCAGGCAGCCGGCGGCGGCCACCGCCAGCGGCAGCTTGTCGACGCCGAAGCCGCCGAGGTCACGCGTGCCGAAGAAACGGTTCAGTTCGCGCCGCGCTGCATCGCTGTCGAAATGCCACGGCGGACGCTTGCGCAGGCCGGGCAGGGCGCTGACCAGCTTGGGCCAGGCCACGTTCTCGTCGATCAGCGTTTCGGCCGGCTGCAACCGCGCCAGTTCCGCGGCCAGCGCTTCGGCGGTGGGCACTTCGCTGAGCAGGAAGCGGCCGCTGGACAGATCCACCCACGCCAGCCCGTAGGCGCCGCCCGGGCCGGCGGCGATCGCCAGCAGCAGGTTGTCGCGGCGTTCCTCCAGCAGTGCGGCGTCAGTCACCGTGCCGGGAGTGACGATGCGCACCACCTTGCGCTCGACGATGCCCTTGGCCAGCGCCGGGTCGCCGATCTGTTCGCAGATCGCCACCGACTCCCCCAGCTTCACCAGCCGTGCCAGGTAGTTTTCCACCGCGTGATAGGGCACGCCGGCCATCGGGATCGGCGCGCCGGCCGACGCGCCGCGCTGGGTCAGCGTGATGTCGAGCAGTCGCGCCGCCTTGCGGGCGTCGTCGTAGAACAGCTCGTAGAAGTCGCCCATGCGGAAGAACAGCAGCACGTCGGGGTGCGCCGCCTTCGCCGAGAGGTACTGGCGCATCAGCGGCGTGTGCTGGGAAAGATCGTCGTGGCTCATGCGTGGGGCGGGTCTTGGCTCGGTCGCGCGGAACGGGTAGAACGGAGGGCTTCGCGCCGGATGCGGCGCTTCGTTCAAGCACGGGAGTCTCGCATGGAGTCGTCGTCCGTTCCTACCGATGCGCAGCTGCGCGAGCTCGCCGAGGGCGTCGCCGTCCTGATGCGCGAACGCAAGCTGATGCTGGTGACGGCCGAATCGTGCACCGGCGGCTTCATCGCCAAGGTGCTCACCGACTTGCCCGGCAGCTCGGCCTGGTTCGACGCTGGCGTGGTCACCTACAGCTACGAGGCGAAGGAGGCGCTGCTGGGGGTCAATCCGCGCACGCTCGAACGCACCGGCGCAGTGAGCGAGGAGACCGTGCTGGAGATGGTGTCCGGTGCGCTGGCGCGCTTTGGCGCTGGCGCCGCCGTGGCGGTGACCGGTATCGCCGGCCCCTCCGGCGGCACCGAGGGCAAGCCGGTCGGTACCGTGTGGATCGGCTGGAAGCGGCGTGGCGGTTATGCCCACGCGCGGCTGTTCCATTTCCAGGGCGATCGCGACGCGATCCGCCGCCAGACCGTGGCCGCGGCCCTCGACGGCTTGGGCAAGGAACTGACGGACTGAGCTGGCGCGTGCCGATCGCCGGGCGCGCTGTCGCGCCCACGGGAACGGCTTGACCGGTATGGGATACTCGCCCTCCGGCCTATCGCAGCCCGTGAGATTGCCTCGGCGCATCATGCGGGCTTGCTCCTCCAGCCACCCCTTTTCACAGCTACCGCAGGATTCCCACGATGGATGACAACAAGCGCAAGGCGCTCGCCTCGGCTCTCGGCCAGATCGAAAAGCAGTTCGGCAAGGGCGCCGTGATGCGCCTCGGCGACCGCGTGAACGAGGCCATCGAGACGGTCTCCACCGGCTCGCTGGGCCTGGACATCGCGCTGGGCATCGGCGGCCTGCCGCGCGGTCGCGTAGTCGAGATCTACGGTCCGGAATCCTCGGGCAAGACCACGCTCACCCTGCAGGTGATCGCCAACTGTCAGAAGAACGGCGGCACTGCAGCGTTCGTCGACGCCGAGCACGCGCTCGATCCGACCTATGCGGAAAAGCTTGGCGTGAACCTGGACGATCTGCTGATCTCGCAGCCCGACACCGGCGAGCAGGCGCTGGAAATCGCCGACATGCTGGTGCGCTCCAACGCGGTGGACGTGGTGGTGGTCGACTCGGTCGCCGCGCTCACGCCCAAGGCGGAAATCGAGGGCGAGATGGGCGATTCGCACGTGGGCCTGCACGCCCGCCTGATGAGCCAGGCGCTGCGCAAGCTCACCGCCAACATCAAGAAGTCCGGCACCCTGGTGATCTTCATCAACCAGATCCGCATGAAGATCGGCGTGATGTTCGGCAGCCCCGAGACCACCACCGGCGGCAACGCGCTGAAGTTCTATGCCTCGGTGCGCCTGGACATCCGCCGCACCGGCGCGGTGAAGAAGGGCGACGAGGTGATCGGCTCGGAGACCCGCGTGAAGGTGGTCAAGAACAAGGTGGCGCCGCCGTTCCGCCAGGCCGAGTTCGAGATCCTCTACGGCGAGGGCACTTCGCGCGAGGGCGAGATCATCGAGCTGGGCGTGCGCGAGAACCTGATCGACAAGTCTGGCGCCTGGTACAGCTACAACGGCGAGCGCATTGGCCAGGGCAAGGAGAACGTGCGCCAGTTCCTGCGCGACAACCCGGCCATCGCCAACGAGATCGACCAGCAGCTGCGCGCCCGCCTGCTGGTCAGCGGCAAGGCCGCCCCGGCCGCCGCCGAAGAGGCGGTCGACGCCGACGCCTGATGCGGAGTGATCCGCGCCCAGCGTTCCGGCACGGATGAAGCGGCGCAACGACAACGATCGCCCCAAGCCCAGCGCCTATGACAAGGCGCTGGGCTTGTTGGCGCGTCGTGAACAGTCGCGGCGGGAGCTGAAGCGCAAGCTGGGGCAGGGCGGCTACGAGCCGGACGAGGCCACTGCCGCCCTCGATCGGCTGGGTGAGCAGCGCTACCAGGACGACGAGCGCTTCGCCGGCATGCTGGTGCGCAATCGCGCCGGTCAGGGCTACGGCCCGGTGCGCATCCGCATGGAACTGAAGACCCACGGCGTCGACGACGCCACCATCCGCGAGCTGCTGGAGGATGCCGACACCGACTGGCTGGCCAGCGCCGCCGGCCAGCTGCGCAAGCGCTACGGCGGCAAGCCCGCCGCGGACCACGCCGAACGCGCCAAACGGGCGCAGTTCCTCTTGCGTCGCGGCTTTTCCGCCGCCACAGTACGAAATGTTACCCACGCCGAAGTGGATGACGCCGACGACGACTGACGTATCGGTTGACGCGGCGTCGCCGCGGCGTGGCCTTGTTTCAGCCATCGGATTTTTCGATGGCCTCATCGCCAGAAGCCCGCATGAAAACCGCTGATATCCGTACCGCCTTCCTCGAATTCTTCCGCGCCAAGGACCACGCGATCGTGCCGTCCGCCTCGCTGGTACCGTCCAGCGACCCGACGCTGCTGTTCACCAACTCGGGCATGGTGCCGTTCAAGAACGTGTTCCTGGGCAGCGAGAAGCTGCCGTACGTGCGTGCGGCTGACGTCCAGCGCTGCCTGCGCGCCGGCGGCAAGCACAACGACCTGGATGCCGTGGGCTATACCGCGCGCCACCACACCTTCTTCGAGATGCTGGGCAACTGGTCCTTCGGCGACTACTTCAAGCGCGAGGCGATCGTGTGGGCGTGGGAGCTGCTCACCGACGTCCTCAAGCTGCCGACGGACAAGCTGTGGGTCACCGTCTACCACACCGATGACGAAGCCTTCGACATCTGGAACAAGGAGGTCGGCGTGCCGGCCGAGCGCATCGTGCGTATCGGCGACAACAAGGGCGCGCCGTTCGCCTCGGACAACTTCTGGCAGATGGCCGACACCGGTCCCTGCGGCCCGTGCACCGAGATCTTCTACGACCACGGCCCCGACGTGGCCGGCGGCCCACCCGGCTCGCCGGACGAGGACGGCGACCGCTACATCGAGATCTGGAACCTGGTGTTCATGCAGTTCGATCGCGCGCCGGACGGCACGCTCTCGCCGCTGCCGGCGCCGTGCGTGGACACCGGCATGGGTCTGGAACGCCTCGCAGCCGTGCTGCAGCACGTGCATTCGAACTACGAGATCGACCTGTTCGAGCACCTGATCCGCAAGGCCGGCGAATTCACCGCGACCAAGGATCTGGCGAACAAGTCGCTGCGGGTGATCGCCGACCACATCCGCGCCTGCTCGTTCCTGATCGTCGATGGTGTGCTGCCGTCCAACGAAGGTCGCGGCTACGTGCTGCGCCGGATCATCCGCCGCGCCTTGCGCCACGGCTGGATGTTGGGCGTGCGCGGCGATTTCTTCTGGAAGATGGTGGCGCCGCTGGTGGTCGAGATGGGGGACGCCTATCCGGAGCTGGCATCGAAGCGGGCTTTCATCGAAGACGCGCTGCGTACCGAGGAGCAGCGCTTCGGCGAGACGCTGGAGCACGGCATGCGCGTGTTCGACGAGGTGGCCGGCAGGTCCGGGACGACGATCCCGGGCGTCGACGCGTTCCGCCTCTACGACACCTATGGTTTTCCGGTCGACCTCACCGCCGACATCGCGCGCGAGCGCGGCATGGAAGTCGACATGGCCGGCTTCGAGCAGGCCATGAATGAGCAGCGCGAGCGCGCCCGCGCCGCCGGCAAGTTCGAGGCCAAGGGCCTGATGCCGGCCGATCTCGCCAGCCAGCTGCAGCCCACCGCGTTTCTCGGTTACGACGCGCTTCGGGCCGAGGGCGCGAAGGTGGTCGGCATCGTGCGCGGCGGCAAGCAGTTCGATCAGCTGGCCCAGGGCGAGGAAGGGCTGGTCATCCTAGATCGCACGCCGTTCTATGCCGAGTCTGGCGGCCAGGTGGGCGATACCGGTGCACTGGCGGCTGCGGCCGGTCGCTTCGAGGTATCCGACACGCTCAAGATGGGGGGCGTGTTCTTCGGCCATGCCGGCACGTGGCGCGGCGTTCAGCCGCTGCGTCGTGGCGATATCGTGACCGCGCAGGTGGACGAGGCGCGCCGGCAATCGGTCGTGTTGAACCATTCGGCCACCCATTTGCTGCACGCGGCGTTGCGCAAGGTGCTTGGTGACCACGTCACGCAGAAGGGCTCGCTGGTGGCACCGGAGCGACTGCGCTTCGACTTCGCCCACTTCAAGCCGATGAGCCGCGAGGAGCTGGCCGAGGTCGAGGCGCTGGTCAATGCCGAGGTGCGCCGTAATGCACCGGCCGAGGTCCATAACATGGGCTACGACGAGGCGATCGCCTTCGGTGCCATGGCGCTGTTCGGCGAGAAATACGGTGACGAAGTGCGCGTGCTCAAGATGGGCGAATTCTCCACCGAGCTGTGCGGCGGCACGCACGTGGGGCGTACCGGCGATATCGGGCTGTTCAAGATTGTCAGCGAGGCCGGCGTGGCCTCCGGCGTGCGCCGCATCGAGGCGGTTACCGGAGCCGGCGCGCTGGCCTACGTGGCAGACGAGGAGCGTCGACTGGGCGAATTGGCACACCTGCTCTCGGGCAATGGCGATGAGGTGGTCGACAAGCTGCGCCAGTTGTTCGACAAGCAGAAGAAGCTGGAGCGCGAACTGGAATCCCTGCGTGCCAAGGCGGCAGGTTCAGCCACGGCCGACCTGGCCAGCTCGGCGCAGGTGGTCGACGGCATCAAGGTGGTCGCCGCGCGGCTGGAGGGGCTCGATGCCAAGGCCCTGCGCGACAGCATCGACCAGCTCAAGCAGCAGCTGGGCGACTGCGTGGTGCTGCTGGCCGGTGCGGCGGACGGTCGCGCCTCCCTGGTGGCCGGCGTGCACGGCAAGGCGCTGGGTCGCATCAAGGCCGGCGACGTGGTGGCCCATGTCGCTGCCCAGATCGACGGCAAGGGCGGCGGGCGGCCGGACATGGCGCAGGGCGGCGGCAACGATGCCCCGCAGTTGCCCGATCTGTTGAGTGCCTTGCCGGCGTGGGTCGGCGAGCGCCTGGCCGGCTGATTCCTGGACGCTGAACGGTGGCGCTTTCAACCAAAGGCTGATTGCGCGGCTCGGCGACGCTCGGCTAGTATCAACGGATTGCCAGTACCACTCGTTGCGGTGGTACTGCCTGCCAAGACAAGTTGTTCGCCTTGGCTGAAGCCGGGGAAGGCGGAAAGGCCTTCGACGGAAACTGTCGTCGAACTGTTGGCGGACTCAGGGGTGAGGTCTCGTCAGTCAGATGGCCTGTAACCACACCATTTTATGGAGTAGCAAATCATGTTGATTCTGACCCGCCGGGTCGGTGAAACCCTGATGATCGGTGACGAGGTGACCGTTACCGTTCTCGGCGTCAAGGGCAACCAGGTGCGTATCGGCATCAATGCGCCCAAGAACGTCTCGGTGCATCGCGAAGAAATTTATCAGCGGATCAAGGGCGAGAACGAGTCCGGCAACGCAGGTTCGGGCGAGAACACCGCCGAGTAAGCACACAAGGCTTTACCTCGACCGCGTCGGTCAGTATCCTTGCCGGCTCTGCAGCAATGCGGACAAATACGGAGAGATGCCCGAGAGGCCGAAGGGGCTCCCCTGCTAAGGGAGTATAGGGTCAAAAGCCTTATCGAGGGTTCGAATCCCTCTCTCTCCGCCAGTTACGCAAAACGCCCCTTCGTGGGGCGTTTTGCGTTTTCGGAATGCTGTTTCCGGCTCGCGCAATACAGGTGTCGCAGCTCGTATTTCGCTCAGGAGATGGGCAGGCCCGACAGTTCGACAGCGTGGCGGGACACACGCAGCAGTGAGCCCTGCTCATACCAGTCGCCCAGCACGATGCGCTCGACCGTTTGGCCGTCCAGATCGAAGTGATGGATGCCCGGACGGTGCGTGTGGCCATGAATCAGCCGGGTGACGCCGGCGCTGCGCATGGCTTCGGCGACTGCATCGGCATTGACGTCCATGATGGCTTCCCCGGTGCTGCCGGTATGTGCACGGCTGTCCTCACGGGCCTTGGCGGCAAAAGCACGACGGGCATCGAGCGGCATGCCCAGAATCTGCGCCTGCCACTGCGGCTGACGCACCTGCCTGCGGACGGCCTGGTACGCGATGTCATCGGTGCACAGCACGTCGCCATGCATCAGCAACGTGCGGCGCCCCTCGATGTCATGCACCGTGCCGTCGTCGAGCAGGGTCAGGCCGGCGCGGCGTGCGAACGACTCGCCAAGCAAGAAGTCGCGGTTGCCCGCCATGAAGTACACCGGAACACCGGCGTCGTTCACCGCGCGTGTGGCGGCCGCGATCCGAGCCGGCAACTGCGCATCGTCGTCATCGCCGATCCAGGCTTCCACGAGATCGCCCAGGATGTACAGCGCTTGGGCCGAGCGCACTTCCGGGCCGGCGAGCAAACGTTCGAAAAGAGTGGTGATGTGCGGCCGGCTGTCGTCCAGGTGCAGGTCGGAAATGAGCAGAGTTGCCATCGCGTCAGCGCTTGCCACCGGACTTGGCCTTGGTGGTCGGCTTGGCCCGCGTGCCGGAGGCTGCAGACGTTGCCTTGGCGTCCATGGCGCTGGGTGAGGGCTCACCCACGACCTCGGCGCCGGTGATCACCACGATGGGATTGGGTACGTCACCCGCAAACGGGCCGAGCGCGTGGGTCGGCAGGGCGGCGATCTTGTCGACCACGTCCATCCCTTTGACAACCTTGCCGAATACGGCATAGCCCCAGGTCAGGCCGCTCTGGCTGCCGACAAAATCCAGCCGGCGGTTGTCCACGAGGTTGAAGAAGAACTGCGAGGTACCGGAATTGGGATCGGCGCCGCGCGCCACCGCCACCGTGCCGCGCAGGTTGGACAGCCCATTGTCCGCCTCGCTGGCGATCGCCGGGCGAGTGCGCCGGGGCTGCAGGTCGCGGGTGTAGAGGCCACCCTGGACGAGATAACCCGGAATGGCGCGATGGAACACCGTGCCTGCATAGAAGCCGTCACGCACGTACTGGAGGAAATTGGCCACGCTTTTCGGCGACTTGTCCGGATACAGCTCCATCGTGATGTCGCCTTGAGTCGTGTGCAGAACCACCTGGGGCGCAGGCGCCGGTGGAGGCGAAGCATCCTTCGATGCGCTTTGCGCATTCAGCACGACCGGAGCGACCAACAGCAAGGAGAGCAGGCAGGTTTTGAACATGGGACTCGCGCACGCAAGGGATTCCCCATGATACGCGGCCGAGATGATTCGGGTGCATTGCGGCGTGCACGAGAAGTGAAGGATTGCTAGCATGTTTTTGCGGCTGCGCAGGGGCAGCTGTGGAGATGCCACATGCAAACGATGAATGCGCACTTCGCGTTGCGACGCGGAATGCGGTTGTTTGCAGGGATGCTGGGTAATCGCAAGGACTCGCCTGTATCGCCAGAGGCGGTCATGGTTCGAAATGATCTTGTTTCCTGGTGTTCCGAGGCACGAACCCGTCGAGGCGATGAGATGGCCAGGCGGCAGGGGATGGAGTCGATGGCCGACGGGTAAAGTGGCCGGCGGGTACTCCCGCGGATGTGCCTGCAAGGGCGGCGGCCGGTCAATCAGCCCGACCTCCGCGCACGCCGGATGTAGGCATGTTCTGACGACGGCATCGACGCCTTGATGGCAATCTGACAGGGCGGCCTGCGTGGCCGCGCTGCGGCAAGTCCGGGGCTTGGCCGCTATCGACAGCTTTCAAAGAGCCAGGGCAGGTAGGCCCGGGCTGTCAGTCGGCGCGAAGGCGCCTATCATGCAGCAGGCGCTCGCTTGCCTCTGCAGCCATCACCCAAGGAGGGTATGAAGTGATCAATATTGTCTTGGTGGACGATCACGAGCTGGTGCGAACCGGCTTCCGGATGATCCTGCAGCAGCAGCCGGACATCCGTATTCGCGGCGAAGCGGGAACTGCGGAGGAGGGCCTTCGCCTGATCCGCACGCTGGCTCCGGATATCGCGCTGGTGGATGTGCATATGCCCGGCATGAGTGGCATCGAGCTCACCGAGCGTGTGGTCCGGTCCAAGCTGCATACCCACATTGTCATCGTGACGGTGGTGGACGACGCGCGCTTTCCCAAGCGCCTGCTGGACGCGGGCGCGCTGGGTTATCTCACCAAGGGATGTTCGGCCGAAGAGCTGCTGGCGGCGGTACGGCAGGTGGCCACCGGTCGTCGTTACCTCGCACCTGCCGTGGCCCAGCAACTGGCGCTTGCCACGCTGGATGGAACCGAGTCGCCGTTCGATACGCTTTCCAGCCGTGAGCTGGAGGTTGCGATGATGCTGGTGCGGGGCAAACCGCTGACGCTCATCGGCGAACAGCTCAACCTCAGCCCGAAGACGGTTTCCACTTACAAGCAGCGCCTGATGGAAAAGCTCAACGTTGATCACGTGATCAGCCTCGCGCACCTGATGGCGGTGCATGGGCTGATCGATACCGCCAACCAGCAGCACGCCAGCGCCTGACAGGCTTCGATGAGCACAAAAAAACCGGGCTGTGCCCGGTTTTTTTGTGCTTCTGGCGTTGATCAGCCGGCCGTGGAGTCATCCCGCTTGTGCGGCTCTGCGCCACCCTCGCGATCCACTGGGGTGCCAGCTTCATCTCCGTCGGCGGTGGCGGCCAGCAGGTCGCCTTGCGACGGTTCCGGCTTGCGCTGTGCGGGCAGCTGATCGACCGGCGGAGACGCTTCGGCAACTGCCATGGGCTGAGGCGGCGCGGGCAGATTGACCGGCTCCACATGCGGCTCCAGGTGGGTGGGCGCCGCTGACACCGGAGCTGGTGCGACAGCACTCGTCATTCGCTCTGCCTCGAAAGTCGGCGTGGCGGCGGGAGTCGTTGGCGCATCTTCCTTAGCCTCGGCCACCTGATCCGGAATCGGAGGCAGGATGGGCAGGTTGAACGATGACGCAGGCGCTGCGGTCACCCGCGCCTCGGACACCGGGGCGTCAGCAGCGGCAAGGTCCGCAGACGGTGCGATGCCCAAGCCGACTTGCGGAGCAACGATCTTTGCCGCATCGGGTGCGCCTTGCGGCTCCGCAGCGTCAAGCTCGGGGCGGTCAACGGCGGGCGCCGCTACGTCCTTCGGCGAGTTCGGCGCATTGTCCGTGCTGGCCGTCGTCGCCACGGCCTTCGCCATGGACGGGTCGGCGTCGTCGCTCACGGCGTCGTCGCGATCCTCGTCATCGAGTGCCTTGGCCTGTTGCGAGGCCTCCGCGGTCGTCGGCGCTGCATTCTCATCCTGGCGACGACGGCGACGACCACCGCGGCGGCCGCGGCGGCGGCGTGCTCCACCGCCTTCGCCCTCGTTCGCCGCGTCCGGCTGGGCCGGGCCCGCTACCGAGGCAACCACGGCCGCATCGACGGATGCCGGCTTGGTTTCGTCGCTCGTTCGCTCGACATCGGTGGTCGGGCGCACCTGCTGGGTTTGACGCTCGGCACGTGTGGTGGCCGGCGGACTCACCGCCACATCGCTCCTGGAGGGTTTTTCATCGATGCGCTGCGGCGACTGCGTGGCACGCGGGGCACGCGGTTCCTGACGCGGCGTGGCTGCTGCCTGCGCATGGCGCGACTGACCGCCGCCGCCCTGCGGCTGCTCGCCGCGCTGGCGGTTGCCCTTGCCCGATGCATTGGCGTTGCCACGAGGGGCGTTGCCTGCTGCAGGTTCCCGGCGACCGGAGGGCTGGCTGCCGCGATTGCTCCCAGTCGGCGCAGTTCCCTGGCCGGTTCGGGCGCGCTCGTCGCGGCGCGGACCCTGGCGGCGACCGGAGGCATCGTTCGGAGAGGGAGGGGCGGATTTTGCCGGGGCCTCATCCGGACCACGGAACCATCCCAGCAGACGGGACAGTATGCCGCCCGAGGACGGTGCCGGCGCGGCAGTCACCGGAGCCGGTGCGCGGCGCGGCGGCGCGGCCACCGGTGCCGGCGCGGCGGTTTCCTCGCGCACGGGGGCAGGAGAGGAGGGCACCACGCCGCTGACGGCGGGCTGCTCGCTGCTGCCGAGCGCCTGGCCCATCTTGGGAATCGGCGAGGCTTCGACCGCAGTGAGGCGCTCGTAGCTGGGCTTGCTGTGCTCGCCCATCTCCGCTTCCTTGATCCGCTGGATCTGGATGTGCGGCGTTTCCAGCTTGTCATCGGCCACGATGACGACGTGGACCTTGTTGCGCAGCTCGATCTCGACCACGCTGGCGCGCTTCTCGTTGAGCATGAAGTTGGCCACTTCCGGCGGCGCCTGCACCAGCACCTGGCCGGTGTTGTCCTTCATTGCATGCTCTTCGATCAGTCGCAGGGTCGACAGCGACAGCGATTCGATGCCGCGGATGTGGCCATGGCCCTCGCAGCGCGGACAGACGACCTGAGTGGCCTCGCCCAGCGACGGACGCAGGCGCTGACGCGACATTTCCAGCAGGCCGAAGCGCGAGATGCGGCCGATCTGCACGCGGGCGCGATCGAGCTTGAGCGCGTCCTTGAGCTTCTCTTCCACTTCGCGCTGGTGGCGCGGGCTGTCCATGTCGATGAAGTCGATGACGATCAGGCCGCCGGCGTCACGGATGCGCAGCTGGCGGGCAATTTCCACCGCCGCCTCGCAGTTTGTGTTGAACGCGGTTTCCTCGATGTCGCCGCCCTTGGTCGCCTTGGCCGAGTTGATGTCGATCGCGGTCAGCGCCTCGGTCTGGTCGACCACGATCGAGCCGCCCGACGGCAGGCGCACCTGGCGATCGAACACGCTCTCGATCTGCGTCTCGATCTGGTAGCGCGAGAACAGCGGGGTGTCGTCCTTGTAGAGCTTGAGCTTGCGCAGGGCGTTGGGCATCACCTGCTGCATGAACTCGCGCGCATCGTTGTACAGCGACTCCTCGTCGATGAGGATCTCGCCGATGTCGTTGCGCAGGTAGTCACGCAGGGCGCGGATGAACAGTTTCGATTCCTGGTAGATCAGGAACGGCGCCCGCTGCTTGCTGGCGGCCTCGGAGATCGAGCGCCACAGTGTGAGCAGATAATCCAGGTCCCACTGCAGCTCTTCGGCGTCGCGACCCATGCCGGCGGTGCGCACGATCAGGCCGACATCGTCGGGCACCTTGAGGTGATCCAGCGCTTCCTTCAGGGCCTGCCGGTCCTCACCCTCGATCCGGCGGGAGACACCGCCGGCCTTCGGGTTGTTCGGCATCAGCACCATGTAGCGGCCGGCGAGGCTGATGTAGGTGGTCAGGGCGGCGCCCTTGTTGCCGCGCTCCTCCTTTTCGACCTGGACGACCAGCTCCTGGCCTTCCTTCAGCAGTTCGCGGATGTTCGCCTTGTTCGGGTCCAGGCCCGGGGTGAAGTACTCGCGGGCGATTTCCTTGATCGGCAGGAAACCGTGGCGCTCGGCGCCGTAGTCGATGAAGCAGGCCTCAAGGGAGGCCTCGACGCGAGTGATGCGGCCCTTGTAGATGTTGGCCTTCTTCTGCTCGCGGGAGGGGATCTCGATGTCGAGGTCGTACAGGGTCTGGCCATCGACGATGGCCACGCGCAACTCTTCACGCTGAGTTGCGTTGATCAACATGCGTTTCATTGTGTTGTTTTCCTTCGACTTGCCGCGCGTCGCGTGCCTCGGTGGCGCCGCTTCGGGCGGCCTGCCGGGGATCGCGCCGCTACGGTCAAGCGGCAAAAGTACGGCACCATTCCGGGTGCCGGCGATGATTCCTAGGTCACTGCGCCGCGGATCCCCGACGCCATGGAAGCCGATCGGACAAACCGCAATCCGAACCGTTACGATGAAAGGGAGCAGCGACCGGCTGCCCGGGGGAGGCGGCCGGCGCAATCCTCGCCGACGTGACGGACGGGCCGGTCCGATCGATCTGATCGGACACGGGCAAAGCGCCGGCCGAGTATCCTATCGAAGCGGATTTTTTTCAATGCAGACGGTAACTTCCCCCGACGTATCTCAAGGGGTGCGTCAAGTCGAGGTCGGCCCGGAACGGGATGGCCAACGGATCGACAACGCCCTGATGACCCTGCTCAAGGGCGTACCCAAGAGCATGATTTACCGCATCCTGCGCACCGGCCAGGTGCGGGTGAACGGCAAGCGGGCCAAGCCCGATACCCGTCTCACGGCGGGCGACATGCTGCGGATTCCCCCTGTCCGCGTCGCAGAGCGCCCCGAGACGCAGGGGCCGAGTGCCGGACAGATGGCCTCGGCGTCCGAGGCGGTGATCTTCGAGGACAAGCATTTCCTGGTGATCGACAAGCCGACCGGGATGGCCAGCCACGGTGGCAGCGGGGTCAGTCATGGCGCGATCGAGCTGATGCGGGCGGCGCGCCCTACCGATCATCTGGAACTCGTGCACCGGCTGGATCGCGACACCAGCGGGGTGCTGGTTTTCGCCAAGACCCGGGCCGGCCTGACCGGCCTGCAGGCGGCGATCCGCGACAGCCAGGTCGTCAAGCAGTACCTCTGCTTGATGGTGGGGCATCCTTCCAAGGCGCGCTTCGACGTCAACGCCCCGCTCGCCAAGTCGGTGCTTCAGGGCGGCGAGCGCATGGTAAGAGTGTCCGATAACGGCAAGCCGTCACTCACTTTTTTCCGCGAACTCGAGCAGTATCCGGGCGCCCGTCTGATGCAGGCGACCTTGGGCACAGGGCGCACGCACCAGATTCGCGTGCATGCCGCCCATGTCGGCCATCCGCTCGCCGGTGATCCGAAATACGGCGATCGCGAGGCCAACAAGCGCTTCCGCGAGATGGGACTGCAGCGGCTGTTCCTGCATGCCTCGCACATGAGTTTCGAGCTGGACGGGCGCTCGTACAGCTTCTCGACGCCGTTGCCGGATGACTTGAGGAGTTTCCTGGAGAACCTAGGTTCTAAAGGAAAAAGCGCGCGCTGACTTCCAGCGAGCGCAAGCCGTCGCCGATTAATCCCGCGCCGACCAGCAGCGCGCAGGCGGCATGGGCCAAGGCGATCGGCAGCAGCGCACGTTGCCGGGTGAAACACCACGCCCAGGCGAGCTCGGCCACAAAGCACAGCTGCATCAGGGCGCCGTTCGGAACATGCAACAGGGCGAACAGCAGCCCGGCGGCAAGCACCGCCCAAGCTGCGGGCAGCAACTTCTCAAGCTGCCCCAGCGCAAAGCCCAACACCAACCACTGCTGCAGCGTCGCCCAGCCGAGATAGACCAGCGCCCGTCGCAGCTGCACGGGTTCCAAGGCGTGTCCCCAGATCAGGCACACCGACAGCGCCAGCGGGATCATGGCAAGCGGCCACCACCAGCTGGCGGATCGCCACGCTCCCACCCATCGCCAATTCGGCGGCGCTACCTTGTGCTGAATCCGGAACACGAAAGCCAGCGCCGCACCGAGGGCGATCACGGCAGGTACCGAGGGCCGTTGTCCCCACTGCAGGCCGGCGATGAGGACCAGCGGACCGAGCATTCCCGCCAGCAGGGTCGGCAGCGCGGGTCGCGGGCGGCGGGAGAGCACCAGAAGCGCCAGCGCATATGCGACGGCTCCGACCCAGGACAACCAGCTCGGCATGGGACCCGCCGGGCTCCCGGCGAGCGACGTTCCATCCGCGATCACGATGGCTGCCGGACGCCAGGCCACCGCCTCGTCGCGGCGAGCCAGCATCTGTTCGGCGCTGGCCGCCGCAGGCAACCGCACGATCGGCACGGCCATACCGGAGGAACGTGCGGATGAGCCCACCAGATCTTGTGGCGTCGGGACGAGCGCATGCGGATCAGCCGCCAGCAGGGATGCCGTCCGTAGCACCAGTTCCTGGCCTTGGGTCACGGTCAGGCGCAATCGAAGCATGTCGGCGTTCGCTGGAAGTGCGCAGCGTTCGGTGCCAGGCGCCGAGGCGTCGATGGCGCGCAGGTCCAGGTCAAGGTGGGCATCGCGCCAGGTCATCGGTGCGCTCGCGCAAGTGGCCGATCCGGGCGCCTGCCAGAGGATAGAAAGCGTGACGGGCTCCTTGCCGCGGCGATCGAGATGCAGGATCGGCCAGTGCGTCAGGTCCAGCCCGCGCGCGATCGGCAGGCCGAGATCGAACGGCGTGCCGTCGCGGCTGGTGATCCGCAGACCGTCGTCGACCGCCTGCACGTCGGCGTGGCCGAACGCGCGGCCTGCGACCAGATCCTCCGTCGTGGTGAACGTCCAGCGCCACAGCGGCTGGCCCGCTCTCAGCAAGGCCAGCTCACTGCGGGCCTCCTGCGCGAGGTGGTGTGCGGTGAGTGCGCCAGCCAGCAGGCGGAACGCAAGCAATGTCGCCGCAACCGCCAGCAGCCAGCCAGTCTTGACGAGGATGCCGCGGGCGGACGACGCCACGATCAGTGCGCGAGCAGGGCTTCGACCTTCGCCGCGCAGATGAAGTCGTTGAGCGAGAGCCCGCCCACGTCGTGGGTGGACCACAGCACTTGGCAGTGGCCGTAACCCGCTTCCAGGTCGGGGTGGTGATCCTGCCGGTTCGCCATGAAACCCACCGCGTTGATGAAACCCAGCGTGCGGTGGAAGTCCTCAAAGCGGAAATCCTTCACGATGGCCTTGCCTTCCGACGCCAGCGACCAGCCCGGCAGGCCGGCCAGCAGATCCCGCACTTGCGCCGCGTCCAGCGCGTGCTCGCTGCCCTTGCGCGGAACGCAGTGCTGGTTGGCCAGGTCGGTGGAATTCATGCGTATCTCCAATGCAGGTGCCGTGCGGGATGCGAAGGGTCCAAGCTGCGCCGGCAAAAGTCAAAGCGAGCACGTCGGGCTAAAACAGTACTAAAATGGTGCTGTTTTGATCGACACCCGTCATCGCGGTCGGTCAGCCATTTCCCGGAGTCCCCATGATCGACATTTCCGAGCGCGCCCAGCAGCACTTTCTCAAGCTTCTCGCCCAGCAGGGCGGCGATGGTCTGGGGATTCGCCTGCGCGTGGTGGACGCCGGCACGCCGGCCGCCAACTGCGAGCTGGAGTTCTGCGAGCGCACGGACCTCACCGGCAACGAATGGATCATCGAATGCGCCGGTTTCCAGTTCTATGTGGAAGGCGACAGCGCCCGCTGGCTGGATGGCGCCACCATCGACTACGAGCCCAACCTCACCGGCGGTCAGCTCAACATCCGTGCGCCCGGCATCAAGGGCAAGCAGCCGGGCGCCGATGCCGGCCTGATCGAGCGGGTGCAGTACGTGCTGGAGTCCGAGATCAATCCGCGACTGGCCTCGCACGGCGGTCGCGTGAGCCTGCGCGAGATCGACGCCGACGGCGTGGTGATGCTGCAGTTCGGCGGCGGTTGCCACGGTTGCGGCATGGTCGACGTCACGCTCAAGCAGGGCGTGGAAAAAACCTTGCGCGAGCGGGTGCCGGAAATCTCCGCGGTGCGCGACGCCACCGATCACGCCAGCGGCGCCAAGCCGTATTACGAAGGCAAGCAGGGCCGTTCGGCGATCGGCTGAAGCCAGGCCACGCGCGCACAAAAAAGCCCGCTTGCGCGGGCTTTTTTTGCAGGCGACTCGCCGGAGCGAATTACCTGTCGCCCTGGATATGCCCCTGCAGCGTGCTGAGCTTGGTCGGCAGGCTGGAGAAATAGGCGGTGATGTCCTCGATGTCCTGGTCGGACAGCGTGGCGGCAAAGCCCTTCATGATGGCGTTGTTGCGACCGCCGCTCTTGTACTCGTGCAGCGCCTGCTGCAGGTACGCGTTGTACTGGCCGGCGAGGCGCGGGTACTGCGGATCGACGGCGTTGCCGTCGGCGCCGTGGCAGGCGAAGCAGACCGCAGCCTTGGTCTTGCCGGCCTCGGGATTGCCCGCCGCCATCAGCGAGGTGGACGCGAACGCCAGTGCGGCGAACGAAAGCAGGGTGAACGCACGGGTCATGCGGAATCCTCTGTACGGCTTACTTGGCAAGGCTGGAGAGATAGGCGGCGATGTCTTCGATGTCCTTGTCGGACAGACTCTGCGCCTGCGCCATCATCGTCGGGTGGGTGCGCTCGCCGCTCTGGTAGCCGTGCAGCGCATTGATGATGTATTGCTCGTTCTGGCCGGCGATGCGCGGTACCGGATAGTCCGGGTAGGCATTGGCATAGCCTTCCACGCCGTGGCAACCGTTGCAGGTGTAGACGAGCTTGCGTCCGGCGGCCTTGTCGCCTTCAGCGTGCGCGCTGCCGATGGTGAAGAGGGCGGCGGCCGCGGCAAGGCCAAGCAGTTGCAGTCGAGTCATTGAGTTTTTTCCCACGAGTCCGGCCGGTACAGGGCAACAAAGTCGCGGAAGTATAGTCGTTGGCTGCAAGCAGCGACAACAGCGCGGCGCCGTGGCGGCGCGCCGCAGCGGCCGCTTCCGGCGCGGCATGTTCTTGCGCTCAGAACAGGCTCTTGAGGATGTGGATGCCGGCGCTGTACTCGCCGATCAGGGTGCCCACGCTGACCAGGAAGAAGTTGAGCAGGGTGCGCGCCACCCGGTTCTTCCACCAGCCACTCCAGTGGCCGACCTGGTCGCGCAGCGTCTCGAAGTCCCCCACGCGCGGCTTGCGCACCCACGCCTCGGCCATCGCGCTGATGCCGCCGGCGGGGATACCCGGGCGGAATGGCTTGATCGGTGCGGCGACGAAGGCGGCGGCAATGCTGAGCGGGTGACCGCCGGCCACCAGCGCGCCGAGCGCCGCGAAGCCGCCGGTCAACAGCACCCAGTTCATCAGCACCTGGGTGCCCAGCGCGGTGTTGCGATGGAACGCGTAGGCGATCAATGCGAACACCGCGATCACCAGGCCGACCGCCACCCACTTCGGCCAGCGCGCCTTGGGCGGCGTCTGCGCCAGCGTGGCAACGGTGGTGGCGGGATCGTCCTGGCCATCGCGCAACTGGGTCGCCAGACCCTTGAGGTGACCTGCGCCGATCACCACCAGCACGCGGCGTTCCGCGCTGGTCGGACTGCGCGCAGCCTCCTCGCGAAGTCGCGCGGCCATGTAGGCATCGCGTTCGGCGATCAGGCTGCGATAAAGCGGCTCGGACTGGCTGGCGAAGTCGCTGAAGGCGCTCTCCAGCAGATCGCTCTGCTTGAGCTTCTCGATCTCGTGCTCGGCGATGTCCTCGCGGTCGAACACGCTGGCCAGCAATCCGCCGAGCAGCCCGAAGCGCTGCCAGAAACCGACGCTGCGCCAGGCGCGCTTGAGCGTGGTGCCCACGTCGCGATCGACTACCCACATCGGCGTGCCACGGGCTTCGGCGCCGTCCATCGCCGCCTTCATCTCGGCGCCGGGCTGGATGCCGTACTGGTCGGCCAGGCGCTGCTGGAAGGAGGACAGCACCAGGCTCGCCGCCACCATGCCGGCCTTGCCCTGCCGGATCACCTGGAACAGGTCGGTCTGCCGGAACGCGTCCGGATCGCGCATGCCCTGGGCGCGGCTTTCGCACAGCTCGATCGCCACGGCGTCGAAGCTTTCGTGCGCCAGCATGGCGTTGACCGCATCCACGCTTGCACGCGAGACGTGCGCCGTGCCCAGCAGCACGTATTCCACGCCATCGCGCTGCACGCGCTCGATCGGCTGGTCGACGAGCGCCTGTGGCAAGGCTTCGCGCAGGGCGTCGGTGGGAATCGCGTCAAGACTCATGCGCGGGGCAGATCCATCAGGGGGAAGTCCAAGCATGGGGACCGCGCCACGCCCCGACAAGCCGGACCTGCGGCACGGTTCAGCCTGTGCGGGGCGATCAGTCCCGGAATCGCCGGAGCAGGTCGCCGTAGGCGTCGATCCGGCGGTCGCGCAGGAACGGCCAGATGCGCCGCACGTGCTCGCTGCGCGCCATGTCGACGTCGACGATCAGCAGTTCGCGCGCGTCGGTGCCCGCGCGGGCGAGGAATTCACCCTGCGGCCCGGCCACGAAGCTGGTGCCCCAGAACTGGATGCCCGAGCCCACGCCCGACGGATCCGCCTCGTAGCCGGTGCGGTTGCACGACAGCAGCGGCAGGCCGTTGGCGACCGCATGGCCACGCTGCACGGTGACCCACGCCTCGCGCTGGCGTTCCTTCTCGTCCTGCGCGTCGTTGGGGTCCCAGCCGATCGCGGTGGGGTAGAGCAGCAGGTCGGCGCCGGCCAGCGCCATCAGGCGCGCGGCTTCCGGGTACCACTGGTCCCAGCACACCAGCACGCCGAGCCGGCCGACCGAGGTGTCGATCGGCTCGAAGCCCAGGTCGCCGGGCGTGAAGTAGAACTTCTCGTAGAACGCCGGATCATCCGGGATGTGCATCTTGCGGTACTTGCCCGCAATCGCCGCCGAGCGATCGAACACCACGGCGGTGTTGTGGTACAGCCCGGTGGCGCGCTTCTCGAACAGCGAAGCGACCACCACCAGCTTGAGTTCCTCGGCGAGCCGGCCGATCCGCGCGGTGCTGTGGCCGGGAATCGTCTCGGCCAGGTCGAACTCGTCCACCGACTCGCGCTGGCAGAAGTACGGACCGTTGTGCAGCTCCTGCAGCAGCACCAGCTCGGCGCCAGCGGCGGCCGCTTCGCGCAGGCCGGCCTCGATCGCGTCGAGGTTGGCATCACGGCTGCCGCGATGGGTTTCCTGCAGCAGGGCCACCTTGAGGGTCTTGCGGGTCATGTCGTCAATCCTGTGTCTTGGAACGTCGTCGGTCAGTCGACCAAGCCGGCCGGCAGCTGCATGGTGATGCAGTGCAGGCTGCCGTTCTGCCAGATCAGCGGGCGACACGGCACCTGCACCACCTCTCGGCCGGGATGCGCCTCGCCGATGATCCGCGCCGCCGCGTCGTCCGCGGCGTCGCCGTAAGCCGGCACCAGCACGGCGCCGTTGACGATCAGGTAGTTCGCGTACGACGCCGCCAACCGGCGGCCCTCGTCGACGATCGGCTTGGCCCACGGCAGCGGATACAGCGTGTACGGTCTGCCGTCGGTCGTGCGCAACGCGGCCAGCTCGCCGGCCATGCGCTGCAGCTCGTCGAAGTGGGGGTCGCTGGCGTCGTCGCAAGCCTGGAACACGATGCGATCGCCGGGCGCGAAGCGGGCGAGGGTGTCGATGTGCGCGTCGGTGTCGTCACCTTCCAGGTAGCCGAAGTCCAGCCACAGGATGCGCGAGGCATGCAGGCTGTCGCGCAGGATCGCGCTCATCTCCTCGCGCGACTGTTCCGGGTGACGCTGGGTGAGGCAGCGCCAGGTGGTTAGCACGGTGCCGGCGCCATCGCTTTCCACGCCACCGCCTTCCAGCGCCCAGTCCACGCGCTTGTGCGCGGCGTGCCCGAACACGCCGGCTTCCACCAGACCGGCGACCAGCGCGTCATCCTGCTCGGCGCCGAACTTGCCGCCCCAGCCGGTGAAGCGGAAATCGGTGAGCTGGAACTGTCCCGCATCATTGCGCAGCGTCAGCGGGCCGGAGTCGCGCAGCCAGGTGTCGTCGTAGGGAAGCTCGACGAAACGCACGCGCGCCAGCTCGGCGCCGGCGGCGCGGATCAGCTCTTCGGCATGCCCGCGCACCGCAGCGTCCGGCACCACGATCACCAGCGATTCGAACCGAGTCACCGCAGCGGCCAGCGCGGCGTACGTGGTTTCGACGGAAGCAAGGCGCTCGGCCCAGTCGGTGTCGGCATGCGGCCACGCAATCAGCACCGCGGCCTGCGGTTCCCATTCCGCCGGCAGGCGCAGGGTGGAGTCGTTCATCGGGGGAGTTCGCACGTCGGAGAAAAACAGACGGCGAATTGTAAGGCACCGGGGATGCCGTTGACGTGGCCCCGGGCACGTGTCCCGGGGCCGGTGGCGATCAGTTCATCGCGGACGGATTGGTGTTGTTGCCGGCCGGCGTGTTGAGCACGGCGTGGATCACGTGGTTCTTCTCGAAGTACACGATGAATTGCGCGTAGTCCCAGCGATTGATCACCGGATGCTTCGCACTGTCGCCGCCGCGGGGGGCGAGCTTGCGCTGCGGCGCGCCGTAGCGCTTTTCCACCTGCGCCATGCTCATGCCGCGAGCGGGCAGGTTCATGCCCTTCTCCTGCTGCACGCGGTGGATGAGCAGGTTGTCGCCACGGGCGAATGCGGGAGCGGCGGCAAAGCCGACCACCAGCAATCCGAGCAAAGCCAGGCTGAAACGATGTTTGGTCATGATCCCCTCTCCCCACGAATGCGTCTGCCGCGTCGTTTTAGCAGAAGCCATCGCGCTTAGCCACGCCGTTTTGCGGCGTTTGCGATGGGTTGGGCGTTCGCCACCGGCTATCATGTCCGGCTGCGGGTGCGCGACGCGCCCGGAACGGAACTGTTTCCCGCATGATCGCCTTTCGCCACTTCGCCCTGCGCCGCGGCAGCCGCCTGCTGCTCTCCGACATCGACCTGGTCATCCAGAGCGGTTGGCGGCTGGGCGTGATCGGCCGCAACGGCTGCGGCAAGTCCAGCCTGTTCGCCGCGCTGCAGGGTCAGCTCGAAGGCGATGCCGGCGAGCTGGACATGCCGGGCAAGCTGCGACTGGCCTCGGTGGCGCAGGAGACCCCGGCACTGCCCGACCTGGCCATCGACTACGTGATGGGCGGCGACGAGGAGCTGGCCGCCGCGCTGCGCGACGAGGCGGAAGCCCAGGAGCGTGGCGACATCGAGGCGATGGCGCGCGCCCACCACCGCATCGAGGAGCTGCACGGCTACGACGCCCGCGCCCGTGCCGGCCGGCTGATGCACGGCCTGGGCTTTTCGCCGGACACCCACGAGCGCACGGTGCAGGAGTTTTCCGGCGGCTGGCGCGGACGGCTGAACCTGGCGCGCGCCCTGATGTGCCCGTCCGACCTGCTGCTGCTCGACGAGCCCACCAACCATCTCGACCTCGATGCCGTGCTGTGGCTGGAAGAGTGGCTGCGCCGCTACCAGGGCACGCTGCTGATCATTTCGCACGATCGCGAGTTCCTCGATGGCGTGATCACCCACACCCTGCACCTCAACGAGGGCAGGGCGAAGCTCTACACCGGCAACTACAGCGCGTTCGAGCGACTGCGCGCCGAGCAGCTGCGCCAGCAGCAGATCAGCTTCGAGCGCGAGCAGGCCGAGCGCGCGCACCTGCAGTCCTTCATCGACCGCTTCAAGGCCAAGGCCAGCAAGGCCAAGCAGGCGCAGTCGCGCATGAAGCGGCTGGAGAAGCTGGCCGGCACCGAGGCGGTGCGTGCCGAGCGGCCGTTCAATTTCAGTTTCCCCCAGCCCGACCGCGTGCCCGACGCCATGCTGCAGCTGGGTGAGGTGCGCGCGGGTTACCCGCTGGAGTCCGGTGACGGCTTCTCCACCGTGCTGGACAACGTGGGCTTCAGCATCGAGGCCGGCGACCGCATCGGCCTGCTCGGTCCCAATGGCGCGGGCAAGTCGACCCTGGTCAAGACTCTGGTCGGCGAGCTCGAACCCTTGGGCGGCGAGCGCAAGGTGCACAAGGACCTGAAGATCGGCTACTTCGCCCAGCACACGGTGGAGAGCCTGCTCGCCGGCACCAGCCCGCTCGATCACCTGCAGGCGCGCGCGCCCGGCGTGGCCAACCAGGTGCTGCGCGATTTCCTCGGCACCTGGAATTTCCCCGGCGACCGCGCGTTCGAATCGGTCGACGGCTTCTCCGGCGGAGAGCGGGCGCGCCTGGCGCTGGCGCTGATCGCCTGGCACAAGCCGAACCTGCTGCTGCTCGACGAGCCGACCAACCATCTCGACCTGGAGATGCGCGAGGCGCTGGCCGACGCGCTGGCCGACTTCGACGGCGCGCTGGTGCTGGTGTCGCATGATCGCCACCTGCTGGGCATGGTCTGCGACAGCTTCTGGCGCGTGGCCGACCGCGTGGTGGAACCGTTCGATGGCGACCTGGACGACTACGCCAAATGGCTGCGCTCACGCGGCGCTGCCAACAAGAAGGCGGGCAAGGCGGCTGCGCCGGAGAAGCCGGCCGCACCGATCGAGACGCCGGAGGATCGCCGCCGCAACGCGGCCGCCCAGCGCGATGGCGACAAGAGCTCGCGGTCGCGCGTGAAAAAGATCGAGACCCGCGTCGCCGCGATCGACGTTGAGCTGGGCAAGCTCGAGGCGCGACTGGCGGACCCGGCCACCTACAACGGTCCCACTGCCGAGCTGATGAAGCTCAGCCAGCAGCAGGCCGAACTGCGTCGCGAGAAGGAAACGCTCGAAGCCGAGTGGCTCGAACTGTACGAGCAGCTCGAAGCGTGAGGTGCTCCGCGCGATGAGTGACTCCGCACCGCTCGAACTGTGGCTGCCGGCGCTGGCGCGCTTCGCCCCCGATCACCCGCTGCGCCTGAGACTGGCGCGCGCCGATCGCCTGCCCGACGGGCCGCGCGGCTACCTCGCCGGACTCTCGCATTACTTCGGCAGCGACGGCACCGGTCTGCCCGCGGCGGCGCTGCTGCGCGAGCACGCGTCGCACGATGCCGGCGACGTGCCGTGGCTGTGCGCCGATCCGTGCTGGGTGCAGGCCGAGATGAACGGTGCGCGCCTGCTGGCCTGTGGTCAGCTCGGGCTGTCGATGGAAGAGGCCGAGGCGCTGGCGGCGCCGCTGCGCCCGGTATTCTGTGATGCCGGCATGCGGCTGGAAGTCACTGCTCCCGATCGCTGGCAACTGCAGCTCGCCCCCGGCACGCCGGTGCCGGCCTTCGCCGCGCCCGAACAGGCGCTGGGCGAAGACCTGTTCCAGCATCTGCCACAAGGTGCCGAAGGCAGGCGCTGGCGCGTGCTGATCAACGAGGTACAGGTGCTGCTGCACCAGCATCCGGCCAACGCCGAGCGGCGCGTTCGTGGCCTGCCGCCGGTCAACAGTCTGTGGCTGTGGGGCGGCGGCCGTTTGCCGTCGCGGGTGGCCGCCACGCATTCCGCGGTGATCGGCGCGGATCCGTTGCTTGCCGCCCTGGCGGCGCGGGCCAACGTGCCGATGACCTCACGCACGCACGCGTCCGTCCTCGGCGCCGCGGTCGGCACGCTGGTCGACCTGCAGGATCTGCCCGTGGCCGAGATCGAGCAGGCGTGGTGGCCGGTGATTGATGCCCTGTTGCGCCGGCAGGCCGTGCAGCTGAGCTTTGCCAGCGGCGAACGCTGGCGGCATCGCCCGTGGCACCGCTGGCGGCTGTGGCGGCGCACCCGGTGAGCCTGCGGCTGCGGCGGCGCGAGCCGAAAGGACGTCCGGACGGCTGGACGTCCGACGTGCATCCGGTACTGCAGGCGGTTTATGCCGCGCGCGGCGTGCTCACGCCGGCGCAGGCCGAGCATCGGCTGGCGCACCTGCTCTCGCCGCAGGCGCTGGGCGGCATGGCGCAGGCGGTGGCACTGCTGATCGAGGCGATCGGCGCGCAGTGGAGCATCGTGGTGGCCGGCGACTACGACTGCGACGGCGCCACCGGCACCGCGGTGGCGCTGCGCGGCCTGCGCCTGTTGGGCGCTACGCGGGTGACGTACGCCATTCCCAATCGCTTCGTCCACGGCTACGGACTGAGTGCGGCGCTGGTCGAGTCGCTGCAGCCCACGCCGCAGCTGATCATCACCGTCGACAACGGCGTGGCCAGCGTCGCGGGCGTGGCCGCTGCCCGCGCGCGCGGCATCCGCGTGCTGGTCACCGACCACCATCTGCCCGGCGAGCAGCTGCCGGCAGCCGACGCGATGGTCAATCCCAACCTGGCCGGCGACGGCTTTCCCAGCAAAGCGCTGGCCGGCGTCGGCGTGATGTTCTACCTGCTGCTGGCGACCCGCGCGGCGCTGCGCGAGCGCGGCGCCTTCGCGGCGGGTGCGGAGCCGGACCTCTCCTGCCTGCTGGATCTGGTGGCGCTGGGCACGGTGGCCGACCTGGTGCCGCTGGATTTCAACAACCGCGTGCTGGTGGAAGCGGGCCTCAAGCGTATCCGCGCCGGGCGCGCCTGCCCGGGCATCACGGCGCTGATCGAAGCGGGCAAGCGCAGCGTGCCCGGCGCCTGCGCCAGCGACCTAGGCTACGTGGTCGGCCCCCGGCTCAACGCCGCGGGGCGGCTGGAAGACATGAGCCTGGGCGTCGAATGCCTGCTCACCGATGATCCTTCGCGCGCGCAGCTGCTCGCCGCCGAGCTTGACCGGATCAATCGCGAGCGACGCGACCTGCAAGCCGAGATGGTCGCCGAGGCCGAGCAGATGGTCTTCGGCGCCCGCGCCACCGACGCGGTGGGCGTGGCGCTGTTCGAGCCGAGCTGGCACGCCGGCGTGGTGGGGCTGGTCGCGTCCAAATTGAAGGAGCGCCTGCATCGACCGGTGATCGCGTTCGCGCCGGCGAGCGAAGACAACCCCGGCGAGTTGCGCGGCTCGGCCCGGTCGATTCCCGGTTTTCACGTGCGCGACGCGCTGGCGGCGGTCGATGCGCGCCACCCGGGCCTGATCGAGCGCTTCGGCGGACACGCCATGGCAGCCGGCCTGAGCCTGCGCACCGACGACTTCGACCGTTTCGCCGCCGCGTTCGATGCAGTGGCCCGCGAATGGCTGGGTGACGAGGTGCTGCAGGCGGTGCTGGATACCGACGGCGAACTGGCACCCGAGCATTTCACGCTGCAGCTGGCCGGGTTGCTGCGCCACGCCGCGCCCTGGGGCCAGGCGTTCCCCGAGCCGGTGTTCGACAACCTGTTCGAGTGCCGCAGCTGGCGCGTGATGGCCGAGAAACACTTGCGCCTCGATCTGCGCGATCCCCGCGACGGGCGCGTGCACGAGGCGGTGATGTTCAACGCCTATCGCGGCGAGGCACCGCCGCCGGTGCTGCGTGCAGCGTACGAACTGGGCATCAACGACTGGCAGGGACGCGAGAGCCTTCGCCTGCTGCTGCGGCACATCGAGCCGGCCTGAGGCGTCTTCACGCGCCGCCGCTTGCGTTGGGCGGCAGGGCTAAGGTCCGATGGTGCTCCGATGACTTCATGGAGCACACCCGTGATCGAACAGATGACCGACCTGCCTGCTGGCGTTCTCGGCTTTCGCGCCCGCGGCCAGGTGACCGCCGCCGACTACGAGAACGTGCTGGTACCCGATGTGGAGGCGGCGTTCGCGCTGAACCCCAAACTGCGCCTGCTGTACCACTGCGGCGACGACTTCACCGGCTTCGACGCCAAGGCGGCCTGGGACGATGCCAAGCTCGGCCTGCGCCACTTCAGCGGCTGGGAGCGCGTGGCGCTGGTGACCGACGTGAGCTGGCTGCGCTTCGCCGCCAAGGCCATGGGCTTTGCCATGCCGGGCGAATTTCGCCTGTTCGGCAACGCCCAGCTGGACGAGGCGAAGCAATGGCTGCTGTCGCCGTGAGCGCAAATGGCCGTCCAAAAATAATTCTTGCGCCGCAGCATGAGTCGTGATCTAGTCGGCCCATGTCCAGTGCTCATGCCCGTACCCTGAACCTCGCCGATGCTCCGCATCGCGCGCTGGCGTGCGTGGCCAAGGGCCTGAATAACCGCAATGGCAATAACAATCGCCTCTCCGGGCGGGCCATCGCGTAGACGCAAGTTTCAGCTCCACATACGCGAAAAAGGCCCGCCCAGTGCGGGCCTTTTTCGTTTTGCGGCCATGGATGGCCGGCATGCCGGAAACGCAGGAGCGGTTTCCGGCCTTCATCCAACGGTTTTGAGGAAAGAGGGGGAAGGCCATGTGTTCGATCTTCGGAATGTTCGACCTGCAACCGGGCGATGACCTTGCCGGCCTGCGCCGGCAGGCGCTGGAGCTGTCGCAGCGCCAGCGCCATCGCGGCCCGGACTGGAGCGGTGTCTACGTCGACGCCGGGGTGATCCTGGTGCACGAGCGCCTTGCCATCGTCGATCCGGCCAGCGGCGCGCAGCCGCTGCGTTCGCGCGACGGTGCGCTGGCGCTGGCGGTGAACGGCGAGATCTACAACCACCGGGAGCTGCGTGCGGCCAGCGACTACGACTTCACCACCGGCTCCGACTGTGAGGTGATCAACGCGCTGTACCGCGAGCTCGGCGGCGACGCGTTCGTGCGCGAGGGCGTGAACAGGCTCAACGGCATCTTCGCCTTCGCCCTGTGGGACGGCGCCAGCCAACGCTACGTGATCGCCCGCGACCCGATCGGCGTGTGCCCGCTGTACTGGGGCCACGACGGGGAAGGGCGCTTGTGCGTGGCCTCGGAGATGAAGGCGCTGGTGGGCGTGTGCGCCGACGTGGCGGCGTTTCCGCCCGGGCATGTCTACGACAGCGCCACGGGCGAGCTGCACCGCTACTACGTCAAGCCGTGGCGCGACTACGAGGCGACCCAGGGTCATGCCCCGGAGGGGCTGCGTGAAGCCTTCGAGCAGGCCGTGCACCGCCAGCTGATGACCGACGTGCCCTACGGCGTGCTGCTCTCCGGCGGGCTGGACTCTTCGCTGGTCGCTGCCTGCGCCGCCCGCTTCGCTCGCGAGCGCATCGAGGACGACGATCGTTCCGAGGCCTGGTGGCCGCGCCTGCATTCGTTCGCGATCGGCCTGGAAGGCTCGCCCGACCTCGCCGCCGCACAGATCGCCGCCGACGCGCTGGGCACCGTGCACCACGGCTTCGTCTACACCTTCTGGGAAGGGCTGGATGCGGTGCCGGAAGTGATCCGCCACCTGGAAACCTACGACGTCACCACCATCCGCGCGGCCACGCCGATGTACCTGCTGGCGCGCCGGATCAAGGCGATGGGCGTGAAGATGGTGCTCTCCGGCGAGGGCTCGGATGAGCTGTTCGGCGGCTACCTGTACTTCCACAAGGCACCCTCGGCGGAGGCGTTCCACGAGGAGACCGTGCGCAAGCTCGACGCCCTGCACAGCTACGACTGCCTGCGCGCCAACAAGGCGATGATGGCCTGGGGCGTGGAGGCGCGCGTGCCGTTCCTGGACCTGGAGTTCATCGACGTGGCGATGGGCATGGACGCTGCCCACAAGATGGCCGGCACGATGCCGGACGGAAGCCGCAAGATCGAGAAGCATGTATTGCGCGCGGCGTTCGATGGAGCTCTGCCGAAGGAGATCCTGTGGCGGCAGAAGGAGCAGTTCTCCGACGGCGTCGGCTACGGCTGGATCGACGGCCTCAAGGCGCACGCTGGGCAGGAAGTGAGCGACCGCGAGTTTGCCGCGGCTGCCTCGCGCTTCCCGTTCAACACGCCGGCGACCAAGGAGGCGTATTTCTACCGCCGCATCTTCGAGCAGTTCTATCCGGGCGAGGCCTGCGCCGCGACGGTGCCGGGTGGCAAGTCGATTGCCTGCTCGTCGCCGGCGGCATTGGCCTGGGATCCTGCGTTTGCGGCCGCGGCCGATCCGTCGGGCAGGGCGGTGCGGGGTGTGCATGCCGACGCGCTGGCCTGAGCGGTTTGCTATCCTTGCGTGCTTTGACTCCGGCGGCGCGCCCGCGCCGTCCCACCACCTGGTTGAATCATGATCGAGACCAATCCGATCCTCGCGCAGATCGCGGACCTTGCCGGCCGCGTCGAGTCGCTTAGGGGGTATCTTTGACTACGCCACCAAGCGTGAGCGCCTCGAAGAAGTAAGCCGCGAGCTGGAGAATCCCAACGTCTGGGACGACCCCACCCGCGCCCAGGAGCTGGGCCGCGAACGCGCCCGCCTGGACACCATCGTCAACGGCATCGACCGGCTCACCGCCGGCCTCACCGATGCGCGCGAGCTGGTCGAGATGGCCGCCGCCGACGGCGACGAAGAGACCGTGGCATCCGTGCAGACGGACGTCTCCCGCCTCGACGCCGAGGTGAACAAGCTGGAATTCCAGCGCATGTTCTCCGGCAAGATGGATTCGGCCAACGCCTTCGTCGACATCCAGGCCGGCGCCGGCGGCACCGAGGCGCAGGACTGGGCCGAGATGCTGCTGCGCATGTATCTGCGCTGGTGCGAATCGCGTGGCTGGAAGACCGAGCTGATGGAGGTCTCCGGTGGCGACGTGGCCGGCATCAAGTCCGCCACCTTCCGCGTGGAAGGCGACTACGCCTACGGCTGGCTGAAGACCGAGATCGGCGTGCACCGGCTGGTGCGCAAGAGCCCGTTCGACTCGGACAACCGCCGCCACACCAGCTTCACCTCGGTGTTCGTGTCGCCGGAAGTGGACGACGACATCGAGATCGACATCAACCCGGCCGACCTCAAGACCGACGTCTACCGCTCGTCCGGCGCCGGCGGCCAGCACGTCAACAAGACCGAGTCGGCCGTGCGCATCACGCACATTCCGACCAACACAGTGGTGGCCTGCCAGACCGGCCGCAGCCAGCATGCCAACCGCGACACCGCCATGAAGATGCTTGCGGCCAAGCTGTACGAGCTGGAAGTGCAAAAGCGCAACGCCGAGAAGGATGCGCTGGAAGCGACCAAGTCGGACATTGGCTGGGGAAGCCAGATCCGCAACTACGTGCTCGACCAGAGCCGCATCAAGGATCTGCGCACCGGCATCGAGCGCACCGACACGCAGAAGGTGCTCGATGGCGACCTGGACGAGTTCGTCGAGGCCAGTCTGAAGTCCGGCCTGGAGGCGGGCTCCAAGCGCATCGACGCCTGATCCGAACGCGCGCTCCGTTTTCCGAATCCTGCGAGGAGGTACCCATGAAGCGTGGAATGGTCCTTTCGTTGTTCGTCGTCGCCCTGTCGCTTGCCTGTGCCGGTACGGTGGGCGCCCAGTCGACCAAGCAGGCGATCAAGCACGACGCCAAGACGGCGGGGCACGCCATCGGCGACGGTGCCCGCGAGGTCGGCCATGCCACGCGTGACGTGGCGATCAAGGTCGGTCACGGTGCCCGCGATGCCGGACGCGGCATCGGCAAGGGGGCGCGCGAAGGCTGGGATGCCACCAAGCACGGCTTCAAGGAAGTGTTCCACAAGGGCGGCTGAGCCAGCCGCTCAATGATCCATCCCATCAAGCACCTGCCGGTGCACGCGCGCCATCCGTAACGGAACCCTGCAATGAGCGAAACCCCCGAGAACCTGCCCGTCGACGAGAACAAGCTGATCGCCGAGCGCCGCGAGAAACTCAAAGCGCTGCGCGGGCAGGGCATCGCGTTCCCGAACGACTTCACCGTGGACAGCTTCGCCGGCGACCTCAAGGCCGCGTTCGCCGACGCCGAGCGCTGGACCGCCGAAGCCATCGAGGCGCAAGCGAAGCGCGTGAAGGTCGCCGGCCGCATCGTGCTCAAGCGCGTGCAGGGCAAGGTCAGCTTCGTGCAAATGCAGGACATGAGCGGCCGCATCCAGCTGTTCATCCATGCCGGCACCGTGGGCGACGTGTACGAGGCCTTCAAGGGCTGGGACATGGGCGACATCGTCGGCGCCGAGGGCACCTTGATGCGCACCAAGACCGGCGAGCTGTCGGTCAAGGTGGACGCGCTGCGCCTGCTCACCAAGAGCCTGCGCCCGCTCCCCGACAAGCACCACGGCATGGCCGACGTGGAACAGCGCTACCGCCAGCGCTACGTCGACCTGATCGTCACCGAGGAGGCGCGCGACACCTTCCAGAAGCGCTCGCGCATCATCGGCTACATGCGTCAGTGGCTGGAGGCGCCCGAGCGCCGCTTCATGGAAGTGGAAACGCCGATGATGCACGTCATCCCCGGCGGTGCCACGGCCCGTCCGTTCGTCACCCACCACAACGCGCTGGACATGGACCTCTACCTGCGCGTGGCGCCGGAGCTGTACTTGAAGCGCCTGGTGGTCGGCGGCTTCGACCGCGTCTACGAGATCAACCGCAATTTCCGCAACGAGGGCGTGTCGACCCGGCACAACCCCGAGTTCACCATGCTCGAGCTGTACCAGGCGTACGCCACCTACAACGAGATCATGGACCTCACCGAGAACCTGATCCGCGACACCGCCAAACAGGTGATCGGCACCACCGAGCTCACCTGGGACGGCGCCGCCATCGACGTCGGTCCGGCGTTCCGCCGTTGGACCATGGAAGACGCGGTGCTCGAGCACAACCCGCAGATCAAGCGCGAGGAGCTGCGCGACCGCGCCGCGATGGCGGCTCATGCCAAGCGCCTCGGCGTGCAGGTCAAGGACGGCTACGGCTGGGGCAAGCTGCTGCTGGAGATCTTCGAGAAGACGGTGGAGCACACGCTGATCCAGCCCACCTTCATCACCCAGCACCCGGTCGAGGTCTCGCCGCTGGCGCGCGAGAACGACACCGACCCGGGCATCACCGACCGCTTCGAGCTGTTCGTCAACGGCAAGGAGATCGCCAACGGCTTCTCCGAGCTCAACGACCCGGAAGACCAGGCCGCGCGCTTCCAGGCCCAGGTCGATGCGAAGGACGCCGGCGACGACGAGGCGATGCACTTCGACGCCGACTACATCCGCGCGCTGGAAGTGGGCCTGCCGCCCACCGGCGGCCTCGGCATCGGCATCGACCGGCTGGTGATGCTGCTCACCGACTCGTCCTCGATCCGCGACGTGCTGCTGTTCCCCTACATGCGGCCGGAAGCCTGAGCCTGTTCTGTTCACGGGCGAGCCAATTTGCCTGTCACGCCGCGGCTACGTCCGCTCTTCGCCGTCATTCCCGCGAAAGCGGGAATGACGGTCCTCGAGGTTCGCGCGTAGCGCGGAATCGCTGCCACGGCGGCGTGCAAACAGCGCTTGCGCGAGGCGTCGACGATGCGACTTACCCGGCTGATCGACTCGTGCCGATGCACCGGACGCGCCGCCGCAGCAGAGCCGCCTGCAACACATTGACACTGCTCGAACCTGCCCAGTACAGGCCGAGGCCAGCGGCCAGGTGCCACACCATCAGGAACGAAAACAGCACCGGCAGCATCTGCAGCAGGGTCTTCACCTGTGCCGGCATCGCGGGGTTGAGCGTGATCGCGGCATAGCTCAGCGCTGCCACGGTCAGCGCAAGCAGGAAATCCGGCCGCGCCAGCCGCGGGATCCACAGGAACGATCCGGCACCGGCGAGGCCTTGCCGGATCGCGGCATAGATGCCTGCCCCCACGGGTGCCTGCACCGCGGTGACCAGCAGGCCGCTGCCGAGACCACCGGCAATGCCGTGCTCCTTGTGCAGGGCTTGGGCGGCGCACGCGTAGGCCAGCGCGTCCTTGCCATGTAGCTCCCGCAGGGCATCAAGCCGGGGCTTCAGCGCGAGCATCGTCTTTTGCCGATGCCAGCCCTGCTCGGCCAGGCGCAGCGTCCAGGGCAGCAGCGCTAGGCGCACGATCATCGCAAGTGCGATGACGGCTAGTCCGAAACTGCCGCCCAGCCCGTGCGCCATGAGCGACAACGCGTGGGAGAGACCTTCAACGAACAGAGACCACATGACACGCTTCCTTGTGTGGGCAAACCGTGCCGAAATCGGGATGGTCGCGCGCTGCTTCAAGCGTGACCGCCGCTGCACCCGCTAAAATGTCGCTTTGCCCGAAGCAGGAGCGTCATCGCATGTGGTTCGCCGTCCACGCCAAGGATCATCCCGACTCCCTCGCCAAACGCATGGCCGCCCGGCCTGAGCACCTCGCTCGCCTGCAGGCGCTGCAGGCCGAAGGGCGCCTGCTGCTGGCCGGTCCTTTCCCGGCGATCGCCTCGGAAGACCCCGGCCCGGCCGGCTTCACCGGCAGCTTGATCGTTGCCGAATTCGCCAGCCAGGCCGATGCCGAGGCCTGGGCCGCTGCCGACCCCTACGTGGCGACGGGCGTCTACGCCCATGTCGAGGTCAAGCCGTTCCGCAAGACCCTGCCATGAGCGCGGCGATGGTCGGGCAGATCCGCGAGCGGCTGGTCGCCGCGCTGGCGCCGACCGAGCTGGAGGTGCTGGACGAGGGCCACAAGCACGCTGGTCACACCAACGCGGGGAAGGGGCATTTCCACGTGCGGATCGTCAGCGCCGCATTCGCCGGTGTGTTGCCGATCAAGCGCCACCGCATGGTGTACGCCGCGCTGGACGGCCTGATGGACCAGGGCATCCATGCCCTGTCCATCGACGCGCGAGCTCCAAGCTCCTAAAATCAGTATCTTGCAGCACCTTTCTCAAGCAAATTGTGCCGCCGCAATGCATTGCGGCGGCGCCTGCCGTTTGGCACAGTGCTTTGTCGCCTCACGCCCGTGCGGGCGTTCCATGGAATGTTGACCTGCCGATGCGCCTGACCACGATCAAACTCGCCGGATTCAAGTCGTTCGTCGATCCGACCACGTTGCACCTGCCCACCAACATGACCGGCGTGGTCGGTCCCAACGGCTGCGGCAAGTCCAACATCATCGACGCGATCCGCTGGGTGATGGGCGAAAGCGCCGCCAGCCGCCTGCGCGGCGATTCGCTCACCGACGTGATCTTCTCCGGCTCCACCTCGCGCAAGCCGGTGGGGCAGGCCACGGTGGAGCTGATCTTCGACAACGCCGACGGCTCGGTGCAGGGCGAGTACGGCCAGTACGCCGAGATCTCGGTCAAGCGCCAGGTCACCCGCGACGGCCAGTCGGCCTACTTCCTCAACGGCGCGCGCTGCCGTCGTCGCGACATCACCGACCTGTTCCTCGGCACCGGCCTGGGGCCGCGCAGCTACTCGATCATCGAGCAGGGCATGATCAGCCAGATCATCGAGGCGGCGCCGGAAGACCTGCGCACCCATTTGGAAGAAGCCGCCGGCATCTCCAAGTACAAGGAGCGCCGCAAGGAGACCGAGAGCCGCATCAAGTCCACCCGCGAGAACCTCGACCGCGTGAAGGACGTGCGCGACGAGGTGGACAAGCAGCTCGATCACCTCAACCGGCAGGCCCGCGCCGCCGAGCGCTGGAAGGCCCTGAAGGAAGAGCAGAACCGCAAGGAAGCCGAACTGCGCGCACTGGAATACCGCGCGCTGAAAGGCCAGCACGACGGCGAAGGGCAGGGCCTGTCTGCCGCCGAGATCGCCATCGAGAAGCAGCTCGCCGAGCAGCGCCAGATCGAGGCGCAGCTGGAAAGCGTGCGCGATCGCCACGTCGGCGCCAGCGAGCATCTGAACGAAGTGCAGGCCGAGGTCTACAAGGTCGGCGCCGAGATCGCCCGCGTCGAGCAGCAGGTGCGCTACAACAAGGAAACCGCCGAGCGCCTGCAGCGCGCGCAGGGCGAGGCCGAGCGCGAGCACGCCGAGCTGTCCGCGCACATCGCCACCGACCGCGAGCAGATCGAGACGTTGGCGCTCGCGCTGGCCGAGGGCGAGCCGAAACTCGAGGCACTGCAGCAGCTGCAGGACGACACCGCCGAAGCCCAGCGCAGCACCGAAGCCAAGCTGGCCGACTGGCAGCAGCGCTGGGACGCCTATACCCGCACCGCCGGTGAATCCAGCCGCGCTGCGGAGGTGGAGCGCACCAAGCTCAACTACCTCGATCGCCAGGCGATCGATCTCTCCAAGCGCCGCGAAGCACTCGATGCCGAGCAGAAGGCGACCGACGTCGCCGCGCTCGACGCCGCCGCCGAACAACTGGAAACCGAACACGAGACGCAGCGCGAGCGCGTCGAGACGCTGGGCAGCCTGCTCGACCAGCACAAGTCCGGCCACGAAAAAGTGCTGGACGAAGAGCGCCAGGTGCAGTCCACGCTCAACGAGACGCGCCAGCAGTTGCAGAGCGCACGCGGCCGGCTGTCCTCGCTCGAAGCCCTGCAGCATGCCGCGCTCGGTCAGGAAGAAACCGCCGCCAGCGGCTGGCTCGCCGGCTTCGGCCTCGACAAGGCGCGCCGCCTCGGCGAATCGCTGCAGGTCGATGCCGGCTGGGAGTCCGCGGTGGAAACCGTGCTGGCCGGCCTGCTCGATGGCGTGCTGGTGGACGATCCGCTGGCGCTGTCCGGCGACTTCGGCTCGCTGGGCGAGGCCGACCTTGCACTGCTTGCCGCGCAAACCGGCGGGGCCGGCGCCGAGGGCACGCTCGCCGCGCGCGTGCGCGGCCCGGCGGCGGCGATGCAGATGCTGGGGCAGGTACACACCGCCGAGACGCTGGACGAAGCGCGCCGTCGGGTCGCCTCGCTGCCGGCGGGGCAATCCGTGATCACCCGCACCGGCGAATGGCTGGCGCCGCAGTGGGCGCGCGTGCGTCGCGCGCAGGGCAACCAGGTCGGCGTGCTGGCACGCGAACGCGAGATCCGCCTGCTCACCGAACAGGTGGCCACGCTGGAAGCTCGCATCGAGGAAGCCACCGGCCAGCTGGAAGATCTGCGCACCGCCAAGTTCGAGGCCGAGCGCGCCCGCGACGACGCGCAGCGCGAGCTCTACAACGCCCACCGCCGCCAGTCCGAGCTGGCCGGTCAGCTGCAGAGCCATCGTGGCAAGGTCGAGACCGCGCGAGCACGCGCCGAGAAGGTCGCTGGCGAGCTGTCGACGCTGATCGAGCAGCTGGACGAGCTGCAGTCGCAGACGCGCGAGGCGCGCGCCCGGCTGGACGAATCGGTCAACCACATGGGCGACCTCGAAGACCAGCGCCGCGAGCTGGAGAACGAGCGACGCGCCCTGCTCGAAGCGCGCGAGGAAGCGCGCATGAACGCGCGCGAGGCGGCCGACCAGGCGCATTCGCTGGCACTGTCGATGGAGTCCAAGCGCTCCTCACTGGCCTCGCTGGAGCAGGCGCTGTCGCGACTGGACGCGCAGATCCGCGTGGTCGAGGCGCGTCGCACCGAGATCACCGAGCAGCTTGCTTCCGGCGCCGATCCCATCGCCGAACTGGAAGCCGAACGCCAGACCTACCTCGACCAGCGCCTGCTGGTCGATCGCCAGCTGGTGGACGCGCGCCGCGTGCTGGAAGACTGCGACATCGAAGTGCGCAAGCTGGAGCAGCAGCGCCAGCTGGCCGAGCAGGCGCTGGCCGGCCTGCGCGAGCAGCTTTCCGAGAAGCGCCTGGCCGCGCAGGCGCTGCAGATGCGTGCGCAGCAGCTGGCCGACGCGATCACCGCTTCGGGCCTGGAGCTGGAGCCGCTGCTGGCCGAGCTGGCCGAAGACGCCGACGCCGACGCCTGGCGCCGCCAGCTCACCGACATCGGTCAGAAGATCGTGCGGCTGGAGCCGGTGAACCTGGCCGCGATCCAGGAACACGCCGAGCAGAGCGAGCGCAAGACCTACCTCGACAACCAGATCGCCGACCTCACCAGCGCGATGGAGACGCTGGAAGGTGCGATCAAGAAGATCGACCGCGAGACGCGCCAGCGCTTCAAGGAAACCTTCGACAAGGTCAACGCCGGCGTGCAGGAGCTGTTCCCGCGCCTGTTCGGCGGCGGCCATGCCTACCTCGAACTCACCGGCGACGACCTGCTCAACACCGGCGTGGCGATCATGGCGCGGCCGCCCGGCAAGCGCGTGTCCAACATCTCGCTGCTGTCCGGCGGCGAGAAGGCACTCACCGCGGTGTCGCTGGTGTTCTCCATCTTCGGCCTCAACCCCGCGCCGTTCTGCCTGCTCGACGAGGTGGATGCGCCGCTGGACGAGGCCAACGTGGGCCGCTTCTCGGCGATGGTGCGCGAGATGAGCGAGAAGGTGCAGTTCATCTTCATCAGCCACAACAAGGCCACCATGGAAGCGGCCACCCAGCTGTGCGGCGTGACCATGCGCGAGCCGGGCGTGTCGCGACTGGTGCAGGTGGACCTGGCCGAAGCGGCTAAACTGGCAGGCGCTGCCTGAGGACACCGCGATGAATCTCGACTCCACGCCCGTCCAATCGACACCCATCGACGCCACGCTCGCCCTGGCCTGGAATGCCAACGTCGGCATCCCGCTGCTCGTCGTCGGCCTGATCGTGCTCGGCCTGATCTGGCTGTTCGGCCAGCCGAAGAAGGAGCAAGGCAGGCGCCGCGCCGCGCCGGAACCCACGCCGGGCGAGCGCCGCGAACCCACCGTGGGTCAGGCGAGCCTGGCCGACGATCCGTTCTTCACCACGCTCGACCGCGATTACCCGGATTCACCGGTGAGCCCGCAGCAGGGCGAGCTGGACATGGGGTTGCGTGCGGAGCTGGAGAAACTCGGGGCCACGCTGGCCGGTGAGCGCACCGGCGCTGACGCGCGTGTCGCCACGCACAAACCGTCCAGCCAGGCCGCGTCGATCATCGACGCCCTGCGTTCGCCGACCCAGGCGGAACATCCGCTGCCGCCTGCACCGCAGCCGGTCACCACCGCGGCGCCGGCGCCGGCACCCGAACCGCGCCCCACGCCCCGTTCGGATCTGGGCAAGCGGCCGGCGCAGCTGCCGGTGGAGCGCATCGTCACGCTGTTCGTGGTGGCGCGCGAAGGGCAGCTGTTCAACGGTCCGGACCTCATCGTGGCGGCGGAAAAGGCCGGCCTCGATTTCGGCGACATGGGTATCTACCACCGCCTGATCGACGGCAAGCGCGAGCTGGGCCCGATCTTCAGCGTGGCCAACATGCTCAAGCCGGGCAACTTCGACCTCGGCCGGCTCGAAGCGCTGCGCACCCCGGGTGTGAGCTTCTTCATGACCTTGCCCGCGCCCATCCCCGCGCTCGATGCCTGGGACGCCATGCTGCCCACCGCCCAGCGCATGGCCGAGCTGCTCGACGGCCATGTGCTGGACGAGGAGCGCAACGCACTCGGCCGCCAGCGCATCGCGCACATCCGCGACGAGCTGCGCGGCTGGGATCGCGATCACGAAGGCACGGAAATCATCTTCGGCCGCTGAGGCCCGAGCGTGTGATCCGCGCAACGAAAAGGGCCGCATCGCGGCCCTTTTCGTTGCTGTCCCTGGCTGTGTAGCGGCTGTGCCGCCGAGGCCGATGTGGCCTTCTTCCCGCGAGCGAGGGGTTTACTTCTTCGCTGCCTTCTTTGCCGGCGCCTTCCTGGCGACCTTCTTGGCGGCCTTCGTTGCAGCCTTCTTAGCGGGCGCAGACTTCGCTGCGGAACCGCCAATGAGCAGGCTCTCGGCCGTGACGCCCTTTTTCTTCAAGGCCGCGGAAAACCACACCGGACGCTTGCCACGGCCGGACCAGGTCTGGGCGGCGTTCTCCGGGTTGCGATACTTCGGTGCGACAGCCGCCTTCGCGCCCTTGGCGCCCTTGCCGCCGCGCCTGGGATAAACCTCATCGATGCTCAGGCCAGCACCCTTGAGAAGCGCGTCAATCCGGGTGCGGACCTCCTGGACCTGATTCTTGCGGGCAGATTCCATCTGCGCCTCGGCGGTCTTGATGAGCGCCTGGAGTTCGGAAGGGGAGAGCGAGTCGAGATTGATAGCCATGTTTTTCCTCGCGAGTAGAATCATTAGCTGATGGGGAAATGCACTCTCCGCCCGGGATTCCCTGCAGCCCTTGGGCGCTGCAGGAAATCCCGGGCCGACATCAGACTGCCGCGTCCTTGAGCTTCTTGAGCGGACGCACCTTCACCTTCACGGTGGCCGGCTTGGCGGCAAACACCTGTTCCTCACCGGTGAAGGGATTCTTGCCCTTGCGCTTCGGCTTCGCCGGCACGTGCACGGCGTTGATCTTGAACAGGCCGGGGAGGGTGAAATGACCCGCACCCTTCTTGTGCACCGCGCCGAGCACCGTGTGCTCGAGTGCCGCGAGCACCGCCTTGACGTGCTTCGCCTCGATGCTGGCCTGCTCGGCCAGGTGGGTGATGAGCGCCGATTTGCTCAAGGCGTCTTTGATCGGCTTGATTGCGGGTGCCGCCTTGGGAGCCGGCTTCGCTTTCGTGGTCTTCTTGGCAGTGGATTTGGTGGCCATCATCTCTGGTCTCGTGAAATGCATCGCTCCTTATGGAGCGATGGCCGCTTGGCCCGCCAAATCTACGTGGTTACGGCGTTGCAGGCCACTTTTGGCGGCCTCGATCCGAAAAATTGACCAGCCGAGTCTCAACAGCGGACAAGCGTAGAAGGGGCAGGGAGCGTCGGCTAGACGACAAGTCCAAGTCACCGGGGATAGGGCGGATATCTTTTGCCCCGAAGCGCAGGGCTCAAAGCAGCGCTAGGACCTACTCCTCCGTCGCCTTGGCGGATCCCGGGTCCTGTCCCGTGACGAATCGGCCGAATCGGCCATCGACCACTATGCACTGGGGCGAGTTGAAGCGATGAGTCACCAGAGTTGCCGATAGCAGTGGGCAACGCCTCAGCGTGCGGGGGGCAATCGCTTCATCTGGCCGGATACATGTCTTTGCTGGATCGCGCCGCTTAGACAGGCTGGATCGCAGACATTCGACCGGGCACGCGGCGTGCTCCGATAGCAATTGCCGCCAAATGCCGCGGCAACGGGTGCCCCACGAACCATCACGGCGGAAGCTTGTGCCTTGGCGACGCAGGTCGCTGCGCATTTCCGGCGAATCCTCCGGCAACGCGCATGCTGCGGGCGCACACAGAGAAACGTTAGCCGTGGCTTTCGATTTCGCAATTGTACGGCTTTAGCAAGTCGCGACAGCATCAATACACGCCAGCATCACCGGGTGCGTAGAGGGACCGGGAATGCTGGGCAGGTCGCGGGGGAAGAGCCGACGGACACTCGAACAGGTCGGCCACGTCAATTCTTGGGGGAGGGTTCATCATGCCGGGCAAGTTCACGTTTGATGTAGGGCGTCGTCGTTCGATGAACCGATTGCCGATGGCGCGGTTGTCGGGGGCGATTGCCTTGGGGCTGCTGTGCAGCGGACCACTGGAGCTGCACGCGCAGCCGGCTGCCGAGATAGCCCGAGCACAGGCGCAGGATCAGGTCAGATCGGCGGCGTCAGCCACCGAAGCGAAATCGCCGAAGAACACTGCGAAGGTCGACGACAAGCAGGCCAAGAACCTCTCTGCCGTCGTGGTGACCGGCATCCGGGCCTCGGTCGAGAAGGCGCAGGACATCAAGTACGACGCCGACACCTTCGTCGATTCGTTGTCCGCCACGGACATCGGCGCATTGCCGGACCGCAGCGTCACGGAAACCCTGTCGCGCATTCCCGGCGTCACCATCGACCACTTCCTCTCGCAGGGCGATCCGGAGCACTTCTCCGCCGAAGGCAGTGGCGTGCAGGTGCGCGGCCTGACCCAGGTGCGTTCGGAGTTGAACGGCCGCGACATCTTCTCCGCCAACGGCGGGCACGCGCTCAGCTTCCAGGACGTGCCGTCGGAATTGATGTCCGGCGTCGACGTCTACAAGAACCAGACGGCCGAGATGATCGAAGGCGGCCTGGGCGGCACGGTGAACCTGCGCACCTTCATGCCCTTCGACTTCCAGGGCCAGAAGATCGCCGCGTCGGCCAGCGAGAACTACGGCGACTTCAGCAAGAAGTACAAGCCGTCCGCTTCGGTGCTCTACAGCAATCGCTGGAACACCAGCCTCGGCGAAATGGGCTTCCTTGTCGACATCGCCGACTCCCGGTTGACCACGCGCACGGACGGCCTGTTCGTGCGTCCGTTCTTCAAGAACGCCGCCGGCATCTGGGTGCCGCGCGGTGCCGACTGGCGCACCCTGCAGTACAACCGAAAGCGCGACGGCTACTACCTGGCCTTCCAGTGGCGGCCCAGCGACGACCTCGACCTTTACGCCACCGCGTTCCAGAGCAAGTATCACGAGGTCTGGGACGAGGATGCGATCTTCGTCAGCAACGACCCGACCCAGGTGGTGGTGGACGCCAGCCAGCCGAGCCAGATCAATGGCGGCGTATTCCAGTCCGGTCGTCTCACGCAGCCCGGCGGCGTGCCGATGGGCACCGACATCCGTGCTTCGGACAGCCGCTCCAAGACCACGGATTTCTCCACCGGCATGAAGTGGCGGCTGGGCGACCAAACCGACCTCTCCAGCTCGGTGCAGTTCGTCAAGGCCACCACAAAAAGCCTGGATTCCACCGTGGCGCTGGGCACCAACGTGCCCTACATCGACGTCGCCCTGAACGGCAGCAGCCCGCCGCGCATCGGCGTCGACACCAGCTTTACCGGGGAACCCGCCAATTACTACTGGGGGTTCACCATGGACCACCAGAACCAGAACTACGCAAAGGAGCTGGCCTGGCGCGCCGATATCGACCACCGCTTCAGCAGTGGGTTCGTGCAGGGCGTGAAGGCGGGCGTGCGCCTGACCAACCGCTATGCCGACAACATCGACACCGGCTACAACTGGATGCCAGTGTTCCAGACCTGGATGCAGTACTGGGCGCTACCCGGCGGCGTGCCGCTGCCCGGCCTGGACCTCAACGGCACGGTCAACAGCAGCCTGGTGCACCTGGACACGTTCAAGAACTTCTACAAGGGCGACGCCGGCGTACCGGGCGCGTTCTACGCGCCGATCCTGTCTACCGCGCTGGGCTACCCGGGCAGCTACGCGGCCATCCACGACGCCGCCATTCCGTTCTATTCCTGCTGCTACGCCAACCCGTACCAGCCCACGCTGCTCGATGCCGCGCACACCAATGCCCAGCACGAAAAGACCTATGCGGCGTATGCCATGCTCGACTTCGGCGTGGACGATGCCAACCTGAGCGGCAACGTCGGCGTCCGCGCGGTGAAGACCCGGAACTCCGCCGATGGATTCCTGGTGTATCCCAACCTGGCCTTGGCGCCGTATCTGGGTGCGGGCCAGTCCGCGCCCATCAATGCCCGCAACGAGTACACCGACGTCCTGCCCAGCCTGAACCTGAAGTGGGAGTTCGCGCCGGACTGGGTCACGCGCTTTGCCTTCTCCAAGGCGATCGCGCGGCCCGAGTTCAGCCAGATGCAGGCCTATCAGATTCTCAATGCCGCGGTGGTGTCGGGCTATACGCCGCCGCCGGGTGCCACCACGCTGCCGATCGACAAGCTGACCCTGACCGGCAGTTCGAACAGCAATCCGTACCTGACGCCGATGAAGGCCGACCAGTTCGACCTGTCGCTGGAGTGGTACTTCGACCAGGACCGCGGCGGCATGGCCTGGATCAACCTGTTCCACAAGGGCATCAGGGACTACTTCCGCAACGAGTCGCGCTTCGTCACCTATCCGGGCGTCGATGGCAACAACTACCAGTACCTGATCACCCGCCCGGTGAACATTGGCAAGGCGACCATCGACGGCGCGGAAATCGGCTGGAACCAGTTCTTCGACTTCCTGCCGGTCAAGGGCTTCGGCATGTCGGCGAACTACACCTACATCCGCAGCAGGACCCACGTGCCGCACGACACCACCGCGGTGCCGGTCGATACCGACGGCTCCACCTACGGCAACCTCCCGGCGGACGGCCTGTCGAGGAATTCGCTCAACGTCGCCGGCTTCTACGAGCACGGTCCGTGGCAGGTGCGGCTGGCCTACAACTGGCGCAGCCGGTATCTGCTGTCGATCGGTCCGAATGGCTACAACGGAACCGACAACAGCATTCCGTGGAAGCTGCCGGTATTCGCCGATGCGTACGGACAGCTGGACGGTTCGATCTTCTACGCGTTCAACGAGCACGTGAAGCTCGGCGTGGAGATGAACAACCTCAACAACGCCGAACAGCGCACGGTCATGTATCAGAACGCATCCGGCAAGCACACCACTTCCTGGTACGTGAACGACACCCGTTATGCGCTGACGATGCGCGTGGCGTTCTGATCGTGCGGTGCCGGAGCCGTCGATGGGGATCCCGGCGGGGTCGGAACCGTCCAGCGTCGGGTACCTCGCTGGCCGCCGGAAACGCCTCGCCGCGTTCCGGCGTGTTCAGCGCCTAGGTCGGGACGGACAGTGGCAAGGTTGAGAGAGAGTTTCTTCGACATGTTCAGAAAGATCGGCGTCATCGCCTGCTCTTTGTTCCTCTCGCTGAGTGCCCACGCCAGCCAGCCCAACGCCATTCCCTACCGCTTCGCCGGTGTACGCATCGGCGGCGGTGGCTATGTCTCCGGCTTGCTCTTTCACCCATCCGTGCGCGGCTTGTATTACGCGCGCACCGATGTGGGAGGCGCCTATCGCTGGGACCGGGAACACGGACGCTGGCAGCCGCTGACCGACTGGATCGAAGCGAAGGACGAGAACCTGTTCGGCATCGACAGCCTGGCGGTCGATCCCTCCGATCCGCAGTGGCTGTACCTCGCCGCGGGCACGTACACCACGGCACAGTCTGGCGACGCCGCGATCCTGCGCTCGCACGACCAGGGCCGCAGCTTCCGGCGCGTCGACCTGCCGTTCCAGCTCGGTGGCAACGAGCTGGGGCGCGGCAACGGCGAGCGGCTGGCGGTGGATCCGAACGACGGCCGCGTCCTGTTCCTCGGTTCGCGCAACGCCGGGCTATGGCGCAGCACCGACCATGGCGCGCACTGGGAGCGGGTGACCAGCTTTCCGGCCGTGGCTACCTCGCCGTCGGCCAGCGCAAGCAACGCCTGGCGCACCCAACCCATCGGCATCGTGTTCGTGGTGTTCGACCCGGCCAGCGGGCGGCACGGCCAGCCGACGCCGGTGATCTACGCCGGCGTGTCCACCCGCCAGACCAGCCTGTTTCGCTCCACCGACGGCGGACGCAGCTGGAGCGCCGTGCCGGGCCAGCCGGTGGGCCTGCGGCCCAGCCACATGCACCGCGCCAGCGACGGCGACTATTACCTGAGCTACGGCGACGAGCCCGGCCCGGACACCATGAACGACGGCTCCCTCTGGCGCTGGCAGCCGGACAGCCGCCGCTGGACGGACATCACGCCCATACCCGATCAAAGCCGGCCCGGCCAGGGCAAGCCCGCGGGCTTCGGCTGGGGCGATGTCGCGGTCGCACCTTCGAATCCGGCTGTACTGGTCGCCAGCACGCATCATCGCTACACGCCGCACGACCTGCTGTTCCGCAGTACTGACCGCGGCGCGCACTGGACGGAAGTGTTCGCGCGCTCGGTGTTCGATCGCCGTGAGGCGCCCTGGACGGTCGAGCACACGCCGCACTGGATGACCACCGTGGCCATCGACCCGTTCGATCCCGATCACGTGATCTTCGTCACCGGCTACGGCCTGTGGTCCACGCGCGACATGGGCCGGCTCGACCGGGGCGGCGAGGTGCACTGGAGCTTCGCGGACCGCGGGCTGGAGGAAACCGTGCCGCTGGGCCTGATCAGCCCGCCGCAGGGCGCGCACCTGCTGAGCGCGCTGGGCGACCTGGACGGCTATCGCCACGACGGCCTCGATGTGGCGCCGCTGCAGTTCCAGGCGCCGCCGCGCTACGCCAACAGCGAAGCCATCGACTACGCCGGGCAGCGGCCAGCGCGGATCGTGCGCAGCGGCTACCTGCGCGAGCCGTTCGGGCCGGCGGTGCGTGCAGCCTGGTCGGCCGACGGCGGCCAGCACTGGCAGGCGTTCGCCAGTGAGCCGCCGGAAGGCGAGGGCGCGGGCAGCATCGCGTTCACGGCCGACGGCGACGGCGTGCTATGGGCGCCGCGCCATGCGAAACACGTTTACCTCACCCACGATTTCGGACGCAGCTGGCAGGCCGTGGCGGATCTGCCGGGCGGCGTGGAGGTGCTGGGCGACCGAATCGACCCGCGCCGCTGCTATGCGTTCGATCCACGCACCGGTGCGCTGTACGCGAGCCGCGACGGCGGTGCGGGCTTCTTGCCGCTGGCAGGCGAGCTGGGCGCCGCCGCGCGCGGGCACGACCACGTGCAGCTGCAAGCCGCGCCCGATGCAGCGGGCGTGCTCTATCTGGCCGCGCGCGACCTGCCGCTGATGCGCGGCGACGACACGGGCCGCGTGCTGCAGGAGCTGCCCGGCATCGTCGGCGTCGACGCCTTCGGCTTCGGCAAGCCGGCGCCGGGCAGGTACTCGCCCGCGCTGTTCGTGGCGGGCCGCTACGGGAAGCAGCAGGGCCTGTTCCGCTCGTTCGACGGCGGCCAGCACTGGCAGCGTATCAACGACGACGCCCACCAGTACGGTCGCATCACCCACCTCACCGGCGACCTCCGCGTCTTCGGCCGCGTGTATCTGGCCACCGGCGGGCGCGGCATTGTCTATGGCGAACCCAAGGAATCCGCACCGTGAAGCCCTGGTCCTTTATCGGCGCGCTCGTGCTTGCGTTCGACATCTTCGTCGCGCGGCCCGTGGCCGCCACGCCGCCGCCGCGCGTGATCAGCGCGCATGGCCGCCACATGCTGCTGGTGGATGGCCAGCCTTACCTGATGCTGTGCGCGCAGGTGAACAACTCCAGCGGCTGGCCGGCGATGCTGCCCAAGGTCTGGCCGGCGATGGAGACGCTGCACGCGAACACCGTGCAGGTGCCGATCGCCTGGGAGCAGATCGAACCGACCGAAGGGCGGTTCGACTTCAGCTTCCTCGACACCCTGGTGAGCCAGGCGCGCGAACATCACCTGCGCCTGGTGCTGCTGTGGTTCGCCACCTGGAAGAACAACGGCCCAGCCTACGCACCCGCCTGGGTGAAGCTGGACAACCGGCGCTTCCCGCGCGTGCGCAAGAAGGATGGCGACACGCTGAACTCGTTGTCGCCGTTCGCCCAGTCCACGCTCGACGCCGACCGCAAAGCTTTCGTGGCCCTGATGAAGCACCTGCGCAAGATCGACGGAGACCAGCACACCGTGATCATGGTGCAGGTGGAGAACGAAACCGGCACCTACGGCACCGACCGCGACTACTCGTCCGCGGGCGACCGGCTGCTGCAGTCGCCGGTGCCGGCAGCAGTATTGGCGAAGACCCAGCGTCACGCCGGCAGCTGGATCGACGTGTTCGGCAAGGATGCCGCCGAGTTCTCCTACGCCTGGGCCATCGCGCACTACGTCGAGCAGGTCGCCGCCGCGGGCAAGGCGGTCTACGACCTGCCGATCTACGCCAACGTGGCGTTGCGCGACCCGTTCCATCCCGGTCCGCCGGGCAGCTATTCCAGCGGCGGACCGACCGACAACGTGCTCGACATCTGGCGGGCGACGGCGCCGTCGCTCGACATGGTCGCACCGGACATCTATCTGCCGGAGTACGCGAAGTACACCGCCGTGCTGGATCGCTACAGCCGCACTGACAATCCGTTGTTCGTCGGCGAGACCGGCAACGCGGCACCCTATGCGCGCTACGTGTTCGCTGCGCTTGGGCATGGCGCGATCGGCTTCTCGCCGTTCGGCATGGACTACACCGGCTATTCGAACTGGCCACTGGGCGCGCACAAGATCGATGCGGAGACCCTGAAGCCGTTCGCGCTGGACTACGCACTGTTGCGCCCGATCGCATCGCTGGTCGCCAAGGCGAATGTCGAGGGCAGGGTTTGGGGCGTGTCCGAGCCAGAACAGACGCACACCCAGCAGGTCGATCTGGGCGATTGGACCGCGCAGATCGGCTACGGCTTGCCACAGTTCGGCACTCCACCGGCGCAGGGCAATCCGACGCCGCGGGGTGGGGTGCTGATCGTGCGACTCGGCCGCGATGAATATCTGGTGGCTGGCGAACACGCACGGGTGAGTTTCCAGCCGGCCGGACGCAATGCCGGCAGGCATTCGCTGTTCGAGCGCGTGGAAGAGGGCCGCTACGTCGACGGCCAATGGCAGTTCCTGCGCGTGTGGAACGGCGACCAGACCGACTACGGCCTCAATCTCTCCAGCGAACCGCAGTGGCTGCGCGTCAAGCTGGCCACGTACTGAAGGATGTCCGCATGATCCGCTGGAAAGCACCAGGAGCCTGGGTGGCAGGAATGTTCGAGGCGAAGAGCTCGCCAGGCGAGGACAGTTTCTCGACGATTCGCCGGCCCATGGTTGACACCATGGGCCAACAGGCGGCGGGAAAATGGACCGCTCGGCGGGCTTTGCAGCCCAGACGGCTTCTGCCACCCAGACTCCTTGTCAGCCTGCTGATCGCCGGCCTCGCCCTGCCGGCGCTGGCTAGCGAGCCGCAGCCCGATTCGCCCGCGGTCGAGCAGCGGGTCGACAGCCTGTTGCACAAGCTCACACTGGAGCAGAAGGTGGCGCTGATCGGCGGCTCCGACGGCTTCGATATCCGCGCCATGCCGTCGATCGGCCTGCCGGCGCTGGGCATGTCGGACGGGCCCTATGGTGTGCGCGTGGGCGCCCCCTCCAACGCCTACGCCGGTGGCATCGCGCTGGCGGCGAGCTGGGACCCGGTGCTGGCCCGGCGCGTCGGCGTGGCGATGGGGCGCGATGCGCGCGCCCGCGGCATCAGCTTCCTGCTCGGGCCGGGCGTGAACATCTACCGCGCACCGCAGAACGGCCGCAACATGGAGTACTACGGCGAAGATCCCTACCTCGCCGGCCGCACGGCCGTGGGCCTGATCGACGGCGTCCAGAGCCAGGGCGTGGTGGCCACGATCAAGCACTTCGCCGCCAACAACTCCGAATACGACCGCCGCCAGATCAATTCGGTGATCGCGCCGCGGCCGCTGCACGAGATCTACCTGCGCGCATTCGAGATGGCGGTGAAGCAGGGCCACGTCGGCGCGGTGATGAGCAGCTACAACCAGCTCGACGGCGAGTACACCGCCGAGAACAAGAATCTAGTCAGCGGCATCCTCAAACACGACTGGGGCTTCGATGGACTGTTCATGTCTGACTGGGGCGCGGTGGACGACGGCCTCAAGGCCTTCAGGGCCGGCCTCGACCTGGAGATGCCCGCGGCCGACAAGATGCAGCCTGCGCTCGTGCTGTCCGGCCTGCGCGACGGCACGCTGTCCAGGGTCGAGCTGGACGACAAGGTGCGGCGCATCCTGCGCACCGCGGTACGTTTCGGTTTCCTCGACCGGCCGCAGCGGGACCTGGCGCAGCCGCTGTTCGACGCCGCCAACGACCGGGTGGCACTGGACTCGGCGCGCGAGTCGCTGGTGCTGCTGAAGAACGCGCGCCACCTGCTGCCGCTGGATGCCGGCGCGATCAGGACCATCGCGGTGATCGGCCCGGACGCCTATCCGGGCTACGCCACCGCTGGCGGCAGCTCGCACATCGACACGTTCCGCACCGAGAGCATCCTCGGCGGCATCGTCGATCACCTCGGCCAGCGCGTGCGCGTGCTGTATGACCGCGGCCTGCCGTCACCGGACACGGTGTTCAAGCGCGACGGCTTCGCCACTGCCGAAGGCCAGCCTGGCCTGCAGCGCCAGACCTTCGACAACTCCGATTTCCGCGGCACGCCGACGGCGACCGCAGTGGACGCACACGTCGACCAGTGGAAGCCCGAGTTGTGGACCACGCCGGCCGCGCAGCGTCGTAGCATCCGCTGGAGCGGGCGCTACGTGGCACCGCAAGCGGGGCGCTATCTGTTTCTCACCGCGGCGGCCAGCGCGGACAGCTACACCTTGTACGTGGACGGCAAGGCGGTGATCACGCAGCCCAAGCGCGAAGGGCAGGCGCCGCTGTATGCCGCGCTGGACCTCAAGGCGGAGCAGGTGGTGTCGGTGCGGTTGGACTATCTGCCCGACGTGGACTACAGCCGCATGGGCCTGGGCGTGGTGCCGGTGGACGACCTGATCTCGCCGGCGGCACTGAAGATGGCGTCGATGGCCGATGCCGCGGTGGTGGCGGTCGGCTTCGATCCGACTTCGGAAAGCGAGGCCTTCGACCGCACCTTCGCGCTCCCTTGGGGCCAGGAGGCGCTGATCGAGGCGGTGGCGAAGGCGAATTCGAAGACGGTGGTCACGGTGACCTCGGGCGGCGGCTACGCCACGGCCAACTGGCTGGACCAGGTGCCGGCGCTGCTGCAGAACTGGTATCCGGGACAGGAGGGCGGCCGCGCTGTGGCCGAGGTGCTGTTCGGTGCGCGTTCGCCGGAAGGCAAGTTGCCGATCAGTTTCGAACGCCGCTGGCAGGACAACCCCACCCACGACTACTACGACGCGCCGCCGCACCCGCCGGGTACCCATCCCACCGTGGACTACGGCGAAGGCCTATTCGTCGGCTACCGCTGGTACACCAGCCACCCGGACAAGCCGCAGCCGCTGTTCCCGTTCGGCTACGGCCTGTCGTACACGACGTTCGCGTTCTCCGGGCTTGAGGTGAGGCCGGCCAAAGCGCACGACGGCGACTCGGTGCAGGTGTCTTTCGAGGTGCGCAACACCGGCACGCGTGCCGCTGCGGAAGTGGCGCAGGTATACGTGAGCGATCCGTCGGCCACCGTCGAGCGCCCGGAGCGCGAACTGAAGGCGTTCGAGAAAGTGAATCTGGCACCGGGACAGAGCCGGCGTGTCACTCTCACGCTCGACCGGCGTGCGTTCGCCTACTACGACCCCGAAGGCAACGACTGGAAGGTCGACCCGGGCCGTTTCGTGATCCGCGTGGGCGATGCTTCCGACCACACGCCGCTGGCCGCCGACCTGACCATGGAGAAAGCACCATGAGCCGCATGCGACTGCGCCCGCTACAAGCGGATCTCGAGAGCGCGCCTGACGCCGCGGTAGTCGTCCGACGCCGGGAGGGTGTCATTTGGACTTCCCGGATCGCATGGCTGGGCCTGCTCATGTCCTGCACCACGGCGGTTGCTGCCACCGACGCCACGCCGATGGCCACGCTCGACCGGCAAGGCGCATGGGTCAGCGTCGAGGCCTATGGGCCGAACGTCGTCCACGTGACGATCGCCGCCGACAAGGCCCAGGTGCTGAAGCCGGCCGGCTACGGAATCATCACCGCCCACGCCGACAACTCGGCGTTCCACGAAACCCACGACCAGGGCGGCGATACCTTCGCCTCTCCGGCGCTGACCCTGCATGTGGACGCGCCACCGCCACCGCACGTGCCGGGAATCACGGACCGCTATTTCGCGCCGGACCTGGCGCCGGTCCGCCTGCAGGTGAAGAACGCCAAAGGGGAGACGATCGTCGACATGACCGACTGGAACATGTCGCCGCACGAGGTAGCGGGCGAAGCCACCTACCAGGTGGGCGCCACGTTCTCGGCGCCCGCCGGCGAGCACTATTACGGCATGGGCCAGAATCAGGGCAGCCTCGGCCCGCTCGACCTGCGCGGCCGCGTCATCGATTGCAAGCAGTGGTACGACGCGCCGAGCGGCGAAACCGTCTGCGTGCCTTTCATGGTGTCGTCCAGGGGCTACGGCATCATCTGGGACAACCCGTCGGATACGCACTTCGTCGCCGGCATCCGCGGCCACACCAGCTTCGAATCGAAAGTCGGCGAGCGCGTCAGTTTCTTCGTGATCGTCGGCAACACGCCGGAAGCGATCTATTCGGCCTACGCGCGGGTGACCGGCAAGACGCCGATCCCGCCCAAGGCGGCCTTCGGCCTGATCCAGTCCAAGGCACGCTACGACAGCCAGGCCGAAGTGTTGCGCGTCGCGCACACCTATCGCGAAAAGCGCTACCCGCTCGACGTGATGGTCATCGACTGGTTCTACTGGACGCACATGGGTCAGCTGGACATCAACCCGGCGGAATTCCCGGACCCGGACGGCATGAACCGGCAGCTGCATGCCATGGGCATGAAGTCGATCATCTCGATCTGGCCGCGCTTCGAACGCGCCGGGCGCTACTTCAAGGAACTCGACGCCAAGGGCTATTTCCTCAAGGACAAGAATGGCAAGACGGTCGATGGCCTGCCGTTCCGTTCGGATCGCGCCGGCGCCCTGATCGACTCGACCAACCCGGCGGCACGCATGTGGTACTGGGACCACGTGCGCGACAACATCCTGTCGCACGGCTTCGACTATCCGTGGCTGGACGAGACCGAACCGGACCTCGTGCCAGACGGCTTCTTCTTCTCGATCGGCTCCGGCGACCGCTATCACAACGTCTATCCGCTGCTGCACGTGGAAGGTGTCGCGCAGGGCATGCGCGCCTGGAAGCCGGACCAGCGCGTGCTGATCCTCGCCCGCGCGGCCTACCTCGGATCGCAGCGGACCGGCGCGCTGTTCTGGTCCTCGGATGTCGATCCGAGCTGGGAAGCCCTGCAGCGTCAGATCCCCACCGGCCTCAACATGACCGCTTCGGGCATCGCCTACTGGGGCAACGACATCGGCGGCTGGCAATGGTTGCCGCAGACGACCAACGCGACCAGGCCACCGCTGCTCGACCCTTCCGATGCGCGCGACACCGTAGGCCAGAACAACGATTACCCGGAACTGCTCACGCGCTGGTTCGAATACGGCACCTTCCTGCCTACGCTGCGTTTGCATGGCATGCGCAAGCACACTGAAATCTGGGCTTACGGCCACCAAGCCGAGGCGATCATGGCGAAGTACGACAAGCTCCGTTACCGCCTGATTCCCTACATCTACAGCCAAGCCAAGAAGACCTACGACACCGGCGCGCCGTTCATGCGCCCGCTATGGATGGATTTCCCCAACGATCCCAGCGTCGCCGACCTGGGCACGCAATACATGTTCGGCCCGGCCTTCCTGGTGGCGCCAGTCACCACGCAGGGCCAGACGGAAAAGAGTGTCTATCTGCCCGCCGGCAGCGATTGGTACAACTTCTGGACCAACGAGAAGCTGGCCGGCGGGCGCTGGGTCAAGGTGGCGGCGCCGATCGACCAGATCCCCGTCTTCGTTCGTGCTGGCTCGATCGTGCCGCTGGGTTCGGACATCCAGTCGACCGCGTCGAAGCAGGCGATCGCCGAGATCCGCGTCTATCCGGGCCGCGACGGCGACTTCGCCCTCTACAACGACGACGGCACCTCGTATGCCTATGAAGCAGGGAAGGGCATGAACACCCGGCTGCATTGGAACAACGCATCGGGCGTCCTCAGTGCCACCGGCGGCGATGCCGCGTTCGACCGGAAGGTAGCCGGGCTGGTCAAGGTGATGGGCAAACCAGGGAAGTGACCCTCGATACGCCGTTGAATCGGCAGGAACCACGCAGGAGGAACGAGATGCAGCATCGGGTAACGAAGTGGGTAATCGCCGGAGCCATCGGAGCGCTGGCGAGCGGCGCCATGGCGGCCGACGGCAGCGCGCAACGTACCTGGGCGGATGGGTGGTCGGCGCCGCCGGACACCGTCGGCCCGGTGCTGGACGCCCAGACGGTGCGCCAGGTCGTGCGCACCAGCATCGGCGGTTCCGAGCTGCGCGTGCGCCTTTCCAACCTGCTCGGTAGCGTGCCGGTCACGCTGGGTCCGGTGCACGTGGCGCTGAGCGCGGGGGCGGCGGATACGGTGCCCGGCAGCGACCATGTGCTGCTGTTCGATGGCAAGCCAACCGTCACCATCGCCAAGGGCGAGAGGGTGCTCAGCGATCCAGTGAAGATGACGGTGAAGCCGTTGCAGCCGTTGGCGGTGAGCATCTACGCGCCGGCCGACACGCACTACCATCCGGCCACTGTCCACAGCGCCGGGATGGCCACCGCGTACATCACCGAACATGGCGATGCCACCGGGGCAGTGCACTTCCCCCGAGATGAAACCAGCGGCAGCCGCTTCTACCTCACCGACGTCGAAGTGGCCGGCCCGACCCCGCGTCACACCCTCGTCGCCTTTGGCGATTCCATTACCGACGGCGTAGGTTCCAAACAGGACGCGAACGAGCGCTGGCCCGATTACCTGGCTGCGCGCCTGCAGGCCGACCCGCAGCTGTCGTCCATCGCCGTGGCGGATGCCGGCATCGGCGGCAACCGCGTGCTGCACGACGGTTACGGACCCAGCGCACTGGCGCGCTTCGACCGCGATGCGCTGGACCAGCCCGGCGTGCGCTGGGTGATCCTGCTCGAGGGCATCAACGATATCGGTGGTTCGGGTTACGCCTGGGACGCCAAGGACAAGATCGACGCGCAGCAGCTGATCGACGGCATGAAGCAGCTGATCGCACGGGCGCATGCCCGGCACGTGAAGATCTACGGCGCCACCCTGACGCCGTACGGCGGCAACGGCTGGCCGTACCACAGCGCCGCGGGCGAAAAGACGCGCGAGCAGGTGAACGCGTGGATCCGCCATTCCGGCGCCTTCGACGGCGTGGTGGATTTCGACAAGGCGGTCCGCGCCCCGGCGGCGCCGAACAAGATGCGCGCCGACTACGACAGCGGCGACCACCTGCACCCCAGCAGCGCGGGCTACCAAGCCATGGCCAATGCGGTGGACCTGAAGCTGTTCGCCGGCAAGCCGTGAGGAATCACGCGTCCGGTGCGTGAGCGCCAGGCAGTCAGCGCCGCTTCGACGCGACTGCCGGGCGAGGTGGCGTGATGCATGCGGGAGCGGTGTCCTTGCCGCTTGTCGGCAAAGCGCCCGGCGCAGATGGCCCCGCTGACGAGGCCATCTGCGCTCCTCTTCCGGGTTCCGGCCGTGCGGTGAACCGGTGCTTCCCGCTGTGCGGTTTCGCAAGCGCTCCGCGGCATCACACCAGCGGGTTGCCCTCGATCGCACGGTAGCGGAAATCGCTGATCCGCACCGGCCCCTTGCCCGCGGCATAGATGCCCGGCTTCAGGCTCAGGAAGTCGCCGAACACGTTGTGGTGGATGCCGGACACTTCCATGCGCAAGGTGTGCAGTTGCCAGCTGTGTCCGTCGTCGTGCGAGTACTCGAAGGTCACCACGTTGTGATCGTTGGTCAGGCGCACGCGCACCCGCCGGTTGTCCCGCTGGATGCGGGTCCAGGAAAGTTCCTGCGCGTATTCGAAGGTCTTGATCGTGTCCGGCGTGAAGCCGACGCCGACGAACGCCTTGTGGTTGTAGAACAGCAACAGCCCGGCCTCTGCGTTGTCGGACGGTTCCAGCGTGAGCTCCACCACGTAGGCGCGGTCGCCAGCGCAGCAGACCATGGGAGCGCTGTCCGCCGGCGAACCGCCGGCACCGGCCAGCAGCATGCCGCGACCGTCGCGGGTGATCCGCTGCATCTCGGTGGGTCGCGGGTCGTGGAAGGACCACTGCACGCCGAACCGGTCGGTAGAGAAGTCGTCTGACAGTGCGAAGCCGTTCGGGCCGGCCCGCCCACCCGCTGGCTTGCGCAGCGGCTGCGACAGGTCGCCGCCGGTAGCGACCGGCCAGCCGTCCTCGCTCCATTCCATCGGTTCCAGCAGCGTCTGGCGGCCCAGCGTGCGGAAGCCGTTCTCGTAGCCGTGGTAGATCATCCACCAGTCGCCTGCGGGCCCCTCGACCAAGGTCGCGTGGCCGCGCGACCACCAGGGTTCAGCTGCCGACCGGGTACGCACGATGGGATTGTGCGGGCAGTTCTCCCACGGGCCATGTACCGACCGGGAGCGCGCCACGATGACCATGTGGCTGGTGGGCGGGCCCGCGGTGCCACCCACGGCGCTGACCAGGTAGAACCAGCCGTCGCGGCGCAGCAGCTTCGGTCCTTCCGGTGCGAAGTCCTCGACCACCCAGTCCTTCGGGTATTGCCAGGGCGTGTACGCATGCACAAGTTTGCCGTCGGTAGCCATGCCGTCATCGGTCAGGCGGATCATGCGGATGCCGTTGACGAACAGGTAGCGCCGGCCATCTTCGCCGACCACGTGAGCCGGATCGATGCAGCCGGGGATTTCCAGGTCCACCGGGTCGCTCCACGGGCCGACGATGTGCTCGGCGGTGATCACGAAGATCGACCAGTCGCCAGCCGGTTGCTGGGTCGGCAGGTAGATGTAATAGCGGTCTGCGTGCTTGCAGAGGTTGACCGCGAAGATGTTGCCCATCGGCTTGTGCAGGGCTGTCGCGACCGGCGTCCAGTTGACCAGGTCGGTCGAATGCCAGATCACCAGTCCGGGCGACGCGGTGAACGGCGTGAACGTCATGTAGTAGTCGTGGCCGTCCTGGAGCACGGCAGGATCGGGATGGTCCCCGGCGACGATGGGGTTGATATAGGTGCCGTTACCGAGATCGGCCATGCGCTGGTCTTCGGTGCCCGGACGCCAGTACGGCTCGCGTCCGATGCACGGCGGGGCAGGGCTGGCCTTGGCCATGCGCGCCAGCGGGATCGCGGCGGCACCTGCCGCTACGGCCTTGAACAGATTCCGCCGCGCGAGGTCCGGCGCGGGCTCGAAGGAGGGGGTTGCGTCGCCGGCGGTCGCGTCCAAGCGATCGTTGGGCATTTTCATGGAGTGTCCTTTGCGGTGCGGATGGCGAAGACGAACACGGCGGGCCCGGTCGGCCGCGCGCCGGGATGCAGCACCAGCCCCTCGGCGGTGCTCTCCCAGCGCACCGGCGTGGGCGAACCTAGCAGGCGCACGTCCTGCACGTGGTCGCCGGGCGTGATGCTGCCGATGACGGCGGTGCCGTCATCGGGCCAGGCCAGTTCGATGGCGTACACCTTGTCGTCGTTGCGGGTGAAGCGGAAATCGGCGGCGGTGTAGGTGGTGGCCAGCTTTTCCTTGAAGGCGCCGGCGGCCGCTGCGGTGGGGCCCTCGCCGGACACGCGCCAGGGGTGACTGCCGTAGATCGCCGTGCCGTTGGTCGCCAGCCACTGGCCGATGTCCAGCAGCACGGCCTTTTCCTGCGGCACGATGCGGCCGTCCGGCTTGGGGCCGATGTCCAGCAGCAGGTTGCCGTTCTTGCTCACCACGTCGGCCAGCAACTGGACGATCGAGGTGGCCGAGCGATAGGTGTCGTGCTCCACGTAACCCCAGGAGCTGTTGCTGATGGTGGTATCGGTCTGCCATGGCACTGGCTGGATGGCGCCGAGCTGGCCGCGTTCCACGTCCTGCACGCCGCTGCCGCCGGGCATCGCGTGCAGCTTGTAGTTCAGCACCACGCCGCCGCGCCGCGCACCGCGGTTGTAGTAGTAGGCAGCGAACCTGGCCAGGGCGTCGCGGAATGCGGGATGGCCCACCCACCAGTCGAGGTAGATCAGGTCGGGCTGGTAGTACGCCTCCAGTTCGGTGGTGCGCGCCAGCCAGTCATCGACATAGGTAGGCGAAATGTAGGTCCAATCCCGCCCGAGGTCCTGGTATCCACCCTGCATGAAGTGCGGTACCGCTGGGCCGTAGAGATCGGCGTATGCGGGGTCGTTCACGTCGGAGGCGAGTTCGCGGCCGTGATCGAAGAACCAGGAGTGCTCGGCGCGATGCGAGGAGAGGCCGAAGCGAAGGCCCTCGGCGCGCACGGCCCGCTCCAGCGCGGCCACCACGTCGCGTTTCGGCCCCATCTTCGCGGCGGTCCAGCGCGACAGCCGGGAGTCGTACATGGCGAAGCCGTCCGAATGCTCGGCCACCTCGACGACATAGCGCGCGCCGGCCTGCCTGAACAGCTTTGCCCAGGCTGCGGGATCCCAGTGCTGCGCCTGGAACCCGGCAATGAAATCCTTGTAGCCGTGCTGCGCGAGCGGACCGTAGGTGTCCACCTGGTGGGCGTGTTCGCGCGTCGTGTCGTCGTACATGTTGCGCGGGTACCACTCGTTCGCGAACGCCGGCACGGCATATACGCCCCAGTGGATGAAGATGCCGAACTTCGCAGCACCGAACCAGGCCGGCACCCGGTAATGCGCGAGCGATATCCAGTCCGGGCGGAACGGACCGACCGCCTCCCCTTGCGCGACCCTGGCCAGCAGCGCCCGTCGCTCAGGCACGTAGCGCGCGGTAGCACGCTGCCATGCTTGATCCATCTGCGCCGGGGTGAGTGCGCCGGCGGTCGGGGCGTCGGGACTGCCCGGCGGCGGCGCGGCCCATGCCGACAGACTGGTCAGGAGGCACGCGGCCAGCACGCATCCTATGAACGCGGCACGGCGAGGTTCGTGTGGGCAGATGGCATGTCGGAACAAGGGCATGGGAGCTCCTGGCGAAATGGCCCCTGCACGCTAGCAGCAAGCCCGCGCCCGCATGGCGGCTTGTGCGCTTGCATACGAATAAACGTTAGTGCCGGAGGGAGATTTCGCAATCGTCGCCACGACCACGAAGGCTCGATTGGTAGGGCAAGGAGAGTCGCATCGAACACGACAATGCATGTGATGGACTGTGTGGCTAACGATCCGCACCGCCCCGCTACCGTGATGCTGCCTCGCTACAGCGTCGCGCGCTTCGGCGCGGCCAGCGGTTCCGCGACGCCGGGAACGTCTTCGCCGGCCTGTACTGCTTCGGCAAACTGGCGCGGCGTACAACCGAGCTCGCGGCGGAACACCGCGTACATGTACTGGAGCGAGGTGAAGCCGCTGCGCACGGCCACGTCGGCCAGCGGCACGGTGGCATCGGCGAGCATCTGCTGCGCGGTCTGCAGCTTGTGCTGCAGGATCGCCTGGTGGACGGTCAACTTGAGCTCGCGCTTGAAATGCTCCTCCAGCAGGGTGCGCGATACACCGACGTAATCGGCGACCTGGTCCGTCTTGATGCCCAGGCACGCGTACTGGCGGATGTGGTGCAGCGCGCGCATGACGTGCGGATTGTTCATCGGCACGTGCCGGCTGCTGGCCTGCACATTGATGCCCTTGGGTGGCACGATGATCCGTTGCTGGGTGGGGCGCCCGCCGTGCAGCATCTGATGCAGCAGACGCGCTGCGGTGTGTCCCATTTCCTCGGCGCCCTGGATCACCGAAGTCAGCGGGATGCGGCTGAGCAGTTGCGCCATCGGGTCGTTGTCGATACCGACCACCGCGATCTCGGCCGGCACCGGGACGTCGGCCACGATGCAGGCCTGCAGCAGGTGGCGCGCGCGTGCATCGGTGACCGCGATGATGCCGATGGGCTTGGGCAATGCTCGGACCCAGTCTGCGATCGCTTCCTGGGCGACGCCCCAGCCGCCCGCGCTGGTGGGTGAGCCGCGAAACACCAGGCCTTCAAGATGATCCGCGCGGGTCATGCCGAGGAATGCCTGTTCGCGCTCCATCGCCCAGCGGTTGCCCGGCGTGGGTGGCAGGCCGTAGAAGGCGAAGCGCTGCAGGCCCTGATCGATCAGATGGTCGTACGCCAGCCGCACGAGCCTGGCGTTGTCCGTGGCCACGTAGGGAATCCCCGCCGGGTAGTTCGCAGGATCGGCATAAGAGCCACCCACCGCGACCACGGGCAACGGCATGCCGCAGAGCGTCTCGCCGACTACCGGATCGTCGAAGTCGGCGATGATGCCATCGCCGCGCCAGTGGTGGATGCCAACGGTGCGACTGCGGAAATCCTCCTCCATGAAGAGGTCCCACTCGACTCGCGTGGACGTCAGGTACTGCCCTATGCCGGTGAGCACATGGCGGTCGTAGACCTTGTTCGCATTGAACAGCAGTGCGATGCGGTGGGGTGATGGCATGCGATACCACGATCTGCCGTGACGGCATCTACTCGATGGTGTCGACCATACCTGTTGGGAAGTGGCGGCACATGCGGCGTTGCCGCACGGAAAATGACGTGCCGCAATGACGGATTTCGCAATTGCAGCGCTGGTGTACGGGCAGCAGCATCGAACCGGTGACGGGGCTGCGCGCCAGGCCTGGAAGGCGTCGGCAAGTGCCAGCCGACCACCGGCGCGACCGCCGCCGGTCTGTATCCGGACGCATGAAAGGGTGGGTGTCTTGAAGGTTCCGAAGATGAGTGCGGTACCGATGGGAAGCGCAGGCGCCCAAAGGCGGACAGCGGCATGAGCCTCGTCGCCGGCCTGGACATCGGTACCCAGAGCGTCAAGCTGCTCGTTCACGATACCGATCGTCGCCGCACGCTCGCGATTCGCGGGCGGCCGCTGGCGTTGGTCGAGGGTGCTGACGGCAGCCGCGAGCAGCTCCCGGAATGGTGGATCGCCGCAACGGCGCAATGTTTCGCCGATCTCGATGCCGGGCTGCGTGCCCGCATCAGGGCCATCGGGGTTTCCGGCCAGCAGCATGGATTCGTTCCGCTGGACGCGGCGGGCGGGGTGCTCGCTCCGGCGAAACTGTGGTGCGATACCAGCAGCTGGCGCGAGTGCGGCGAGATCATGGCCGCTGCAGGCGGCCACCGGCGGTGCATTGCGCTAGCGGGCAATCCCATCCTGGCCGGCTACACCGCGTCGAAGCTGCCTTGGACACGCAAGCACCGCCCCGACGTCTACCGCCGGCTGGCCAGCATCCTGCTGCCGCACGACTACATCAACTTCTGGCTCACCGGCGAACGCTGGATGGAATGCGGCGACGCCTCCGGCACGGGCTGGTTGGATGTGCGCACGCGACGCTGGTCCAGCGCGATGCTCGCGGCCACCGACGCGGACCGTGACCTGTCGGCCTGCCTGCCGCCGCTGGTCGATGAGCATTTCAGCGCGCCGATCGCGCCGGCCACCGCCGACGCGTTGGGCCTGTCGCGCGAGGTACGCGTGTCGGCCGGCGGTGGCGACAACATGATGGCGGCGATCGGCACCGGCAACGTGGCGCCCGGCATCCTCAGCGTAAGCCTGGGCACCTCGGGCACGTTGTTCGCCAGCACGGAACGTCCATTGGTCGACGATGACGGCTTGTGGGCGGCGTTCTGCTCGTCCACCGGCGGTGGCCTGCCGCTGATCTGCACGATGAACTGCACGGTGGCCACCGGCGGCGTCGCCGAAGCCTTCGGCCTCGAGGCGGGGGAGGGCGACCAGTTGATCGAAGGTACGGCGCCCGGCGCCGATGGCCTGCTGATGCTGCCGTTCTTCAACGGCGAACGCACGCCCGACCTGCCTTCGGCGCGCGCCAGCATGCACGGCATGAGCCCGGGCAACTTCACCCGCGCCCATGTCTATCGCGCGGCAATGGAAGGCGCGACCTACGCGCTGCGCCATGGTTTGGACGCCCTGTGCCGCGCTGGCCTGGCATTCCAGACGATCCGGCTGACCGGTGGCGGGGCGAACAGTGCGCCGTGGCGACAGGTGGTGGCCGACGTGTTCGGCCTGCCGGTGGAGATGCCTGCACAGATCGAGGGTGCTGCCTTCGGCGCGGCTTTGCAGGCCCTGTGGGCATGGCGACATCACGCCGGCGACACCTCGGGCATCGAGGAGATCGCACGCGAACACGTGGCGCTGGACGAGGCACGGGCCGCACGGCCGGACGCCGGTCGCGTGCAGTCGTATCGCGAGCCCTACCAGCAGTTTCTCGAACAACTGACCGTTCTGCAGCAGGCCCACGCGGTCTCGGGCTGATCCGTTTCAAGCAACGCACATGCACAGGAATCGCACCCCATGAACACTCCCTTCGTCGGCAAGCGCGAATACTTCGGCGGCATCGGCCGCATTCCCTACGAGGGCGTCGCCTCCGACAACCCGCTGGCGTTCAAGCACTACGACGCGGACCGCAAGATCGGCGACAAGACCATGGCCGAGCACCTGCGGTTCGCGGTGTGCTACTGGCATACCTTCTGCAACGCCGGACACGATCCGTTCGGCCCCGGCACCCGTGTGTTTCCGTGGGACGCGGACGGTGCGCCACTGGCGCGTGCCGAGGCGAAGATGGACGCGGCGTTCGAGTTCTTCACCAAGCTGGGCGTGCCGTACTACTGCTTCCACGACATCGACATGGCGCCCGACGCCGATGATGTCGGCGAGTACGAAAAGAACCTCAAACACATGGTGGCGCTGGCCAAGGAGCGCCAGCAGGCCACTGGCATGAAGCTGCTGTGGGGCACGGCCAACCTGTTCAGCCACCCGCGCTACATGAACGGCGCGGCCACCAATCCGGACTTCGACGTGGTCGCCCGCGCCGGCGTGCAGATCAAGGCCGCGCTGGAGGCCACGGTCGAGCTGGGCGGCGCCAACTATGTGTTCTGGGGTGGGCGCGAAGGCTATGCCTCACTGCACAACACCCAGATGAAACGCGAGCTGGACCATTTCGCGCGCTTCCTGACGATGGCACGCGACTACGGCCGCAGCATCGGCTTCAAGGGCAACTTCCTGATCGAGCCCAAGCCGATGGAGCCGATGAAGCACCAGTACGACTTCGATTCGTCGACGGTGGCGGGCTTCCTGAAGGCGCACGGCCTGGAGCGGGACTTCAAGCTCAACATCGAGGCGAACCACGCCACGCTGGCGGGCCATACCTTTGAGCACGACCTGCAGGTGGCCTCCGACCATGGCCTGCTCGGCAGCATCGACGCCAACCGCGGTAACGCCCAGAACGGCTGGGATACCGATCAATTTCCCAGCGACCTGTACGACACGGTGGGGGCCATGCTGGTGGTGCTGCGCCAGGGCGGGTTGGCCCCGGGCGGTCTCAATTTCGATGCCAAGGTGCGGCGCGAGTCGACCGATGCAGAAGACCTCTTCATGGCCCACATCGGCGGTATGGACGCCTTTGCGCGAGGCCTTGAGGTGGCGCACGCAATGCTCACGCAGTCGCCGCTGGAGCAATGGCGCGCCGAACGCTATGCCAGCTTCGACGCCGGCAACGGTCGCGCCTTTGCCGATGGCAAGTTGAGCATGGATGATCTGCGTTCGCATGCAATTGCCCGCGGCGAGCCCGCGCAGCGCAGCGGCAAGCAGGAGCGCTACGAGAACCTCGTCAACCAGTACCTGGTGCGGGTGTAGGCCATTCGGCGTTGCAACAGGACAGGCGAGGGGAGATCCGATCGTGGACATGCACAGCGCGACATTCGATACCAGCGGTTCGATCGAGCAGGCGGAAAACACGCGACTGATCGTGCAGATCAGTTGCGTCGCCACCCTGGGTGGTTTCCTGTTCGGCTTCGACAGCGGCGTGATCAACGGCACGGTGGACGGGCTCAAGCAGGCCTTCCACTCGACCGCGGCCGGCATCGGCTTCGAGGTGGCCTCGATGCTGCTCGGCTGCGCCATCGGCGCGTTCTTCGCCGGGCGCGCCGCCGACTACCAGGGACGGCGCACGGTGCTGATTGCCGCGGCGATCTTGTTCCTGCTGTCGGCATTGGGGGCCGGCGCCGCGCCCGGCGTGGTGTTCTTCGTGGCGGCGCGTCTGGCCGGTGGTTTCGCGGTGGGCGCTGCCAGCGTGATCGCGCCGGCATACATCGCGGAGGTGGCCCCGGCACGCTATCGCGGGCGCCTGGCCACCATGCAGCAGGTGGCGATCATCAGCGGCCTGTTCTGCGCCTTTCTCAGCAACTACCTGCTGGCCAGGGCGGCGGGCGCGTCCACCGAAGCGCTGTGGCTGGGCCTGGACGCGTGGCGCTGGATGTTCTGGATGCAGGTGCTGCCCTCAACCCTGTTCCTGGTTTCGCTGACCTTCATTCCGGAGAGCCCCCGCTTCCTGGTGATGCGCAAGCGCGAGGCGGAGGCTCAGGCGGTGCTGGTGCGGCTGTACGGCGAGGACATCGCGCGCACGAAGCTCGCCGATATCGGCGGCTCGCTGGCGCAGGATCGCCATCGTCCCAAGCTTTCCGACCTGATCGACAAGACCACCCGGCGCATGCACCCGATCGTGTGGGTCGGCATCGGGTTGGCGGTGCTGCAGCAACTGGTGGGCATCAACGTGGTGTTCTACTACGGCGCCGTGCTGTGGCAGGCGGTGGGCTTTTCCGAGAGCGACGCCCTGTTGATCAACGTGGTGTCCGGTGCATTGAGCATCGCCGCCTGCCTGGTGACCGTGGGCCTGGTGGACCGCATCGGCCGCAAGCCGCTGCTGTGGATCGGCTCGCTGGGCATGACGGTCTCGCTGGCGCTGGTGGTGTGGGCGTTCGCGCAGGCGCACATCGATGCGGCGGGCAAGCTGGCGTTGCCGCCGCCGATGGGCACGCTGGCGCTGGTGGCGGCCAATGTCTACGTCGTGTTCTTCAACATGTCGTGGGGCCCGGTGATGTGGGTGATGCTGGGCGAGATGTTCCCGAACCAGATCCGCGGCTCCAGCCTGGCTGTGTCCGGTGCCGCGCAATGGATCGCCAACTTCGCCATCACCATCAGCTTCCCGTTGCTGCTGGCCGGTATCGGGCTGGCGCCCACCTATGCCATCTACGCGGTGGCCGCAGCGTTGTCGACGGTGTTCGTGCTCCGCTGGGTCAGGGAGACGCGGGGCAGGGAGCTGGAACAGATGTGAATGGAGGCAAGCACGAGCCGACGGGGCAGGGCCCGCACCTCGTCGCATGCTGCCTCACCGTCAGTGGGACCAAGGCCAGTCGTCGAAGCCGCGAAGGGGGAGGCTGCCGCCAAGCCCGGTCGGGGCATCGACGGCCCGGCTTCCTGGACCCGGATGTATCAGGGCAGTCGGCCGGATCCGGTGAGGGGCCGAACAGAACAACGAACTGCGCCTGACTCCCTCGCAGCAATCAGCAAGGCGTAACCGGACCCGTGGCGCCGTCGGTTCAATGGTTGGGGCCCCGGCAGTTGCTTTCCGTATCGTCTGGAGAGGATGACTTGAACTATGTCGTGCTCCTGATGGGAGAGAATTTCCTCGTGGCCGGACAGTCCGAATTGCAGGGCTTCTTCATCACCAAGAGGATTGAGGCCTTTAGTGAGGAAATAGCCGCGGCACAGGCCGTAGCAGCGGTCAGGAACGACCCTCAATTCTCTCAGGCACCTTCCGTTGAGCCCACCGTAACGGTCAAAGCCGTTCGCCAACTCCTAGAATCAAACCATACGAGAGAAGCGAAATATTTCTTCTTCCCAATGGAGACCTCACGGCACGAGCGAGTCCGACGCCCACGCTTTGAGTAGCGGAACGGTTTAGAGTCCGGGTTCACTTTAACTGCTTCGCATAGGCGGCGGGCCTCAGCCCGCCCTTCTTCGGTTGCTCCTCGTTGTATTCCCGCCGCCAGCGTTTGATCTCGGCGCGTGCAGCAGGCTGGGAAACCAATGCTCGTTGAGGCATTCGTCGCGCAGGTGGCCATTGAACGATTCGATGTAAGCGTTCTGGTTTGGCTTGCACGGTTCGATCAGACGCAGTTGCACGCCGCGCTCGTGGGCCCAGGGCACCATCGCCGTGCCGCAGAACTCCTGCCGTTGTCGCTGCGAATCACCTTTGGCAGGCCGCGACTGAGTGCCAGGCGGTCCATCACTCGGGTCACACCCTTATCGGGGATGGCCCGCTCGACCTCGACTGGCCACCGCCTCGTGGGTGGCGTCATCTACGACTGTCAGGCACTCGAGCACGCGGCCCTTGCGGCACAGCTCTTTCACCGGCATGCCGGCTTCCGCCTCACGCAGGAAGCCGATGATCTGTTCTTCGGAAAGCGCTTCTTCATGTCCAATCTCTTTCAGGTGAGGGATTGAACTACAAACCGCGGTGCTACCCACAAAACAGGGGGACGTCGGTGGAGCCGACTGCGAATGCGATAAGCGTTCGAGTCGAGACTTCGTGCCACTCAAACCTGACTCGTCGCCACAGTCACTTGGAGCGATTCCCTACGAAGCTGAGTGCCTGGACCCAGTGCGTGTCGCGCTGCATCGTATCGGTCCGTTGCCTGCGATAGTGGCGTTCCGCGCGCTGCTGCACCGCGGCGGTCCAGTAGCGAAGCAGGCGGCGGCTGCGGCGTTGGTCGTGAATCAGCAACGCCAGCAACCTGCGGGTGAAGAATGAGGCGAAGCGCTGATAGAGCTCGTCGTCGATGCTGACGATGGCCTCCGTGCTGCCGGGGTTGCCCTGCCGTGCGCAGCGGCCAAACAGCTGGCGGTCCACCCGCGCCGATTCGTGGAACTCGGTCAGTATCACGTGCAGGCCACCGGCTTCCTCCACCTCGGGAGCCAGCTTAATGTCGGTGCCGCGGCCGGCCATGTTGGTCGCCACCGTGATCCGCCCGGGTTGACCGGCTTGTCCGACCGCCTCGGCCTCGGCCTCGTCCTGACGTGCGTTGAGCAGGGTGTAGTGCACGCCGGCGGCGTCCAGCAGACGACCCAGGTGCTCGGAGGCCTCGACCGAGCGGGTGCCGACCAGCACGGCGCGGCCGCTGGCCGCCATGCGGGCGGCCCGATCGGCGACGACGTGCCAGCGGCGTTGCGAATCGATGCAGACCCGGTCGGCCAGGCGTGCCCGCCGGCTCGGCCGGTGAGTGGGAATGCGGCTGACCGAAAGGTCGTAGCAGCGCTTGACCTCAGCGGCCACTTCCTTGGCGGTGCCGGTCATGCCGCAAAGCAGCAGGTAACGGCAGAAGAAGCGCTGGTAGGTGATCTGCGCCAGGGTGCGTCGTTGCCCGGTCACCTCGCAGCCCTCCTTGGTCTCGATCATCTGGTGCAGGCCGCGCTCCCAGGTGCGGTCGGCCATCACGCGGCCGGTGGACTCGTCCACGATCTGCACCTTGCCCTCGGCGAGGATGTAGTGCTGATCTCGCTGGAACAGATGCAACGCGGAGAGCGCCTTCTGGATGAACTCCTCGCGCCAGAGTGGCGACATCCACAAGCCGCCCAATCCTGCGCTGTCACGCCGCGCGACCCGCTTGCCTATGGGCGTCAGCCACACGTCCCGGTGCGGCCCCAGGATGTAGTCAGCTCCTTGCCTCAGTCCCTGGGCCAACGCGATCGCCTGTCCGTAGATGGCCGGGTCCAGGTCATCTGGCAAGGTCTCTGAGATGATCAGCGGGGTGCCTGCCTCGTCGATCAGCACGCTGTCCGCCTCATCGACGATGGCCACGTGCAGCCCGCGCAGGATCGGTGGCTCGCCGCGGCGGGCACCGGTAAATTCGCGCAGCCGCTGCTGTGTCCGCGACGCCTCGCCCAGGGCAATGCAATCCTTGAGGTAGTCGAACGTCAGCTCCTTGTTCGACACATAGGTGATGTGGCATGCGTACGCCTCGCGACGCTTGGGCACCTCCATGTCCTGCAGCACGACTCCGACCGACAGGCCGAGCAGCTCGAACAGCTTGCGGTTGTGCTCGGCGTCCCGTTCGGCAAGGTAATCGTTCACCGTCACCACGTGCACCGCTGCGCCGCAGATGGCGGCCGTACATGCTGCAAGGGTCGCGGCGAGGGTCTTGCCTTCTCCCGTGGACATCTCGGCCAGCCGACCTCGCAGCAGGGCGCGGCCGGCCATCAACTGCACATCATGGTGGCGCATGCCGAGCGTGCGCCGGGACGCCTCGCGGATCAGTGCGAAGGCGTGGGCCAGGGCATGGTCGGTAAAGCCTTCCCGGCGCATGCGCACGGCCGCGGCGTCCAGGGCAGCGCGCAGCCCCGCGTCATCCAGCGCTGCGGCGACGGCCTCGCGCGCGCCGGTCAGACGCAGGAAGCGTCGCGTGCGCAGTCGCTCTAGCCGGGGCATACGGTCCAGCCAGGCGCGAAGCCGGTCTTCCCATGGCTTGCGCAGCGGGTCGATGCGCTCGAGGTAGGGACCATCCGCCAGGGGTACCTCGCGTCCGGCCAGCAAGGCGCGGACGTCAGACATCGAAATGGCTCAGGAATACCTGGCGCAGGCGCCGCAAGGCTTGGCGAAACAACGGTTCGTGGCCGTGCTCGAAGCGGATTTCGACACGCTCGCCGAACACCGGCCGGGCGTCGGGCGGGAGCGCGAGGTCGATGATGAACACGCGTTCGAGCGTTTGGAGGCCGTGCGGGTCGCTGGGACTGGTGGGGATGCGGCCGCCACCAGCGATGCCCAGTGCCGCTGTCGGCAGTTCCTGCACGGCCGCCGGGAATTGGCGCACCACACGGGAGGCCCTGACCCGGTCCAGTGAATCGCTCAGCCGCAGCGAGACCCCGGTCAGCCGCTGGTGCACCAGATCGATATCGTCCTGCCGCACCACGGCCCGAACCAGCAGGTCGTTGTTCCTGAGTACGTAGCCCAGCAACTCCCCCTTCTTGAAGTAGCGCTCGGGCATGTCCTGGGACGTCGCCACCATCAACCGGCCGCTGCGCTCGGCGCTGCCGTCGAGGCGCTCGACCCGCCGCCGCGCCTGTTCAAGCACGTCCTGCGCCTCGGCAAGCTGCCGGGCGGTCTGCGCGGCCTTGACCGGATCACTGAACTGGTCGGCCTGGTAGCGCGCCTGCGCCTGGGCCAGTCTGGCCTGGTCGACGGCCAGCTCCGCACGCAGGTCTGGATCGCGCAGTGTGTAAAGCGGCTGCCCCTGCGTGACCATGTTTCCAGGCGGCACGTCCCATCGCTCGAAAAAGCCGTTCTCGCGGGCCCGGACCATGGCCCGGTCCGGCAGCCACGCCACGCCCTGCGCCTGGGTTCTCAGTGGTACCGGCAGCAGTGTCAACGCGGCCAGCAGGCAGGCCAGAACACCTGTTGTGCGCAGCATCGCCTGCCGCCGCCGACGGTGCAGTGCAGGCGCCGAGACCAGGTGCTTCCAGCCCCGGTACAGCGGCATCAGAAGCAGGCTGATGGCGCTCCAGCAGGCCATCAGCACGCCGAAGACAAAAAACTTGTTGGCGACCAGGAAGATGATCGATGCGGTGACGAAGGTGCGGTAGCACCAGGCGAGCGGCGTGTACAGCACCAGCCAGCGCTGTTCCGCCGGCGTTTCGTCCGGCCGGGTCGCCTCGTTCGATCCGAATGCGTAACGGTCCAGCAGCCAGGTCCACCACGCCTGGCCGCGCTGCGCCAGGTTGGGCATCTCGATCAGGTCGGCCAGGATGTAGTAACCGTCATAGCGCAGCAGCGGGTTGCCGTTGACCACCAGCGTCGACACGCCGCCGATCACCATGACGTTGTACGCCACTGCACGCAACACGCCCGGCTCGGCAAGCAGCCATGCGTAAAGCGCCAAGGCGGCCAGCAGTAGTTCGACCAGCATTCCGGCCGCTGCCACCAGGGCACGTCGGTACTTGGAAGGAAAGGCCGAGGAAGCGGAAGCCTCCACGTACGGCACCGGGGCAAAGATCAGGAACATCAGTCCCAATTCGCGCACGGCGCCGCCCCAGCGCTTGACCGCGAAGCCGTGACCCAATTCGTGCAGCAGCTTGACCAGCGGATAGACGGCCAGCATTACCAACAGATTGCTGGTGGAGAGCACCCGGTCGGAAAGGTTGCGGGTGAGCTCGGACCAGTGCTCGGCGGCCAGGACGACCGCCGGCAGCACGGTGGCCAGCCACAGCACCGCCCCCAGCGGGCCGAAGCACCAAGTGACCAGGGGCGCCAGCGCGCCGAGCAGTCGATCGGGATTGAACAGCGGCAGCTTCAGGCTCATCGGATTGAGCAGCCATTGCTTCACCGTATCGGTGCGTTTCTTGCGATGGCGCTCCATCGCCGCGGAGGAATCCGGCGCCACGTCGGTCTGCAGCAGGTCGGCCGAGTGCAACTGCACCAGCAGGTCGACCACCTCCGGCTGGGTGCAGGCGTCGCGCACCTCCGCGGCGTTCGCGTTTTCCCACAGCGACTGCACGGTGGCCTTGCCATCCATGCCGGCGATCAGCGCATAGGCCGCCGTGGAGAAGCGATAAACCCGTCCTCCCGTCTGGTCCTGGACCACGTACCAGGGTTTGCCACGAAACACCACGCGCTGGACCACGGCGTAGGGCATCAGGCGGGGCCGCAGGCCGGCGACGCTGTGCCAGGACGGACTGAAAGGGCTACGCGCCATATCCGTCCGGCCTCACGGGCTCCAGCGCCACAAGCTCACCCGCAGCCAATCCAGGAAGCCGTGCAGCAACACCCAGCCCATCCTGCGTCGACCGATGGCGACCTTGCTGACACCCTCCATACCCGGCAGCAGCAAATTCGATGCATGGTCCAGCCGTGCCTCGACCCGAAAGAAGTTCTTGCCGTCCTCGCTCGTGGCCACCGGCATGATCCGGGCGACCGTGAAGGGCAGGGGATCGCCGGCCAGGCCGGTCATCACCAGCTCGCCCGGTTGACCGACGCGGATCTGGCCGATGTCATGCTCGTCCACCTGCATGATGATGCGGTAGCTGTGCAGCGGCGCGATCTCGAACAGCTTCTTGCCAGCCTCCAGCGGCGTGCCGGTCTGCTGGCTCAGGTCGCCCGACACGATCACGCCGTCGTACGGCGCACGAATCCGGGCACGGGCGAGTTTGTCTTGGGTCAGGTCCAGTTGCGCCTGGGCTTCGTCGAGTTGTGCGGTCACCACCCTCACGGCGCTCAAGTCATGGGTGGCGAGCGCTTCGCGCAGTTTGTTCTGATACTGGTCGCGCTGGCTTGCCCACTTGGCCTGCTCCACCCGCAGCTCATGGTCGTCCAATTGGGCCAATAGCTGGTCTTTGTGTACGGTGTCTCCGGCCCGCACGAAGCTCGCCGCGAGAAAGCCTTCGAAAGGTGCCGCCGCCACGCGCTGGATGGAGCCCTCGCTGACGGTTTTCGCAGACACGCGATAAGGCACCTGACACCACACCAGCACTGCAGCGACGGCGGCCACTGCGATGGTGGCGAATTTCCACACCAAGTGACGCGGCCCGAGTATCGCCTTCAGAAGCCGCGACGCTTCGGTGCCCAGGCGTTGCACCGAGTTGCGCTCGGCATCGCGACGCTGGGCGATCACCGGTGCGAACAGCTCCGCGAAGGTCTCTAGCCATTGACGCTGATCAGCGTCGAAGGCAGGCCCCTGGTCGCGCTCAAGCGTGATCACCGCAACCGTGCGCGCATGCAGGTCCACGGGCACCGACAGCACCACCTGGGCACCCACCTGACGCAACAGCGCCGCGTGTGCCCGATAGCCCCCCGCCAGCGCGCCGTCGGCATCGATGGCCGCCTCCACAGGCTGGGCCAGGTCGCAGGCTTCGGCCATGGCGTCGGCGTAGGCGCGCACGATCGGTGACGACTTCTCGAACGTTGCCGCTTCGGAAAGCGCCACGATTCGCACCTGCGCATCGTGGAGCAGGCCAATCGCTACCCGCGAACATACGAAGCGTTGGCGCAGCGTGGTGGTCAACTCGAACAGAGCCTGTTGCAGCCGGGCATGGCGCAGGGCAGTGGCGATGGTTTCCAGGATGCCCAGCGAACGCTCACTGGCCTTGGCGGCTGCGTCAGCATCGCGCTTGCCGAGCAAGTTGCTGAGCCACGCACTGCCCCAATGCAGTTCGCGCAGCAACGGCGCCGCCTCTGCCGATGTGATGGCCGCTTCGATGACCACGGACGCGGCCACCCGCTCGTTCACCATTACGGGTAACGCAATATGGAGGATGCCGGCTTCCTCCGTGGCCGTTACCAGCACGGGACGTCGTTCGGCCAGGCTGCGCTGGACCGCCGCGCCCATGCGGCCCATATCGGTGCTGGCCGCCGGCCAGACCGCAATCGGCACGAAGGCCTGGCTGTCGCTGGCCTCCACCAGCACGGCACCCATCCGCACCTCGGGGAATTTCTCGCAGATCAGCGCCAGCCAGGCGGAGCAAAACGCGTCGGACGTACGAGCCGCCAGGAACCGCTCCCAGCCGGACGCCGGCCGGGATGGCACGGTGGCGGCGGGCTGGTTCATTGCTCCGCCCCCGCTGTCAGAGTGAGTGAAGGCTCGCTGTCGGTGGCCACGAACAGGCGATCGAGTTCATCCACATCATCGGAACTAAGCTCACCCAACGTGGCGCGCAGCTTCACGTAGGCGGCCATCTGCTGGTAACGGCCCTTGCGCATGTTGCGGCGGGCGGCCATCCACTGCTGGCGTGCGTCGAGAACATCCGCGTGGGTTTTCAAGCCCTGCTGCTCACCGTGTGCAGCAGCGATCCAGGCCAAGCGCGTAGACTTCATTGTGGCGCGCGAAGCCTCGGCCTTGGCCAACCCAGAGCGCCATTCAAAGAACGACGTCTTGATGTCCAGGATGGCCTGCCGCCGGGTCTCGTCCCGATCGGCCAGTGCCTTGTCACGCTCTGCCAGGGATTCGGCGACCTTCGCAGATTGGGTTCCGCCGGAATACAACGGTACGTTTAGCTGCAGGCCCACTGTGAACGTCCTGATGCCATAACCAGCCTGCCCTGGAAAGTTGCCCACCGCCTGGTCGTTGGTGCCGTAGCTGGCGACTAGATCCAGCGTCGGGGAGTGCCCTGCGCGCTGCTTGCGGATTTCATCATTGGCCGCTTCGATCGCCTTGTTGGCGGCATGCAGGCTGGGGCAGTGCACATCTATCTGGTTCAACCAGGCATCGAGGTCTTTGCCCACCAGGTCGGGCAAGGTGGCATCCTCACGTAGATACGGTTGGACCAAGCCATCAGCCGGCCCAGTCCACTGCTCCAGCAAGGCCAGCTTGCTGTCGCGATCGAGCTCTGCAGAGGCCTCGTCTGCAGCCGCTTCGCGATACTTCGCCTCGGCTTCCGCTGCCTGCGGCGCACCTTGGGTGCCCAGCTCCCCGCCACGTCGAGCCATTTTCCACCGCTCACGTAATGCTTCTGTCTGACTACGTGAAAATTCCAGCTCGTCGCGGGCCTGCATCAGGTCGAACCAAGCGCTGGCCAATTTGGCGTAGAGCTTCTGTTCGGCATCGGCCAGTTGGTAGTCCGCCTGTGCCTGACTTTCCTGTGCCTGGTGCCAGGTAGATGTATTTGCCGGTCGCCAGATCGGCTGGTTAAGACTCAGCTGATAGCTATGGGCGTGGTAACGGTCATGCATGGTGTCCGTGACATCATCATGCGTGTTGTAGTTGCGTCTATTGCCATTCGCGCTCGCGGTCAGCGAAAGCTGTGGCAGCATTGCGCCAAGGGCCTGACGTGACCGTGCGCGTGAAACAGCTGCGCTGGCCTCTGCGGCTCGCACGCTGGGGGCCATCTCGTGTGCTGCGTCGAAAACCTCGCTCAGGGTGGTCGGTTTGATCGCAGCGACAGCGCTATAGGCAATCAACGATGGCATCAAAAGCAGGCAAGCAATGCCTGTCCGAATTACAGATCCAAGCACGCGTCTTCGCCCTGAAGGCATGATCGACGGCAGACCACTTACCAGGTTCGCTCCCGGTAGGCGCTGCATGGCAAGACGTGACATGAGTGAGCTGGACCCCGTTCCTTGGCGACTGCCAGGGGACTGTCGGTCCTTGGATCGACGCGACACTACCAAGCGCCAAGTTGAGCTGGCGCCATCTGTCAGAACCTCAATCAGTTCCCCCTGGGACGATTCTCGCATCCGCCCCTCGCTGTGCCAAGCGATTAAAAGCAGGCAGATGGGTACCGCTGGGGTTGATGCTGTATGCTCACCGGCTCCGGGCGGAGCCCGGTTGTATTGTCAGGGGGGAGCATGAAGCGTTTTTTGGTAGCGGCCTTGGTTGCGGTCATGCTGTCGGCTTGCCGAACCACCGGTGAAAAGATCGTTCACCTAGGTCCGGGGAGCGATAGGGCTGACGTGCTGCTTGAGCTTGGTCGTCCCGATGCCTTGCGTGTAGTCGACGACTATCAGGTCTACACCTATCTAGGTCGGCATCGTAAACGCCGTTCGCTGTTCCACACCGATTACACCGTGATCCTCAAAGATGGGAAAGTGGTTGAGTTCGGCCCTGGTCGCGCCCAGCGTGAAGGGCTGCACAGTATCGCGATAGTGCCAGCGGACTGAGGTTTCGGGAGTGCCGGGCGGGTGGTCGCCGCATTCTCTTATAACGCGGCGGTCCATCGGGGGGCGGCTAGATGGGCATGTCCATCTGACACGGCGTCTTGGCGACAGCATCCATGCCTATGCCGTGATGCGCGCCATGGCCGCGCAGGGTAGGGCGGATCATTTTGTCGCGTTCGCTCCGTTTGCTCGCATCTTCGGCGCGGGTCCTCTGCCCGTTGTGGAGAGCATCCGCGGTACCGAATGGCACACGAGTACCCCACACTCTTTCCGGGGCCCGCGTCATGGCGAACACGTGCGAGACACCATGGCGCGCGCCGCCGGAGTCGAAAGCACCGATCTGCGCGTTCGCCTGCAGTTCCCACCAATGCCACCCACTGACCGCCCATACGTGGTGATCTGCCCGCATGCGGGCGCGTATTACAAGGAGTGGTCGCCACATCGATGGGCGCCTCTGATCGCGAATCTGCTCGGTTTTGGGTTACGCGTCTATATCTGTGGGGCACCCAACCGCCCCCCCATACCGGCGCCGGATGGCGCCATATTCTTCGACCTCGATCTAGTGGGCTTGGCAGGCATCGTTGCAGGCGCCCGCGCTGTCATCGGTCTGGATAGCGGGCCACTGCATCTAGCCGATGCACTGGGCGTGCGCACTATCGGTCTCTTTGGCGCCACGCATGCGAAAACTTATGGGCCGTATGGTGCTTCGCCACAACTAATCTTCGCGCATGCGCACGCTGATCGGTGCGCCCATACGGCGAGGCATATACCGGGAGGTATGGCGGATCTGGCTGTCGAGTACGAGCGCATAACGCATGCCATCACCGACACACAATCCCGTTAACGACTTGCTACCAATGGAACAACAAGTACGCCGGCATGGATGTGTCCCAGCTGCGGCGACGTCTTTCCGCGTTGAGTAACGGGACGGTTTGGAGTTAGGGTTCATCGTAACTGCTTCGCATAGGCGGCGGGCGTCAGCCCGCACAAAGCCTCCTTCGCTCGCTCCTCGTTGTTATTTCCCGCCGACAGCGTTCGATCTCGGCGCGTGCGTACAGGAGACTGGGAAACCAGTGCCGCAGGCATTCCCCGCGCAGGCAGCCGTTGAACGATTCGATGTACGCGTTCTGGTTCGGCTTCCTCCGTTCGATCAACCGCAGCTGCACGCCATTTTTTCGCAGAGCGTCCTTGATCACCTCGTTCTCGAGGACCTGCTCGGCCAAGAGCTTTTCAGCCGCCCATTCTCCGTCTCCAACTCCTTCAGACGCCTGGCCTCCGGCACGCTCATGCCGCCGAACCTGCTGCGCCACAAGTACGAGAAGGCCTCACGGAAGCCGTGTTTGCGGCAAAGCCCTGTCACCGGCATGCCGACTTCCGCCTCACGCAGGAAGCCGATGATCTGTTCTTCGGAAAAACACTTCTTCACGTCCAATCCCCTTCGGATGGGGGATTGGACTCCAAACCCCAGCGCCACCTCAAAAGTGGGGAGCGTCTGCAATCAATGCGGTTTCTTCACCTTTAAGCCTGAAAGCCTGGCCAGGTCATCCAGGCTGACCGGCGGTTCATCGAACAGGTTGCCCCACCAATCGCCGCCGGTGTGGCCGGCGCCATGGTTGCTTGTCTCGGCCTGGGCGTTCCAGTCGAGTGCGGGCGGAGGCGTCTGCCGATCATCACTTTGCGGCCAGGTTGATGGGTCCCGACGGTTCACCAAGATGTAGCCGTAACCCGTCTTGCCGCTGTCGAAGGCCTGCGGTCCGGATTGCACCAACACGGTCGCCTGATGGCTGCAATCGCCGTCGCCGTCGCTATCGTCGTCGTGGTAGCTCACTTCGAGAGTGATGGTGGCCGTGCTGCTGAGCTGGCCATCACTCACGGAGTAAGTGAATGTGTCAGTGCCGGTGTAGCCGCTGGCGGGAAGGTAGGTGTAGCTGCCGTCGTCGTTGCGGCTCAGGCTGCCGTGTGCCGGGTTGGCTAGCGACAGGGTTAGTGCGTCGCCGTCGACATCGTGGACCAGATCGTCGAAGTCGATCCGTACGCTGCCGTCTTGGCGCACGAAAAGGCGTACATCACGTGCGGTCGGGGCATCGTTGACCGGAGTGACAGTGATCGTGACGGTGGCCAGGTTGGAGCCGTCCAGATCGTCCCAGTCGCGGTAGGTGAACTGGTCGGTGCCGGACCAGTTCGGGTCCGCCAGGTAGGTCCAGGTGCCGTCGTCGTTATGGCACAGGCGGCCGTGCTCCGGACCGCGGACCACGAAGGCCTCCAGCGCATCAGCATCGGCATCCGTGTCGTTGGCCAGGGCGTCGATCTTCACCGGGGTGTCTTCGGCGGTGGTGATCGCGTCGTCCTTGGCCGCCGGCGGGTGATTGGCCGTAACGGTAAGGGTCACCGTCGCCAACTGCGAATCGAGCTGGCCGTCGTTGGCGCGGTAGGTGAAGCTGTCCGTGCCCACGTAGCCGCAGGCGGCGGTATAGCTGAAGGTGCCGTCGCTGTTACGGGTCAGCCAGCCGTGCTCGGGACCATCAACCAGCACGCTGGTCAGGTCGGTGCTGTCCACATCGGTGTCGTTGGCCAGCACGTCGATGACGACGGTCTTGAACGTACGCACGGTGACGTTGTCGTCATGCGCGACCGGGGCGTCGTTCACCGGAATCACCGTCACCGACAGCTTGGCCGTGGTGCTGGCCGTATTGCCGTTGGCGCTCTCGGTGCTGGTAGCTTCCACGCCGAGGGTGATCTGGCCATTGAAGTTGAGTGGCGGCAGCAGGGTCAGCGTGGCCAGGTTCCAGTCGGTGATGTCGACCTGCGTGGCATTCGCCGTGGCCGTAAAGCTGTGTGTGCCATCGCTCAAGGTGGCGCCGACGGGCAGGGCGCTGATTGCCACCGCCAGGACTTCGGAGCCGTCGGTGTCGGTCAGCGCCGCTTGCACCTGCGAAAGCGGAACGGCTGTGTCTTCCAGCCCGGTGTTGCTGGGCAGGGTTTCGGTGAGCGCGATGTTGTCGATCATCGCACCGCGGCCGTTGGCGTCCCGCTTGGTCGCCTCGGTGACGATGCGGATGGTCTGCTTACCGCCGGTGCCGACAAAGCTGTAGTGCAGGTTTTGCCAGTTCAGCGCGTTGTCCGGGCTGGTGCTGGCGTAATGGGCAAGCAGCACACCATCGACGTAGATGCCGATCGCGGTGTAGTCGGTGCTGTAGCCGATGCGGCCGGCGTAATCGAGGCTGAGCGTATAGGCGGCGCCGGCCACGGTGTCCACGCTGCGCTCAATGCCCAGGGTCTGGTGACCTTCGCCTTGTGCGTCGTTGAGTTCCAGCCAGTTGTTGCCACCGTCGGTGGCCGCGTGAACGACTTGCGGGCGTCCGTGCGGGCCGTGCATGCGGTCTCCATCGGACCAGACCTCGAAGCCGTTCCAGCCGCCCTCAGTCGGGTCGCTGCTGGTGATATTGGTCCAGCCGTCCAGCGTTTCCTCATGCACCAGGGTGGAGGTGGGGCTGCGGTTGTCGACGTCCTCCCAGTCCGTGCGGAACAGCTCATGGGTCTGACCCGGCACGTCGGTCAGGGTGAGGATCGGCTTGTCGGCCACCGGGGTGATGTCGACGGTCAGGCTGGCGGTGTCGCTGTAGAGCTCGCCGTCGTAGCCCTTGAAGTCGAAGCTGGCGTAGTGCTGCTTCATATTGCCCGTGCCCGGGGCGCCGAAGCCGCTGAAACCCGAGGCGTTGGCGGCCGGTGCGAAGCGCAGCTTGCCGGCGTCGATGTCCGCCTGTGAGAACTGCTGGTCGACCGTGACGGCATGCCATGCCGCACCGTCGTAGCTCTGCAGCAGGCCGTCCTGGGGCAGGCTGGCGATGCTGACCCACAGCGTGGTGCTGTCGATGTCGCTGATGTGGAAATCCTGCCAGCTGAAGACGTATGGCGTGTCTTCGAGGCCGCTGACGTTGCTGGCCTGCGCCACGGGCGGATCGTTGACCGGCGTGACGTTGACCGCGAGCGTGCGGGCAGTCGGGTCGGTATCGACACCGCCGTTGGCCGTGCCGCCGTCATCCTGCACCTGGAAGGTAAAGCGGGCGTAGTTGTCGCCGTTGGCGTTGGGCGCGGCAATGAACTGCAGCAGGCCGGCGCTGATCTCGGCGGCCGAAATTCGCTGCCCGCTGACGATGGCCTGACCGTTCAGGGTGAAGCTGCCGTCCTGAGGCAGGTTGTCGATGATCACGGCGGCCAGGGCATTGGCCGGATGGTCACTGCTGTCACTGAAGCCGAAATCAGCCAGACCGAAGACGTACGGGGTGTCTTCCAGCGTGGTGACGGTGCTGTCGGCCCCCAACGGTGCATCGTTCACCGAGGTGACATCCAGGGTCATCGTGCGTGCGGTCGGGTCGGTGTCGATGCCACCATTCGCGGTGCCGCCGTCGTCCTGCACCTGGAAGGTGAAGCTGGCGTAACCCGCACCGTTGGCGTTGGCCGCCGGTACGAACTGCAACAGCCCGGCGGTGATATCAGCCACCGTGATGCGCTGGCCNAGGCGTTGGCCGGGGTGTCGCTGCTATCGCTGAAGCCGAAGTCGGCGACGCCGAAGACGTACGGGGTGTCCTCCAGCGTGGTGACGGTGGTGCTGGTGCCTGTGGGGGCGTCGTTCACCGAGGTGACATCCAGGGTCATCGTGCGTGCGGTCGGGTCGGTGTCGATGCCACCATTCGCGGTGCCGCCGTCGTCCTGCACCTGGAAGGTGAAGCTGGCGTAACCCGCACCGTTGGCGTTGGCCGCCGGTACGAACTGCAACAGCCCGGCGGTGATATCAGCCACCGTGATGCGCTGGCCGCTGACGACCGCTTGACCGTTGAGCATCAGGTTGCCTGCCTGCGGCAGGTCACCCAGGATCACCGCGGCGAAGGCGTTGGCCGGGGTGTCGCTGCTATCGCTGAAGCCGAAGTCGGCGACGCCGAAGACGTACGGGGTGTCCTCCAGCGTGGTGACGGTGGTGCTGGTGCCTGTGGGGGCGTCGTTCACCGAGGTGACATCCAGGGTCATCGTGCGTGCGGTCGGGTCGGTGTCGATGCCACCATTCGCGGTGCCGCCGTCGTCCTGCACCTGGAAGGTGAAGCTGGCGTAACCCGCACCGTTGGCGTTGGCCGGGGTGTCGCTGCTATCGCTGAAGCCGAAGTCGGCGACGCCGAAGACGTACGGGGTGTCCTCCAGCGTGGTGACGGTGGTGCTGGTGCCTGTGGGGGCGTCGTTCACCGAGGTGACATCCAGGGTCATCGTGCGTGCGGTGAGATCGGTATCGACGCCACCGTTGGCGGTGCCGCCGTCGTCCTGCACCCGGAAGGTGAAGCGGGCATAGCCCGCACCGTTGGCGTTGGCCACCGGAGCGAACTGCAACAGCCCGGCGGCGATGTCAGCCACCGCGATGCGCTGGCCGCTGACGACCGCCTGACCGTTGAGCGTCAGGCTGCCGGCCTGCGGCAGATCACCCAGGATCACCGCGGCGAAGGCGTTGGCTGGGGTGTCGCTGGTATCGCTGAAGCCGAAGTCGGCCACGCCGAAGACGTACGGGGTGTCTTCCAGCGTGGTGACGGTGGCGCTGGTGCCCGTGGGGGCGTCGTTCACCGAGGTGACGCCGATCTGCACCGTGGCCACGTTCGAGTCCAGCTCGCCATCGTTGACCAGATAGCTGAAGCTGTCGGTGCCGTTGAAGTTGGCGTTCGGCGTATAGGTATAAGTGCCGTTCGGGTTGAGCGAGACCTGTCCGTGGGCCGGCCCCGTCACGATCGTCGACGTCAGCATCGGACTGTCGACGTCGTAGGCATGGGACAGCAGGTCCACGGCGACCGGCGCGTCTTCCAGCGTGGTCTGCAGGAAATCGCTCGCCACCGGCGGGTCGTTGACCGGGGTGATGGTGATGCTGACCGTCGAGACGTTGGAGTCCAGCTGGCCGTTGCTGAGCTTGTAGGTGAAGCTGTCGGTGCCGTTGTAATCCTTGTCCGATTTATAGCCGAACGTGCCGTCGGCATTCACGATCACCTGACCATGGGCCGGACCGCTCAGCACCACCGGCACGAAGCCGGGCTGGTTGGCGGCCACGTCGTTGGCCAAGGCATCGATGGCGAACGGCGTGTCTTCCGCCGTGGTTGCCGTGTCGTCGTAGGTCTGTGGCAGGCCGACATGCACGTCGCTCACAGTGACGTGACTGCCCGTATCGCCGAAGCCGACCAGATCGAACGACAGGTTCACCGCGGTGCCCGCGGCAATCCCGGCCAGATCCACCAGGTAGGTGCGGCTGCCATCGGCATTGGTCACGAAACTGACCCCCGACGACAGGTACGACGAGCCATCGCCCTGCAGGTTAAGGAAGTCATCCGTGTTCGACAGCCCGATCGGCGCCTCCAGCGACTGGCCGGTGCTTGCGTCAAGCAGGGCGACTTCGAACGCGTCCTGGGGACCGTTACCGGGGTTCTGCAGGTTGATCCCGGACACGGTGAAGCGCAGGAAGCGGTCGTTGGCGCCGATGGTGAATACTTGGTTGACCCGGCTCTGGGTGTTTGTTGCCTCGCCGAGCGTAAAGGTGCCGTTGTCGTGGGTCACATTGCCTTGGGCCAACCAGCTATCCGTGCTGCTGAACGTGGGATCAGCCAGCTTTGCCGCAAAGCCGTATTGCGCGGTCATGATCGCCAGGGAACTGAGTGAGAGCGTTCGCGGCCGATCCGACGATGCCGAGGTGGGCGCCGCGGTGTTCGACGAGCTTGGCTGTGTCGTCGCCAGTTGCGCCGTCGTGCTGTTGCCAGCGGTCGTTGCGGCTTCATCCGAACTTGTTGGCACGCGGCGACTGCCTGGCGTCATGTACGGGTACATACAGTCAGTGGTGTTCAATACGTCGTGTGCACCCGCCACATGTCCCAGTTCATGGATGAGCACAGTCAGGAGATCGATCTTCCCGGCTGCCTCGCCGAAGTCCTTGGCGGTGAATTCGGAACTAGAGCCAACGACCGGATCGAACGCGCCTGCTCCAGGCGCGCCGGTGTACCAACCCCAATCGGCGGCTGTGGCGTCCAGGGTGACGGCATGGCCGGAGGTTTTGCCCACCAGCAGGTCTCCAAGATCGGCGATCGAGACCGTCACATCCTTGAAGGCCGAGCTGGGCGTGCCGAGATTCGTCCAGTAGGAAATCGCGATCGGCAACAACGCGTTTACCTCGGTAAGAGTGAGCGCCTGCTGGGCTCCGGGTCCGGAAATGATGGCTGCGTCCGAAAGCTGGATGGAAATCGACCCATTGGTCGTCAGCGTTGAAACTGCGGATTGAACACTGGAAACGATGTCGCCCTGGACGGCGTCGTACAGCTTGCTGCCGCTGTACTGATTCTTCAACTGAAGGGTCAGATCCTCCAGCGAATACATCGGGAAATTCATATTGAAGAACAGCTGCTGGCCCGGATCGCCGATGGCGTTGACTGCAGCCTGGTTGAGCATGCCCATCAATTGCACGGATTGTTGGGCGCGCATCTGGGAGGTCGGCAGCCCAGCGGTCACGCCACGTAGCTTGCTTATCTGATCGGCGTACCAAGCGATTGCCTGTGAGGCATCCATGGAGGCGCGCGCTGGTGCGGTGAACAGTACGTCGCCCTGTTCGTTTTGTACGTCCGTACCTGGCTCTACCACGGGGATCCGGTAGTCACTGGGGTACACCGTATCGCCCGAATAGATCGCACCGCCAATGCCAGTCTTCTGAATGCCAGGCTCAAGGCTGCCGAGGAGCTGCGCGTGCATCTCCGGTGGAGCACCCGTCAAGACGGCGATCACCTGCCTCAGCGACTCCTGCACCTCGTTGAAAGTATGGTTGATGACGTCTCCCAAGGCCTTATCCATGACTGAGAGATACTTTCCAAGCTTCTCGTTTTGAATGGAAATGAGGTCGGTGAGTTTGTAATTTCCGTCTTTCCAGTAATGGACGATTGCCACCGCGACCTTCGCCAGTCGCTTAGCCTGTTCCTCGATTTTCTCCATATCCAGTGCGTAGTGCTTGAGTTCTGCGACAATTGAAATGTGCTTTACGGCAATAAATTCCTCGGTAGCCACTATCACGCGCTTTTGAAATATGTAGGCGACTTCGGATTCCAGCTTTGTGTAGGATCCTGCAGACTTCATCCAGATTGAGGCAAAATTCTCGGTGGATGTCTCCACCAAGACGTCGATCATCGATTCGGCGATCTTCCCCGCATTTTCACGGCGGACCTTATCCAAGGTCCAGCCTTCCGTGGACATCTTCTCGAGATTTTCATGGAAGTCGTAAGCGAGCCCCTCACCCTTGATCGCATCGTAGAGGCCGTAGGCCAAAGAGCCTATCGGGCCGGCATCCTCGATCAGATCCAGCGGCTTCAAGACGGGCTTGAGAGGTGTGTATTTGATTTCGTGACTCGGCACTCTCCCGGCTGCAGAGGCCAGTTGCACCGGCAAGCCGGACGGGTTGTACCCAGCAACCGTCCAAAGCGCCTGAAATTCATCCGCGCCGGACGGCCCCTTGTATTCGGATGGCGTCACCACAGGGATCATGGTGCCGATACCACCCTGCGTTCCGTCGTAGAAGCGATCAATCGGTCGACTCAAAGGATCGATGTGAAGAGCTTGCCAAGTGCCCCACTGAGCATGGGCATTGATTGCGGCCTGAACCAGAGCTGCCGCGTCCCACGTGTACAGTGAGTAATCGGAGGGGGCGAACATGTCGTAGCCGGGCTCGTAGTTCCAAACCTTGGCGTACAGAAGTCCGTCCTGACCGACGGTGAGGTCTTCTATGGAGCTACCAGCGATGGCGCTGGTAGCTCCGAGGTAGACGGGGTCGCCATCCACTCCGAAGGGATCTTCGATGATGCCGATTTTTCCGCCTGTCTGATAAGGGGGAATGGAGGACAAATCGGTAACCGTGGAGTCCTGGAACCAGAAGTTCCGGTCGGCAACCAAGGCATATTCCTTGCCGTTGTATTCCACGATCACCACATCCGAGGCGTTACGCAGGTCTTCGCGGAAATGATTGCGTCGAACCCCCGCCTGCTCCAGCGCCACATTGGTGGCAATGGTATGCATCGTGACACTCTGCGATGACGCAATCCTGCCATTCTGATCCAGCGGCAACTGGATAGTGGTCACGCCGTGATCCACGGCGAGTACGTTGGTGACCACGAACTGCCCGGGCTCCCTGCCCGACACCACATTCCAGGTCGCATTGTCGTAGCGGGAGCTTTCATACGCCTCTGCACCGACCGAGATGACATCGGCAACGACCCCATTGGGATCAATGCTGTTCAAATCGATGAAGTCGATAATTCCCCCCAACGATGTGATGGCCATGTAACTGTTGTCATTGATGGCCATCGATTCAAAGCCACCTGCAATTTGATTGCCGCCCGGCAGCCCGCTGACACCTTGCTGCTCTTCGAAAAACTGCGGTGAGGTCGGATCGATGTTGATACGCATCACGCCGCCGCCGACATCGTTGGCAAGAGCACGTGAGATGGAGAGGTATGCTCCATCTGAGCGCAGCGAGACATAGAGCCAGCCGTCATGGGTCGCCAATGCGCTGATCTCACCCTGGCCGGCCGCGACGGGGATCGTGTAGACGATGGAGCGCGCCATCATGTCGACGACATAGATTTCGCGGCTCCCCCAGGCCGCGACAAAAGCCAGTGCGCCGTCTTTCGAGTAGGCCACCATGTTCGTACCTTGGCGCCCGGGATGGATCGGGTTGCCGTTTTCATCCTGGGTGATGGCGGCACGAGTTTCGATGGGCGCACTGTTGTCCGCGGCTGCTTGACCGGTGCCCTTGAAGATGTAGATCGCGTTGTTGGAGGTGGCGATCGTTTCGCCTTCACTTCCGGTGAAGGCAGCCACCAGATTGCTGCCTACACTCTGGTAGTGGTCCACCGACCCGTCGCTGGCCAGAACGGGCGCTTGTCGAATGACTTCAACAGCCTCCTGGCTTAACGCGATTCCGGCCGGGAGATGAATGGTGAGTGTTTGAGTCAGTCCGTTTGCGCCGGGAGTTCCGGCCATCACTTCATCCCACACCAGTCCCTTCTGCGGGATCAATTGACCGTCGTCGAAATTACCCGGTGCGACCAACTGCGACCCATTAGGGATCAATCGAACAAACAGTCGGCCTTCGCCGAAGTTTCCGGTAATTGTCAGATCCTGCGTGGCAGCCTTATACGAGAGGCCGGTGATGTAGGGCGCGGCGCTGGGGTTCTGAAGATAGTCCGCGGGTACCGGGAAAGAGGCATCGCTTGTGGACAGGAGGTCGCTTGCTGCGACGGTCGTCTGCGCAGTACCGGCAATGGTGTAATCCAGCGCCACAAGGGACTGCGAGGCATTTGTGGTCATCTGAACCAGCAGCCCTGACAGACTGGGCGAGAATGCGGCGCGGAAGGCGATGCCCGCCATCCCGGACCAATACGCCGTCCAATCGGTTGCGACGCCGCGCAGATGCACATCCTGCACGCCGCCGTTCTGCACGGGGTTCTGCGAGACGGTGGCAAAATAGATACCGTCCGTCGTTGCTCCGCCATAAGGAGGACTGGCGGTATGCGCCAATCCATCGGTTCCGATGACTCCATCGTCGGCCAGCCACCAGGTCTGGTGAACGCTGCCGTCGGCCAGAGTGATTGTCCCCAGCCTCCAGAAATACACCGTGGTGCCAGCGGCCAGCACCTTCGGCTGGCCAGTTGAGGGATCGATCGGGCCGTTGACCTTGAGGGCGAACTGAAGTGGGTTACCGGCTTTTTGACCGCTGGTGTCCACTTTGATCGCCGAGATAACGTCGAGGAGGGTCGGGGCAGGCGGCGCCATGCCCACCGATGCCGGATCCACGCGCTGAACCGAAACGGTGGCGTCATGGGCGAGACTTCCGCCGGAGACCATTAGGGTATCCCCCTCCGTGTCCTGCGTGACGGCACCGGCCGCAGCATTCATCGCCACGGGACCAACCACTGGTTCATCAACCGCAACCTGGATCTCCGCCTGGAGTCCGTCGTGGATGATTGTGACGACGGCCGTGCCGGTTCCGTGCGCCCTGAGTAGCCCGTCCGGCATCACCGTCACAATGGAAGGGTTGCTCGAGTAGTAAAGCGTGCCAGTGGATGCCGCCGACAAGTCCTCGCCGGTATCCAGGGAAGCAACGTCGATCTGCCGCTGCCCGATAGTTGCGGCCAGATTGATACGCGGCGGAAAGACATCAAGCTCATTGCCCTGAAAGGATAGTGGTGCAGTGCCGTCGTCATTGACGATCAGTGCGTTGTAGGCACTGATGCCATGGGTTGAAATCGTCACTACGGCTGTGCCCGCTTTGCGTGCGTGCAAAGTCCCGCCTTCCATGACCATGACGGTGGACGGATCTGAGGAAGAAATATCCAGATAATCGGCAGGGAGGGCGACGCCCTGCTGATCGGAGAAATCGCCTGTCAGTACTAACGCCTGTTGATCGCCATCCGCCATGGCAGAGATGCGCGCTACGTGAATGGCGGTCAGCGCGGCGGAACTGACGTTGACCTTCAGCACGATGGGAGCGCTGCTGGCGTAGCCGTCGTCGGCAACCACGGTGATCGTTGCAGCGCCGCTGTAGCCCGCGGCGGGGGTGAAGATCAACGACTGGCCGTCACCGCTCAAGCGAACGGTGCCATGGGTAGCCCCGAGCGTGCGCCAGTAGACCGCGTCGCCCTCGTGGTCGGAGACGAGGCTCGCGAGCGAGACAGTGACCCCCAGGTTTGCATGAGTGAGCACCGTCGGCAGCGTCGTGCTGGCGACCGGCGGCAGGTTGGTCTTCCAGCCGTAGTTGGCATAGAGGATCTGCCGGTCGGTGGCGTTGACCAAGCCGTCACCGTTGAGGTCGGCTGCGAGATTTGAGGCAACGGCATCCTGCTCGAACGCGGCGCTGTCGGCACCGTCGACGACGCCGTCGTGGTTGAGGTCGCCCGCGATGCTGACGTTCACCGTGGCGTTACCGGTACCAGTGATGCGCAGCAGCTTGAGGCCGGCTTCGGTCATGCGCACCAGGGTGGTGAGCACGCCGTTGTGCAGGGTGGTTCCGACGACGGTGCCGCCGGTGACACCAAGCGCGCTCTGGGCGTTGGCGAACTGGCTCTGGATGGCCACGATTACCGCGCCCTGGGCACCCGGGACCTTGACGGTCGATGCCAGTTCGCTGGCGCGCAGCGTGAAGGCCACGGTACTGGTCTGGCCGGCGGTGAGGCTGCCGGACCAGGTGTTGGCGGTGCCGGTGCCGATCCAGTTTACGGCGGCACCGAGGTTGGCGGTGATGGTGTCGGTGAACGGTTTTCCGGCGTCGTCGTAGCCGTACGGCGTGCCGAAGTCACTGCTGTCCAGCGGCCGCACCAGCACCAGGCGACCGGCTGCATCGTACTGGTAGGCGATTGAGCTGACGTCGCCGCCTTGCGGGCCAATGCTGCTCACAATGCGCCCGTGCGCGTCGCGCACCCAGCTGATGCGATCCGTGCTGCTGCCGACAGGGGCGATGCCCGCGTCGGAGACCAGCCACTGCGTGCCGTCGGCGTAGCGGATGGCGGTGACCTTGCCGATGGCGTCCAGGTCGTAGCGGGTGCCGTCAGGGCCGGTCAGGGTGTAGTGGCTCGGCACCCAAGGCAGGCCAGTGGTGCTGTCGTAGAGGTGGGTACCCTGGCGGGTGAGCGTGGCGGCGTGGTCGCCGTCCTGCTCGCCGAAGGCGGCCAGCGACCAGCCCTGGTCACCGGTGAACGACGGGTGGTAGACCACCGGCGCACCCGGCTGGCCGAGGGTCTCGCTGGTAGTGCCCAGCGTGAAGCGCAGGAACTGCGTGGCGGTACCTGCAGCGCCCAGATCGGACGGAATCTGCAGCCATACCCGGGCACCGGTCGTCCAGGGGGCGATGGCGCCGCTGTCGGTGGTCGGGATCTGGTCGGTGGTCAGACCGGTATCCAGCCCGTTGATGCGCCAGTTGCCGAAGTCACCGGTTCCCGCCGCGCCCAGCGAGCGGGTCAGGGCGAAGTCATGGCCGCCCAGCGTATAGACCGCGTCGGTGGCCTGGGTCTGCGTGTAGGTCTTGGTTGCCGTATCGATGACTACGCGCGTGTCGATCTCGCTGGAGCGGCCGGCGAGGTCGGTGGCGACCAGGCGCAGCTGATACACGCCATTGGCAAACGCCTGCGGGTAGAGCGAGGCGAGGTCGGTGAGGCCGGTCGTTGCCTGGGCGTCGAAGCTCTGGCTGGCAAGGGTCTGCCAGGCGTCGCTGCCGACCGGAGCCATCGACAGGGTGTAACCCATCAACTGCTGTTCCGAGATGCTGGCGACCAGCGCCGTCGGATCGACGATGTCGACCGGCCTGGTGGCGGCCGTCGCGCCCTGCAGCGCGCCGGACCAGGCCAGTTGCGGTGCCTGGGTATCGGCAGGGTCCTTGACCCGGACCGTCGCCAGCTTGGTCGTGCTGAAGCCGTCGCGGTCCGTTGCAGTGACGCGGATATCGACCAGACCCGGCGCGGCCGGCGTCATCTTGAAGCGCCCCACGCTGTCGAGGGTGACGGTGTTCCAGGTGGCGCCGTTGTCCTGGCTGACCTCCACCTTGATGTTGGCCATGGCGCTGAAGGAACTGGCGCGCACCGTGGCGGTGACGGTCTGGCCGGGCAGGGCGGGCGTGCTGGGCAACAGGTCGACCAGCACGGCAGGTGCATTGGCTGCCGCATCGGCAACCGAGCGCACGGTGAATGTTCGCGTCGTGGTCTTGATGCCGTCGCTGATGACGGCGGTGATCACGAAGTCGCCCACCTGCGCCGGGCCAGGCGTCCAGCTCAGGGTATGCGCCTGGGCGTCGTAGACCGCGCCTTCGGGCAGGCCGGCGAAGCTGACGCTGAGGTGCTGGGTCTGGGTGCTGCCGTCGGCGTCGTTCACGACGATGCCGCTGCCATCGGTGCTGCCGCCGAACTGTACCGGCAGGGTCAGCGTGCTGCCGACGACGACCGCATGCTGGCTGATGGCAAGGGTGGGCGCACGGTCCACATCGAACACGCGCACGTGCACGGTACGGGTGGTGACCGCCTGGCCATCGGTGGCCTTGAAGGTGAAGCTAAAGTCGCGGCTGCCGTCGGTGGCGTTGTCCACGACATCGTAGCCGGGGGTCCACTCGAACTGGCCGCTGTTCGCGTCATAGCTGACGCCGGCCGGAGTGGTGTCGTCGTAGACCAGGCCGGTCTGCACCGGATTGCCGTCCGGATCGATCGCCTGCATGGTGAAGCTGAGGGTGTTGCCCTCGTTCACCAGCTGCAGCGGCACCGGCAGGACCACCGGCGCCTGGTTCACGTTGGCGACGTGCAGCTCGAACGTGCGGGTGAAGTTGGCGCTGCCATCACTGCCGGTGACGCTGAAGCGATAGACACCCGGCTTGGTGCCGTCGAGGTTGTCGCTCTGGGCGGCGAACATGTTCGGCGTCCAGGACAGGCTTGCCTGGTTGCCGCCGCCAGTTGCCGGGACGCTGAGCAGCATGCCCGACGGCAGGCCGCTGGCCGTCCAGTTGATGACGTCGCTTTCGGCATCGTTGGCGAAGACATCGAGCTTGAACGGCACGCCCTCGGTGCCATTCACCACGATCGGCGTGCCGGCGTCATTGTCGGCGACCGCTGCGCCGTTGGACTGCAGGCCGAGCACCACCGGTGCGGTATCGGTAGCACGGACCACGATGCGTATCGTCCGCGTGACGACATTGGGCACCGGGTTGTCGGGGTTGGTGTAGCCCTGGTTCTGCGGAGGCAGGCCACTGTCGGTGACGGTCAGGACGAGGTCGTGACCGCCCAGGTCGTCGACGGTCGGCGTCCAGTTGAGCAGCGCCTGGCCGTAGGTGGGCTGCGGGGTCAGGGTGGCGCCGAGGGGCAGACCATCGACGCTGTAGTGCAGGGCATCCTGGTCGGCGTCGGTCACCTGGATCGGCAGGCTCAGCGCCTGGCCGACCACGGCGACCACCTGGCTCGGCACGGCGACCACCGGTGGCTCGCTGGTGCTGCGCGCCGTCACCACGAAGCTCTTGGATTCGGACAGCACCTGGTTGACGTTGCCGTCGCCGTTGTCGTGCGCGGTGACGGTGATGGTGTAGTCACCGCGGTCGTTGTCGCCTGGGGCGAAGTGGATCACCCCGGTGATGTGGCCATCGGTGCTGGACGGATCCTGGGTGTAGGTCGCGAACCGGGGCAGGCCGGAGATGGTCAGGGTGGTCGGGTTGCCGTCCACGTCGATGACGCTCACCGGGATATCGAGCGTTGCGCCCTTGTCCACCGTGGCGTTGCTGATATCGCCGATCTGCGGTGCACGATTGGCATTGACGACCACAATCGGCACGACCACCTGGCTGACCGCCGGTGTGCCAGTGCCGTCGCCGTTGTCGGTGGCGACAATGGTGACGTGATACGTACCGGCTTGGGTGTAGACCGGCGTCCAGTTGATCTCCAGGGTATCCGGATCGAACACGGCGCCATCCGGCAGGCCGAGTACCTGGTAGGTGACAGAGGCCGGCACATCGCTGCCATCCGGCGACGTCGGTGCGGCACCGGGGGCGAGACGGACCTTGGGCGCGAAGCTCGGATTGTCCGGATCGAACGCGAATGCACTGATCGACAGCGATTGGCCCTCGGCGACATACCAGGTGTCGCCGAGGTTTGGATCGAACTGCGGTGCGCCATTGGCATTGAGCACGTTCAGGTGCACGGTGCGACTTACCGTGGTCGTCACCGGATCGCTGCCGTCGGCCGGGAGGTAAGTGGCGGTAAGCACGACCGGCACGTCGTAGCTGCCGTGCTGGTCGCAGCCCGGCGTCCAGCTCAACCAGCCGGTATCGCGGTTCAGGGTGGCGCCACCGGGCAGCCAGGCCGCCGAGTAGCTCAGCTTGATCGTGGTGCCGTCCGCCTGGGTCAGGCCACCCGGCATCGAGCCGCCCAGCTGCAGGCCGAAGCTGTCGCCTTCACGCAGGGTCTGTGCGGCCACCGGCAGCAGCACCGGCTTGGCGTAGCCCTGCGTCACGGTGAGGTTGAACTGTTCGGTGACGGTTGCCACGCCGTCGGTAGCGACGACGGTGACGTTGTCGTAGGTGCCGGCCTGGTCGTAGCCGGGCATCCAGTGGAGCATGCCGGTGCGGGCATCGAAGGATGCACCCGGCGGCAGATTGCGCACCGTCAGCGTGATCGGATCGCCATTGGCGTCCGATGCAGTGAACGGCAGGGCGAGCGTCTGGCCTTCGCCCAGGGTCACGTCGCCGATGGCGCCGATCACCGGCGCCACATTGCCGTCGGCCACCGGGATGTGGAACGTCTCGGTATCGCTGCCACCGCGGCTGTCGTAGACGCGTACGACCACGACGCTATCCGCCGCGGCGCGTGCGCCAGGTGTCCAGCTCAATGTGGCCGTCGACTGGTAGCTGCCGTCGTTGGCCGTGGTGTAGCCCGTCGCGGGGCTCAGCACCAGTCCTTCCGGCGCCTGGAGTACTTCCCAGAAGAACTGGGTACCGTCGATGTCCCTCGCGGTCAACGAGCCGGTCCAGGGAGTGCCGATCGTGGTGCCGACAGCGAATCTGGTCGGGTTGCCGGGGCTGACCGTATCGGCCGTGGCCGAGTTACTGCCTGCCGGTTCGGAGATCGCCAGCGTCGGCGGTACGTTGGCCTGCGGCATGGCATAGATGCCCTGCGCAAAGTCGAACTTCACTGCCGTGGCCATGCCGGCCTGGGTCAGAGCGGAAGCGGGCAGGACGGTGACCGTCTGGTTGGCCAGGGTGGCGCCAGCAGCCAGCTTGCCGCCGAGGGACTGCAGCGCCTGGCTGAGGTCGAGCGTCCACAGCGTGGACTGGTCGCCACCGCCCTGGGTCGCCCCGGCGACCTGATTGCCGAAGTACTGGCCCGGATCGAGCAGCAACAGCAGGGGGCCGTTGAGATCGTCGGTACCGGTATTGGTGACGCTGACGTCGTAGCTGACCGCGCCGGTGGCGTGGTCGAGCCGGGTGTTGGTGAATGTGAGTTTGAGCTGGCTGCTCATGTCGAGCAGCGCGGTGAACGAGCTGAGGTAGTCCTGCCCCAGGCGGATCTGGGTGGCGCTACGCAGGTTCGCACCGACATCCAGCTGCCACTGGCCCGCGGGCAGGCCGGCGACATCGAGATAGGCGGTATGGCTCGCCGCATCCCAGCGGATGCTGTCCGGATGGATCACGCGACCGCTGGTGTCGCCGATGGCGGTCAGCGTGAAGTTATCCGGATCGAGCACGCTGGCCGCGTCGCTCGTGTCACCGGTGCCATCGGCGCCCAGCCACATCGGCTGGTCGAACACGACGGCGATCTGGTTCATCGGCAGCGGCACCAGTGCGCCGTCCGGCACGCTGACGGCCTTCACGGTCGGCGCGTGAGCCGGCGCGATCTCGTCGACGTGACCAGAGCCGGCCACCAGGATGCGCCCATCGGACGTGGTGACGATGCGCTCGCCTTCGGTACCGCCGGTGGCCAGCTGCAGGACCCGTCGGGTGCCCAACTCGATCATCCACACGCTGGAACCATGGGTGGTATCGGCGATGCCATCGATGGCTACGTGCTGGGCCAGTCCACCGGAGGCGAACAGCAGGCCATCCAGCGGCGTACCCGCCTGACCGAAGGCCAGGCCGTGGATGGCGCCGCTCAGCGTGTACTCCAGTTCGGCGCGACCGATAGCCGGCCCGCTCATCGGGAAGCTGACGATCTGGGTCGTGCCGTTCGGGCCGGCAGCGGTGATCTGGCTGCCGCTGAAGATCGTGCCCCACAGACGGCCGTCGGGGCCGAAGCTCAGCGAATCGACGCGCTGGGCGCCGAAATGCTGCCAGGCCTGGTTCGGATCGGTAGCGGCCGGATCGAAGATGTCGATACCGGTGGCGGTGGACACGTAGATGTCGCCGGTGCCCGGCTGGATCGCCAGGGCATGCGTCAGCGGCTGCCCGTTGGGGCCACGCATGGCGCGCAGGATAACTCCCGAGCTGGGGTCGATCTGCAGCAGCTGATCACCGGTCATCACCCACAACTGGCCGAGTGCGTCCACCTTCATGTCGAGGATCGGCGCGTCGAGCGTGAACAACGGCGTGACGCCGTGCCCGCCGTTCTTGTCGTATTGGAACACCGCGTTGCGATCGACGCCGGCACTGACCAGCACGGAACCGTCGGGCAGGGTGACAATCGCGAGTGCACCGATGTCACCCTCGCTGCCGGTGTAGCCGTCGGCGAAGCTGCGCGTGGCGAACGGCGCCAATACGCTCTGGAGGTCGCCGGCATTGACCGGAGCGACCTGGCCGGGCAGCGCTTGACTGGCCTGGCCGAACAGCGCGTTGGAGGGGTAGCTGCGGTCGTCAGGGGCGGCGGGCACCGGCGCCGTCTGATCGACGGACTCGGTCACGCCCAATCCGTTGAGCACGGCCTGGCGGGCGCCGTCGTCGGGCAACACGGCGTTCGTGACGCTGGCGGCCTCGCGATTGCCGGCCTGATCGGTGGCCACCGCGAGGAACTGGTAGCTGTGCCCGGCCTCGCCGTTGAACACGGCTTGGCTGACGCCCGGATCGACCTGGCGCTTCCAGATCATGAAGTCGCCGCCGTCGGTGGCGACGTAGACCGTGACGAAGCGGATGCCGCTGGCATCGTCCACCGCATGCCAGTTCACCTGGTAGGTCGGTGCGCCCTGGGCATCGTTGCCCAGCGAGGTGACGGCAACGGTCGTCTTCGGTGGCTCGGCGTCGATGGTCTGCTGGATCACCGCGCTGTCGACCGGCGGGGTGTTATCGAAGAGGATCCGCGCACCGGTAGCGATGGTGGCGCCGGATACAGCGTCCATGGCGGTGGCCGCGATGTAGCTGACGAAACCGGATAACGGCGCGCTGCCGTCGGCCGACGGCACCAGCAGGCCGTGTAGGGCGTTCTGCATCACCTCGCCGGTGTTCGGGTCGACCGCCTGCAGCAGCCAGGTCAGGGTATGCGAGGCGACGTCGATGCCGGCGCTCACGCGCAGGATGTAGCCCTTGCCGCCGGTGAAGTCGAAGTCACTCTGGAAGTTGGCGCGGTCGCTCGGCACATGGATGTTGATATCACCGATCTTGAGGTCGCCGAGGCGGACCGAGCGCGGGTCGAGGTTGTCGTCCAGCTTCGAGACGATACGGATCTGATCGACCCCCTGACCCGTCGTGTTGTTGAACGAGACGGTGTAGGGCAGGGGCGTGGCAGCAGGAACGTACACGCTGCCGTCGCTGGCATAGCTGCTGCCCTGCGGCCCGGTCACGCTGATCGTGCCCTGGGAGTCGGCACTGCTTTGCGCCGCCACCTGCAGGTACTGCGCCAGATTGAGTGTCTTGCCCGGCACCGGCTTGAAGTCGGCGTCGAGCAGGCCGATCGAGCGCAGGTATTCCAGCTCGGCTTGGCCGCCGACGAACACGCGGAAGTTCTCGAACTGGGTGGCGCTGGCCGCGTGCTGGTCGTAGGCGGCCGGTCCGGCAAGTGCCGGCACCGGACTGAGGACGACATCGCCCTGGTCGTCGGTGCGGACCTCGAAGTGGTCGATCGGCGCGGTGGCTGCGTTCGGGTCGGCGCTGTAGGTGGCGGTATCCCCGTACCACTTCTGCACCTGCTGGAAGAAGCCAAGCAGGCTGGACTGGGTGCGGTAGCTGTCGCCACCCTTGCCCAGCAGGATGCTGGCGGCCAGCGTGGCGTTGAGGCTGACCACCTGTGGGTCGGTGGTGATGGCCGGCGCCTGATCCACCGGCTGCAGCAGACCCGAGGCAGTCAGTGCGGCGAGCCAGCCCTGGATCCATTCCCCGGCGTCGGAGGCAAGCACCTTGAGCGAAACCGAGGCCGTGTCGTCCGCCAGGATGGCACTGCGCAGTTTCAGGGCATAGGTCGTCTGCTCGGCGACGAACTCTTGGCGGGTCAGCGCGGTGGCCGCCGCGGAGATGTTGAACTGGAAGGACTCGGCAAGCGTCTCCATCTTGGTGAGACGCTCGGGGTCGGGATCGAGGAAGGTCGTGGCGAGACCATCCTGGATCTTGTTCAGATCCTGGACTCCGCCGTCCAGCAGGCCTTCGGCCTGCCAGTTCGGATGCAGTTCGTAGAGGGCTTGGCGCAGGCCGTCGAAATCCCGATTGACCCATGCCGTCAGCCCGGGATACGTCTGCAGACGGAAGGTCATGCCGACGAAGCCGCCATCGCCCAGGTTGACCGCATAGCCCGGCGCCAGGTTGACGCCGTTGGTGTTCTCGGTGCCGTCGAGCGAGGCCCAGGGGATGTCGGGGCGGCTGGTGCCGTCGGTGGGCGTGGGACCGTAAGCCTGCGTGGTGCCCGAGGCGTCGACAACCTGGCCGATTGGCTGGCCGCCGACGTTGGAGCCGAACAGCACGTAGGGCAGGTTGAGGCTGTCCAGCAGGTACTGGTTGTAGCCCAGGTTCACCGCGCCGACGTCGAATCGCACATACGGAGTATTGACGTTGGTGAGGCTTTGCAGCGACACGGTGTAGGTGGCGCCGTCGCCCGGATTGAGCGCATGCGGACCACCAATGCCGATCGTGACGTCGTCCTGGATGCCTTGTTCGACCAGGTAGCGATTCGCCACGGTGACGCTGCGCCCGTCGGGATTGCTGACGGTGACGTCGTAGAGCCCGTAGGGGAAGTTGCGGGTATCGAACACCGCGCGGATGTGCGTGGCGTCGAGCACCTGCCAGCGTTCTGGTTCGGCCTCGAAGACGCCGGGCCGCGACAGCTTCACCAGCGCACCGGCCTGGAAGCTGGCGCCGTAGATGTCCAGCGTCACCCAGCGATGGTCGTTGTCACCCACACCGCCGGTGTCAGGAGTGACCTTGGTGATCGACAGCGGCATCAGGTCGGCACGCAAGGTGACAGGGGTGTCGTTGCCGTCGCGGGCGTGCACCAGCACGTAGTAGTCGCCGGCCTGCGTGCTTGGGATCAGCACCTGCTGGTCGGCCGACGACGCGCTGCTGTAGGCGGCGTCGTAGGCGAAGCCGGTCGGGATGTCGCCGTAGCGGATATAGAGTTCGTTGTCGCCGCTGGCAGCACTGGAATCGAGCAGTACGCGCAGGGTCTGTCCTGCAGCCACGCTGATCTTGTAGAGCCGCGTCTGGTTGGCGGAGAGGGTGGTCGACAAAGTGTCGGCGACGGCAAGTGTGGGCACGCTGACGCTGATCGTGCTGGCCGAAGCGGTGGTGTTGTTGGCTTCGCCGGGCGCGACGTCGAGACCGGTCGCCGTATAGGTGACGTCACCCTCGTACACTTCGTTGTACAGGTCGGTGCGCACGATGATGCGCCAGTTGCCATCCTTCAGCGCCGGCAGGGCCGCGGTCAGGCTGCCGGTATAGCTCGCGCCCCCGGCAAGATCGCCGTTGTGATCGACCTTGCCAAGCAGGATGTCGCCGATGCCCCACTGGTTGTCGCTGGATAGGTAGACCGCATCGGTCCAGTGGCCGTGTGCCATGTTGGTGGACTGGTTGCTGACGGTGTAACTGATGCTCACCGGGTCGCTGACGTTCGCGCTGGCGGGCACGTTGACGCCCGAAACCTTGAGGTCGGCCGGCGGCGGCGTCTCGACCAGCATCGGCTGCGCTGCAGCGGTCGCGTTGTTGTTGTCATTGCCGAACTCCAGCACGTCGCCCGATGCGCCGCTGCCGAACGCGCGCGCCGGATCGGTAATCACGAAGACGTAGTAAGGGCCGCTGAGGTCGCCCGGTGCGTTCACCGTGAACGTGCCGTCGTAGCTGCCGCCGGCCACCAGACCACCGTTGTGGTCCAGATAGCCCAGGTAGTGGTCCTTGGTGACGTCCAGGTTGCGATCTTTCGAGAGATAGATCAGGTCCCGCCAGTGGCCTTGGTCGCTGGGCGTATCCCCGCCCGCGTTGTTGACCGTATAAACCACGTTGAACGCCTGACCCGCCACCGCGGACACCGGTGCAGAGACTTGCGACACCTGCAGGTCAGGCGGCGTTGCCAGGGTGATCGGCAGGGCGATGGACGCAACGTTATTGCCTTCGTCCTGGAATTCCTGGACAGCACCCGGTCCAGCCCCCTGCACCACGTCCAGACCGGCGCGAATGGTGCTAACGGTGTCGTAGGACCAGTCTTTGGCCGTGGAGGTGTCAGTCTTGACGATTACATGGAAGTCGCCACTGATCGACTGCGGCAGGGTGAAGGTGGCCGACTCGGTGTAAGACTCGCCCGGTTGCAGATAGCGCGGCGTGCCGTCCGGATTGGTCAGGACGACCGTCTTCACGCGTCCCGGGTTGTCCCAGCCACCGGCAATCAACGGGTAGTCGCTCGGATCGAGGGAGTCGTCGCGCGACAGGTAGACGCCGTCGCTCCAGACGTTGGTGCGGGTGGCCCGTGTGCCCTGATTGGTGGCGGTCCAGGTCACGGTGACCTGTTCACCGGATGTGGGATTGGGATCGGAGATGGTGATGTTGCCGATCTGCAGATCCGGTTCCCGGTAGGTGATCGACAAGTTCCCCTGACCCAGGTTGTTGTTGTTCGCCGCGGCTTCATAGGCGCTGGTCCGGTACCACACCTGACCCTGGGTGTTGGTGTGATCGCCCGTGAGCAGTTCGCTCTGCGCGTTGGGTCGGTTGGCGTCATTCGATGCGAGCGAGTCGACGCTATGCTCAGAGTCGGTGATGACGTAGATGTAATAGGCTCCGTCGGTGCCCGGCGGCAATGTGAAGTTGGCCGTGGTGGTGTAGCTGGCACCAGCAGCCAGTCCGCTAGTGTTGTAGTGGGCGACGGCGCCCAGCCGGATGGCCCTACTGGGGATAAAGGTCGGATCGGTGCTGATGTAGACGGAGTCGATCCAGCCTTGCGTGCCTGACCACACCGCTTCGCCCCGATTGGTGACGGTCCAGCTGATCGGGGTCGGTTCGCCGGAGAAATTCTGCGGCTGGGTGACGACCGAGGTGACCTGCAGATCGGACGGATGGTCGGTTACGACGGAAGCAGCGGAGAGGCTGTTGTTGCTCTCGCTAACTTCATGGATGTGGCCGACGTCGCCGTCCGACGGCGAACTCGCCACGTAGGCGTCGCTCTTGACCACGAGGTAGCGGCCCTTGACCGACGGGGCGAGATTGACGGTCTGCGAAACCGAGTAGCTCTGGCCGTAGCCGAGCGATCGATTCTGCGCGTAACTGCCGATCATCCAGACACTAGTGGCCTTGTCCAGATCGGGGTTGTCGGCAACGTAGACGGCATCGGTCCACTGCCCGGTGAACGCGTCGCCCTGGTTCTGCACGGTGTAGTCGAAGCTGTAGTTGCCTGCGGCATCGGCGGTCAGCGGCGCGTTGACCTGGGTGACGGCAAGGTCGGGCGGCGTGATGCCCAGCACGTCGATCTGGCGCGCCTTGTAGTTGTTGTTGTCGACCTGGGCCGGGTCGTCCGGATTGATGTTGCTGGCCAGCGTGTCTTCGAGGATGGCGTCGTAGGTGTCGCTCCAGACGGTGATGTAGTACTGGCCGCTGAGGACGCTGTCGGGCAGCGTGATCTGGATATTCCCCAGATAGCTGTCGCCGACCACCAGATTGCCGGTATGGGTTACCGAGCTGAGCAGGATGTCGCCCTTGGCCGGGTCCGGGCGGGTCTTGTCCTTGGATAGCCAGATCGAGTCGGTCCAGCTGTTGACGTCGGCGCTGCGGCCCTGCGTCGTCGCGCTGCCCAGGTTGCTGACCTTGTACTGCACGTTGATCGTCGAGCCGTGCGATGCCTGATCCGGCGCAGCGACGTCGCCGGTGACCAGGTCGCCGAACGGCACCGGATCGACGTAGAAGTGCACGGCCTTCGCGTTATTGTTGTCGTTCGGGTATTCGTCGACCTGGTAATTGCCGTCGGCGACCACGATCAGGTATGCGTCGCCGCGATACTGGATCGGGATGTTGATCATCGCACTGGTGTTGGAGTAGCTCTCCGTCGGAGCCAGGGCGCTTGCGTTGTCGTAGGTACCCACCAGCACGTCGTCGCCGCTGAGCGTGCCGTCGAGCGACAGGTAGACCTTGTCCTTCCAGTGCCCGCTGGCAGCGAGCGAGCCTTGGTTGATGATGCTGTACTGGATCGCCGCCGAGGTGCCGGCCGCGACATGGTCGGGCACGGTGACATCGCCGACCTGCAGGTCGGGGCGCGGATTCAGGCTCACTTCGGTGGTGTCGGTCGACAGCAGCGTGTTGTTCTGCGCCGCCGCACCGTACTCGTACAGCGCACGGTTCGCGTCCGTGACGATCTGCACGCGGTACAGACCCTGGATACGCTGCGGCAGGCGCAATTCCTCGGTGCGCGTGTAGCTGATGCCGGCGGCTAGGCCGCCCACGTATCTGAAGCTTCCCAGCGTGATCGAGGCTCCGGTACCGGATGCCGGTACGAGGACCACGGTATCGGTCCAGACGCCCCCGGCGACAGCCTGCCCCTGGTTGGAGACCGACCAGGTTACATCGAACAGGCCGCCCTCCTGGGCCGTCGGCGGGACCGTAATCGATTGCACGACGAGATCGGGCGAGGGTGCCAGCGTCACCGGCACGGCGGCGTTGCCGGTGTTGTTATTGCCGTATACGAATTCGAATGCACTGGCACCGGTGTTGGTGCGCACGATGACGTAGTAGTCGCCCTGCAGGCCATTCGGCAGCGTGGCGGTGATGCCGGCGTTGTAGCTGTCACCGACGGCGAGCGCACCGATATGCTCCGCGTGCCCAAGGTTGGCGATGACCTGGGTGCCGGCGGCGTCGCGGCTCAGGACGACGCTGTCGTCCCAAGACCCCGCGCTGGTAATCCCGATGCCGTTGTTGACCACGGTCCAGTTGATCGCCAGCGGCTGGCCGCTGGTCGCATTGCCCTGGGTGGTGACCGACTGTACCTGTAGGTCGGCATACGGCTGCGGCATCACGTCGACGGTATGGTCGAGCATGAGCGTGTCGTTGGCCGTGCTGCCGTTCTGGAAAACCTGATGGGTCGCATCAGCCACCACGAACAGCTTGTAGCGGCCGCTGGTCCCCGGCGGCAGCATTACGCTGAGCTGCTGCTGGTAGCTCGCACCGACGGCGAGTGAACCGTCATGCGCGACTTCGCCGATGACCTTGTCGTCGCCGTTGCCGAGCACGTCGTCGGTCGACAGCACCACCCGATCGGTCCATTGCGATGAATCGCCTGCACCGGTGCCGTTGTTGGTTACCGTCCAGCTGACGTCCAACGTGGCAGGATCGGCGATCAGGGTGGTCGGCGCCTGCACAGCGCCCACGACAAGATCAGCGTGGGGCGCCAGTTGCACCGTCAGCGCCTGTTGGCCGGTGTCGTCAGTGCGGGAGTGCTCGTCCAGTCTCCGGGTCGCGTCGGTGACCACGACGATGGTGTATTCGCCGTCGTAGCCAAGCGGCAGGGCAAGGTCGGCACCGGCGGTGTAGCTGGCGCCTGTTTCCAGCGGGCCGGCATGTGCCACTTCGCCAAACAGCGTGAGCACGCCGCTGCGCGAGACATAGACGCGATCCACCCAGCCAGTGGAGGCGAGACCACCGTGGTTGGTGACGGTCCAGTCGACGTGGATGGTCGAGCCGGACTGGGCCAGGCCGGGGCCGGTCACCGTGCTCACGGCGAGGTCCGGACGGGCGACGGTAAGGGCGGTCGCGCCCCGTGCAAGGTTGTCGCCCTCCGCATCGCGCTCGTAGACGGTGTCGTCGGTATCGGTACTGACCACCCAGGTATAGCTGCCTTCCGCAAAGGTGGCGGGCAGGGTGAAGCTCACGCTCCGTGTGGCGCTGGCACCGGCGGCGAGGCCGTCGGTGTAGAAGCGATTGGCTACCTCGAACCGCTGCCCGTTGCTGTTCTCCAGGAAGATGCGGTCGCGCCAGGTGCCGGGGACATCGGCGTTGCCGAGGTTGTGGGCCACATAGGTCAGGCTGACGTTGTCGCCAGGCCGTGCGTCGGCCGGTCCGCTGATGTCGGTCACCGTGAGGTTGGCCGAGGGCGAGAGCGAGATCTTCAGCAACTGGCTGTGGGCGTTGTTGTTCCCGTTGCGGCCGTTTTCGTCGACCACGTTGTTGAGGTTGGTGTAGACCAGGATGTAGTAGTCGCCGACCAGGTCGCGCGGCAGGGTCAGCGTGGCGCTCGCGGTATAGCTGTCGCCCACCGCCAGGTAGCCCGCGTGCGTCACCGAGCCGGCCAGGATGATGTCCGAAGACGAGGGCACGCCGGTACGCGAAAGCACGACGCGGTCGTTCCACAACGCCAGGTTGGTTGCGGAGTTGCCACTGTTGCTGACCTGCCAGGTCACGCGGACGCTCTCGCCGCTCAAGGCGGTTGCCGGAGCGGTGACGGAGACCACGCCGAGGTCCGCGTAGGCGGCAGCCAGCACGATCGGTTGCGCGGCGCTGGTGCTGTCTCCGCGCGTATCCGGCTCCAGCACCTCGCCGTTGGCGTCGCTGCGGATGGCGATGTAGTAGCGCCCGTCGGGCAACCCGGGCAAGGTGGCCATGAGCGCCTGCGAATAGCCTTCACCCACGCCCAGGACGCCGGTGTGCCGCACGCTGCCGATGACGATGTCGTCACCGTTGCCGATGGTTGCATCGGTGCTCAGGATGATGTGGTCGGTCCAGGCATCCGCGGTGGCGGCCTGTCCGGTGTTCTTGACGTCCCAGCTGACCTTGATCTGCGTGCCGCCCATGGCGGTGGCAGGCGACACCACGTTGCTGACGGCCAGGTCGGCGTAGGCAACCGCCGCGGAAGTCAGGCTGGCATTGGCCGTGTTGTTGTCCTCGGCGGTGCCGTCGAGATTGGTTTCGTACAGCACGCCAAGACCGGCGGTGTTCTGGTCGGTGGCAACCGTGATGGCCAGATCGCCCGTGCCCTTCAAGCCATCGGGCAGACGGAAGGTGAAGCTGCGCAGGCGATGCTCGCCCGTGCCGATCGGGCCGTTGGCTTGTCCGTCGATCACGGCCTGCGGGTCATACAGCAGGCTGGTGTCGAGTAGCAGCAAGCCCGAGTCCGCACGGGTGACCGTGATGCGGTCGCTGAAGCCGAGGGCGGTTGCGCCGGTGCCGGTGTTCCAGTCTTCCCAGCTGATCGTGACCAGGCCGCCCGCCTTCACGTCGGTGGTGGTGATCTGCAGGTTCTTCACCTGCAGGTCCGGGCCGGCCGTCAGCGTGGAGGTAGCCGTGTTGTTGCTTTCCCCGGTGCCCTGTGTGTTCGCCTCGGGCACCTCGCCCAGGCTGTCGGCGATCACGCGCAGGGAGAAGCGGCCGGACGCGTCGATGCCGCTCGGCCACACGAAGCTGCCATGCCGGTCGCGGCTGGCACCGCTTTCCAGCGCGCCCGCGTCGAGCAGGTCGCGCACGCTGAAGGTGGCGACCACGCGGCCGGTGGACAGGTTGCGCAACTCGAACTTTTCGCTCCACGGCACGATCACCGCAGCGGCGCCCTGGTTGGTGACGGTCCAGTCCACCGACACGGTCTGGCCTGGCTGGAAATCACCGGCCGGCTGCAGGCGCACGTTCCCTACGGTGAGGTCGGCATAAGGCGCCAGCTTGACCTGCGTGGAGAGGACGCCGACGTTGTTTTTCTCCGCGTTGCCGTTAGCACTGAACTCGCGCAGGACGTTGTCCGAGTCGGCCAGCACGGTGATGCTGATGTTGCCGGCCGCTGCGGTGCCGTCGGGCAGATGCAGCTGCAGATGGCGCGTGATCGCCGCGCCGATGCCCAGCGGTGTGCCGATGCCGTCGTAGGGCACCACGGTGTCGAGCAGGACCGCACCGGTATCGGTGTTGCGCACGATCACGCGGTCGTTCCAGCTTTGGCTGGTTGCCGCGTTGCCGCGGTTTTCCAGCACCCACTGCACGTCCACCAGCTGGCCGGTCGAGAGGTCGCCGGCGGGGGTGATGCTGACGTTGTTGACGGAAAGATCGGGGGCGAACGTGGTGCCGATGGTTCCCACATCCTGGGGCGGACTGGCAGGCAACTTGGTCAGGTTGAAGGTGAACGGGCGTAGTGGATCCGTCTCGTAATTCGGGACCGAAACTACGAGCGTGTAGTCACCGCCAACTGCAAGATTGTTCAGGTCGACACTGGAGTTCGCGTACCTGGCGCTAAAGACAGTGCGTCCCAGCGGATCCAGCAGATACCACTGGGCCGTGTAACCGGAGGAGTTGAGGGCCGTCAGCGCATCGAGAAAATAGCTTGAACCCGCTTCGATAGGGAGACGGTACAACTGCGTTTCATTGCCCGGATCAACCTGCACGGTCATGGGTGTGCCCGGCACGACATCAGTTGCATTGCTGATATCGAGAACGCGGAACGAATACGGCAGGGCCTGGCTGGCCCACACGCTCAGCACGTAGTCGCCGGCAGGAATGTCACGAACATCGTCATTATAGAAACTGTTGCCGGCCACGCTCCCCTGGGGGCCCTCCAACTGCCAGTGCGTGTCGTTGTAAACGAGACTGTCAAACACCAGTCGACTGTCGGCGTCGAGATGCAAGGCGTAGTGGACGCGCAGGCCCTGTACCGGTGTGGTTCCCGAAACCACAGTATTCAGCGACAGGGAAACCGCTGCGGTATCAGCCACGAAGCGGAAATTCGGGGTTGCCCATGAATAAGAGTAGGCGTTGTCGATGGCCAGAAGATAATGGCCGGCATCCAGCGCCAGGGGAGGAGCCGTCTGGGAACCAGCCCCAGACGCAATCAACTTGCCGTAAGGCGAGTAGAGCCGCCAACGGGCATACGAAGCGTAAGAGCCGTCGATGTACTGGTATGTGAAGCTCCCTGCTTGTGCGAGGTCGAACTGATACAGGGATGCGGTCGCACTCTGCGGATAGCTCCCACTGGTGATGGCGCCGCCGACCAGTGCTGGCGCCATGCCCGCGTCGCCCAGGAAAACACTGAAAGTCCCCGGGTCGGCATCGCCGTTGGCGTGACCGAACCTGACCGTATAGCTGCCTGCGTCCAACGCGACCAGCGGACGAGCGGGGTCCGATTCGTCGGCGGCATAGACCAGGGTGCCGTTGGCATCGTAGATGTCGACGCACAGATTGGAGGTGTCGCCGGTGGGCTGAAGCCACAGGGTGGACGCGTCTGCCAAATCGAGGTGGTAACTGACCCGTCCATCCTCACCAAACGTGCCGCTGGTGATCTGGCCGACCACCAGCGTGTCGAGTTCTCGATCGAGCGATACCTTCAGCGTGTAGGGCACTGCCGACTGATAGTTGCTGCTATCGCAGGTCAAGTAGTACGACCCGTCGCGCGGTAGCGGGAAGACCGGCGCCTCCACCCGTTTGATGAATCGGCCGAAGGCGTCGTACAGGCTCCAGACCAGCCCGCTGCCGGTGGCCTCGAGCGTGAGCTTGTCCCCCGCCTTGGCGTCGAAGCGATAGAGCTTTGCTTCGCCGGGCACTTCATTGTCGTTGACAGATACGCCCGGTTCGATCGCGGTCGCACCTGCAAGATCCATCAGGCGCAAACGTAGGGTTCCGGAAACGCCTGTTAAATGCAGCGTGTACTTGCCGGTCGCCAGATCAAGCAGCGGGCCGCCGCTGGCCGGATCGCTACTCCACTTGTCGCCGGAGGCGACGACTTGTCCATCCCGGGTGATGTTCCAACCAAACGAGTAGTTGCCCTGGGCGACGTCCAGCATGGCCCGCGTCGGCGACGACACCGTAAAGTCGAAATTTTGTGAGCCGTAGCTCTGGAAATACGTACCCACGTCGATGTGCGAGCGATTGAGCGCAAAGCCGAACGTGACCGGGGTGGCATCTGTGCCCGCATCGGTACGCCATACCAGCAGGTAACGGCCAGCCCATGGCGCGGTCAGGCTGCCGGCGCCTGCAATGTCACCGGTACTGACAAACTGACCATCCGGGCCGAGCAAGGTCCAGTTGCCACCGAGCAAACCGATATCGGTCGGGTCGTAATTCAGTGTGTCGCCGGAGAGTGCGTCGAAGCTGTAGATCATCGTGCCGCCGGGCGTGACCTGGCCGGTGATGCTGCTGTCCTGCTCCACCGGGATCGCCTGCTGCGCATCGAGCGTCTGCAGGTCGAACGGCTCCGTGCTGCCGGTCGCCGCGGCCACGGTGAGGGTGTAGGTCCCGGCGTCCAGCTCGATCAGCTGCGGTCCGTAGGAGTCGCCCTCGGCGTCGGTTTGAGCGCCTGTCAGCCACCAGTAGAAGCTGTCGTTGCCGGCGTGCGCCGGGTTGAGCAACAACTGCATCGGGTGGTCGAGGGTGAGGCTGTAGACCGCACTGTCCGTGGTCGCCGTGTCGAAGTGCAGCAGATCGCCCACCTGGAACGGCGCGGGTGTCTGCGCCGAGATATCGAGCAGGCGGAATCCGAGTGTCGAACTGCCGGTGCTGTCGGCAGCCCGGCCCCAGACCAGGTAATAAGTGCCATCGGTCTCGAAGGCCGGAACCCGCACGGTCCAATCAGCACTACCGCTGGCGACCACCACCCCCGCGCTGTCGAGCAGCCTCCAACCGGAGTCGACGTTGTTGTCTTGTGGAATGACGTAGAGCTGCTGGCCGGCTGCAGCTTGCACGCGCCAGGCCATTGTCTGGCCAGGAGCCAGGTCCGCGCTTGCCGGGGCATTGGCCGCCAGCAACGGCGCGTCATCCAGGGCAACCAGCGACAGCGTGTAGGAAATCGCGCCAGTCGTGCTGTCAGCGGACACCGCCTGCGGGGCAGCGATATATCCGCCGCCCCCACCGCCGTAGTAGTAACCGACGTCGTCGGCGTCGGCGACCTCGATGTGATAGCTGCCCGCAGCCAGATGCACGAACTGCGCAAGGTCGCTGCTGTAGCCACCCGCCCAGAACAGCTGGTCCAGGTTGTCCCCGGTGATGTGGATGGCGACCCGCGCGCTGGCATCGGCGCTGAAATAGACGTCTTGATTCGCACTCAGGTCCAGCGTGTGTTCGGCAATCACGTTGCCCGGCTGGACGGTCCCGGTGAGGGGGCTGTCTAGCGTAATCGCGGTTGCCGGCGTGAAGTGCACCGCACCCGCGGAAGCCTGCATGTAGCCGGATGGGTCGTAGCTGCCGACCCTGTTGAAGCTGACCAGGTACCAGGTGCCGTCGGCATCGGGATGCAGATGGATGGCGAAGCTTCCGTCAGAACCCGATGGGTCGGCGGAAACCAAGCCCTGGTTCGATCCCGTGTTGTAATAGAGGTTGAAGGAGCCGGAACGGTCCAAAGTCAGGTCGGGGCGATACAGCACATACCGCATGTCCGGCGAGCCGGACAGGTAATAGTCCTGGCCGGCGGACAGTGGCAGCGCGTAGATGCCCGGCGGGACGTCGAAGCTGGCGCTGTCGGACGGGATCCCGGTGGCATTGGCCTGCGTGGCCAGGACGAAGTCGACGCCGAGGTCGTTGTCGGCACTGACGAAGAGCTGGTAATCCCCCGCGGCGAGCGCCTGCGCATCGAGCGTATCCGCGGTGTCCGCATAGTCGAACTGACCGCTGAGCACCACGCCTGAGGCATTGCGAAGTTCCCAGGACGCGCCGTAGTTGTTGGCGGTGCCCTTCAGGGACACCAGGGTGTCCGAGGCGAGGGTGAAGGTGTAGGCCTTGCTGGTGCCTGCGGCAATGGCGTCGGTGACCCCGGTGCCCGGGACCAGCGCCGTGGTCGACACCGGCGTCGGTGCCGGCGTGGTCGTCTGGACTACTTTGGTCGCATTGAAAACCAGCTGGGTTGCCTGGCCGGCGTACGCCATCAGCAGGTATGTGCCGGTTTGCTTAAGTGTGAACGTCGCCTCGCCACCGTTGGTGTTGCTGCTGGCGACGACGTCGTTGTCGGCATCGATCACCTGCCAGTAGCCCCACGTCGATACGCTGCTGGTGGACGAGAGGTCGATCACGTCACCGGCGGTGCCCGACAGCTTCAGCAACTGGACGTCCGAGCTCGACTGCAGCGTAACCGTCGCGCTTGTACCGACCGGAAGTTCCTGGCTTGCATCGGCATCGGCGAGGCGGAAATCGAAGGTGAAAGGCGAACCGCTGCCGTAGTTGTTGTTGAAGTCGCCGAAGGACAGCGTGTACTTGCCTGCCGCGAGTGCGACCGGGATACCCGAGTAGTAGTTCATGGCCGAGTCGAACAGCGTCTGGCCGCTCTCGTCGACGAGCCGATAACGGATGTAACCGCTCGTTTCGTTCGGGGAAACCAGCTTCAGCCGGCCGGGTTCGGTCAGCGTGAAGGTGTAGTCGCTTCGGAGCCTGTCCGCCGGATCGAGTGAGGCGGTGTAGCTCTGGCCGACCACCAGGTCCGTTGAGGGAACGGGGAGGGGGGCAGCCGAGACGGTGTAATCGAGTGGGGTATCGCCCTTGTTCGTGCGAAATGCGACCAGGGTGTAGTCGCCGCTGGGCAGTACGCGCACGCCGGGGCCATTCGCCCAGTCGGTCAGGTAGCGATAGTGGCTGGGATCGTAGAGAGACCAGCGGATGTCGTTTGCATTGGCCGTTGCAACGCCCAACGACACCGGTGCCAGCCCGTCGCTGTGGAACTTGTAGACCACCGGGTCTTGGTCGGCGGCCAAGCTGCCAGCAACGGCGGTCGCGGGCAGCGCCGGCGCCTCACTGAAGTCGAGGATTTTGAATCGATAACTCTGGCCGGCGTAGTAGCTGCTGAAACGGATGTCGTATTCGCCCGGCGGCAATACGATGGGATCGAGATACGGTGCTTGCTGCCCGGCATAGCTGCGATACACCTGACCGCCTTGCAGGATATCCACCTGGACGGAGCCGGACTCGCCGTAGCTGTCACACAGGGCGATGGTCGCCCCCTGCGACACGCTCAGGCGATAGCTGTTGTGCCTGTTGTAGGTATCGAGCGTTCCGCTGAGCACTTCGCCCAGCGCGCATGCCGGGGGCACGTGTGCCGCAGCAGAGACGGTATAGGACACGTCGCTGCTGTCGCTGACCTGGCCCGTGACCAGCAGGGTGTAGGTGCCGGCGGGCAAGGTATCGGTATCGAAATCGCCGCCCTGACCAGCGGATGCCACGATGGCGTGGCTTGCATTGAGCAGGCGCAAACCCACCGCGCTGCCATCGCCGCCATCGCCAAGGTGGATGTGCAACCCATATCCGGTGGCGACGTCGAAGTGGTAGATCGCCGTTTCACGACCCGTCAATGTGCCGGTGGCTTCGCTATCGCCGACGGGAGGCGTTTCCTGGATATCGATCAGTTGCAGGGCATAGTTGTCGCCTGGGCTGCCCTGGACGTAGAGGTAGTAATCGCCGGCGACCCATGACTGCACGGCGAGATTGCCTTGCGTGCCCGTATTGCTGTTCGACAGCCAGCTCCAGTCGGACTGCCCTCCCGCCGCGACCAGTTTGTAGCGCATGCCACCGTTGGAGCCTGCGTCGAAGAGGGCCAGCTCGCTTGTGAGCGGCAGGTGCAGTCGGTACACGGCCAGCGATTCGGCGGAACCCAGCGTGCCGGAAACGACGTCGTTCAACGTCATTTGCGGAAGCGCCAGGGCATTGATCGCGACGTCGAACGCGGCGGTTCCCGGATCGGTGGCCGCGCGCGTGGCGACGAGGGTGTAGACGCCGCTGTCGAGCAGAGCCGTGTCGGCGGCCACTGAGCCGACGCCGCTGGCCACCCACTGCCCCTGGCTGGCGTACAGGGTCCAGGCCAGGCCGGCGCTGTCGGCGCCGGCAAACGCGATATGCATCGCTCCCGGCTGCGTGTGGTCGTAGCGATAAATGGCAGCCTGCTGATCGGAAACCGAACCGGTTGCCTTGCCGTCCACGAGCAGCGGCGCGAGCGAGCTGTCGTTGGCCTGCAGCGAATAGCTGGCGGCGTCGGCAGTGGCCTCGATCGTCAGCACGTAGTCGCCGACGCCGGGGACCCAACCGTATGCCGTTGCGTCCTGGTCGCTCCAGGCGTTCGTGGCACTCTGGCCGGCCGCAGTCAGTCGCCAGTGGATGCCGGTCGACCCAAGATCGCGCAGCAGTATGTCGACAGGCAGCGATTGCGCGTGCGGTACCGTGAGGTGCCAGACCGCTTTGTCGCCGGCGTGCGCCAGGGTGCCTTGGATGTTTGCGCCAAGATCGACCTTGGGTCGGTTTGCTGCCGACTGGTTGACGGTGATGGAGTACGTCGCAGGATTGCCGCCGTCGATGACGATCAGTCGCTCCACGTCGGCGTCGATGCCCTCGCCGATGGCCAGCGCACTGAGCGAGGCCGCGCCGGATGCGACAAGCTGGCCCTGCGCATCGAAGACGCGGATCGACGCGCCGCCGTCCGCTGCCGTGCTGGCCGCGAGCGCCAGGTCGGCCAGTTCGATGGAGCTGGTGACGCGGTACACCTGCGCATGTGCGTCAGCGACATTGGCAACCGTCGCTTGCCCTAACGTCAAGGTCGCGACGTCGGACAGATCGCGCAAGCTGAAACCGTAGGCACCCAGTGCAGCCGGGTCCTCCGCCTGGATCTCCAGGGTGTAGACACCCGGGCCGAGCACAATGGGAGTCGCGTCGGCGAGTCGTCCGGACGAGACCACCGCGCCGTCGGCAGCGCGCACGGTCCATCGCTGGTCGAGCCCAGCCAGGCCGTCGACGAGCAACCGTGACGGAGTACTTGCCGAGAATGTCCACTGGTCGGGAATGCCCGTGGCCGTCGTGCTGCCCGACACGTCATCACCCAGCGCCAGCGTGCCGTACCTGGGCGAGACCACCGATGCCTCTAACGCGATGCCCACCGGCACCGTGTTGTCAGGCGCCCCTTCGATCACGAGGACATAGCTTCCCGCATGGGGCAGGGCAAGGCGCAACTTTCCTGCCGCCGTCCACAGGACGGGCGGTTGCACGCGTACACCGTTGTCGTCGAGCAGCCATGCACTGGCTTGGCCGTCGGCGATGCTCGACACGTCCACGCTCAGGTAATCGCCCGCGTTGCCGTCGACCCGGTAGATGGCTGTGCCGTTGCCGGGATCGAGACTGAGCGATTGCGGCGCATCCAGCGTCAGTGCCGGTGCCGTGGCATAGGTCAGCAAGTTGAACGCGAAGGTGCCGACTGCGGCATCGACCGGTGTCACGATCAGCCGGTATTGGCCGATGTCCGCCAGTTGGATCCTGTCGAGCGCGCCATTGTCGACGGTCTGACTGAACGCCGTACTGGCGACAACCTGGCCACCGGGGCCGGACAGTTGCCAGGTGATGTCGCTGCGGCTGGACAGGCTGTCGAAGATCGCGCGTGTCGGTGCATCGATGGCGAAGTCGTATTCGAAACGCTGGCCCGGGGCCGTAATTTCGCCACTGACCTTGGCACCCGGGACGAGGGCCTGCCGGGTCGTGGTGATGGATAGCGGAATGAAAGCGGTCGCGGGTATGTCCGCGTCGTAGTAGTAACTGTCCCAGACCAGCGCATACCTGCCCTGGGTAAGATGAAGGGCGTCCGAGGTGCGGTAAGAACTCGCCCGCGAATGTCCCAGTGCATCGATGAGGCTCCACCGCGGTGTGTAATACGTCGAGGACGGCACGTCGATGACGTAGTCACCCTCTGCAGATACATCCAGGACGAAAGTCGGGCGGGCTTCGCCTGCGGCAACGGCAGTGGTCGTGGCCGGCTCACCAAAGGGCAGGGCCGCCATGGCGTCCATGTCGGTAAGGGTGAAGGCGAAACTTCCGGTGCCCAAGTCGCCGCTGTTGACCGTCAGCGTGTAGATGCCCGCGGGCAACGTGTTTGCATAGACACCGTTGCTGAAGTAACGGGAGGACACCTCCGCCCCCCGCGGACCGGTCAGGCTCCAGCGGAAGGAATCCTGCGGCGCAGGATTCATCAGCAATGTCGTGGGTGCCGTCAGCGTAAAGCTGTACTGGATGCTTTGGCCGGGTGCGGCGATTTCACCGGCCACATCTTCGCCCAGCGTCAGGGGCGCAGTAACGGAGTCCTCCCTGCCCACCGTGAACGTGCCGTTTGTGGCGGCGTTCGACCAATCGGAGGGAGACAGCACCAAGAGATATTCACCACCGATGCTGGCAGTGACGTCTATGTAGTCGTAATTGGTGTATCCGCCGCGAACGACCTGACCGCGCGGGTCGATGAGCCGCCAGTAGCGGTTGGTGCCTTGCCCACCATGGAAATAGAGGTGGTCACCGGCATCCGCATCAAAGCGGAAGATCTGGCTCTGGCAGGCTGGAATGGAAAAGCTGGTTTGCTCACCGAGGGCGATGTCCGAACCCGCATTCCTGTCCATCAGCCGGAAATGGAAGGTCGCCGGGTTGTCGTTGACGTTGCGCAGCACCAGCGTGTAGTGGCCGGGGGCGCACAGCGTGCAGTTGTCGGATATCAGGTTGTTCCAGCCCGTTACATTCCCCTGTGGCCCGCGTAGCTGCCATTGCACGTTGGAAGGAATACCGTCGGCGCCGAAAAGCGTAGTGAATACCACCGGGGTAGGCTGGCTTACATCCAAGCTGTACAGCGCAGTGCTTTGGCGCCCGTTCAAGGTGCCGGTTACCACGTCGTTGAAAGCTAGCGACGCAGACGACTGCTCGGCCTCGCTGATGGTGAACGTGTCGTTCGCGCTACCGGTCGCACCTATGCGCCCGGTGTCGAGCAAGGTGTATGTGCCGGTGTGCGTGATGTCGAAAATGGTGCCGGGGTTGTCACCGGAAATCGTGCCTACCGAATGTCCGAACTCGTCGATCAGGGACCAAGTCGAGCCGCTGTAGTACCCACCGCCCTGCGAGTCCACATTGAGCACCAGCGATTTTCCGGCGGTGGCTTCGATGCGATATCCCACAGTCGAGCTCGCCGGTGAGCGAGTTGCGGTCGTGGGCTGGCCGGGCTGAAGCGGCGGGAACGAGGCCAAGTCGACCAGCTGGAAAGCGTACGAGCCGCCGTTGTAAGCCCAGGACGCATATGCCCCCTGCAGGGTCAGCACGTAATCGCCGGCCGGCAGCCTCAGGACGTTGTTCTGGTAGGCATATTGCTGGCTGACCTCCGTGCCGCGAGGCCCCACCAAGGTCCAGACTGTTGACGAGCTGGTCTGCCCATCGAATGCGAGGGTGGTTTCGGCGGACAGGGAAAACCGGTAGACCTTGGTCTCGTTCCAGGCCGATAACGCGCCGGCGGCCACCCGCCCCAGGGGCAGGGCATCGCCATCGGGCAGCGGCGCCGGATCGGTATGCCCAACCTTGTTCAACCGGGCCGCGAAATCCAGCGGCGCTGTGTTGCCGATGGCACCCTCGATCAGCAGGGTGTAAGTGCCATCGACCGACGCCGCAAGGGCAGCCGTGTTGCCGGCCAGATCCTGGGAGCCGCTCACATCGCGCCCATAAGGGTCGATTAATCGCCAGCTGGCATGACCTGCGCTGACGGTGTTGTCCTGCAGTTGCAGGCTGTCGCCGGCCTGTGCGGCAAAGCGATAAGTCACACTGCCGTCGCCGGGGTTCAGGGTGCCGCTGAGGGCGGCACCGAGTTGCTCCAGCGGAGCTGCACCAAGGTCTTGCAGGATGAAGGCGTAGTTGCCCACCGCGCTGTTGCTGCCCTCGACAGTGAGCGTGTAGTCACCGGCGGGCAGGGCGCTGATCGTGGCCTGGACGCTCTGGTTGAACCCGCGATGGTCGATCTCCAGCCCGCGCGGACCACGCAGTGACCAGAGCAGGTCGGAGCGGCTGGTCAAGGCATCGAACGCCAGTTGCGTGGCCTGCGCCAGCTGGAAGTTGTAGACGGTCCGCTGGCCTGCGAGCGCGACGCTGCCCGTAGTCGTCGAGCCCAGCGCGATGCTGGCGTCCAGGTCGGGGACAAGGTTCAACGCAAAGTGGTAGGCGATGTTCGCGCCAGCGTTGTAGTTATAGCCCGACATCGCCAGCCAGTAGTCGCCGCTTTGGGGCACCGTGAAGGCTTCGGTGCTGTAGCCCAGACTGTCACCCGCGACATTCCGGCCATTGGCATCCAGCAACGACCAGGAGATCGACCCGGCAGGCTGGGTACTCGCCAGGTACAGCCGCTGCCCCTGCTGCAGCGAGACCTTGTACAGATCCGTGTTGCGGCTGTTCGTCAGCGTGGCGTCGACGGGGGAACCAAGATCCAGGGATGCGGCCGAGCTCTCGTCAAGCAGGCGGAATGCATAGCCACCGAATGCACTGCCGCTTCCGATCGTCAGCGTGTAGTCGCCGGCGGCCAGACTGAGGCCAGACGTGTCGTAATAATCTGATCCCGTATAGGTAGTGGTGCTCTGGCCCTGGGAACCGGTCAGCGACCAGTAAAAATCGTTGCCGCCGAGCTTGTCGAACAGGACCGACGTGGCCTGGTCCAGCGTGAAGTGGTAATTGGCGACCTGGCCGGGAAGATTTCCTGCTGAATTATTGACGACCTGGCCTAGGCCGAGCGCAGCGTCGACATCGACAAACGGCGTCAACGCGAACGAATAATCGACTGGAGCTGTATTTTGCGCAGCGCCTTCCAGCAAAAGGAGGTATTGCCCCGCGTATTGAGCGGTAAAGGAGCTCGGGCTGCTACCGAGCCCGCCGGACTGTTCCTGCCGGCCATAAGGATCGATGAGGCGCCAGCTGATCGACGACGAGCCAGACGCCGCAGTGATGCTGTCTGCCGATACGAAGAATTTCTGCCCGACGGTTGCGTCGAAGCGATAGACATTGGTTTCATCGCCTTGTGCGAGGCTTCCGGCCGTCTTGCTACCCGGTTGCAGATCGACTGCCGTGTCGGCGTCGATGATGCGCAGGGCGTACGTGCCCGTGGCGCCGCCGTCGCCGTCGACGGTGACGCTGTAGGCGCCCGGGGCGAGGTCGAGTGCACCGCCGGTGTATTCGAACGCCTGACTGGTTACCTGGCCGTTCGGGCCAGTCAGGGTCCAACGGATGTCATCGCGATTGGTGAGGCTGTCGAACACCACGCGCTTGGTGTCCGTCACTGTGAACTGATAGTGATTCTGCTGCCCGGCCTGGTCCAGCGACCCACTGATGCTGATCGCTGCGGGATTCATATCGCCGGATAGGAGAACACGCGGCTCCAGCGCTTCGAAACGGACGGCCGGTTGCTGAGAGGCGGCGGCATCGGTGAGGGTGACTTCTGCCCGGTCCGCACTCTCCTGCACGGAGCCGTTACCGTTGGACTGTTCCATGTTGTTCCCCTGAATTGGCAGGCGTATCGCCTAAAGCCGGTTGACTTGTTTTTTGATCCGCTTCATACGAGCCGCTACGCGGAGCAGGGCGGTTGCCTCTCGCGTAGTGGTATGCCGGATGCTAAGGACTGGTCTTGCGCTTTGAGTGCGTGGTGTCGAAAGTCGCCCGGCACTTCACACCCGAAGGCATATCGAACCGGCGATTGGGCAGATCGAGAAACACGACGAAAGTCCCGCTCGTGGCGTCGATCGTGGGATCGACACTGGAAACTTTGGCGCTATAGCTTTTGCCCGGCTGGATCTCGGGCACGATGGTTGCGCTCATGCCCGGCGTGAACTGCCCGAAATCCTGCATCGGCAGGATCACACGGACGCGCAACGGGTCGAGTCGCGCCAGCTTTACTATGGCGTGTTTTGCAGCGCCGGGCTCGACCGTTTCGCCGGGCCAGATCATCTCGTCGACGACCACGCCACTGAAAGGGCTTTTGACAACACGCAAAGCCAGCTGGCTTTGCTGCTGAAGGTATTCCAACCGGGCAACTTCCCGGTTTTCCTGCGCCGTCTTGAGCTCGCCCTGGGCCTGCCTGAGCTCGGCTTCGGCGTCATCGCTGTCCTGCTGTGGCAGGAGCTTGTCGGCCGCCATATCACGGCGGCGTTGGAACTTGCGTGTGGAGAACTCTATCTTTGCCTGCGCCAGATCCGTCGGGCCGGCCAAGCGCGACTTATAGAGAGCCAACGCCGCTGCCGCTTGTTCGGCGCGCGAATCCAGGGCGGCCAACAATTGCCCCTGTTTGACCCTGTCACCGCGTTTGACATAGACGTGATCGAGCACGCCGCCCACGGCGGTGCCCAACTCGACCGTCTCAGCCGGTTCGATGAGGCAATCGTACGAAGATGTCGCATGAAGCGACTGCGCGCACGCGAGCGATAAAGCGCCAATCAGGCCACGAACTAAAATGTGCCTAGTCCTCGCCACACGCACAAACGCCGCAGTTGCTGCGGGCAAGCGCGTCATTCCTTTGATCCCTGTGTGTCCTGCTTAAATTCCGAGTACAGCACTCTGTTGCTGCACACCCTCTAGCCTTTTTAACTTAGAGCAGTCTATGCCGCCGCATCAAGTGGCGTTGTCCTTTTAGCGATGTCATCCGTTGATCCGGCGCTAAAAAAGCATATAAATCAATGTCGTGCACCTAAGAGTGATCGGTATCGGTGAGTAGCTGTGTTCAAACGCGACGGGGCTGGTGGGCCATCCTGAAATTGGCGACACAGTTAAGAGCCTGGGATGAGCGCCCTATCCAGCCAAGGACTCTCTCTCTCAGCTGCTTTGCTGTCGGTTGGGGAATTCCAGGTGCAGCTGTCGGGGGGGGGCTTGTAGACCTCGTTGAGGGTCGGCTCGGATCCTTTGAGAGTGGCATGGGGTCATGGAACGACCTCGGCTTCGAAGACGAAGACCAGGCGACATACGAGCCCCTCTCGGAAGAGCTTTATGGCACCGTGAACCGGGCCATTGTGGCGGCGACAAACGCCTCGGCTGTTGGCGGTACTGGTGCGCCCCATCCAAGCCCGAGCGGCGATAAGCCGGGGAAACGACCGTAGTGGAAGCTCCTTGGCTGACAACGCTTGATCGCGCACTCAAGCGATCACCGCTTGGGGCGACGACTGAGTTGGCATCCCCGAACCGCTGATCGGGGCGAGGGGTCGTGGGTCATTGGAGATGGGGGAAGCCAGCAGACCGTCCCGGCCTCACATCAGCCGCCATCACGTGACTCTCAAAGAGTCGCGCCGCGAGGCGTTCGGTGCAGCACATATCGAGCCGGCCCGCGCAGCGCGACCGGCCGACCGAGCATGCGCGTAAGATCCCCATCCCGATGCTGTGCGATGAGGGTTAGCGGTGGACCGAATTGATGCCATGAAGGTCTTCATCGCTGCGCTAGACGAGGGCAGCCTGGCCGGTGCGAGCCGGCGGACCGGGCGTTCGGCGGCCGCGGTGAGCCGGGCCATTGCCTTCCTCGAGGCGCATGTCGGCGTGCCGTTGCTGCACCGGACCACGCGCTCTCTCAAGCTGAGCGAAGCGGGCGAACGCTATGCGCTCGCCTGCCGGAAGCTGCTGACGGACCTGGAAGAGGCGGACCGCCAGGCGGCCGGAGAGCGGTCGCTGCCGCGCGGGGTGCTGGCGATCTCTGCCACCGTGTTCACCGGCGTCGAGCTGTTGCGTCCGATCGTCGACGCGTTCATGGAGGAGTTCCCCACGGTCAGCGTGCGGCTGCAGTTGCTGGAGCGCCCGGTGAACCTGATCGAGGAGGGCATGGACCTGGCGCTGCGCATCACGCATCTGCCGGATTCCTCGCTCGTCGCACTTCCGGTCGGCGAGGTGCGGCGTGTCGTGGTGGCGTCGCCACGCTACCTCGCCACGCACCCGCGCATCGCCGAGCTGTCCGACCTGGGCAAGCACCAGATCATCGCCATGGCACACATGGGACAGGACTCCTGGACCTTCCCGCCCCAGGACGGCTCCTCCGTGCCGCACGCGGTGACGTTCGTGCCGCGCCTGGCGGTCAACAATGTCAATGCCGCCGTGGCTTCGGCCGTGGACGGGCACGGCGTGACCCGTGTGCTGTCGTATCACGTGGCGTCGGAGATCCGGCAGGGCTTGCTGCAGGTGGTGCTTGCCGAGGCGGAACCGCCGCCGGTGCCGGTCCATCTGGTGACGCCGTATGGACGTCTATCGGTGCCGAAGGTGCGCGCCTTCGTCGACTTTGCGCTGCCGCGCCTGCGCACGCGCTTTGCCAGCCTCGCGCGGGAGGCGGCGGTGTCACCGCCGGCACCGATTCGTGCGCGACGCGGAAGAATGTCTGCCGGATAGCGGGGATTCGCAACGCTCCGGGGCGAGCCTAGATTGCCAGGCATCGGGCGGTTGCCCGGTCGGCTTCAAGCCGCATCCCCATTTCCGGAGACGCATCCCATGAACAATCAACAGAAAGTCGCCATCGTGACCGGCGCATCCCGCGGTATCGGCGCGGGCCTGGTCAAGGCATTCCGTGACCGCGATTACCGCGTGGTCGTCAACGCCCGTTCCATCCAGCCGTCCAGTGACCCTGGCGTCCTCGCCATAGCGGGCGACATCGCCGACCGCTCGGTGGCGCAACGGATCATCGCCGAAGCGCTGACCCAGTTCGGTCGCATCGACACGCTGGTCAACAACGCCGGCATCTTCACCGCCAAGCCGTTCACCAGCTTCACGCTGGAGGACTACGCGAACAACCTGGCGGTCAACCTCGACGGCTTCTTCCACATCACCCAGTTGGCCATCGCGGAGATGGAGAAGCAGGGCAGTGGCCACGTCGTGAGCATCACCACCAGCCTGACCGACCACGCCATCGACGGTGTCCCGTCGGTGCTGGCCGCACTCACCAAGGGTGGCCTCAATGCCGCGACCAAGTCGCTGGCGATCGAGTACGCCAAGCGCGGCGTGCGCGTGAACGCGGTCTCGCCCGGCGTGATCAAGACGCCGATGCATGCGCCGGAGACGCACGGCGCGCTCGCCGGCCTGCACCCGGTGGGTCGGATGGGCGACATCGCCGACATCGTCAACGGCGTGCTGTATCTGGATTCGGCCGGGTTCGTCACCGGCGAGATCCTGCACGTCGACGGTGGCCAGAGCGCCGGTCACTGAGTTGCCAGGTAAAGCCTGGGGCGGGCGGCTCGCCGCTCGCCCCAGGCCCCCATCGAGGACACGATCATGCCTTACGTAAACATCCAGATTACCCGTGAGGGAACCGCTCCGGGCCGCGATGCGGCGACCGCCGAGGAGAAGGCCGCGCTCATCAAGGGCGTCAGCGAGCTCCTGCTGAACGTACTCAACAAACCCGTGACGTCGACCTTCGTGGTCATCGACGAAGTGGACACCGACAACTGGGGTTGGGGCGGGCTCCCCGCACTCGAATACCGCAGACAGCTGGCGGGCGCGAAGAAGTAGCGGCTCCCGCGTCGGCCGCCCCGCGGCCAGGCTCCGTACCTCGACAGGCCCGGCAGGGTTCGCTCCGCCGGGCTGGGAGATCTCACGTGTCGACATCCATGGACATGCATCCGGTTTCGCCCTGGCGGGTCACCCTGGCGGGGTTCTGCGCGAGCCTGGTCGGCATCGGTTTCGCGCGCTTCGCCTATACCCCGTTGCTGCCCGCACTGGTGAGCGCCCGCTGGTTCGCCGCCTCCAGCGCGGCCTACCTGGGGGCGGCGAACCTTGCCGGCTACCTGGCAGGAGCCGTGTCCGCCCGGCCCATGGCGCGGGCCACAAGTCCCCGCGCGGCGATCAACGGGATGATGCTGCTCGCCTCGCTCGCTCTGGCAGCCTGCGCGTGGCCATTGTCGTTTGCGTGGTTCTTCGTGTGGCGCTTCGCCTCCGGCCTGGCCGGTGGCGTGCTGATGGTGCTGGCGGCGACGACCGTGCTGCACCACATCCCACCGCACCGCCGCGGCCTGGCCAGCGGTGTCATCTTCATGGGGGTCGGTGCCGGCATCGCGGCCTCCGGCACGGTGGTGCCGCTGTTGATCCGGCAGGGCCTCGCGGCAACCTGGCTGGGACTTGGCGGCCTGTCGCTGGTGCTCACCGCGATGATATGGAGGAGCTGGCCCGACGGCGCCGCGCAGGCCGCATCCCAGGCCGACGACGCTGCGGACGCAGCCGGCCAGTCCACGGCGCTTCGCGCGCTGTACGTCGAATACGCATTGAACGCGGTCGGGCTGGTGCCGCACATGCTCTTCCTGGTCGACTTCGTTGCGCGAGGCCTGCATCAGGGCGTGCAGGTCGGGTCCGGCTACTGGGTGCTGTTCGGGTTGGGTGCGCTGGTCGGGCCGGTGCTTGCCGGGCATCTGGCCGATCGCATCGGCTTCGGTCGTGCGCTGCGCGTGGCGTTCCTGGTCGAAGCGGCGGCCGTGGCGTTGCCGGCGCTGGGGCAGGGCGCGAGCGCACTGATAGTGTCCAGCGTCGTGGTGGGCGCCTTCACCCCGGGCATCGTGCCGCTCGCCCTTGGCCGCATCCACGAGCTGCTGCCCCACCATCCCGCGCAGCAACGCGCCGCGTGGAGCCGGGCAACCACAAGCTTCGCGGTGCTGCAGGCCACGGCGGCCTACGGGATGTCCTACCTGTTCGGAAGGGATGGCAGCTACACGCTGCTGTTCGCGCTTGGCAGTCTGGCGCTGGTGGCGGCACTTGCGGTGGACGCTGCACATGGATGGCGGTACCGCACAAAAGGCATCGCGCCGTAGCGCGGCATTCTTCCGGTATGCGCAACAGTGTCTGCCGAATGTCGGCTATTCGTTTGGTCTCAGCGGCGGCGTAATGTTGTCGGCGATTTCGGCCGGGCATGCGGTCCGGCCATCATGCAGGAGTACGGTCCGTGGCAGACATGAATCCCTACACCCTCGGTGTCGACCATGTCGGCCTCACCGTGAGCGACATCGAGCGCTCCCGCCGCTTTTTCGTCGAGTGCCTGGGATGGAAGGTGGTGGGCGAGAATCCCGCCTACCCGGCCGTTTTCGTCTCCGACGGCGCGACGCGGGTGACCCTGTGGCAGGCCGATGGCGACCGCGTCGCGTTCGACCGGCGCCGGAACATCGGCCTGCATCATCTGGCCCTGAAGATCGCGGACCTCGATGTCCTTTCGGAACTCCACGCGCGCGTCTCGGCCTGGCCGGATGCCGTGGTCGAGTTCGCGCCCGAGCCGGTGGGCAAGGGACCCAGGGTGCACTGCATGATTCGGGAGCCCGGCGGCGCCCGTATCGAGCTGGTCTGTACGCCGTCGGGCTGACGGTTCATGCCGGGATCACCGGCGGCGGCTCGCATGAAGTACACCGGGTCGCCTGGCTATCGTGGAGATAGGTCATGTTGAAAGCTTCGGATCTGTTCGTCGCCGCGCTCGAGAACGAGGGCGTGGAGCGCATCTTCGGCATCCCCGGCGAGGAAAATCTCGACCTGGTCGAGTCCATTCGCCGATCGTCGATCCAGCTGGTGCTGACCCGGCACGAGCAGGCCGCGGCCTTCATGGCGGCGACCTACGGCCGGCTCACCGGCAAGCCGGGGGTGTGCATCACCACGCTCGGCCCCGGCGCGCTGAACCTCGCGACGGGTGCGGGATACGCGCTGCTCGGCGCCATGCCGATGATCATGATCACCGGCCAGAAGGCGATCCGCTCATCGAGGCAGGCGCGGTTCCAGATCGTCGACGTGATCGCCACGATGAAGCCGCTGACCAAGCTGTCGCGGCAGATCGTCTCGCCCACCATGATTCCCGCCATGGTGCGCGAGGCGTTCCGCGTCGCCGCGGAGGAGCGGCCCGGGCCGGTGCTGCTGGAACTGCCCGAAGACATCGCCGCAGAGTCCTGCGAGGAGACCGCGCAGATTCCGGCGCATCCGATCGAGCTCCCCGTCGCGAGCACCGAGTCCATCGAACGCGCGGCGCAGCTGATCATGCAGGCGCAGGCCCCGCTGCTGATGCTGGGCGCGGCAGCGTCGCGTCCGCGCTCCTCGTCCGATCTCGCAACGTTCGTCCTGCGCACCGGCATCCCGTACTTCACCACGCAGATGGGCAAGGGCACGGTACCCGGCGGCAGCGAGCTCTACATGGGCACCGCGGCGCTTTCCGAGCGGGACTATGTGCACGAGGCGATCGAGCGGGCGGACTTGATCGTCACCATCGGTCACGACACGGTCGAGAAGCCGCCGTTCCTGATGGGCGCCAAAGGGCCGAAGGTCGTGCACATCGGCTACGAGCCCGCGCATGTCGAGCAGATCTACTTTCCCCAGGCCGAGGTGGTCGGCGACCTCGGTCCGTCGCTGCGGCAACTGGCCGATCGCGTCGAAGGGAACATCCCCAACGCGCAGGCGCTGTTGCCGCTGCGCGAGGGCATCCTGAGCCGGATTGCTGCACGCGCCACCGAGGATCGCTTCACGCCGCAGCGGCTGGTGCACGACGTGCGCGAGGTGATGCCGGCCGACGGCATCCTCGCCCTCGACAACGGCATGTACAAGATCTGGTTCGCGCGCAACTACCGCACGCAGGTCGCCAACACGCTTCTGCTCGACAACGCGCTGGCGACCATGGGCGCGGGCCTGCCCTCGGCCATCATGGCCGCGATGCTGTATCCCGAGCGCCGGGTGATGGCCGTCTGCGGCGACGGCGGTTTCATGATGAACAGCCAGGAGCTGGAAACCGCCGTCCGGCTCAAGCTCGACCTGGTGGTGCTGATCATCGAGGACCGGGCGTTCGGCATGATCCGCTGGAAGCAGGCGGTCGATGCGTTCCCCGACTACGGCATGACCTTCGACAACCCGGATTTCGTGACCTACGCGAAGGCGTATGGCGCGACCGGCACCCGGGTGGAAACGATCGACGAACTGCGCCCCACGCTGGAAAAGGCGTTCACCGACGGCGGCGTGCAGCTCGTCGTGGTGCCCATCGACTATTCGGAAAACAAGCGCGTGCTGGTCGACGAGTTGCAGCAGCGCCTGCCCATCCAGAAGGAGGCCTGACCATGACACGCCCTCTGCAGGTAGTGCAGGCATTCGACCGCGCGGTGATTACCGAGATTGCCGTCGACGATGCTGCCGCCCTCGAAGCCAGGCTCGCCACGGCCAGCCGCACGCTGCGCAACCGCGACGCGTGGCTGAAGCCCCATCAACGCAGTGCCGTGCTGCTGCGTACCGCCGAATTGCTGCAGGCACGGCAGGGCCATTTCGCCCGGCTGATCGCCCAGGAAGGCGGCAAGCCGCTGGTGGATGCGACCGTGGAGGTGATCCGGGCTGTCGACGGCTTGCGCAACGCGGCCGAGGCGATCCGGACGTTCGCGGGCCGCGAGATCCCGATGGGTCTGACGCCGGCCAGCGAAGGACGCTGGGCCTTCACCACCAAGGAACCGATCGGGGTGGTCGCGGCCATCTCCGCGTTCAATCATCCGCTGAACCTCATCGTTCACCAGGTGGCACCGGCGATCGCCGTCGGTTGCCCGGTCATCGTGAAGCCGGCCGCGGTCACCCCGTTGTCGTGCCTCGGCCTGGTGGAGCTGCTGCACGAGGCCGGGCTCGACGAGGCGTGGTGCCAGACCTTCATCACCGACGACAACGCGCTGGCCGAGCGTCTGGCCACCGACCCGCGGGTGGCGTTCCTGAGTTTCATCGGCTCGGCCAAGGTCGGCTGGTATCTGCGCAGCAAGCTGCCTGCCGGGACGCGCTGCGCGCTCGAGCATGGCGGCGCCGCGCCGGTCATCGTCGATCGCAGCGCGCCGCTCGATACGATCATCGAGCCGATCGTGAAGGGCGGTTACTACCACGCCGGCCAGGTCTGCGTTTCCACCCAGCGCATCTTCGTGCATGCGGATATCGCGGACGGCTTCATCGAGCGACTGGCCGCCCGTGTCCAGGCACTGCGGGTGGGCGACCCCTTGCTCGAACGCACCGAGATGGGCCCGCTGATCGCGCCGCGTGAGGCAGATCGCGTGCTGTCGTGGACGGAGGAGGCGGTGTCCGCCGGCGCGACGATCGTGGGTGGCGGGCGCCTGTCCGAGACCACGCTCGCCCCGGCCGTGCTGCTCGATTCGCCGACGGAAGCGAAGGTGTCGCAGCTGGAGATATTCGGCCCGGTCACCTGCGTCTACGGCTACCGGGATCTCGACCAGGCCATCGACGCCGCCAACGCGCTGCCCTTCGCCTTCCAGGCCAGCGTGTTCTCCTCGGATATCGCCCCGGCGATGCGCGCCGCCCGGCGCCTGGATGCGTCCACGGTGCTGGTCAACGACCACACCGCGTTCCGCACCGACTGGATGCCGTTCGCCGGTCGCCGGCAATCGGGCTACGGCGTGGGCGGCATCCCGTATTCGATGGAAGACATGTCCCAGGACAAGATGGTCGTGCTGCGCTACGAGGGTTAGCCCACCGGCTCCGCCCACCGCGGCGGTCCTGGCCGACGGCTTGCCCGCGCGGCAGGCCAGGGCGTCCAGCCCTTCTGCTGCCGGATGTGCAGCCTGCAACCTGACACCGATGCGGCCTCGACGGCCGCATCGGTGGCCGCATCAGCCGGCCTTGGGAACGAATCCCGGTACGCCGGTATCGACCACGGCATTCAGCCGGAACGTCGTCTCGATGCCGCTGCGCATCGCCTGCATGGCGTCTTCGGGCAAGGGCGAGATCGCGAAGTTCTCCCGGATGTGCTCGGGGTTGGTCGAGGTGGTCAGCAACGCACTGCCACGCTGCACGGCCCAGGCCAGTGCCACCTGCGCCGGCGTCCTGTCGAGCCGCTTCGCGATGGCCTTGATCACCGGGTCGTCGGTGATCCGCGGTTCCATGCCGTGGCCCAGCGGGGCGAACGCGAGCAGCACGATGCCGTGGGCCTGGCAGTACTCCAGCAGCTCCCACTCGGGCAGGTAGGGGTGGCATTCCACCTGCACCACGGCAGGCATGATCCGCGCCACCGCGACGATCTCCTTCAGCCGCTCCAGGCGGATGTCGGAAAGGCCGATGAAGCGACACTTGCCCTCGTCGACGAGCCGCTCCATCGCCCGCCATGTCTCCACCAGCGTCACTTCCCGGTCGTACGCGGGCTGGCCGTCCTCGTCGGTCGGATACTGTTCGTCGCCGGGCCGGAAGGCGTAGGGCGTGTGGACGAGGTAGCCATCCACGTAGTCGAGCTGCAGGCGCTTGAGACTCGCCTCGAGCGCGGGGCCGACCCGCTCCGGCCGGTGATTGTTGTTCCACAGCTTGGTGGTGACGAACAGATCCTCGCGCTTCACCGTGCCGGCATCGAAGGCCTCGCGCATCGCCTGGCCGACGATGTCTTCGTTGCAATAGAGCTCGGCGCAGTCGAGATGGCGAAAGCCGGTCTCCAGCGCCACCTTGATCGCCTGCCTTGCCGCGACGGGGTCGCGGATCAGGGTGCCGAAGCCGACCGCGGGCAGCGTTCCGGTTCCGTTGGCCAACGGGAGGGTGGTCTCATAAAGATGTTCTGCAGTTTGCATGTCGGTTCTCCAGGTCATCATTCGTTGTCGTGGGCCATCCTGCGCGCAAGAGCGCCATCGGAATGGCCACCCAGTGCGACGGAGAGCTGCGCCGTGTCGAGGTACTGCGCCGTCTTTGCGCGGAGCTGCCCGATCAAGGCGCGCTGGTAGGCCCGCTGGGCGTCGAGTACCTGCAGCAGCCCGGTCTCGCCCGCCTGGAAGCCCGCCTGGCTGATCCGCAGGCCGGTTTCCGCTGCGTTCAATGCGCGCTGCTGCGCCGCGTATTCCTCGTTGTCGTGATTGATCGCCTGCAGCAGGTCGGCTACCTGGCCCAGCGAGCGGATCACCGTTTGCCGGTAGACCGCGAAGCTGGCCTGGTAGGCGTCGACGGCGCCGCGGCGGTTCGCCTTGAGGGTACCGCCGTGGAAGAGCGGTGCGGTCAACGCCCCGGCGACACCCCAAAGCGTGCCTGCGCCCGGCCCGGCCCGGCTCACCGATGCGGAGAGCTGCAGGTGCGGATAGAGGTCCGCCGTGGCGACGCCGATTGCCGCGCTCGTCGCATGCAGTTCGGCCTCGGCCTCGAGGATGTCCGGGCGTCGACGCGCGAGCTCGGAGGGCAGGGTGAGGGGAAGCTCGGCCGGCAGCGCGAAATCGGACAGCGCGAAGTCCGGCGGCATCCAGTCGGCGGGACCTTTCCCCGCAAGCACGGACAGCGCGTGCCGCGCCGTATCCCGCTGCTGCGCCAGTGGCGGCAGCAAGGTCTGGTCCTGCGCGAGCTGATTCAGCGCGAGCGCGACATCCACCTGGGTCGCGCTGCCGTAGCGCTCGGCGGAGCGCACCAGCTCGAGGTTCCTGCGGTCGTCCGCCAGCAGCTCGTCGAGCGCGCCCATCTGTGCCCGCGCGGAGGCGAGCAGGATGGCCTGGCGGGCGACATCGCCGGTCACGGTCAGGTAGGCGGCATCGAATCGATGACGCTGCAGCTCGGCCAGCGCCGTCTGCTCCTCGATCCGCCGGCGGTTGTCGCCGAAGAGGTCGAAGTCGAAGCTGACCTGCGGGCCGACCGCGTACTGTGTGGTGGTTCCGTGCCCCGTGCGTTGGCGCCCGCCCTGGGCGGCGATATCCAGCTGCGGCAGCAGCGCACCACCGGCCGCGGCGACGGCTTCGTTCGCCTGGGCGATGGTCGCATCGGCAGCGTCGAGGTCCAGGTTGCCGGCGACCGCCTGGCGCATGAGCTGGTCCAGCTTCGGCGAGCCGAGCACTGTCCACCAGTCGTCGGTGGGCGCGCGATCCGCGTCGATGCGCTGCGCGCTGCCTGGCACGCCCGGCGCGGTGAGCGCCCGTTCGGCCTGCAGGTCGTAGTGGCGCGAGGCGGGTGCGGCCGGTCGCGAGAAGTCGGGGCCGACCATGCAGGCGGACAGGAGCAGGGCCGGGGTGGCAAACAGCGCCGCCTGGGCGACGCGCCAGGAAAGGGATGATCCAAACGGTTTCATGCGCGGCTCCGGCCTGTCAGAGGCGTTGGCGGGGTTTGCGGAGGAACAGGACGAGCGGGCTGGCCGCGAGCATCACCAGCATCAGCAGCTTGAACTGGCCGATCACCGCGATCAGTGCAGCCTGGCCGGTGACCATCTCGTTGACAGCGCCGAGCGCCGTCCCAGCGAGCGGGCCGGTCGCCTGCGCGGCGACGCCGTAGGGCCGCAGATGCCTGGCGAGCGCCAGGTGCATGGCCTGGGTGTTGTTGTAGAAGTAGATCTGCACGATCGCGACGCCGATCGTGCTGCCATAGAGCCGCGACAGGTTGAACAGCACCGTGCCCTCGGCACGGAACGTCGGGTCCAGCGTGCCGAAGGCTTCCCGCGTGAGCGCGGGCATCATCATGCCGAGGCCCGCACCCTGGAGTGCACCGGCGACCATCACCGGCATGCCATCCATCAGCGGCGAGTAACCGAGCATGCGCCAGTTGGCATAGATCACCAGCGCCATGCCGAAGGCCACCAGCAGCCGATTGTCGATCACCCGGGGCGCGCGCCAGGTCAGCATCAACGCGCCGATCAGCGCGGCGCCGCGTGGAATCGTGAGGTAGCCGGCGGTGTCGGCGGGGTAGCCGAGCAGTTCCTCCAGCATCGGCGAGGTCAGCGCCAGCGTCGGCAACAGCACGAAGCCGAAGGCGAAGAAGATGATCGCGCTGAGCCCGAAATTGCGGTCCCGGAACAGCGCCTTGTTGAGGAAGTGCTCCCGCCGCGTCAGCGCGTGCACGATGTACAGGTAGAAGCCCAGCGCCGAGACGACGGCTTCCACCCGGATCTCGGTCGAGGCGAACCATTCCAGCCGCTCGCCGCGATCGAGCAGCATCTGCAGCCCCGCGACGCCCAGGGTGAAAGTGAGCAGCCCGAAGACGTCGAGTGGTGGACCCTTGGCGAATTTCTTTTCGGGCAGGTACAGCCCCATGGCCGGCAGGATGAACGCGACCATCGGCAGGCTGAACCAGAACAGCGCATGCCAGCCGCAGGTCTCGCTGAGCCAGCCCCCGATGCCCGGCCCGCTGAGGATGCCGAGCAGCGAGGTCACGCTCCACACCATGCCGATCCGCCCGTGCCGCAACGGCGGCAGCTCGTCGAGCAGGATCGCCATGGACAGGGGCGCGAGCGTCGCGCCCGCGGCCCCCTGGAAGATGCGCGCGGCCACGAACTGCAGCGGTGTCGTTGCCAGCGTGTCGAGCACCAGCGCCATGCCGAACAGCACGATGGACGTCTGGAACACGGTCTTGCGCCCGAACCGCGCAGCCAGCCAGTGCATCAGCGGCATGACGATGGCGCTGGCCGCGATGTAGGAGGTGAAGACCCAGCCGATCTCGTCGTCGGTCATCGACAGGCCGCCCTGGATGTGCAGCACCGCGGCATTCGGCAGCGAAATGTTGACCGCCTGCATATAGGTCGCGAGCAGGGCGGCGGCGACGATGGCGCGATGGCCAACCGACGTCGTGCCCGGGGCAGGGGACGTGCTCACAGGCGTGCGTCCGCGACGGTCCCGGCCGGAGTCCGTTGCGCCCGGGTATCCACCCGTGCGGTCACGCTGATGCCGGAATACAGCGGCCAGCGCGCATCGGAGGCATCGAGTTCGAGGCGCACTGGCAGGCGCTGGACCACCTTCACCCAGTTGCCGGTGGCGTTCTCCGGCGGCAGCACCGAGAGATCCGACCCGGTACCGGGACTCATGCTGACCACGTGGGCGCGGAACGGGTGCCCGGGATAGGCGTCCACCTCCACGGTCGCGGGCTGTCCCGGGCGCATCCGGGTCAGGCCGGTCTCGCGGAAGTTGGCCTCGATCCACACGTCGCGGCTGGAGATCATCGAGAACACCGCCGTCCCGCCGTGGACGAAGTCGCCCACCTGGAGGTCATCGACATGGGTCACGATGCCGTCATCGGGCGCGACGACGTTGGTGTAGGACAGGTCCAGTTGTGCGCGATCCAGCTGGGCCCGGGCTTCACGTACCGCCGGATGCCGATCCACGTCGATGTCCGGATTGCCGTCCAGCCCGGCCACGGTCCGCGCGACCTGCTGCTGCACCGAGGCGAGGTGTTGCCGGGCGACCTTGAAGTCCGTCTCGGCGCGTTCATAGGCGGCGCGGGAGGCGAAGTTCGATGCGAGCAATCCTTTCTTGCGCGCGAATTCGCGCCGGTCGAAATCGGCCGCATCGTGGGCGGATTGGGAGTCGGCCAGTTGCTGCCGATAGGTCGCCTTCAGCGCCCGGATCTGCAGGCGCGCACTGGCCAGCCGCGCCTGGGCCTGGGCCACGGCGATCCGGTACGGCTGCGGATCGACACGAAACAGCAACTGGCCTTTGCGGACCCGCTGGTTGTCCTTCACCCGGATCTCCACCACCTGGCCGGACACCCGGGCGTTGATCGAGTCCCTCGCCGCGCGCACGAACGCATCGTCCGTCGAGACGTAGCGCATGCCGGCGAGGAACCAGACGGCACCGCCCAACGCCAGCACCACCGGCAGGGCAAGCATCAATGGCCAGCGCAGCCTTTCCTTCGTCGTGCGGGTCGCAGCCGCAGGCCCGTGCCCTGTGTCCGGAGCCTTCGTGTTGTCGTCGACTTCCTGATGCATGGTCTGGATCCGGTATCTCGAGTGAGTGACGCCGTCGCCGGCGCGGTGGAGGGGCGGCATCGCCACCGTGAGTGTCCTGCGTGCGCTGTGGCGCACTGAACTGCGCGATCCGGCGGCTTGCAGCCGCGCCTGGCGCAGGTGTCCGTCGGGGCGGACCGGGCGTTCGTTGAATTTTGTACGTAGACGTATAATATTCACGCCATCGACGGTCTTCAAGGGTTTTTATGCAGAATCGGACAAAAAAAGACGAGAGCGCACGCAAGCCCCGCGGGCGACCGCGTGCCTACGAGCCGGCGGCGGCGCTGCAACAGGCGACCGACGCTTTCTGGAAGACCGGCTATGCCGGCACCTCCCTCGACGACATCGCCGCGGCGACCGGCATGAACCGGCCCAGCCTGCGGGCCGCGTTCGGCGACAAGCGCGCCATCTACCTGAAGGCACTGAACGCGTACTGGGAGCTCAAGCTCGCCGCGATGCGCGACGCACTGCAGGGCGACCGACCGCTCGAGCAGGCACTGATGAGCGTCTACGACGCGGCACTGTCGATCTATTTCTCCGGCCGCGGCCGGGCGCGTGGGTGCTTCGTGGTGGGAACCGCCGTCACCGAAGCGGTGCACGATGCGGAGACCCGCAAGGTGGTCAGCGAGGGGTTCCGCAAGCTCGATGCCGACTTCGCCGCGCGTCTGCGCCTTGCGCAGGAAACCGGCGAACTCAAGCGGTGCGCCGACCCTGAGGCACTGGCGATGCTCGCCACCGCCACGATGCAGACGATGGCCATCCGGGCGCGTGCCGGCAGCTCCCGTGCAGACCTGCGGCGGTTCGCCGAAAAGGCCGTCGCCGTGATCTGCGGATAAGCGGGCCCCGCGCACCATGCCCGCAAGCACTCCCGGAGCCGGCCGCACCGCCGCGTCGAGCCATGGCTGACGCGCTGCCCGACCTCCTCGCCGAAGGCCTGGCCGTGGTGTTCTGCGGCATCAACCCGGGCCTGCATGCGGCGGCCAGCGGGCACCACTTCGCGGGCCGCGGCAACCGCTTCTGGCAGACCCTGCATCTGGCCGGTTTTACCGACCGACGGCTGCGCCCCGAGGACGACCGCCTGCTGCTGGACTACCGGTGTGGCCTGACCTCGGTGGTCGAGCGGCCCACGGCGCGCGCCGACGAACTGTCGACCGCGGAATTTCTCGCCGCCGCCGCCGTCCTCGAGCAGAAGATCGCCCGCTACCGCCCCGGCTGCATCGCCTTTCTCGGCAAGGTCGCGTACGGCACGCTCTCCGGGCGAACGGCCGTCACGTGGGGACGGCAGCCGGAAACGATCCACGGCAGTACCGTCTGGGTGCTGCCCAATCCGAGCGGGCGCAATCGCGCCTTCGGCCTGGCCGGGCTGGTGGACGCCTACCGCGCGCTCCGCCTTGCCATGTGTGTGTCGACGGCGAGCGCTCCCGCCGTGTGAGCAGGGATGCCGGCGCTGCCGCCGTCCCATCAGGAACGTAAGGCCTCTCCAGGTGTGGACGGTCGTCCCGGGTACTGCCGCGGGGCAGGGCAGTGACACCGATCGGTGTTGCGGCCGCTCAATATTTCAGGTTCAGCTCCGGCACCCGCTTCTTGTGGATCTCGAACAGATCCAGGAACTCCTCTTCGGTCAGTTCGTCAGGGGCGTACACGGCGACGGGGTCCCACACACGGTCGGTCGGCTGCGGTCGCCGCGGGCCGCCACGCAGCGAGAACGGACGTCCATCGTAATCGAGCAACTCAGGCGCTTCCTCGATGTGCTCGATCCTCGCGTCATCGGGACTGACAAGAAAAACGGTGAAGATCATCGGTGGCTCCCGGGGTGGGCTTCACGCAGGAAGGGCCGGCATCATGGGCTCGTGCGCGTTAGAAAAAAGTGCTTTCGGAGCCGCACCGGACAAGGTACGCCAGGGAGCCAGCGCTGGCCGCGCGAAGGGCGCCACGGGCACGGCCCTCATGAGCGCACGGGCGCCCCGGAGCTATTGACGGGTTTGTTTTTCGAGGTGCGCCGGATAGCGCTCGCCGTGTACGGGGACGCTGTCCAGCACACGCTGGATGTCCTGCAGGTCTTCGCGGGTCAATTCGATCTCGGCCGCAGCGAGGTTTTCTTCGAGACGGGACAGCCTGGTGGTACCAGGGATCGGCACGATCCACGGCTTCCTGGCCAACAGCCAGGCGAGAGCGACCTGGGCGATGGTGGCCCGCTTGCGTCGTGCAATACCGTCAAGCGCGTCGATGAGCGCCTGGTTGGCCTTGCGGGCTTCCTCGCCAAAGCGGGGGAGTCGGTTGCGAAAATCGTTCCGGGCGAATTGGGTGCCGGCATCGATGGCACCGGTGAGAAAGCCCCGTCCAAGAGGACTGAACGGCACGAACCCGATGCCCAGTTCCTCGAGCACGGGCAGGAGCTCGCCCTCCGGTTCACGCCACCACAGCGAGTACTCGCTCTGCAGCACGGCCACCGGCTGCACCGCATGTGCGTGACGCACGGTGTTCGCGCCAGCCTCCGACAGGCCGAAGTGCTTCACCTTGCCTTCCGCGATGAGGTCGCGGACCGTGCCGGCGACGTCCTCGATGGGCACGTCCGGGTCCACGCGATGCTGGTAGAACAGATCGATTCGGTCGGTCTTCAGGCGAGCCAGTGAAGCCTCGCAGACTTCCCGGATGTGCGCGGGCCGGCTGTTGAGGTTGCTGCGCCGGACACTCGCGTCACCGACGGCGAAGCCGAACTTGGTGGCGATCACCACCTCATCGCGCATGGGCTCCAGCGCCTCACCCAGCAACTGCTCGTTGGTATACGGCCCGTAGATCTCCGCGGTGTCGAACAAGCTGACCCCGCGATCGACAGCCGCCCGGATCAAGGTGATGCCCGCCTTCGTTTCGACGGGCTCGCCATAGGCGTGGGTCAGCCCCATGCAGCCCAGGCCGATTGCCGATACCTCAAGCCCACTGCGGCCAAGCGTGCGCAGATGCATGCGACTCTCCCTTCCGGAAAATTGAGGGACTGCGAGCGCTGGTAAACCTAACACGGTCCGGAGAGGAGCGATTAGGGTTGGTTATCGGGGGTGGCCAAGGCTCGTCAGCCCTGGCCATCGGTGAACGTCTGGTCGGAGCAGCTCCCCCCGACACACTGCGGCACACCGATCAGATCACGCGGAGCAATCCCTGCACCCCGAGGGCTTCGTTGCGAAATTGGTCACCCTTCATTGTGATTATTTGTTTGATCGCGCCGATGGAACAGCTGGCGCTGCCGTACATGAAAGAATGCGGCGGACGTCCGACCGAAGCGTGGAGGTGGCACAGGATGCGATCGCGGGATCTGTTTGGAAAGTGCTTGCGCTATGGCGTACTGCCTGCGCTGGTGACCGTGTCCACGGTCGCGGTTCCGAAAGCGATGCCCATGCAGGTCTCCCGGACGGTTATCGTGGACACCGCCAAGGCGGACCGCCCGCTCGACCGCTTTTTCAATTTCTCGGTGGGCTCAGACTTCCCGGGGACGCTGATGCGTCCCGACTCGCAGGCGCAACTGCGGACAGCGGTCGATGAGCTTGGATTCCGCTATATCCGCTTCCACGCGATCTTCCACGATGTCCTCGGCACGGTCAGGACCGTCAACGGCAAGACGGTCTATGACTGGAGCAAGATCGATCGGCTCTACGACGACCTGTTGAGCAAGCGCATCCGGCCCTTCGTCGAGTTGGGCTTCACGCCCGAAGCGCTGGCGACGTCGGACCAGACGATCTTCTACTGGAAGGGCAACACCTCGCATCCCAGGCCGCAAGGCTGGCACGATCTGGTCGACGCCTTCATCCGGCACCTGGAGGCGCGCTACGGCCCTGCCGAGGTGCGCCGCTGGTATTTCGAGATCTGGAACGAGCCCAATCTGGGCGACTTCTGGCAGGGAGCCGACCAGCAGGCCTATTTCCGGCTCTTTGACCTCACCGCCCGCACGATCAAGGCGATCGATCCTAATCTTCAGGTGGGAGGCCCCGCCACCGCGGGCGCAGCGTGGGTTCCGGAATTCCTAGCCCATGCGGCCGCCAACCATACCCCGGTCGATTTCGTCACGACGCACAGCTACGGCGTCGACGGCGGCTTCCTCGACGAGCACGGTCAGAGCGACACCAAACTCTCGACCAACCCCGACGCGATCATCGGCGATGTCAAAAAGGTACGCGCGCAGATCGCCGCTTCGGCGTTTCCAACGCTGCCGCTTTACTTCACCGAATGGAGCAGCAGCTACACGCCGCGCGACGCGGTGCACGACTCCTATATCAGCGCTCCCTACATCCTGTCGCGCCTCAAGGCGGTGGAGGGCGATGTCCAGGGCATGAGCTACTGGACCTATTCCGACCTGTTCGAGGAGCCCGGACCGCCCACCGCGCCTTTTCAGGGCGGCTTCGGCCTGATCAACCCCGAAGGGATCCGCAAGCCGGCCTTCTTCGCCTACAAATATCTGAACGCGCTCGAGGGGCGAGTCATTCCCACCAGCGACTCCCAGGTCATGGCGACGACTGGCGGCGGCGATACCGAGGTGCTGCTGTGGAATTGGCAGCAGCCAAGGCAATCGGTGAGCAACCGGCCGTTCTACACGAAACTGGTGCCGTCCACGCCCGCGCCGCCGGCCCATATCCGCTTTGAACACCTGAGGGCGGGAACCTATCACCTGCAGGCGTTCCGCACGGGCTATCGGCACAACGATGCCTATTCCGCCTATATCGACATGGGCATGCCTAAGACATTGGATCAATCGCAGCTGCGCAAGCTGGAGCGGTTCACTCGCGACCTGCCCGTCATCAACCGCACTGTGACCGTCAGCAGCAACGGTCGTTATGAGATCGACCTGCTGATGCAGAGTAACGATGTCGTCCTCGTGAAACTTTCATGGGTGCAATCGACAAAGTAGGAATGACCGGATCTTGGGTGACCTCAAGGATGAACTGCGAAGGTGCGCTCAGAAGCTATAGGACAGGGCGAGCGCGATGACGTCACTGCTGAGGTCATACGAGCCGTTCAAGCTGCTTCCGGTTACCGAAGTTAATTCAACTTTTGGGGTATCGAGGAAGAGGTGCGTATAGCCGACGCTGTATTCAAGCGAAGGCGATGCCTTCCATGTGGCGCCAACGGAGAGCCAGCGTCGATTTGTATCGGGTACCCGGACATCGCGAGTCCTGCTTGTCACCGGCGTCTGGTCGTAGGCCACGCCAGCACGCAAGGTAAGGCGGGCACTGAGGGCGTATTCGGTACCGATGGCGCCGAAAGTTGTGTCGCGATAACCGAAATGAAGGTTCTGCGTTGGCTGAGCCGACGCAAAGTCCAGGCGAATGTCCTTGAACGCGCTCCACTCAGTGCGGCTCAGGTCGGCCATGACAGCCCAGCGGCCATTGATTTGCTGGGTGAGGCTGACGGTCCACATGGCGGGCAGCTTGAGCTCGGTGGTGGCGGTGGTGTTGACGAACCAGCCAGGGCGGGCGGCTGCAAGAATGGTCTTGGGCACCTGCGGAACGTCAAATTTGACCGTGACGTCGTTGACCTTATGGTTGACTTCGGAGCGATACGCGAGACCGATGCGGGTATCGTGCGTTGGCGTAAAGAGCGCGCCGACGGTGTAGCCCAAAGCGTTGTCGGTAGCATCGATGCGCGTATGGCCATCCGCGCTTCCGGGGGTGAAGCCTGGGACACCAGACGAAGCGAGAATGGCGCCGAAGTCGACCGCATCATTCAGCCTTGCCTCCACGCGCTCGGTGAATACGGAGCCGCCAAGCGAAAAATATGGGTTGATGTCGTAGGAGAACGAGGCGCCGAAGTCGACCGCGTTGAGCTCCGTCTTGATACCGTGATAGCGACCGACCCATGACTGATCGTATTCGGTCTTGAAGCCAAACGGCGCCGTCAGCGAAAAGCCGAGATGCATCTGTGCACCAAGCGGCATGTGGAAGTACAGCGCCGGAACCGCAGCTGTCGCACCCGCATTGCCGCCATTGCCACCACTCAACGGGCGACCCAGCGTGTCCGCACCAGATCCATGGAAGCGAACCGAATAGTCGATACCGGACAGATCCGCTTGGAACACTCGCCCCCCAAGTAGGCGCATTGCTGCCGGGTTGTCCGCGATGACCGAGGCGTCGCCTGATGCGCTGATCGAGCCGGCAAACGCACGACCCTGGGCCTTCGCGCTCTTCTCTTTTAGCTGGAAGGCTGCGGCGTGACCTGCACCAGGGAGCAGCGTACCCGCGATGGCAACTGTCAATGCGAGTCGAATATGGCGCGCGATGAGCATGAATGGTCCTCGGTTTAGTTGATGTGTGCGCACCAGATCCGGCCCGGCAAAGAACTCCGCGGACGGCAAGTGCGATTGATTGAACGGGTGCTGCGTTTCGGCAGTGATAGCGACTTTCAGTTCAAGCCCGGGACAGAGGATCCGAGACCTCCCGGACATGCTCTCGACGCTCACGTGGCCAACTCAGGGAACGATTCATGACATCGAAGTCAGCGTGCGCTACGTGCATCAGCCTGGTGCTACGTCGAACACAAAACACGTCGTGGTCGCGTGTGCGTAAAGCTTGCCGGACGCGTCGGTGACGCGGGCCTCTGCCGTGGCGAGCTGGCGCCCGTCATGAATGACGGAAGCGACCGCCCGCAACGGACCGGTCTTGTGCGATGCCGGCCGCACGATGTTTATGCTGAGCTCGGCCGTCGTGTAGGAACGTCCCGGCGGAAGCGTGCTCTGAACCGAGCACCCCATGGCCGAGTCCAGCAACGTGGCAAACCAGCCGCCATGAACCGAACTCAACGGGTTGTAGTGCACACCCAGCGGAATGCCTTGGAACACGGCGCGACCGCGTTCGACTTCCAGCAGCACCATGTTCATGGTTTCGTTCATCGGTGGGTATGGCAACTCCCCCGACATCATGGCCTGGAGTATCTCAAGGCCACTCTTGCCCGCTAGCAATTCCACACGAGCAAGGCCAGGCCTTCCTCCGCCGGCTATTGAGCGTTCCCGCGCAGCGTGCTGCTGGGCGATCCAGTCATTATTTGTCGATGCGCTCATGAATTCCCCCGATAGCCCGACACGCCCGATGCTACGGTCTGCGATTAAGCAACCCTTGTTACCGCGAGGTGATGCCGGCCATACACGTAAGACCACCGACTTCGGCAGCTCAAATAATCTGCGCAATCTACGTCGGTCCATCCCCGGCTGGCGGCCCACCAGAAGACTGGAGCTTGGCTACCTCACGCTCCAAGCTGGTAACGCGCTTTTCGAAATAATCGAGGGTCCCTTCAAAGTAGGGCGGCGATTCGAACATCATGATCAGGTTGAGAATGCGTCGCCATACGGACACCTTGCTGACGCCTTCCAGGCTTCTTTCGAATCCACCGGTATCGTTTGACATATCAGCTCCGAAGCGATGCATGTGATTCAACCCGTTAGTGGGCTGGCGGAAATTTCAGGTCTCTGCCCTCGGCCGGGAAAGCTTGGAGCCGATGGAGAGCCTCAATGTCCAGCGTGGGCGCTCAGCCGAGGCCAAATGTTTTCCTCAAGCCCTTTTCGACCGGGCCTGCTGGCATGAAGCGACGCAACTTGGCCAAGAGGGAGGCTTCTCCACGCGGCGTGCGCCGCATCTTCCATACCCCCAGGGCGGCATCGACGATGGTTTCGGCGACGGCGTCGGGCTCCGGTGCCTTCTGGACGGCACTCTGGATCGCTTGGGAGACGACGCCTCGCTCCTTGTCGTAGGCAGCAATCCGGACGGCTGTCTGCGGCGCGTTCAGATCCAGATTGGTCTTGGTGAAGGAGGGCTCGACCAGCGCGACGCGCACGCCGAATTGCCGCACCTCGTGATCCAGGGTTTCGGACAGCCCTTCAACAGCATGCTTGGACGCCGAATACAGCCCCATATACGGGGCAGGTAGAAAGCCGAGCACTGAACTCACATTGACGATGCGACCAGCACGCTGCTCACGCATCTGCGGCAACACGGCCTTGGTTGTGCGCAGGAGACCCAACAGGTTGGTGTCGAAGATCGTCTCGGCCTCGGCAATAGACGTTTCCTCCGTCGCCCCCAGCAGTGTTACCCCCGCGCTGTTGACCAGTACGTCGATACGCTTGGCTTGGGTGATGACCGCCTGGATCCCGTGCTCAATGGAAGCCTCGTCACGAATATCCATTTGCACGAGCGTGACACCGGGTATCACCTTTGCTGTTGCAATGTTGCGGACGGTGCCGAACACGCGGCATCCCTTGGCAGCGAATTTCATCGCAGCGGCGCGCCCGATGCCTGATGAAACACCGGTAATCAAAACTACTTTTGATGTTGACATGGCGGTTCCCTTACGAAGAGGAGAGGTGAGGCGATGAACGATCAGCCTTGCGCAGGGGCCGGCCGAATCTTGAACCAGATGGAATACATGGCCGGAAGAAACACCAAGGTCAGGATCGTTCCTGCAAAGGTTCCACCGATCAGTGTGTAGGCCAGGGTTCCCCAAAATACGGAGTGGGTCAGGGGAATGAAGGCGAAGATCGCCGCCAGCGCGGTCAAGATGACCGGCCGCGCACGTTGCACGGTGGCCTCGATCACAGCATCGAAAGGCGCCAGTCCGGCTTCTGTGTTGTCCTTGATTTGCCCAACCAGGATCAGGGTGTTTCGCATCACGATGCCCGAGAGTGCAATCAGGCCAACCAGCGCGTTGATACCGAATGGCTGATTGAACAACAGCAGGGTAGGAACGACGCCGATCAAACCGAGCGGACTGGTCGCAAACACCATGACCATGGTTGCGATCGAGCGCACCTGCAGAATGATGATGAGGAGCGTCGCCGCGATCATGATGGGCAGGAGCGGCACGATGGCTCCGCTTGCCTTGCGTGACTGTTCGATGGAGCCCGCTTCTTCGATCCGATAGCCATCCGGCAGCTTGGCGATGATCGGCTGCAGCTGCTTCAGCACCGCCGTCGATACGTCGGGTGGCTGCAGTCCGGTGGCAATGTCGCCACGCACGGTGATGGTCGGCGTACGGTCTCTCCGGCGAAGAACGGGGTCCTCCATCTGGACCTTCACGGACCCGACCTGCGAGAGCGGAATGCGCTGCCCCGATGACCCCACCAGCGTGAAGCCGTTGATCTTCGCCGGATCCAGACGGATGTTGCCCGCTGCGCGCGCCACCACCTGCGCCGACCGAATGTCCTCGCGAACGGCAGTGACTGGGACGCCACTCAAGAGGAACTGGAGTTGCTGGGCAACGGCACTCGAACTCAGCCCGACTGCCTGTAACCGATCCTGATCCAGGGTGATGTGCAAGGTGGGAACGCGCGGGCCCCAGTCGGTATTGACCGTACGCATCATCGGGCTGGCGCGCATGACTGCCTTCACCTGCGCAGCGATTGCGCGAAGTTTCTCTTCGTCCGGGCCCATGACACGAAAGGCCACGGGAAAGGGCGAGGGAGGGCCGAACACGATCTGGGTGACGCGCACGCGCGCCTCGGGTGCCAGCCCACCGGCGATGGCCTGGCGCAGCTTAAACTTGAGTGCGTCCCGCTCCTTGTCGTTGCCCGTGAGCACAACGATTTTAGCGAACGACGGATCGGGCAACTCGGGTGCCATCGCCAGGAAAAAGCGAGGGGCACCCTGGCCGATGTAGGACGTGACGACCTTTGCCGCCTTTTGCTTCGCCAGCCAGGCTTCGACCTTGGCCGTTGCTGCGCTGGTTTGCTCAATCGAGGTGCCATACGGCATCTGCACCTCGACAAGCACTTCCGGCCGGTCCGACGTCGGGAAGAACTGCTTCTTGACCAGCCCCATGCCGACGACGGCCAGCACGAGTATTCCGGCCACTGCTCCGGCCACCCACCATTTGCGAGCGATGACCCGACCCAGAACGCGGCGGAAACGGTTGTAGTTCGGCGTGTCGTAGATAGTCTTCTCGCCACCTTCGATCTTCGGTATGTCCGGCAGCAACTTCACACCAAGGTATGGTGTGAAGACCACGGCGACGATCCATGACGTGATCAGCGCGATGCCCACGATCCAGAACATGTTGTGGGTGTATTCGCCGGCTGTGGAGCGAGCGAAGCCGTTAGGCAGAAAGCCGACGACCGTGACGAGGGTGCCGGCCAGCATGGGGGCGGCCGTGTGGCTCCACGCATAGGCGGATGCCTGGACCCGGCTATAGCCTTCCTCCATCTTCACGACCATCATCTCGATCGCGATGATGGCGTCGTCGACGAGCAGTCCTAGGGCCAGGATCAGCGACCCAAGGGTAATGCGGTCGAAGTTGTCTCCCGCAGCGGCCATGACGACGAACACACCCGCCAGTGTCAGCGGGACGGCCGCTGCGACCACAACACCGACACGCCAGCCCATGCTCAGGAAGCAGACAACCATCACTACCAGCAAGGCGACGAAGAACTTGACCATGAACTCATTGGTCGCTGACTTGATGTTGACGGATTGGTCGGTCACTTTCGTAAGGCTCGCCCCTAGCGGCAATCCGCCGTTGATCTTGGCGACCTCCTGATCCAGCGCCTTGCCCAGGGTCAGGCCGTTCCAACCGTCACGCATCACGATGCCAAGCAACAGCGCCGGTTCACCGTCGTTGCGGACCAGGAAAGTCGCCGGGTCCTCGTAACCTCGCTTCACTTCGGCCACATCCGACAGCTTGAGCGTCCGCCCGTGCGCGACGATCGGCGTATCGCGGATCTGCTGCAACTTGTCGAAAGCGCCGTCCAGACGAATGAAGACTTGCGGCCCCTGGGTGTCGATGGAGCCCGCCGGTGTGAGGAGGTTCTGGCCGTTGAGGGCCGCAAAAATTTCTTGTGGCGAGACGCCCAGCGTTGCCAGGCGATCATGGGAGAAGGACACAAAGATGCGTTCGGGGCGTTCGCCGATGAGGTTGACCTTCTCCACACCCGCGACATGAAGCAGGCGCTGGCGCAAGGTCTCCGCTTCGCGCACTAGCAGCCGTTGCGGTTCCCCCCGGGCCTTCAAGGCGAACAGTGCGAAGGTCACGTCCGAATATTCGTCGTTGACCATCGGGCCGATGACGCCCGCCGGCAAGTCTGGCGATTCGTCATGGATCTTCTTGCGTGCCTGGTAGAACTGCTCCTGCACTTGCGACGGCGGCGTGTTGTCGCGCAGCTCCACCACAGTGAAGGCCAGGCCGGGGCGGGTGTACGTCTCCGTGTGGTCGTACCAGCGCAACTCCTGCATGCGCTTTTCCAGGGGCTCGGCGACCTGATCCTGCATTTCCTGAGCGGTCGCCCCCGGCCATGCGGTAACGACGGTCATCTGCTTGATCGTGAATGGCGGGTCTTCCGCACGCCCCAGCTTGAGGAAGGCGATGACACCTGCCACGGAGATCAGGAGGATCAGGAAAAGCGTGACCGAGCGTTCGCGCACGGCGAGCGCGGAGAGGTTGAATCCACTCATTTCAGCAGACCCCCGCGCTCAACAACCGCCGCCGTTTCGGTCGCGAGGGATACGGGCCGGATTTTCTCGCCGTCGTGCAACAACTGGGCGCCAAGAGCCACGACCTGATCACCCGCGACCAGGCCATTCTGGGTGGGGGCGATGAGCGCCGCGGCATCCGTCAGACCGAGCACGCGGACCGGGCGCCACGTAACCAGTGCTGGCTTGCCGGTCACCAACCAGACGCCAGGGCCCTTTCCTTGATCGAAGACAGCGCCGATCGGAACCTGAATGCCGAGACGCGCGCCTCCCTGCTTGGCAGGTATCCGAACGGTCACCGTTGCGCCAAGAGGTGCACTGGCAAGCGCTCCCTCCAACACGTATTTCGCCTCATAGGTGCGTGTCAGGGGGTCTGCGGCACCCGAGAGTTGCCGCAAGCTTGCTGCTGCCGGCAGTAGGGACTGACCATAAAGCGATGCCTCGGCCTTGGAGCCAATGGCCGGTCGCAGCGTTTCGGGAAGATCGACGGTCGCCTCCCGCGGGCCGGCATGGGCAAGGCGTACTACGACTTGCCCTGCGCTGACGACTTGGCCCGGCTCCGCCAACGTATCCACAACGATACCGTCGGCATCTGCCCGCAACTCCGAGTAGCCGGCCGAGTTCTTCGCGACACCCGCCTGCGCTTCGGCAGCGGCGAGCTCGGCCCGGGCGGAATCGGCGGCCGCCTTGATCTGGTCGTAGGTCGATGCCGAAATGGCACCAGCAGCCACCAGGCCCTCATAGCGCGCCTCATCGTCGATCGCACGCTTCGCCCGGGCACGAGCCGCAGCGACCGATTCGCTCCGCGCGGACGCATCCAGACGCAGGTCGATCGGATCAATACGCATCAGCACCTGGCCCCGCGTGACCGACTGCCCCGCGTCAACCAGCCGCTGCAAAACCTTTCCCGAGACTCGAAAGCCCAGGTTGCTCTGCACGCGGGCAGACACGACACCAGTGAAAGACAGGGTCTGTGCAGACGCCGACACCGCGGGCGCGACCCCGACCATGGGTGTTTCAGTGCGTGGGTCTGGAGCACTTCTCCCGCCACACGCCGTCAACACAAGCGGCAGCAGGCAGATGACGAATGAAGCAAGTTGGCGACGACGCATAGGGTCCATTCCCAAATGGGGTAGGACCGCATCTTCGTACTAGTGACTATTGAAGTCAATAGTCACTAGTCATCATCACTGGGCTACGGCGCCAGGCTACGCAGGATCAGACTCGAAAGCTGACCAGTGGCCTCTGTGGCGAGGTCCAGGTTGTACTGCAGCAGCAGCGGATCGACATACGGGCGCATCACCAGGTAGATGGCGTTGGTGGTCTCGTCCAAGGGGGTCTTGCGCTCGAATTCACCTGATTCGCGCCCTTCGAGGATGACCTGGGCGACCAGCTTTCTGATCTGATCCTCATAGGTCCGCACCGATGGCCACGGCCCGCTGGCTGCCGCCGCCGCAATGTCATAGAGCTTGCGTTCGTGGAAGAACAAGGTGGTACCACCCTCGACAAGCGCACCAAACATCCGGCGCAGACGCTCAGAAGCGGTAGGGGCTTCGGATAAGGCTTCGTCCACTCCCTGCATGATCATGCTCAGGCGGTTGGCGCAGATGACCTCACCGATCGCTTGCTTGGAATCAAAGAACTTGTAGATGTAGGCCTTGGAAAAGCCGATGGTCTTGGCCAGGTCCGAGACGGTGGTCTTCTCGTAGCCGTAGTGGCCGAAGTGCTCGGTGGCCGCTTCGACGATCTGGGTGCGGACGTCATGGTCCGATGGCCCTCGCGATGGCGGGGCGACAGGAGAGGTCTTTTTCATCTGATGACCATACCTCGCCATGGAGATATTGACAACTTGTGACCATATGGGATTATGGTCACTATTCACTCTCCACCCGAGATGCCCATGCACTCCCATCGCTCCCTTGCACTATTCCTGAGCGCCAGCGTCCTGGCCGGCTGTGCAGTCGGTCCGGACTATCGCCGCCCTCAAGTTGCGCTCCCTGACCACTGCATCGGACAGCCCGCCGACCGAGCGCACGCTGGGACACCAGCCGACATCACAAGGTGGTGGGAAGGCTTCAACGATCCGCTGCTGACGCATTTCATCTCGCTCGCACTGGCTCAAAATCTGGATCTCGCACAGGCGGCGGCGCGCGTCACGCAAGCGCGTGCCGCACTTGGTGGTGCGGATGCGGCATTGCTGCCCTCAGGCAACATCAGTGCCTCGGCCGCCCGGGCACGCCAATCGGTGGAAACCCCTCTCGGGAAGGTACTCAACGGCACGCCGGGCTATGACCGCTGGGGAAACGCCTATGAAGCGGATCTCGGGGCAAGTTGGGAAATAGACGTATTCGGTGGGTTGCGGCGAGGACGCGAAGCCGCGCTCGCAGACTATCAGGCGTCGGAAGCGGGTGTTGCCGCCACGCGGCTGGAAGTTGCCGCCCAGACGGCCGATCTCTACATCGCCATTCGTGGCCTGCAGTCGCGTCTCGAGGTGGTACGGCAGCAGGTCAAGGCCGAGGAAGAGCTGTTGGCGAAAGTCCGGTTGCTCTACAGCCGGGGCCTTGCCGCTGACTACGAGGTACAGCAGACGCAGGGCGAGCTCGACCAGGTCAGGGCCGCGGTACCCGCCCTGCAGACCGGGCTCGACCGCGCCATGAATGCATTGGATGTGATGTTGGGTTCTCCAGCAGGCGCGCACCGCACCGAACTTGTGGCGGGCGCTCCTATCCCCGCTACTCCGAAGATCGCCTCTCTGGGGTCGCCTGCGGATCTGCTGCAGCGCCGGCCGGACCTCATCGTTGCCGAGCGGCATCTGGCTGCAGCCAATGCGCAGATCGGCGAGGCCATCTCCGAGTACTACCCGAAATTTTCGCTCAGTGGCCTGTTGGGCAGCGCCACCACCGTATCGAGCGGCAATCTGTTCACCAGCGGGGCAAGCCAGGCGGCGGGCGTGCTGGGGTTGCGTTGGCGCCTGTTCGACTTTGGCCGCATCAATGCGCAGATCAAACAGGCCAAGGGACGTGACGCGGAAGCCTTGGCCGCTTATCGCCTCGCAGTATTGCGGGCCACCGAAGACGTCGAGGATGCATTCTCGGGCCTGGTCAACAGTGAAGAGCAGGCTGCCACGCTCACCCAAGGTGAAGCGTCGCTGGCCAAGGCCCGTGAATCCTCGTCGATTGCATACCAACACGGCACGGCGAGTCTGATCGATCTACTGCACGCCGATGCAACGCTGCTACAGGCCTCTGATGCACGAGTGCAGGCTCGCACCCAGTCCGCGCGTGCTGCAGTTGCTGTGTTCAAGGCACTCGGCGGTGGATGGGAGTCCCCCAGCTCCGACGCGATAGCCAATAGGTAAGGTGGAAGTCCAAAGCCTTCTTTGAAGTGTCAGTGATGACGGGATAGAACCCTCACCAACGAATACAGTGGAATCGAGGAAACCAAGTCGCCGCGGGCGTTGGAAATTATCTGCAATTGGTCAAACGCTGGAGCAGGTTACCCAAGATGGGGGGAGAGCGCGGCTCGGAATGACACCGGCTTCGCTTGCTTCCGATGATGATTAGTCGGCGTTATCGGGGGTAGGGGATGGCCTCCCCAGATCAAAGTTGAGATAAGGGTTGTTGGTGAATGGAGGCAGACACTCGGGATGAGCAAACTGCGAGGCGATAGCGAGCTGGACGCGCTGCGGATCGTTCGAAAGCGAGGCCGCTAGTGTTGCAGCAAGACTGTAAACCCCGTTCGCGTTGGCCACGATCTGCACGAGAAAGGCGGCCGGAAACTCTCCGCCAAAGTTTGCTAGCGCGTGCATGCCACCGTGAACATACGAATTGAGTTGACGCCAAGCGACACTCTTGAATTGGTCGAGCAGGGCAAACGCTTTCGGAGGGGCGGTCCGTTCAACGTCCTTGAGCATTTCACCGACATTGGGTAGGTCAGGCTCGACCAACTGATCATTGACCTCACGGATGACGCCGGCCTTTTCAATCCAAGGATCAGCGGCCGCGAAGTGTACCCAGAAACCCTTGAGTGTTGCCTCGAACTGCAAACGCAGGAGGCCAATGGCCGAATGACTCAGGCCCTCGGCCATGAGTACGCGAAGGCTCAGCCAATGCTCATGGGCGAGACCGAGAAAGATGGTCGTCAGTTTTGACCTTGGGGATCCGTCAGTGGTTGCACCATCGAACACGGCGGTAACGTCCGTCTCAAAATTCAGAGTGTGCCGCAGGACATCGATGCCCTCAGGGTGGACACAGCGTTCTGACATAGTGATCCGCTAAAACTGCAGAAGCTGCATGGTCGCGTGAAGCGCTCGACGCTACAAGATGATCAGGGCTGGTTATCGGGGGTAGTGCGTTTGCCCTCACTCCGCCCAGACAGCGTCAACGCCTAGGAAAACTAGGCCCCAACGCAGGAGGCCCTTTGCGAAGAGGGTTTCCCACGTTAGGGCAATCTGAGGTGAGTGATCTCAGTACGAGGCCTCGGTGATCAGTTGGTGAGAATGATCTTCCCCACACTGTCGTTGGTTTCCATTCGGCGATGGGCGTCAGCGGCTTGGCTTAGCGGAAAGACACTGTCGATCACCGGAGACAAGCGGCCATCACCGAAGCGCTCCAGCCAGTGGTTGCGGAATCGTTGCACCATGGCGTGCTTGACCGGCTGCGGGCGCGACTTCATCACCGTGCCCATGATCTGCAGGTGGTGGTACAGGACACGCTCAAGGTCGATCTGAGCCCCTTTGCCACCGGCCAGCAGGCCTACCTGGACCAGGCGAGCACCGTAGTTCATCGATTGGATGTTGCGTGCGAAGTTGGGCGTACCGACAAAGTCGACGATAACGTCAACACCCACACCGTCGGTCTTTTCCATGACGACTTGTTCGAAGTCTTCGTCGCGGTAGTCGATCACCACATCCGCACCCAAGGCATGGACCCGATCGGCCTTTTTCGCCTCAGTGGTCGCGAACACGCGGGCCCCGGTGCTGCGCGCCAACTGCACCGCTGCCGAGCCGACGCCGCCAGCGGCGGCGTGGATCAGCGCGGACTCACCCGCCTCCAGCCGTCCCAGGTGGATCAGCGCCTCATGAGCAGTCACGAAGACTTCGGGAATCGCCGCGGCATGGATGTAATCCAGGCCTTCGGGGATCAGCATGGCCATGCGGTAGTCGAAGCGTGCGTACTCGGCATAGCCACCACCGCCGGTAATGCTCATCACCCGGTCGCCGACCTTGAAGCCTCGTACCTCGCTGCCGACCGCGACCACCTCACCGGCCACTTCGAGGCCGATTAGATTGGAGTCGCCGAAATCGGGACGGCCGTAGTGGCCCGTACGCAGCAGCAGGTCCGCTCGGTTCACACCGGCGGCATGCACCTTGATGAGCAGGTCGTGGGGGCGTGGGCTGGGATCGGGAGCATCGACCAGGGTCAGCACATCGGCATCGCCGAAGTGGTTGAAGTCAATGGCTTTCATGATTAACGCTCCTCGAGTTTGCCCAGCGTCGCGCTGGCGACTGCCGAGGCGGTGATGGCGGCGGGGAAGCCCGCGTAAAACGCCATATGCGTGATAAGTGCCGACAGCTCGCGCTTGGTCACGCCATGTTCGATCGCGCGCCGCAGATGCGCAGGCAGCTCTTCCGCGTGCCCGCCGGCAATGAGTGCCGACACGGTCGCGATGCTGCGATCACGGCGGGAGAGTTCGGCGTTTGGCCATACCTTCGAATACAGCGGCTCCTCGACGTAGCCGGTGAGGTCCGGCGTGAAGGCACGGGCAGCTTCGCGCGGACTGGTGAAATCGATCTTCGACATGTGAGTGCCCTCAAGCCTGGCTGATGAATTTGGTGGTGAGGTAGTAACCGATACCCTCGGCGCCGCCTTCGGAACCGTGACCACTCTCCTTGAGACCGCCAAAGGGCAGTTCGGTGGCGATGATCCGGTACTGGTTGATGCCGATCATTCCGGCCTCCAGGCTGTCGCCGACATCGAGTGCGGTGCGAGCATCGCGGGTAAAGGCATAGGCGGAGAGTCCGTAGGGGAGGCGGTTGGCCTCGTTCAAACCGTCCTCGAGCGTGTCGAAGGGATGCAGGATGGCGATCGGGCCGAAGGGCTCTTCCTGCATCACGCGCGCATCCATCGGCACGTCGGCCAGCACGGTCGGCTCGAAGAAGTAGCCCGGTCCGGGAATGCGCTTGCCGCCAGCCAGAAGCCGGGCACCGCGCTCGACCGCATCGGCCACCAGCTCTTCCATCTTCGCCAACTGGCGGGGGTTGGCCAGCGGCCCCATCTGGCTGCTCTCATCCAGCCCGTTGCCCACCACCAGGCGGAGAGTGGCCTCCACAAAGCGCTGGGTGAACGCCTCGTACACGTCGCGTTGGATCAGGAAGCGTGTCGAGGAGATGCAGACCTGACCGGTGCCGCGGAAGCGGTTGGCGACACCACCCACGGCCGCCGCCTCGATGTCGGCGTCGTTGAACACCAGCACGGGGCCATGCCCACCCAGTTCCAGGGTGATCGGTTTGACGCCCTCGGCGGCACGAGCGGAAAGCAAGCGACCGACCGGCACCGAGCCTGTGAAGGTCACTTTGCGAATGATCGGCGACGCGATCAGATGCGCCGACACCATGTCCGGCACCCCGAAGACCACCTGCAGCACGCCCTTGGGCAGGCCGGCGTCATCCAGCGCTCGGGCCAAGGCCAGAGCGGTTGCCGGTGATTCCTCTCCCGGCTTGATGATCACGGGACAACCCGCGGCGAGCGCAGCGGCCAGCTTGCGTGCCGGTGTGATCGCCGGGAAATTCCATGGCGTGAATGCGGCCACCGGACCGATGGCCTGGCGCTTGACCAACTGCTGGACGCCAGGACGGTTGGATGGCACCACCCGGCCGTCGATCCGACGCGCCTCCTCGGCGAACCACTCGAAGTACTCGCCAGCGCGCAGCACTTCGTCGGTGGCTTCACCAAGCGGCTTGCCTTCTTCTAGGGTGAGTTGCCGCGCAATCTCGGCCGCACGCTGCCGAATCAACTCGCCAGCCTTGCGAAGAATCGCCGCGCGCTCATTGGGGAAGGTCTTGGCCCAGGTTCCCGCCACTGCATTTGCGGTGAGCAGGGCACGATCGAGATCGGCGGCGGTAACAAGCGGCACGCGACCAAGCACCGTACCGTCGGCGGGGTTGACCACCGGCGAGGTATCGCGTGTGTCGGCGGGCACCCATTCGCCTGCGAGGAAAAGGTAAAGGGGGCCGTAAGTGGTGGTGTTCATAAGGGGGGCTTCGGAAGTCGGGGGAATTCCCTTGGCGAGAAAGGCTACGGCCCGACCTCTCGGTTGATAATGCGTGCATCCTCATCAACCGCTTTGCGTGGAGCGCATAGATGCAGACAGAGCGATTCGCAGAATTTCTGGGTGTATTTGTCGATGTGGCGCGAGAGGGAAGCTTCTCCGCGGCCGCAAGGCGACGCGGCGTGCAGCCGTCGTCGGTGGGGCGACAGATCGATCTGCTGGAGACCCAGCTAGGTACGCCACTATTCCTGCGATCGACCCGGCAGCTGAACCTGACGGACGCGGGCGAGGCCCTATTGGTGCGGGCAAAGCGAATCCTTGCCGAGCTTGCCGATGCTCAGCAGGAAGTGGCCTCCATTCGCGGCGACATCAGCGGGGTCTTGCGCCTGGCCTGCTTCCCGACCTTCGGCAAGCGCTACGTTATTCCGGTCATGGCGATTCTTGCCGAGCGCCATCCCGACCTACGTTTCGAATTAGACCTTACAGAGCGTCTCGCCGACCCCGTCGCCGAGCGCCTCGACCTGGTGATCCGGATTGGTGACCTAGCGGACAGCACTCTCATTGCAACCCGCTTGGCAACTCAGCGACGCGTGCTGTGTGCTCACCCACGACTTTTCGAGCAATCGCCACCGCCAAGCGTCGCTGACGAACTGATGAACTATTGCCTGATCGACAAGCTGCACGGCGCCGACTTGCTGGGATGGTCGGAGGTCCTTGGCCATCCTATTGGTCAAGACGAGCAACCAGCGCGCTTTCGCTGCGACGACTTTGAAGCGATGCGCTTAGCTGCATTGGCTGGCCTGGGTATTGCCTACCTGCCGGACTGGGTTGTCGGACCAGACATCAACGGTGGACAGCTGCAGCAGATCGATCTAGCTCATCCCCGGGGTTTCAGCGAAGTAGGGATCTTTGCCTTGCGGGCCTTGGCCAAGCCGTCCGCCAGCGTCCGACTTGTTCTCGATGAGCTGAAGGCCTCCATAGGTGACCCTCCGTTGTGGGCTATTGGAAACAGTCAGCCTAAGCGCGTGGGGTGATGTCCCTCAATTACACCTAGTTCGCCGTTGACCAGACGCCCAAGATGTTGTCTATCAGCATTACTTTGCAGAAAGCAGGGACCGACGCACTCCTTTTCGAGTGTCCGAAACAGATGCCGGGCAGGGCGATTAGACGGCGTTATCGCAGGTAGAAAGGCCTGCCCTTAAGCTGTTCGTACTTCATCGTGGTTGCCTGCTATGGCTGCCTTTACGGCTGTCAAACTGCGGGGATGTCGAAGCCGCAGATTCAAGCAACTACTGGCGGCAAGCGAATGGCGATGCCTTCCTGCTCCATAGTCTGCGCCAGCATGTGTCGGGAAAGCGCATCCCAACCGGCATCATGTGCGTGCCGCGCCATGCGGCCACGCTCGGCTTCTGTTACTTCGGAGAGTGCCGTTCCGCTTAACTGTGTAGCGTCCATCAGCCATGGAAGAAACGCATGGCGAAGGATGCATTTGCGCCTGATATGTGCCGCAATCCGGAAACCGCCCTGGTCGATGTCGCCCCAGTGATAGACCAAGATGCGCGGTGGAATGGATTCCAGAATCGTGGCGTAAGCGCGGCACCAACTGGGGGATGGCATCCCGCCTGTGTAGAGGATCAGGCCAGCGTCGGCATCCGGGTGCTGGCTGGCCTGATGGAACGTGGTCAGATTCTCGATGCTCAGAACCCACGCCGGCATACCTGCATAGGCAATAACGTGCCTGCCTGAAACGCCGATGTAGGGTTTTGCGACGGGACAGCCCTGCGTTGATTCGAGCGTAAGACTGCCGGTGCCGGCCATCAGGAAAGGCCGAGGTTCCTTGACCAGCCCCAGTGCGCCGAACACTTCTTCCTGCTGCCGCGTAGGTGAGCTGAGCTGCTCTGCCGTGAGCAGGTCGATATGGCGCACCAGTGCCTCGATTCGCTTGCTGTCACGGAACAGACGACGGCTGAAGGCGCGGACGATCTGGTCCTCGCCCTGTTCGAGTTGTAGCGCATCGAGCACCAGCAATGCAGCCGCGACATCAGGGGTGCTTTCCGCCCCCAGTCCACGCGGCGTCTTCAGGTGTTTCCAGGCATCCAGCAATTCGATCACGCGAGGATGCGTCGCCAGCCAGGGGGTCAAGGTCTCGCGTGATTTCTGCAGCGTTTCGGATCGGCTGGCGATGCCAAGAAATGCCGCCAGCTTGTCCGCATCCAGCAAGCGAATGTTTTCCAACGGACGGTCGTCGCCACCTTGCCTCGCCCAGCGCAATTGCACGGCCCCCGCGTGTTCGGCAGCGGAAAAACGGACATGCACGTGCTGCCGCTGTGCATAGCCTAGTCGCCAATAGGGCGAGTCCTCGTTGGTGAACGTGGTCTGGATGGCGCGGTTGGAGCCCCGGAGGCGCGCGCGTTCGCCTCGCGCGAGCAGACCTGATAGCACCTCGTCAGCCAGGGTCATGTTCGGTTTCCGCCATGTCCTTCATGGCCATGTCCAGAAGTTCCGGATGCAGCAGGTAATTGTCGCTTTGCAGAAGTTCGCGGGCCTCGTCGAGCACGACGTTCCTTGTCAACTGCACGGTGCGCGACCCATAACGGGCCATGTCGTAGTAGATGTTGAGAAACGAGGACATCTTGGCCTGATCCGCCTCGGGCCCGGCCATGACCAGTTGCAAGCCGAGGGCATTGAGATAGTCGGCTGTGGCGCGAACGTTTTGCGCATCCATTTTTTCGAAAGCTTCGTCCAGCAGCATGATGCCGCCGCTGGTCTTCGCGCTGCGCGACTTGCCGTACGCCGCTGCCAGTGCAGCACCGAAGATCACATACAAAGGAGTGCGATGCTCACCGCCGGAGCCAGGTCCCAGACGTTTGCTCAGCAGCCCGATGGACGTGCTTCCAGTAAGTATTTCCACGTCGTAGCTGAAGAAGCGGCGGTGATCGTTGAGCGGGCTGGTTTCATTCAGAAGTTCGGAGCTGGCATCGCCTTCGACCAGTGCCTTGAAGTCGTCGGGCACTTTGCCTGCACCGCCGAAGATGTCTTCCTCCGCATTACCGTGCTCGCGTACGCGCTTGAGGAAGTCGTACAGCGCACGATGCTGTTCGACCGGCGTGTGCTTGAAATGATAGCGCTCGCCGTTGCTGAACTCCGGCGCGTGCTTCAACACGTCGTTAAGACCATCGATCTGTTCCTTGATAGCGTCAAAGCCTTCCAGCAGGGTTTGTGCCACGTCCGTGCGAAACACCTTGACCGCCGCTTCATAGGCCTCTTTTGATCGTGCTTCCTGCTCAGCCAGTTCCATGTCTTCCAGGCGCTGCCGATCATTGAGGATGAAGCCGTACGCGCGTTCCCACTGGCTGCTGGCGATATCGGTGTTCTGCAACTGGAAGTCACGGATATAAAAACTGAACTTTTCCCATGCTTCACGATCATGGTTCTCCGCGGCCGTTTCGGCGTTGCGGATGGCACTTTGCAAAGCAGCCAGCAGTTCGTTCCAGCGGTCGCCGTGGCGCTCGTCATAGCGTTCGCGGTGACGCTGCACCTCGTTGGCGTTGTACAGCGGCTGCTGACGCGTTTTGGTTTCATCCAGCACGGCAAGGTCTTGCTGCTCGGTCAACCCCTTGATGCGGTCCTGAGAGTTACGCAATTCGCTTTCCAGCGTTGATTTGAGTTCGATCAACCGCTTTTCGCCAGCATCCGCATCGGATAGCCGCTTGCCTGCCAATTCAAAGTTTTCATTCAGGCTGGCCAGTTGACCGGACTGGGTGGCAAGCAGTGCATTGCGCAGATCCTGCAATTCGCGGTTACCTTCGGCCGCGGCAGTGAACAGGGCGTCCAGTCTTGGCGACGTGGTGCCAGCATCCGCAAACAGGGACAGGCGCTGTTCGACCGGCGTGATGTGTGCGACCTGTGCGGTGGCGCTGTCCAGCGCAGCCTTGGCGTCGTCAAGAGCCAATTGCGCCCCGTGACGATGCGCGTCAGTGTCACTGCGGCCAATCAGCCACTCATTGCGGGCAGGAGGGCGCAAGCGCTCGACGCCGCCGCCGGAGCTGACCATGCCCTCAACGGAAAGCGCCTTGACGCCAGTCTGTAGTTGCTCGGCGCTAGTGGCCAGCGACAACTGACCCAGCTCCCCTTGCAGGTAGCGCACGGCCGCCTTGTCTTCACCCTCGATCAATTGTGCAGCGAACTTGCCGCCACCCCGGGCTACCCAGGCGCGGCCACGCGAGGGCAGGGCCAGCTTCACTCGGAAGATGGTTCGCGCCTCCTTATGCTCCTTGTAGATGCGGATGGCATCCAGTTCCCGCGCTTCCGGTACCAGCAGTGCATCGACATGGATGCCCAGATAGGCCTCCAGCGCCGGCTGCCACTGTGGATCAGCGATCCTCACCCGATCGCAGACCGGCTGGGCATCAATGCCGGCGTCAGCCAACAAGCGTTGCAGCGCGATCACCGGCGGGCGCAACGTGGTCAGACCACGCCGGTTGCGCTCCCATGCACTACGTGCATCGCGCCATGCGTCACGGGCTTTTTCAACTTCGCGATCGGCATGGGACAAGGCCTTGTTGACTAGGCCGCGCACGTGGGCCATGGCCAGCATCGCGGACTGAATGGCGACCGGTTCCGGCACGGCAAGTGCTTCGGCGTGCTGCTGCAGGTCGAGCAACTGATGGACAACGTCTTCGAAGTCGCCCTGATGGTCGGCCATCACCGACAGTTTTCCAGCGCTAACGGCCGCTTCCAGCGCCAGCTTCAACAGGTTGCCCAGTTCCCTGTGCTTTTCGGCGTGCTGCTTTTCTTTGTCCTTCAAGCGCTCGGTTTCACCAGCCTGCTTCAGGTACTCCGGATCGATGCTGCGTAGTTCGAAGGCACGATCGCGCGCCTCTTGAGCCTGCCTCTTCTCGGTGGTTGCACGTTTCAGGTCCAGCCCGGCTTTCTCCAGCTGGCGCGCCACTTCTGCGGCCTTTTCCTGCTGTTCGCTCAGCGCTTCACCGATGCGCTCCGTTTCGTACACCGCACGCAATGCATCCAGGTTGGTGTGGATGGTGCGTTCGCGCTTCACCTGTACGTATTTGTCGACCACCACACCGGCCCGCTCAATGCGATCGATCAGGCGACGGATCATCTCGCGTACTTCGCGGAACTGTTCCAGCCGCGTTCGGAACGCCTTCACGTTGGTCAGGCGCTGCTCGATCAAATGCTGGCGCAAGGTCTCGTTGAGATCGTCCACGTCCTTGTTGAGCTTGAGCGAGCGTGCGAAAGCCGAGCGAATGGCGCGCGTGTTGGGACGCTCGCCGGGCGAAGCCAGATGGCCAACGAAAAGCTGGCGCAGAAAGTCTTCACGGTTCTGGGTGAAAACCGGCGTGGTGCCGACCAGCGTGCAGGCGTCCTTGGCAACATGCTGGAACTTACGCCAAGGCAGGATGGTTTCCCGGTCGGCCTCGGGATCCATATGGTCCCGGGTGGCCAGCGCCACACCCGGCAGGATGTAGAGACTGTTGAAGGTGTGATCCGGGTCGTCGACGCTGGCCGAGAGCGATACCCCCGCCGTGACCGGCACGCCCGTTTCCGGATCGCGGAATACCAAGTTGATGTATGTGTTGGCCGAGGGGCGGCAGCGTTCGGCATCGCTTTGCCCGTACACACCCAGGCAATACTCGCGCAAGCTGCGGGCGCGCTTCTTGCTCTCACCGGAGGCGTTGAAGTGGGTCCTGTTGCTGTCGGCAGCCAGCAGCACGATCTGGAAGGCATCCAGCAACGCGGTCTTGCCGGTGCCGTTCGGTCCGAGAAAGGCGGTATTGCCGCCCAGCTGCAGATCCTCTCGCTCGTACAGGAAGTACTGCACCAACCCCAGCGACTCAAGCTGTTTCATCGGATGCGTCCTCTTCCGGTGCATTGGCATGTGCGGCCAGTTGCAGCAGGGCGGTTTCGCCCAACACGTCGACGATGCCGGGGCGGACCACCACCTGCTGACGCTGCTCGTCATGCGTGTCCTCCAGGCGGGCGATGCCGTAACGCTTCATCGCCTGCAATTGCTCGTTGAGCGCAGAACTGGCTGGCAGTTCGCGGTTGAGGAGATCCTTGTAGGCGCGCTCCAGCTCGATCATGTCGACGAAGGCCTCACCACCGACGATCTCGGCAACATGCATCTTGTCGTCGTACAGGCGGCGCAACACCAGCGCCAGTCGTGTTTCAGAGAGGCGCATCTTGTCGGCAACATACTGGCTGGGTGTGGCCACCACGTAACCCATATGCGGGTTGTGGGTGATGGTCATGCCGAGCTGGGCGAGCAGGGCGTCGTAGTCCTTGCGGTGCCGGACGATCAACTCGTACGCGGTGCGGCTGCGCGAATCGCCGGCATAAAGCACGTGCTCCATGACCAGCCGGTAGCCGGCTTTCTGGTAGTCGCTTTCAGCATGGATCTGGCTTTGGGTGGCCAACCGCTCCCAATGGCTCATCGGACAAGCTCACGCTGGATGTGGAACCGGGGATGTTCGAGATAGGGGTTGGACGTCGTGCCATTGGGCATGAACTCGATGCGTACGCTCCTGAGCATTTGTAGTTGCGGATCAGATCGCCGCTGCGATGGCGGACACGCATCATGCGCGGCGATCAGCAGCAGGCGCTGATAGCAGCACAGGTCGTTGATTGACTCGATGCCCAGTTCGTCGGAGGTCACCGAGATGCGATCACGCAGGTGACGGCCGACGTAGTTGGCCAGCTTCACTCTGTCGACCAGGCGGTTGTCGGCCATGCGCTTGCGCAACTGCTCCATGGCCAGTTCCTGCAATGTGGGTGGGCGCTTCTCCACGGCGGTGGCCACCGCTGGCCTGGTTGCGGTACGGGGCTTCGCCAGCAGCTCCGGCCCCGCGTGCCGGAATCCGGAGGCTGCGGGCAATGCCACGTGGCCTTCATCGAGCTGGTTGGTGGCCTGCATGGCGCGCGCAAGCAGCTTGTCCAGTTGCTTGGGCGCGCGCATCTTGTATTCGATGAAGGCAATGGCTCGCTGGTTGGCATCGCGGATCTCCTCATCCAACCGCTGCAACTGTTCGTCCACGTCCTTCAGACGCATCAGCAGGCGGGTGTCGCGCTCGTACAGATACTCCGCGCGGTTACGGTCACCGCCGGCTTTCTTCTCCTGGTACCAGGCGAGCAAGGCCTCGTGCTGTTTCGCGTCATGCTGGAGCTGCAAGGTCATGGCCACGATCTGCGAACGATGCTGCAGTGGATGATCCTTGGTGCGCAGCTCGCTGTAATCGGCAATGAAGATCTTTTCGACGTATTCCTCGAAGAAGCCGCGCACGAACTCGCCTGGCGATGCGAGCTTCATCAACGCATCCATCAGATCCTGTACCCGGCAGCCGGTATTGGCAATGTAGGCCATGCACTGCTTGGCCTGCTTGGCAGCTTCGGCATATTGGTCTTGGTCACCGCTGACCGCGGCGCGCAGATTCAGGAAAATCGAGCGCACCTTGCTGCCGAGAAATTCGGGCTCGTGTTGCGCGAATTCGCACAACACGGTGTGGAACTGGGCGATGACCGGACGCACAGTAACCATCTCGGCCACACCCCGGCGGCGCAGGCTCAGCCAACCCGAATCGACGAGAAAGCGGGCAATGTCATGCGCGCGGATGGTGATGGGCGTTTCGAGTTCTTCGTCCCATGGGTCGTCGGCGGCCAACAGGGTTTCGATCTGGCGTATGACCACCGGCTTCGGCGCTTCCTCGCCCGGCGAACGGCCACCATCGCCCCACATCTCGCCGATCAGGCGGCACAGCATGATCCAGTAGCGACGCCCGTTGCTGGCAGCCAACGGACGGAAGAGCTCCAATGGCAGGCGATCGAACAGTGGGGGGACATCATCTAGTCCTGCCTGAGTGAACGAATTCATCGCGATCCTTGGCAATCTCCCTTCACCTCATTCTATACGGCCCAGTCTTGAGAACTGAGATTTGCCTCGGTCAAGAGCGGGTGTGGCGGAGCGGGTGGTAAGAAGGGGCAGGGAGGGATAGGGCTGTGGTATCTGGATCAGCGACTAGGCTGTGTTATGAAGGGTAGGGAAGGGAAAGATTCAGACCGCGGATTACGCGACCCTTTGCCAATGACCGTAGGGCAGCCTACCACTGTGACCAATCCGGTATTCAAGTTAGACCTCCGAATGCCGATGAGAAGCACTTAGCCCTTGGCTTGCGTCGCCTGATGGACTTGGCGCACTACGTGAATCTTGCCGCGTTCATGGTGTAGAAAAGTCCTTGGTGTGAGATGATTCAGCCTGTATAGCCCCGCGGAAAGATTACTGGTTCATCTGGAAAAAGACCTTTCGGCATCGGATACATACAAGGAAAGTAAATGGCAACGACTAGGAATATCCTCAGCAGCTTCCGCTATGAAGTAGCCAAGGCCGCGCGAACTTGTGACGTCAGTTCAAAACACAAAATCGTGGCGGGCGAAAAGCACTTTGCTTACGAACCAGTTCCGGGACAGCGCAAAAACATTTGCATGGCATGTGCGCCTGCCATCATTAAAAAAGCACAAGATCATCTTGCCAAGATTGCCAGCGAGCTCTCTTGAGGCGCGAGCGGCCAGGCCCCGCTTCAGTTCCGCCAACGCACTTAGCGCCGACTTTAGCTCTGACGGCTTGAGAGTCAGTCGACACGACAACCTAAGCCACATGCTTATTGAATTCGTAAGGCAGGGACGATGATTAGATCAATCAGCATAGAGAACGTCAGGGGGATTAAGAATCAAACGTTTTCCCTTGACATCATCCCCAACAAGCCGTCACTGCTCGTCGCCCCTAACGGGTTTGGCAAAAGCTCACTTGCCGCAGCTTTTTCGGCGCTCAGAACCAAGCGAATGGAGCTGCCGAAGGAGCAGCATCACCTTGGAGATGAATCGTTAGCTCCCAAGCTAGCCGTGACCGTCAAGCAAGGTGCTCAGACCTTTACCGTGACCGCAGATGGCAATAGCAATGCCATTGCCGGCACTTTTGATGTCCACGTGGTTACAAGCAGGCTTCGTGCAAAAGCAACTAAGCACAATATGGGCAAGTTTACGACCGCAACGGCATCGCTTGAGATCAGCGAGCTCGTATTGGTCCAGACCGTCCCTCTGAAAGTACAACACGTCTATGATGTGACAGCGATGCGGGGCCGCTTTGGGGTGTCCGGCAAGGCCTTTCGGAATCTCGACAAAGCGCTCGGGAATCCAACATTGGCAGACGGACTGATTGATCTCTTTGGCCTGATGGACAAGGTAGAGGGCGTACGGATTCAAAATGACATCCGTGCGATGACCGAGTTGCTCCAGGCTCAAACTGGAACCGGTGACGACATACGGGCATGGGCAGACGGTGCGCTGCGGTTACGCCTTGAGGCGATCAGCGCCGTCAGGGAAATAGCCGATCTTCTAACATCTGCAATTGCTCCAGAGCAGGGCCGCATCGACGCGCTACTCTCGGGCCTGCAGGTAGCTTTGCTCTATCTGCATGACAAAAAGACGTTTAAAGATGCCTGTAAATATCTTTCTTACGTCAACGAGAAGGAGAGCTTCGAGGACATCATCAAGGCTTTCGGGGCGACATGGAAGAAGGTTAGGCCGGTTGAGCGCAAGGGGAGTCTTGTCGTCTCTTTCCCGTCGGCCATGCATATCTCAAATGGTCAGCGCGACTCCTTGTGTTTTGCTGCAGAACTACGAAAGATTGAGCGATCCGTGTCGTTACGCGACGCGATCCTCGTTATTGATGAAGTGTTCGACTATCTGGATGACGCAAATCTGGTGGCAGTCCAGTACTACATCACCAAACTCATCAAGAAAGTTCGTGAGAACCAGCGGAGCGTATACCCACTAATTCTCACGCACCTCAATCCGTACTATTTCAAGAATTTCGCATTTGCAGACCAAAAGATCTATTTCTTGAAGAAATCTAAGCCTGCAATAAACAAGGACTTCCGCGCCCTCGTTGGGAAGCGCAAGGATCCATCCATCGAAAAGGATGTCAGTCGTCACTACCTTCACTATGACCCAGCTTCGGTTGAGATCAAGGCGAAATTCACGGCCCTGGGCTTGAGAGAGGCCTGGGGAGATTCAGCCGCGTTTCAGGCGCACACAGAGGCGGAATGGGATAAGTACGTCAACGAATCAGACAACTACGACCCATTCGCAGTTTGCTGCTATGTCCGTGTTCGAATCGAGAAGATTGTTCATGACGCCATCCCGGACGCAGCTCGAAAGACTGAATTTCTTGATACGTTGATGACAAAAAACAAGCTAGATTTTGCCGTGACGAATGGCATCGATGTCGACGACACCCTGTATCTTCTTGGCATCATTTACAACGAGGGCATGCACGTTCACGAAAACGTGGATGACAGTAGCCCGATAGTTTCTAAGCTTGAGAATCGAACCATCCGTCACATGCTTATCGAAAGCGTCGCCGGTTAAGCGGCATCAATTCTGCCGATACAAGCGGCGCAGCAGCATGCCGGCGGTCACAAGCACGGCGTGCAGGCGAAACGTGCTGTGATCCTCGTCGGACAACCCCGGGTGCGAGCCTTGCGTGTGCAGCATTTTGAAAAGGCCATTGAGGTAACCTTTTCCGTCTCGCGTCCACTCGTTGCGATCCGCCGCGAGGAATCCGGCATCCGTCAATAGGGCTCTTCGGTTCTCCGAAGTTGGCAGTTGCGCGGCTTCTTGAGGACGGACAATTCGCGCGATGTCGTCAAGAAGACCCTCAAGAAACGTCCGCAATTGACTGTTGCACGCAGCCCAATCGCCTCGCGCGTGCGCATCAATAGCTTGGTCTAAATGGCCAAGCGGGGTGTTAAAGCGAAAGTGCTTCAAGAGATGGTGTACTTCGTCATCGGTCTGCGGCAGCTGGATTTCGTTGGGTAGGGCCGCACGGATGGATGCACCGCCACCCTGATCGCCAGGCACCAGGACGAAACCATCGCGCGCAAGCCCCAGCAGAAATGCCGCGCACGCGGCATTGGTACTTGCAGAATGCGCGAGTTGCGCAGCCTCTCGGACCACAGCTTCTGCCAGCGTCATGGACCCGTCGAGTGTGTCCAGTATGTTGTTTGACCTTTGCAATATCGCACGGCCAAGGATTGCGCACTTCTTGCCAACGCTCAGGTCCGTGCCCTGCGGAACCTCATCCTCCAGCCCCAATCTGAGTACAGCTTGATTAAAGCGTGCCTGTGAGTGCAGTTCTAGCAACTCTACGGCGGCAAGCAAGGTTGGCCGAGTGAATGGGGCAACGCGCATAATTCATTTCCTTTCATTACAGGGCGATTCTCGAAGCGTGTTGGTCAGAGCACACTGATAGCACATCGGTGCGTATTGAACACCCGGCGAAATCCTCTTAATTTTCCGGTGGCTAGTTGTGATGCGCATTGCTCGAATCACCCAGAAGCGTCACTTACGACGCCATAACGCTGTGTTCTGCGATCACCACGCACTCGGCGACGACAGCGTCAAGCACGCTGTCAATCTTGGAGAAGTCGTACTCGCTACCGGCGCCGCGAAGATGCAAGAACTCTTTCATGTACTGCCCCTTGTGTTCGAGCTCGCCGTGGTAGGCCTCTAGCGCCTTGTTGAATGGACCCCAGCGAACCACTGGCTCGGGCAAGCCGAGCCGCGTCAGGTCCAGATAGCACTCAATCGCAGCAGCGCGCTTATTGATGTTGGCGCGTTTTCGACCCGATGGCCCGACCGTCATGAATTTCTTGAAGTCATTTAAGTCCGGAAGCTTCATTGCGCGCATGTTCGCCGGTAGCGTTAGCTGCATAGTGTCGTGCCATTTCGCCACGCCCTCCGCGTCGTTGTCGTATACCAAGACGGTATTGTTGAGGAGGCCTATGCTGACTAATCCCTGCGTAAACCGAAACAAATTACCTGTACCAGCGAAAGGATAGCCTTCTTCCATGTCGACGAATCGGAAGAAATCAGCGATGTGAGGGCGAAGCAACTTCAAGGCCTTCTGCAGGATCTTCGCGTCGGAACTTCCTTCCGTGACTATCAAAAAGCACTGCTCTGGCTTTGGCCCGGGCCTAAAGTCATCGCGCGACGCCCATCCGGACTCAACCAATGGTGCAAAGTCCCAAGTCACGTCGAGATCATGATTGACCGCGTTTTCGGCCAGCAGTCGCAGCGCTCCATTCGCGCCGAAGTTCTCAAGTAGCAGGTCGATTTCCCAATGATCTGGCCTTAGGCCGCCCTGATAGAAGCTGTGTCGCTCGGATTCCAACCCCAGTCGTTTCAGGATTTCCTTCCGGACGAATTCACCAGGATCATAGTCCTCGCTGTAGTTACCACTGACCTTGGTGACGTCGACCTTGGACAGAGCATTTCGCAGTGTGCGAAACGGGATAGGCGTACCCGATACATCATGCAGGCGATGGAGTTGAGCGTAGATGTGTTCCACTGAGCGTAGCGTGTAGCCCATGAGCTCCAATCGATCACGAACGTGACGCAGCGGCTTCCCAAAGCCTTCACCCATCTCAACGACCGGCTCGCCTTCCGGCCAGCTCTCACTGGCGTAATACGTGGGTACTTGTTTCAGGTCAGAGGCCTGAAATAAGTGACCATGATCGGAAAAGAAGTTGTTTTTGCCCCAATCTACTTCCAGGCGCCCTAGGGCAAGGCTGATCATCGTGCCCATCAATTCAGTCTCACGTGGTGCAGTGGGGAAATTGTCTTTGATGAGCTGGACTTCAATCTCATGACTGGCCTGTAGTTGCGCTATTTCAGTAGACGGGCTGCCGGGTTGTCTTCTGCCGCCCCTGCTTGAAAATACCCGATCACGCTCGCCACCGAACGGTGTTCGGTCATCGCCATCACCGCCGGCAGCGGGACGCCTTGTTTGCCGGCCTCGGTGACAAAACCCGACCGCAGGCTGTGCGCCCCAAAGTCCCCCTCCAGCCCGGCTAAGGCGGCCCGCCGTTTGACGATCGTGGCCACCGAACCCGGGAGTAGGGCACGACCGACCCGATCCTTCCAGATGCGTCGAAAGATGGCCCCCTCGCGGATCCCGGCCGCCTCCAGCCACGCCGTGAGCGCCTCGGCGCTGCGCCCCAGGATTGGCTTGTCGGGCGTTGAATCCGCCTTGACGCCCGCCTGCTGGGTCTTCGAATACTCCAACCGGTAGATGTAGCCGTCCTCCCCGACCTTGCGCAGGTCGCGTAGGTCCGCTGCGGCGATCTCGCTGCGACGGCGCCCGCCGCTGGCGAAGCCGAAGCAGAGCAGGGCACGGTCGCGCAGGCCTTCCAGCGAGTCGTCACAGGTGGCCAGCATCGCCTCGAGCTCCGGACGGGTGATCGCGGTCTTCTTGGTCGGCCGCTCGCCGCGTTTGACCGCGGCGCGCCGGGCGCGGCTCAGCAGGGTGCGCACGCTGGCCAGCTCACACGGATTGGTGAGGCGCTTGAGCTTGTGCGCCGTCGACAGCACGGCGACGCGTTGGACCACGGTGGCGAGCTTGAGTGGTCCGAGCTTGGCCTTGAGGCCGGCAGCCACCAGCGCCTGGTCGATCGCCGGCGGCAGCTCGCTGACCAGCCCGGCCTTGTTCTTGCGCTGGATGTGGTCGACCAGGAACTGGATCACCACGGCCTCGCTGACCGGCAGGGTCAGCTCGACGCCGAAGCGCGCCTGGTGCCAGCCGGCCCAGTAACGCAGTGCGGCGGCGTAGCTGCGGGTGGTGTTGGCGGCGGCGGCTTCCGCCAGCAGTTCGCGTACCGCGTCGGCGGCCTGCTGGGCCAGCTGTTCCGGGAGCACCAAGCCAGTGACGGGTGCAGCGAGGGCCGGCAACTCGTGTTTATGCTTCATAATATGTAATGTACATTACGAAATTGGGCGCATACTGGCGATAATCATCACTTATCGCGAGTAGAAAACCCAGAGGGCAGGGCGCCGATCGAGGAGACCATCGCATGCCGCGCGGCATCACCCAGGACCAGGTCAACACCGCCGCCGACGCCATCCTCGGCGCCGGCGAGAATCCGACCGTGGAAAAAGTGCGCGCCGAGCTGGGCACCGGCTCGCCGAACACAGTGACGCGCATGCTTGACGCGTGGCGCAGCCAACTCGGCGAACGATTACGGCAGCTCAGCACGCTGCCGGAGCTGCCGACGCCCGTGGGGCAGGCGATGATGAGCCTGTGGCAGCTGGCCACCGAGCACGCGAGCCAGGCCATCGCCGGGCGCTTTGCGGAGGAGCAGGCGGCGCTGGAGATGGCCCGGAGCACCCTCGCGGCCGAACGCCAGACGTGGGCTGCCCGCTTGGAGGCCGCGGAGACCGATCGGGCTCGGGCCCTGGCGGCCAAGGATCTGGCCGAACACGCCTGCGCCACTCTGGATGCGCAACTGCAGGACAGCCACGCCCTTCGGGCCGACCTCGCCCAGCAGCGGGAGCGCCTGCAGGCGCAGTCCGATCAGCTGAGTGCCGAGCTTCAAGGGCTGCGCGCCCAGCTGGCCGAGCAGCAGCAAGCCGCCGCTGAAGAGCGCGCCCGCCAAGAGGCGTATGTCCGTAACCTCGAGGATCGCGCCCACCAGGAAGTCGATCGTCTGCGCCAAGAAACCAAACAATGGCAGCAGCGGCTTGAGACCGCCGAACGGTTACATCGGGATACCGAGTCATCCCTCCGAACTGAGCTCGGAGCGCTGCGAGATCAGCTGCGCGACTCTGACCGAGAGATCGCCCGTTACGCGGGACAGGTGGCTGGGCTGGAGAAGGCCCTGAGCCAGCAAATCCCGCCGAAGCCAAAGAAAAAAGCTCCAACCAAACGTGCGCAGCGAGCGACACGCGCCAAGAAAGAGCAGACTTGACGCCCCTCAAGAGGCTCCGTGTCGTGACGGACGAAGTCAGCGCGAATCGCCCCGTCGGCTCGAGCATCGGTGCCAGTGCGCCTGGGCGGGATTGGCTTGGATTCGGGGTGGGAACTGAGTTTCAGCCCACCCGCGTGGCCGAGTGGCTGGCACTGGGCAAAGAAGACTTGGCTCGGCTGGCGGACGCTCCGCACGGCGACGCTGCTGCAGTTCCGGTCCGCGAACATCTGATCGAGGTCGCAGCAATGTGCAACCTAAAGGCCGGTAACGGTCCTTCTCGGCGCATGGGCGGAGTGTTAGCGCGCTAGTTGGGTATACATCAGTGCGTGCAACACCAAGCAGAGAAGATCACAAGATTAGTTTGGGAAACTCGTTCCTCGGTGCAGAAGTTTTACGGCGCGCATTCCGCGATGTGGAACTTCATGGGCATGCAATGCGCAGGGTTTCTGCCGTGGAGGTAGAAGTTTAAGTGCCGAGAACACCAGTTCAGCCGATGCCGTGGCATGCGCGCAATCCTTGCGTTGAAAGGGCGGCCAACCACGCACGGGCCATGTCAGCCAGCCGCACGATCCGGCACCATCATTGCGCATAATGTATAGACGTGCCGCTTCTGTCGATCGCGTGGCCGCCCCCGAAATTCTCTTGTGCTTCAACGCGTTGCGGCCCTGCCGCTGTTACGACTAGCAGCAACGACGCTGCCACCTGAGCAAGCTTAAGCCACACCTTGCGCGCTGCCGGCGACGCTCGGTCTGCGCTGATTGCGATGAACCACCGTTCTGCCGGCTCCTGCATGGCCTTGGTCATTTCGAGCACGTGGTCTTCGCTCGGCCATGACACTCCTTTGCGCCACTGGTGCACAGCCTGCCGCTTGATGTGCAGCGAGTCCGCTACGGCGCTATCTGAGGGCAGCGAGCACGTCTCGCGATACTTGTCAAGCAAATTATTTACAGCCGACATGTCGCATTCCTCTTGACCGGTTGTCGCAATCTACTTTACGGTCCGCTTCGTCGCAATTCACTTGACGACTACAGGGGACAAGTATGCTACTGCTCGCTCTCTATCTGGCCGCCATGCTCGGCCTCGTTCTTCGGCTCTCTCGCCCCCTCTCGCTGCTGTCGTGGGCGTCGCGAACCTCGGACTCGCGTCTGGCCCTTCACTGCGGCCGCAACCCGTACGACGTTTCCATGCCTGCCGTCACAAACCCGCCGCTGTATCGGTGGGCTCGGTCGTGAGTGCCGCCATGTTCGCTCTCGCCCAGGCCGATGCCGCCCAAGAGCGCGGCGACATCGAGTCGGAGAATTTCTGGCTCTGGCTTGCGCTCGATGCCGTGGAGGCGGGCGAGTGACGGCGCGCGCTGCTGTGGTCCCGTCGGCTAACAGGGGACCTACCAACCTGAACGAGCAGCTCCCAGCCGTCGCGGACTTCCTGCGTTTTACGACCCGCGAAGCGGTCGTCTTTCAGGACGCGTTCGGCGGTGACGCCATGGCGCGTAGGGCTATGCGCTTTCTCTGTGAGTTCTTCCCCGGTGCTGGCCTCGTCCTCGAAGCAGAGCAGAAGGGCGGCCGGCGCGGCTACACCCACCACTTCCAGCTGCTCACGCCTGACGGCGTTTCCTGCGGGGATATCGCCTTCGGTGGCGACCGCCAGCTAGGGACCGTGTCCGTTGAGTTGACGGGCGCAGCATGCGCCCTCGTCTCGCGGTCGCGACCCTTCGCGGCAGCGTGGGGTCACGTCCGCGCCTGTCTGGACACGGTCGGCGCACGCATCACGGAGTACCACGCCGCCCACGACGACTATGCCGGCACCCGCAACCTTGCCACCGCCGTCGCCATGTACGAGGCCGGTGCCTTCGATGGTGCGTTCAAGCGGCCCGCGCTTCAGCGCGTCGGCTGGAACGACGGCAGCGGTCAGACCCTCTACATCGGCAAGAAAACGGCCACGCGGCAGATGGTCGTGTACGAGAAGGGCAGGGAACAGGGTTTCCGCGATGGTGACGACGGTGTCGATTGGGTCCGCTGGGAAGCTCGCTTCTACGCCAGGAATCGGGAGATTCCGACCGCCGTACTCGAAGCCCCGTGGGAGTACGTCGTAGGCGAGTTCCCGTGTATGGACTGGCTTTCGGCCGTCATGTCGCTGATGCGCACCGCCGTCGAGACGGCCAAGGGCAACCTCGGCAGCGCGATCCGTCACTGCAAACGCCAGTACGGCGGCCTGATGCACCTGCTCGGCCGTCTCAATCTGGACGATCACGCGCTGGGCGCGTTCGTCCGCCAGCGCATCGCGCGGGCCATCGTGCCCCGCTGGGTGCAAGAAAACCCGCTTTCGCGGGAATCCCTCGGGGTCGCATTCGCTACCCACCAACTAGCCGTCTAGACGGCCATCAGGAGCAACCATCATGAGCGACAAATCCAACCATACCCGCCTCCGCGTCTATGACGAGACCCGCACCTTCGACGGTAAGAAGGCCGGACAGGTTCACGGCTTTCAGGTCTGCGGCATCGTCAAGGGCGAGGGCCGCGTGGAGGAGTTCGAGCAGTACTTCGACGCTTCCAAGCACAAGCACTTCCTCCCGCCCGGTGACTACGAAATGAAGGCCACCGGCATGTACCTCGACCGCGATGGTCGCCTCCAGGTCGGCCGCGAGTTCGAGCTCGTTCGCGCGTTCGACGCTGGCAAGACCGGTCCGGCCAAGGCCGCAGCCTAAGCACATCGGGGGGTGCAGGGGGAGCCGTTCGCTTCCCCTGCGATCTTCGCCCCTCCGCCTTTTCGCTCGTCGCTTCGCGCCTCTGCCGGTGCGGCCAGCACGCTCTAACCATCGGAGTCAGCTATGTCCGGTCCGACCGTTTACCTCGTGTGTGATCAAGCAAACATCGACGCCAACACGGGGCAATGCACGGCCGTCCAGTACGTGCAGGCACCGATGCTCATTCCTCCACTCGACGCCACAGGCGGTGGAGCAATCGCGGTCGCCATCTTGGGGGTGTGGGCGCTCGCGGCAGTGTGGAAGAACCTCTAAACCCAACTCAACGAAAGGAAACCGCTCTATGAAGAACAAGCTCCGCAACATCCGCGCGCCGCTGGCGCTGAGTCTGGCTCTGATGGCTGGCGCCGCGTCGGCCCAGACCTCCGCGCCCGACACGTCCTCGGTGGTCTCGACCATCACCGGCGCGCTCGCCGCCATCGCCGCCATTGGCGCGGCGTGGGTCGGCTTCAAGTATCTGAAGAAGGTGTGGAACAAGCTCTAAGCGTTCCACGGGGTGGGGGCGGTTTCCGCCCCCTGAACCTCTTTCAAATGGACGTCTAAATGACCATCAACGATTACGCGGGCTATTTCGTGTTGCTCGCACTGCTGGGGGCAGGGTGGATACTCTTTCGCGGATCATCGGACGACTCCTGATCGCCGCCCTCGTGTTCTGCACTGGCGTCGCGTCAGCGACCGGCGTTATGCCTACTGTCCAGCCGGTCAGCGTCGAGCCTGTCGGCGTCGCGCCGGGTGGCGGCATCCAAGCCCGCTATACCTACGAGATGCGTCTGCCGCTCGCCGCTGCTAACGATGCTGGCGTGACTGCCGCTGCGAATGAAGCCACCTATGCCACGCGCCTTGTCACCATCGGGCGCGCCACGGGCGGCGGCATCATCGACGCTGGCGTAGCTGTTGGTTCTCGTGCGATCCCATGGATCGCCGCCGCTGTCACTGCCTACGAGTTGTACAAGTGGTACAGGGACAGTCAGACCAATGCGCTGATGAAGCAGGGAGAGCAGGTGCAGGCGACTTCGTGCGGCGTTGGTGAGCCGCTGTTTACGAGTCAGTGGGACAGCCAGTCTGCGTGCTCTGTGCCAGCCCTGGCGAAAAAAGTTCGAGACTACGATACGAACTATTACGCAACGTACCCTTACACCGCCTATTCGAATATCGTTATTACCTTCGACGGCTGTGTTCCCGCGAGCTCGGGTGCCACGTGCACGGCCACCGGAAACGATTCCGCCGACTATCCTGGCGGCACGACTAGTCATGATTTTCAGACCATCATCACCTGGACAACTGGCACCGCCGTAACTAGTGATCCAGCATTCATCACCGACCCTACGCCCGTGCCTCTGGCCGACGTGGGCCAGATGGCAGAACAGCATCCCGACTGGTGGCCGGGCATGCTCACGGACCCGCAGACCGGTGCGCCGTTGATTACACCGGAAGTCGCGCACGATATGGATGCGCTCAAGCAGCAGATCGCGCCTGAGTACGGCGTAGACCCTCAGACGCTCACGCCGACGAACCCTGATGCCGACTACGTGCATCAGAACCCCGATCCACGCGCGCCCACCTCCCTGCCGTCGTACTGCGGATGGGCCACCGCTGCCTGCGATTACTACAAGTGGGTGGAGGATCACTGGCCCGACAAGGACCCCAAGACCTACACCGAAACAGACTGCAAAGTCCCTCCGCAGTGCTCCGGCGATCAGGTCATGTGCGCCGTTGCGCGGAACACCTGGGCGGATAAGTGCGCCGTGTCCGGCGACGGCACCGACCCGCTGCCGTTCGGACAGCACACGGTGGCCGAAGTCGATCAAGGTGATCAGGAAGTTGGCGACGCCAGCAAACTCGACTCGTCCGGCTTCGGCTGGGGCACCGCGTGCCCGTTCGCCGATACCTCCATCGAGTTCAACGGCCAGACCATCACGATCCCCTTTCAGCCGGTTTGCGACTACGGCCCGTGGATGCGTGCCCTGATCCTCATTCTCGCCGCACTCAAGGCCGCTCAGATCATCGCCGGTCTGCGCGACGTGGCCGCCTAAAGGAAACGCACATGCCCGCCCTCATTGCATGGTTGCTCGGCGCGTTGGAGACCACGATCGGTTCGATCATCGTTTCCGCGCTGCTCTCGCTCGGCCTCGGCTTCACCACGTACAAGTTCACCGTGGAGCCGCTGAAAAACTTCATCCTCTCGCAGTCCTCCGGCCTCGGCGCGACGGCCGTCAACATCCTCGGCTTCCTGGGCCTCGATCAGGCGATCACCATGATCCTTTCCGCCATCGCTGCCCGCTATGCGGTCAGCGGCGCGCGCGCTGTGCTCACCCGCAAGAAGGCTGCCTGATGCCCATTCAACTCCGCACGGGCCTGCCCGGCGCCGGCAAGACGCTCGGCGCAGTCGAGCACCTTATCGAGCTCTCGCAACGCGAGCCGCACCGCCCGCGCTACCAGCACGGCATAACCGATCTAAAGGACGGTCTCGCCATCCCGCTCGACGTCGAACAGGTCAAGGACTGGCAGAGCCTCCCGCCTAATTCGATCATCATGATCGATGAGTGCCAGAAGCTCATGCCGGCCAAGCGCGGCGCCATCGACTCGCCGCAGTGGGTGCGCGATCTGAGCACGCACCGTCACCTCGGCCTCGACTTTATCCTGATCACGCAACACCCGAGCCTCATAGACAAATACGTCCGCACTCTGGTTGACGTGCATATCCACACGGTGCGCAAGTACGGCACCAACTTCGTGGAGCGTTGGCGCTGGGGCATCTGCAAAGAGGACCCGAACGCGAAGGGCGCTCAGAAGGACGCCGAGGCCAAGACGACGCACGCCATGTCGAAGGTCGCTATGCAGGCGTACAAGTCGGCCGAGATCCACACTGTCAAGCGCCGTATCCCTCGGTTCGTCTACATCGGCGCGATCACGCTTGTGCTTATCCCGCTGCTCGCGTGGCTGGCTGTCAAGTTCATGCACCGCACTCAGGTCGTCGCCGCAGGCGGCCACGAGTCGCCTACCGGCTCCGCTCCGCTATCCGGCAAACACGCGACGCTCACTCGCGACGAATGGATCCAGCAGCAGGTGCCGAGAGTCGCAGGCATCCCGTGGTCAGCGCCGATCTACGATGATCGCAAGGTTCAATCGAATCCCGATATCTACTGCGTCGCCTACGGTGGCGAGCAGGGCGACGACAAGTGCATGTGCAAGACCGAGCAGGGCACCCGCGCTGAGGTACCGTTCGTGATGTGCCAGCAGGTAGCGCACGGCGGCATTTACAACCCGTACAGGTCGCCATCCTCCGCCCCGACGCCCCCGCAGGGACAAGCCCGCACGTCGGGGACTGCCTCGGCGCAGCCGAGCCAGCCCCCGGCGTCGGGCGCCCCCTCCGGCACGTCGTGGCCTGCCGGCGTCGGTGCGCAGACGTACACGCCGCCCGCCGCTCCCGGCAGCTGGAACCCGAACGCCCTTGCAGGCGGCACGCCCGCCTCGTAGTGCCCGCTTCTGCTGTCCGCAGGACGGACACGCTCCTTTGCTGTCGGCAAGGCAGGGAAGGGCACACAGGGGGCTCCTGCCCCCTGCACTGATAACCCGCTAACCCTTCCCCCCAATCCTCCCCCGCAAAACCCGCTTTTCTCCCTCGCATCAGCGCGAACGAACCGGGCTCAAGTGCGCAGCACTTGGGCAAAACCTTTGGAGAAGCGTTCTTCGTGCCTCGGCCGCTCTTGATCGAGCGGAAACCCGTAGGGGCTTCCGTGCCTTTGCTATCCTGCACGCACTCAGGGAAGGGGGTTTCCGTGGATCATCTGCTGTCGAACGGCATGGCCGTCGTGTCTCTCGTGGCGCTCGCGGTTGCCATTCTCCGGCGTCGCCCCGGATCGTCCGCGCCGCGCAAGCCCGTCAAGCGTCAGAGCTGGTCGGAGTTCGTCCGCGATGCGCGGCGCAAGGTCTATGACGCTCGCCACCCGGAGCCCAGGACACGCCGCAAACGGTGATGCCCAGCGCACGAACGCCGCCAGGTTCTCCGGTGTCATGCGTGGTCCGTTCTTGGTGGCGCGTGGCGGGATCATCTGGCGGCCGCGCATCCGCCAGCCTGCCCAGTCGCCCTCGAAGTCGTGTCTGCACTCGGCTCGGCCTTGCACCATGCCTGCTATCTCTGCCAGCGAGATGCGATTGCCTGCAGGTGTCGTGAATTCCTGCTTCTCGTCGTCCCACGTCCAATCTAAGCGCTTGCGGGGCATGTGCGCAGTCCATGCGGCAAAAGGGCGGCGAGCCATGCACGCGCCGTGCCGGCGATCCTTCGCAGCAGCAATTGCGCATAATGTATATTATGTAAAATTGCAGATTGACCCTGTGGTTTCACAGGTACTTCAGTGACTTACCGGCCGTTGATGGGTCCGCTACCGGACCCGATGTGTGATACCACGCCGTTACGGTCAAGCCGAGTGCCCTGCTGGGATGAGCACTGCGGTTGATGCAGACAAGCAGGATGCGCTGGCGCGGTTTGCGCGCATCCTGCGGGATAGCCGGTCGCCGAGCACCGTGCGCCTGTACGTTGGCGTGGTGCGGCGATGGCTGGTGTTCGGCGGCGCCGTAGACAGGTTGGAGCCTGCCCGGCTGCACGCATGGCTTGCGGGTCGCCGAGCGCAGCGAGTTGCTCCGGCCACCATCAATGTGGACATCAAGGCGCTGCGCGCCTTCTACGACACGATGGCGCTGATCGGCGCCGCGCCGCAAGCAGAATCGAATAACTTGCCAAACGGGCGGCACGTGCCGGCGCGCCTGGTGCGCACCTTCAATGATGAGCAGGTGCTCGCCATGCTCGCCGCGCCCGATGTGGGCACCTTCGTAGGCCTTCGGGACAGCCTGATGATGCGCACGCTGTGGGAAACCGGCCTGCGCGCCAGTGAGCTGGTGCAGCTCGGCCTGGGCGACATCCAGCCCGATGCCGTCTATGTGGCGGCCGGCAAGGGCGGCCGAAGCCGCTGGGTGCCCATCAGCAGCGAGCTGCATGGCTTGCTGATGGGTTACCTCGAGCTGCGCAACACCACGCGGCCCGGCAAGCTGGCGGCGTTGTGGGTATCGCACCGCGGCCACGCGCTGCGATCGCGGCGCAGCGTGTGGGCCATCGTCACCCGCCATGCGCGTGCAGCGCTGGGCGGCGCGGTCAACTACGAGCGCGTGCGCCGCGCCGCGCGGCAGCGGCCGTGGACAGGGCAATACCCGCACCTGCTCCGCGCCAGCATGGCCACTACCCTGCTCCGCCACGGCTGCCCCCTGCCCGCCATCATGCAGATGCTGGGGCACACCAGCCTCGACAGCACCGCGCGATACCTCGGCTGCGACATCGAGCATCTGCGCGCAGCAGTGGCCAAGCATCCGCGGCATCGGTCAGCCCGCCTGCCGTAGACGGCTGCGCTTTTCGAGCCAGCGCGGCGCATCGGGAAGTGAGCGCATCCGCTGCACGAAGAAGTGGAACTGGCTGCGGCTCAGCTGCTTGCTGCTGTCCACGCCCATGGCGCCCAACTGCAGCCGGTACTCCTCCTCCGTCAGACCCTTCTGCGATCGCGCCAGCAGGTGGATCATCCGCACGCGATCCGGCGTCATCTGCCATGGGCGAGCGGCGCTGAGGTCAATACCGCAGCACCAGTTGGCGCTTGTCGTCGTGCCACAGCGCGGGCAGGTATCGACTATCGATCCCCGTGCGGCCGGCTTGTGGGTGGTGCGCTTAGGCGCGACCATGGGCCACCTCATCAGGACAGGAGTCACATCCATGCATGAAGATTTTGGGAACTTCAGGGCCTCGGCCACTGTGACAGCTGATGGATCGGGCCAGGTGTTTCTTGGGACGTGGCACATCGCCATCATCCTCGCCGATGGCTCGACAAGGATGCTGAGGGAAGGCCCCATGGGCATCGATTTCCCGAGCAAGGTCGCGGCCGAGGAAGCGACCATGAAATTCGCTGCTTCCCAAGCTCGTGAGCTGCATGAGAGCAATAGCATCAGCACGTTTGATTCGTACCGCTGAGCGCTCATCGCAATGGCAAACGTGCTCGGTTCCGTCAGCCATGCGCTGCATTCCCTTTCCGCTGGTATTGCCCAAGGCGGCGGCGCCGGCCCCACGTGTCGCCGCGCCAGATGGCGCGGATGGCGCTGGGGTGCACGTTGAACTGGTCGGCGAGCACGGCAGCGGTTTGCAGGCCGCGTTCCTTCTTGGCGCGCTTGATCACCACCACGTCGCTGGGGGTGAGAGTGGCGGCTACGCCGTGGCGGTTCGCCTCGGCCTGCGTGCGCGCCACCAAGTGGTGCGGGTTGCAGCAGGTGCGGTTGCCGTGCGCGCATGACACCGTGAGCGCGTCGGGCACGGCGCCGTACAGCGTTTCCCACATCCACCGCGCGCCGGTCATGGAGCGGCCGCGGTATTCCTTGCGGCTGTAGCCGGCGTCGTCGACGCGGCCCAGCCACTCCCAGCACGCTTCGGGATCGCGCGGCAGGCGTACCAGTGGTTTGATGGTCACGCCGACTTGGCTGGGCATGTCGCCACCTCCGCATCGGCGCCGAGCATGTAGCGCACCATCTGCTCAGCCTGATCTGCATCGAGCAGATTGGTTCCCACAGGCCACCAGGCCGGGTTGTCCGGTCGCGTGAAGCTCACGCCAGCATCTGGCCGGAATGCATCAGGCCGGCGCCAACTGAGGAAGCGATCCACCATCGTCTTGATACCGGCGATCGCAGGCGCATTCGGATCGCCCGAAAACGTCACAAGGCCGCCGCACACGTCCAGTACCATCATGGACATGTTGCCCACGTCGGCGGCGTACTCGCGAACGCCGGCCATGTCGCCATCCTTCACGGCCTTCTGCAGCTTGGCCACGTGGTAGTAGAGCTCCAGCATGGCCATGGAGGGCGTCATGCTGAGCCAGCCGGGGCGGTCGCCCTTGTCGGCGTTAGCGTGCAGTTCCTTGGCCATCAGGCGCGCGAAGGGCACCAGCACGTGGTCGTACTTGGCATCGATCATCACGCATTCTCCGGCCGCGGCAGCACGAACCACTCGGCCAAGCGGCCCAGCAGGCGCTCCAGCTCCAGCGTCATCAGGGCGAGGCTGGCATCGGCCTCGGCGGTGGCGTCCGCGTGGCTGTCGTCCATCGCGTCCAGCACCACGTCGAGGAACTTCAGCTTGCGCACCACCAGGTCTTCGCCGAGCACGAAACTGATGCGGTCGTCGAACACCAGGCCAAGCTGGAACACCTGCTTGCCATTGCGAAGGTGCTCCTTGATCTCCTCGCTATCCATCTCCTGCCGGCGGGCGCGGATGATGGCGCCGGTGCTGCTGGCCGGATCGCGCAGCTCGCACTCGTCGCCCAGCTGCAGGCCAGCCGGCAGCGTGCCGTTGGCCAGCCAGTCGGTGAGTAGCACGCGCGGCCCCTCCTCCGGTGCCAGCGGTACCGCGGGGAAGCTGCCCAGCGCCTCGCGCAGCTGCGTGAGCGCGTTCTCGGCCGCCTTGCGGCTGGCGGTGTCCAGCACCAGCCACCCGCTGCGCGTGTCCACGTAGCCGGACAGGCGCGACTCCTGCACAAACGCGCGCGGCAGCAGCTCGTTGAACAGATCCTCCTTGATGCGCTTGCGCTCGCGGCCGCCGACCTTGCGGCCCTCCTCCTCGGTGATCTTCTGCACCTTGCGCTGCAGCTCACCGTTCACCACCGACGCCGGCAGCATCTTGTCCTGGCCGCCCACGGTGAACAGGGTGAAGAACGCCACGCTGTGGGTGAGCGGCGCCTCGTCGCCACGCTCCACCGGGGGAACAAACCCGCGCGTGAACATCTCCAGCCCGCCCACTGGGCGCAGCGTGTGATCGTGCAGCACTTGGTCAAGGCGGTGGAGGTCGTCGGCCACGGCCGGCGAGAAACGAAACAGGGTGAGATTGCGGAAGAACATGGGGTCGCTCCTTGAGTGAAGAGGCGCGCCATGCGGCGCGGCCAGTCAGTTGTGACGTTCGTGGGCGGGGATATCGGGCATGCCGGCATCCCACAAGGCGAGCAGATGACGGAGTTGCTCACGCGCGGTGGCGCGGTCGACGTTGCTCACGTAGCTCGCCACCTGGTCGGTGAACACGAGCAGCGTGAAACCCTGCAGCTCGCCGCTGGCTTCCTTGAGCTGCTGCTCAATGGACCGGGCAACGTCCTGCAGCGCGCGGCTTACCGCGTTGGTGGCGGCGTAGCTCATGCACCTACCCGGCACTGCTTGCGAAAGGCTGCACGACGTTCCAGCGCCTTCTGCGCGCGGCGTTCGTGCCGGTTGCCTTGGGCCAGCATGTCCTGCTGTTCCGCCTGGCGGCGCTCCTCTTCGATGATCTTGGCCAGCTCGCGAGCGGCCTCGTACCAGCTTCGGCTTTCCATAGCTCAGCCCCTCCGCAGATGCAGCTTGCGGCGGCGCTGGCGCGCGGCCTTGGTGTGCGTGCCGCCATGGCGAGGCGGCGTGTGGCCGGGCTTGCGGGCGCCGGTGCGGCCGCGGCCCTTGCCGCTTCGGCGTGAGCGCGGCGCGCCATCGGCGTGCGGAAGGTAGATCACCGGCGAGCGGAGCCATCCGCCGATGTTGGCGAAGCTGGCCACCAGGCCGAGCATCAATGCAGAACGTCGAAACATGGGTCTCTCCTTGAGGGGTTAGGCGCGCCGGGCGGCGCGGCCGGTGAGCAGGCTGTATTGGGCCACGCGCACCACGTGGCGGCGGCGGTCGCGCACGGTCACCATCTGCATGCCGATGCGGTAGCCGTGGTCGTTCTTGAGCTCGTGCATGCGTGCACTGACGCAGATCACGCCGCAGCGGCGGATGAGCTGCATGGTGGTGCGCGGTCCGTTCTGCAGCTCGGCCAGGATGGCTTCGTGCTGGGGGCTGAGGTGGTCGCGCATGCTCAGTCCTCCCACGCAATGCAGCCGGGCGTGCGGCACGCGCCCTTGCTGTGCTTGACGGAGCCGTCGCGCTTGTAGGTCACCTCCACCTCGCAGCGCCCCCTGCATGCGCTGCAGCGGAAAGAGCCATGGGCCGCACCCAGACGCTGGGCCGCCTTCAGCACGGTGGCGCGCGCCTGCTTGCCGGCGGCGGTGTCGATCATCTGCATCACGGCGCGTGGCGCCTCAGCGATGGCGTTCATCGGCGTGCTCCTTGACGTTGGCGAGGGCCAGCAGCGTGGCGTCGGCGAGGTGCACGGCGCGGCGGGCAATGCGCTCGGGGCTGGTATCGCTCCAGCGGTCGCCCGCCGCCGCGCACAGGCCCTGAAGGGCGGCCTTCGTGAGATCCATGCGATCGGTGGCGCGCTGGCGGATCGCACTCTCGGCCGCCTGCTGGTGCTTCGGGTTGATGGATACCGCGCTCATCGCGGCGACCTCACACGCAGCGGGCGCACGTTGGTGCTCCGCATGGCGGGAAGCGGCAGCGGCAGCGTGGCGCCAAGCTCGCCCCAGGCCTTTTCTGCCTCGCCCAGCGTGGCGTGCCAGCCAGTGCGTCGACCGCAGGCGGTTTCCAGCTGGTGGCGATCGCCGAAGCTGCTGAACACGGCCTCCCGGCTGGTGCGGCCGCTGGCCTGAATGTGCCGCGGCTCTTTCTTGCAGCACGCGCAGGCGCTGAAGGTGCCCGGCGGGTGCGTGATCTGTCGCTGCATCATGCGGTGGGTGCTCCCCTGGCATTGCGGGCATCGCGCAGCCACCGGTGGGCGGTGCTTCGGTGCACGTTGAAAATGGAGGCGACGTGGTCGGCGCTGGGTTCGTGGCGCTGCTGCTGGATCCAGAACCCGAAGCGCAGAATCAGCTCGTTGTGGGTGGCGACGCCGGGCACCCGATCCCCCGGCGGCGGGCCGCTCACAGGCCCACCTCGGCTGCCGCCTGTGCAGAAAAATCCACCAGCGCCCGCCCGGTGGACGACAGCCGATAACAGCGGTCGTCCGCCTCACACACGCACGCTTCGCAGCAGCCCTGCGGCGGGCATACGAACGGCTCGATCAGCGCGCATTCCAGCGCCAGCTCCTGCAGCGTGCCGCCGTCCACGTCGCCCACCATGTCCGGCAGGCCATCGGGGCGGTGGGCGCGCAACACCCGGCCGGCAAACTGCGCGATGCCCTCGCTGTACGGCAGGCGCAGCGCCTCGGCAAGTTGCTGCAGCAGGGCCGTGGCCTTGTCGTGTGACAGGCGCTGGTAGGCACCGCCCACGAACACGTTGATATTGCCGTTGGGCTCGCGCGATACCTGTGGTTTCATCGGGTAGGCGCTCATGCGGCACCGCCGATGCCGGCGAGCGCGGCGACTGCGGCAAGTGCATGCCTGTTGCACATCGCCGCATGACCATTATCCCCTCGCCGGCGCGCTTGCTTAGCTGCCTCGCGCAGCGCGTCTGCGCAACCGCGCTGAGCATCGATCAGCTTGGCCACGGCCGCGCCGGCTTCTCGCATGTCGCCAGCGAGCGTCGGGTTGCAATCCATGTCGAGCACTTGGGCTGCCATGCCCATCACCGCCCGCACATCCACCTTCGGCGCGCTCATGCCACACCTCCCCGCACCAGCACGCCGTCCAGGTCTGCCTGCTCGCGCAGTACGTGGCGCACCACGGCATCGGCCTGGGCGCCGTAGATGTTGGCGGTGGTGGATTTCTTGGCGTGGCGGGCCAGCTTCTGGCCGGCTTCCAGCCCCAGCTTTTCCACCACATCGCCCACGCGGCGGTGGCGCAGCAGGTGAAAGTGCAGGCCGGGCATCTGGTAGCGATCGCCGATGGCGCGGATGCGGTTGTGCGCCTGCTGCCGGGTGATGCGCCGGCCCTGCTGGCTCACGAACAGCGCCGGCTCGCCCTCGTGTGCCATGGTGTGGCGCACGCGCATCCAGTCCTGCAGCCAGGTGGCCGTGCGCTGGTTGATGGGCACGCAGGCGGGCTTGCCACCCTTCCCCACCGTGTTCACCGTGAGGCGTGCCATGTCCACGCCAAAGCGCGGCGGGCGGCCCGGCTCGGCCAGGTCGAGGCCGGTCACGTCGCTCACGCGCAGGGCGCCATCCAGTGCCAGGCGCAGCATGGCGCGGTCGCGCAGGTCAGCAGCGTTGGTGGTGGGCAGCTGCTCCAGCATCTGCACCAGCGGGCCCATCTCCGGGGCGATCACCGGCTGCGCGGTAAAGCTGACGCCGCAATCCTGCGTGGGGTCGTGGCGCAGCCATCCTTCGCGCATGGCGTGCGCCACCAGCTGGCGCAGCACCACCAGCTTGCGGGCCTGCGTGCGGCGCGACAGTCCGCGGTGGCCGAGGCGATCGAGCCAGCGCTCCACCAGCCGCGCACCCACCAGCCCCACCAGATCGATGCCCTGCGTGTCGGCAAACTCTGCGAAGTCGCCCAGGTCGCCGCCGTACGCCACCAGCGTGTTGAGCGCCGCGCCGCGCAGGCGCTTGCGCTGCAGGTAGTGGTCAATGGCCTGCTGCAGCGTCACCGGCGGCACGCTGTGGCCGGCGAGGTTGAAGACGTTGGAGGTCATACGGCACCGCCTTTCGCCGCATCAAACTCGCTGCCGGTGATTTCCACGGCGCGTGGGTCGAGCTTGGCGGAGGTGGCGACGTAGATCACGTCGCCTCGGCGGAAGCGCTGGATCCCGCTGAAAAGCAGCGCGCCCCAGTCCGTTCCGAACGCGGACCACAACTTGTCGCTTCTCACACGCCCGCTTTCAACGCTTGGCACGGTTGCATGCCATGCCTTATTGAGCGCGCTCAGTTCCCTGTTCGCTTGAGCGCGGTCACCCTTGAAACCCTTGGGCAGCGCGCTACGTGGCCGCTGCACGAGGCCGTCGCGTTCAGCTGCGATCGTCCAAAGCGGCGAGGCGTTGGCCGGGGTAAAGCGAAGGCCATGGAAACGCAGACCATGAATGGATGAGGCAAAAATGGGCTTCGCGCCGGGGTATTGCTCGGCGAAAGCCTTGCCGATGGCTTCAAGCGCATGGCAGTCGCGCTCATAGGCATCCCACGCGGCGATGGCCTCCGGGTAATCCAGCTGGTAGTAACGCGCGCTCATCGCCCACCCCCTTCCCACACCGGGGCGAACTTCTCGCCGGCGATCGCGCCGGCCATCAGCCACAGCGGTTCCACGTCGAGCGCGCGGGCAAGGCGGTGGATGTCCTCGCGCGCCGGTGAGGCGCCGCCGCCGTCCTCGTACTTCTGCACGCGGCGCGGCAGCAGGCTGGCCTTGGCGCCCAGGGCATCGACGGTGAGGCCGCTGTGCTGGCGCGCGCGGCGCAGGCGCTGGGCGAAGGTGTCGGCGTTGGCGGTGTGTCGCATGTCCAGGGCGCGCATTACTTCGCCCTCCCCGATGCCTTGCGCACCGTGTCCAGGTCGATCAATGCCCCCCCCACGCGCAGTTTCCAGCCGGGCAGCTCGAGCGTCTTGAGCGTGCCGGGGTACTCGCGGTACGCAGCGACGGCGGCGGTGAGCGGCCCCTTGGGTGTGAGCACGTCGCATACGCGCAGCGGCTGGCTGCCATCGCGCTCCAGGGTGATGGCGTACACCGCCATGTTGGCCGCGGCGTCCAAGTAGCGCCGCAGCGTGCTGCGCGACACGCCGAACTCCTCGGCCGCCGCGCGCTGCGTCTTCTTGGCGGCCACGGCATCAGCGGCGGCCTTGCAGCGCGCCGGGGTGCCCGGCCCTACGTAAAGCGGCGCGGCGATCACGCCGCAGCCCTCGGCTGCACCAGGCTGTCGGGCAGCATGGCGTCCACGCCGGAGTCGGGGGCGAATTGCCCGCGGGTCGGCATGATCAGCCCGAACGCCTTGCCGCCGTTGGCAGTGCCGCCATCCATGATGAACATCACGGAAGACTTCATGTCCGGCGCGCCCTCTTTGTCGCGCCTGCTGAAGAAGCGGACGTAACCGGGGATGCTCAGCGCCTGCATCAGGTAGCCGGTGTTCACCGGCGCAACCAGGCCTTCGTGCCAGTCGGCGGGCACGCCCACCAGGTGGTCGATCACCGGGAACTTGCCATCGATCACGCCGTTGCACGGCTCGATGTACAGCACGGCGCCGCTCTGGTCGGTGATGTGCACCGCCTTGTCGCTGTACACCTTGATGCGGTTGGATCCGCGCAGCAGCGTGCGGCCGCGCTTGCCGATGCTCACGATCAGCTCGGCCTGCACCACGGCGCTCTTGTCTTCCTCGCAGTACAGCAGGTGGCCGTTGGTGCCTTCCATGCGAACTGCCTGTTGCTTGGTGCGGCCGGGCACCAGGTGCACGCCGTTGAGGTAGTAGCGCACGTCCTGATCGGCGGCAAAGCCGTGGACGCGGCGGAACACTTCGGCCGACACATCGGCCAGGAGGGTGGTGGTGATGCTCATGACAGCGCCCTCCCCTTTTGCTGCTGCACAAACACCAGCAGCGGGTAACCGGGGCGGCGTGTGCGGATGGCGCGGGCCATGCGCAGCGGCATCGTGGGATACCAGCGCAGCAGCGCGGCCTCAGCCGCGGCCATCTGGCGCGGGGGTAATGCCTGGGGTACAGTGCTCATGTCTTCCGTTCCTCACAGTGCGGTGGGACAAACCGAACGCCTGGGGTTGCCGCCCCGGGCGTTCTTCGTTTCAGCGTCAGGCGCTGCGCCGATGGCCCGGCCGCGGCACGGCTTGCCGGGGTGGGAGGGGGAGCGCACCACGCGCGCGCCCAGGCCATCGGCGGAGCACCCGCCTCTCATCGCTTGCTGCCCAGCGAGCCACCGCTCGCCAGCACGTGCTGGCGAATGCCGTCGCACAGCGTCTCGATGCGCGCCGACAGCGCTTGCAGTTCGCGCAGCGCGATGGGCGCGTAGGCGGCGTCGCGCTCGTCCAGCAGGCCGTCGTCCAGCATGGGCGACAGGCCATCCAGCGCCTTGCCCATGTCGCGGATGAAGTCGCCCACCTGGTGCTGCTGCCCCGCGGCGTGCGCGGCCGGCTGCTCGGCGGCGAGCAGGCCCACGCGTGCGGCGAGGTCGGTCAGCAGGTGGTGGCGGAACGGCTGCGGCAGCGCCAGCACCAGCGCCTCTTCCAGATCCACCGCCATGCGCACGCGGCCATCGAGCATGCGCTTGACCGTCTGGCGGTTCGCCTCGCTGTCGGCGTAGGCGTCGCTGCTGCTGGCAAAGCCCACGGTGCGCGCATGCAGCGGCGTGCGCTCCATGTAGAGGTCGGCCACGGCCTGCGCGTAGGTGCGCTCGGTGAGCGCGCAGCGGCTGAGCGCCAGCATCACGTGCTCGGCAATGATCTGGCTGCGGCTCTCACGCATGGATCGCACCCCGCGCGATGCGCTCCAGATCCGCTGCCTCGTAGGCGTCGCCGGTCACATCGGGATAGCCGCCGCCGATGAACCGGGAGCGCTCGGCAATCATCGCGTCGAGCAGCTGGTTGAGTTCGCCCAGCGAGTGCACGCCATCGTTCACCGCGCGCTGGCGCAGTTCGCGAAGCGTCAGCACCTCGTGCGCGGCGATGTGCGCCATCTGCGCAAACACCTTGCCAGCTGCGCTGGCCGGCTGTGTGGCTGCCTCATACATGCGTTGAAACCTCCGGGTCACGCGTGCGGTGGGTGCTTGCGGCAAGCTGCTCATCAGTTGCCAAAGGGAGGGTTGCCAGGGTGTCGTGGTGCACGATCAGTTCGCGCAGGGTGTTGGGAGACCAGTGGGTCTTGCCCGTGGGGCTGCGCACGCCCCGCTCGGCCAGCTGCGAGCGCACCTCGCGCAGCGAAATGCCGGCGCGGATATCGCGCACCATGGATTCGCGCAGCGGCCAGGTGGCCGGGTCACGCAGCTGCCGGCGATCGTCGCCCTCGCCCACAGCCACGCAGCCGTAAGGCACGTGGCCATACACCCTGCCCTGCGTGCGCAAGGCGGCGTTGCACTCGGTGGCGCGCTGCACGGCCAGGTCGCGCTCGTACTGCGCGGCCGCCAGCTGGATGGTGAGCGCCAGCTTGCCGGCCGGCGTGCTGCTGTCGATCAGCTCGCTCACGCTGTGCACGGTGCTGCGCGTGCGCTCGGCGCTTCGGAAAAACAGCAGGCCGTCGTAGGCGTCGCGAAACAGGCGGTCCAGCCGCATCACCACCACGCCGTGGGCCGCGCCCTTCAGGCGCTCCAGCAGCACAGCGCCCCCTGCCCGCTTGGCCAGCGGCACGCTGGCGCTCACACCCTCGTCGGCGATCACCTCCACCAGCCGATGCCCGTGCAGCGCGCAGTAGGCGGCCAGCCGATCGCGCTGCTGGCCAAGGCCATGCCCGTCGCGGGCCTGCTCCTCGGTGGACACGCGCACGTAGCCGACCAGGTTCATGCGGCGGCCCTACCCTGCACGGCATAGATGTGTTCGAGCTTCAGACCGGGGAGCAGGCGCGTGAGGTTCACAGCATTCGCGGGATCTGGCCGGGTGCCCTCCTGCATCTCCCACTGCGCCACGGCGCCGCGGGAAACCTTCAGCTGATCCGCCAGCTGTTGCTGGGTCCAGCCCTTAGCCTTACGAGCCTGCTTGATGTCCATGGCGCCTAGTATAGCTAGCAATTCGAGCATTGCAAGCGATACGAGCCGACAAGGTTTGCTAGCAGCGCTATACAGCCGCCACGGGGGGCAGCAATGCCTAAGGGGTGACGAAGTGGAGATGTATGCGCGTGTCCGCGAGGCGCGGCGGCGCACCGGCAAGTCTCAGGAGGAGTTTGCCGCGGTGCTTGAGGTAAGCCGTGGCGCAGTAGCGCAGTGGGAGATGGAACAAGGCACAACGCCTAGCGTGAAAAATCTGGCCGAGATTGCCCGCGTGACAGGCGTGCAGTTCGAGTGGATTGCCACGGGGCGTGGGCCCAAGGTATTTGGCGAACCGATGGTCAGAGAACCAGCGGCGAGTTATGTCGCGCCGTTGTCGCCGGAGCTTGGAAAGGTGGTGGAGATGGCAAAGAAATGGAGCCCAGAGCGCCTGCGTGCGTTGCTGGTGCTGCTCGACGGTTGAGCGTTAGGATCGCACCGCGACATGGAGGAGCAAGCCCATGGGGTTACAGGTTTTGGCACAGCTCGCGCGACGTGATGGGCGCCCTGTGCGTCATCGGCTGGTCGCCGTCATCGCCTGCGCGGTTCTCGCCGCATGCAGCGTGCGTCCGGACGGAAGCAACGGCCAGCGCCGCGACATAACCCTGCCAGACATCAGTTACGAGCAGGCATATCACCGCGCTAACGACTACCTCAACCAGTGCGTACGCGGTTTTGTGGGGCTCAGCCCCAACGTCACCACGGGCAACCTCTACGCTAACGAAAAGCGCGGAGAGCTGCAGACAGCCAACGGCAGCGGCCTGGTGGTGCTTCGGCTGACCGTGTCGGCGGACAACGCTGGCTCGCGCGCCAGCATCGTCACCATCAAGCGCGCGGGATCGTGGAATAGCAAGGATCTGGATGCGATCGAGGCGGCCATGCGGTCGGGCGCTATCGTGTGCAAATGAAGAGAGGCCGCACAGGGCGGCCCCTCTCTTTTCGGTCCAGACTTAGCCGGGTGACTTCTTGGGATCGGCTGATCGGGGATAGGTACGTTCCTCCTGGAACACCCCGTTCTCCTTGTGGATCTTCACTGAGCCGACCTTGCCCGCCATGAAGTCGTGCGTTTTCTGGATGGCTTCTGCTTTTGTGGGGGCGCTGAGAGATGCGCGCGAGGCGCCCTCCCCGGTTAACTTCCAGGCGTCGCCGCCCTTGGTCAGATGGTAGTTTTTCATTGGAGCACCTACTGATTGCGGTGGGAGTAATCGCGGCTCCGTCACGTTGACGGAACGAACCTCGAATCAGTATCGTGTGCGGTTGCTAAACCACTCGATGCTGGCCTCGGTGCTACCGCGGCGGTTCGGGTTTTTCCAAAGGCCGCCCGGCTGGTATCCGGGCGGCCTTTTTCGTGAACCCGGTCCTATCATAGCGGGACGTATCGCAGGCCACGAGACAACAAGTCTGTGGATAAGCCGCCTTTTGAGGTGGGCACGAGTACCCAAGGGTGGTAGTCAGCGAATCACGCCGTTCGCCCGCAGCTGCGCCCAGCACGCATGCTCCTGCTGCCGCAGCGTCACCTCGGCCTGGTACAGGCCAGCGGCCATGGCCATCCACGCATCGCCGTCAGCCAGATCCGCCGCGCTGCGCAGCCACGGCACCTTGGGCAGCATCCTGGGCGGCGGGGTGTGGTCGCAGGTCACCACGGGCGGCTTCATTGGCGCGGTCGACGGCCGCGTCAAGCTCGGCTTGCACGCTGTCAGGGCGGCGGCACCCAGCAGCCACAGCAGCAGGCTGCGCCAGGTAGAGCGTGTGGATGCGGCGTTGCGAGTCATCGGCTTGCACCTCGATCGCGGGGATCGTCAGTTGAATCTGCGTCTGCAGTTGTGAGCCGGCCGCCGCCGCATCGGTCTGCCGCTGGTCGGTAGTCGCACCCGCCTGCTCGGCGCCCTTGGCATCGGCTGCCTGCACCGCGTTGGATCCGGCGGCGTAGCCCGCCGAGTAGCCGGTGTCGTGGCTGAACCACAGTGCCAGCGCCACCAGCAAGATGCCGGCGGCGATCAGGTATCCCTTCACGGCGTGGGCTCCGGTGGTGCGCTGACGGGGCGGCCGGTGGTTCGCTGGCGGCCTTGCAGCACATAGCGCCACCATGGGCACGGGCTCTGCATCGCCATGAATCCGGCCAGCGCCATGGCAAACATGGCCTGGTACATCGAGTGGGCCCGCGCGGCTGGTACGCAGAGCACCACGCCACCGCATGCCGTGATGCTCACCAACAGCAGCAGGCGCAGGCCATGACGAAACCAGCCGATGGCGGAGCGATCGGCTGGAACAGGGGTGGCGTCATGCAACATGGCCATGCCGGTGGCGATGGCCACGGCGGCGGCCAGCATGCTGAGCAGTGAAATCATGGCGGGTCTCCTCCGGTGGCGTTGCCTGGGGCTCCCCTGTCCTTTACTTCACGGCGCAACCGGTCGCTGATGGCCGGCAGCAGCGCCTGGCTGAACACCGCCAGCAGGCCGGCGATGGCCGGCGCGGCGTTCTTGCTCCAGCCCATGTGCGGTACCTCGCCCAAGGCCACGGTGAGCACCGTGGCGAAGAACGTAAGGCTCAGTGCCCAGGCGTACATGGCGCGGCGGCTCACCTTGGGCGGCTGCAGAATCAGCCCGGCGCACGCGCCGGCAAACGCCATGAAGGCCACCGGTACCGGCACGCCTACAAAGTCAAACGGCGCCGTCCAGGTGGCGAGCGCCGCGGTCCACGAGCACATGCACGCATAGAGCCAGCCGGCGCTGGGCGGCGTAGTGATCATGCGGCGCGCGCCAGGTAGGTCTTGGGCACCACGAGCGGTCGCTGCGTGGCCGCCACGGTCGCGCCCGTGGCCATGCTGAACGCGTGATCGATCACGCCGGTGTCATCGAGCTGGGCGCCATCATGCTCGCCCATCACGCGCCGCCTCCAGCCATGGCCAAACGTGGCGTATGTAGGCAGCGCCTGCATCCACGCCAGCCGCGCATGGCACAGCGCGTCGCCCAAGGCGCTGGGGCCGTACTGGCTGCCGTAGCGGCTCGCCGCGGCCAGCGTGTACCGGCCGGGGATGCCATCAGCGGCCACCCCCACAATGCGCTGCAGCGTGCGCGTGGCGCGGCTCACGCCGCTGTTTACGGCAAAGTCGAACAGGGCAAAGTCGGCGCCTGCCGGCAGCGCCTCACACTGGGCCTTTTGCCAGTAGCGGCGCAGGTAGATGGCCTCACGCTCGGCCGCCGTGCTCTCGCGAACGCTTCGCCGCGGCAAGCCACGCGCATCGCGGTCATCGTCGTACACGGCCTGGGTGATGCCGCACATGGTGGCGCCGCCCGGGTCTTTCGGATGGTCGCTCCAGCCGCCTTCAAACGGCAGCGTGAGCGCCAGGCTCGCCTGAAAATTGCCGGCCGCCATGCCTGCCCCGTCGCACGCCACCGCGTGGCGCTTTCCGGTCAGGGTGTCGGTGCGGGGTGGCCCGCTGCCATGCCGGGGCGGGCCGGTGCTTGCAGGCGGTGAGACAGTGCCGCGCTACGTTGCACGCCATGAAACCTGCCCCCACCGCCCTGCTGTGGTATGCGGACCGATCGCCGGATGGCCGCAAGCACGATCGCTGGTTCGTCGCCGCCCCGGAATACCCGCCCTGCGGCGGCGTGTGGCGCGAGCTTGGGCTCTACCGGGCCGAGGCATGGCCCGCCGGCGGGAAGGCTCCTGTGGGCGCGTACTGCGCAAGCCTGATTCAGGCAAAGCGACACCTCGAGCTTTGGCTTCGGGCTCACCCGCGCGTGCCGGTTATGGAGTCAAAGGGATGGCGCGCATCAAAGCGCGGTCCGGCTCCGCAGCCGGATTGGCGGATCGCGCAGTACCTACGCCTGCAGCAGCTCGGCGAGTAGTCGCCCTGCGGTCGGTTCCACCTGACGTTCGTGCCGGCTGGAGGCCTTGGCGCGGCGGTCGGATCGGGCCAGACGTGCGGGGCATGAACATTTTCCCGGCGCCAGGGAAATGATGCTGTCAGCCAATGCCTCAGACCGCGTCGGGCACAGGCTCTGCAGATGGCAGAAACCGCGCAGCGAGCAACTCAGCCGCGGCATCGATCGCGCCAGCGGCCACCGGGTCTTGTGGCAGCTTGCGCGTGCCGTTCACCGCGGTCAGCGCGCTGCCGTCGTATACGGCGTTGAACAGCACCAACTCGGCGCCGTCGTCGTCGTGGCAGTTGACGGTAACCGCCTGATGCCCGGCCGGCAGGTTGCCCAGGTGCGTGGGCTGGATGGTGATTTTCACAACGTGCCTCCTTTGGTGGTGTGGATCACGCCCGTTGCCCTGCGCACGTCATCCTCCCAGCGCTGGCGCGCCTGGAAGGCGAGCACCGCAGCGTCGTACTGCGCTGCTGCCGCGCCGCGCGCCTTGAGCCTGGCGCGCAGCCGGGCGATGTAAAGCACAGCCATGGCGAGCAGTGCCAGCAGAATCGCCGCGGTCACGGCAGCGGCGCCCGCGACAGCACCACGCGATCGCGCGCCAGCTGGGCGACGTAGCCGGCGGCTTGGGGCGACACCAGCCCGGTGAACGACTGCTGCAGGTTGCCGCTGCCGTCGTCGTTGTAGATGCGGTGCAGGTTGGTAAGCAGGCCGGCACCGTATAGCCGCTGCGCCTGCACGAACAGCGCGTCGGCCTGCGTGGCATCCGCCGACTGCACGCTCACCCCCACGATGAAGGTGGTGAGCATGGCCAGATCGTCGCTGTTCACGTTGGCGACGAAGGCGTTGTAGTCGATCGGCTGGGGCATGGGGTTCTCCGTCAGAAGCCGAGGGTGGCGAGTTTCGCCGCGGTGTCGATCTGGGCCTGCAGGGCATCGGCAAAGCTCTGCGCCGCCTGCGCAAGGCAGCCCTGCGTGTAGACGTAGCCGACGCCGGCCGCGGTGTCGTAGTAGACGGCGCCGTAGGCGGCCTCACCGGTGGGCGCACCGCTGCCGCTGGTCCAGCCAGCCGGAAGGTTCTGCGCGTCCAGCACGGTCTGCGAGTCGGGCACGTAACGCACCCAGCCGTCGTACATGGTGTGGGTGCCGGCCATGACGCCGGAGAGCACCACGGTGCGCGGGCTGTCGGCCGTGGCGATCGGCGCGGCGGTATCCGTATCCAGCTCGGGCACGCCTTGGTCGGTGATCTGGTATGCCCAGCCGGACAGCACCAGGTTCTGGCCGTCGTTGCTGACCGGCGTGAGCACCACGCGCGCATAGCCCTGCGTGATCTGGAAGTCGAAAACCGGCTTGCCGTCCGGCCGGTTGGGGATGGTGGTGATCGGAGTGCTCATGTGCGCCTCACGGTTTGTATTGCAGGTTGTGGGAGTAGATGCGGTGCCGCGCGTCGCGGCCGGCGGCGTAGCTGCAGCCGCCCAGATGGATATGCGATACGGCCTGCTTTCCGATGTGCTCGACACCAGTCACGGTCTCCACGCCAAGGTCGGTGACTACTTCGCAGCCAAGCATGCGCGGAGCCCATTCCACGCCGCCGCCAGGAAGGTCGAACGGCGTGCTGGTGCTGCATTCCAGGATCGCGCCGCCATGGGTCGTGAGACGAACACACTCGGTCACCGATCGCTCGACCGCCTCCAGCGCGCGCCGGAACTTGGTCATGCCAGAGGTTGGAAGGTCCAGGCAGTCGAACTCGTCGCCCGGCTGCGCGTCCCCGGCGAGCAGCCCATCAGCCACCAGCATGTCGTCGCAAACGCACAAACCGCCGCCACCGCCGCCGCTGGAGCCACTGGTGGGAATCGTCACCTGCCCTGCTACCACGATGTCGTCGTAGGTCTGCAGCAACGCGTTCACGTTGGTGGTCGCCGACCAGGTCTTGGTGCCGCCGGTGCCGCCGGGATCGCGGGTGTAGATGTAGTAGGTGATGCCTTGCGTGAGGCCTGTCACGGCGTTGCTTACTGCGCTGTAGGCCACCGCCGCGGCGCCCATGTAGTAGGTGAAGGCATTCACCGACACCGCGCCGGTGGAACTGGCCGTGAGCGCGGTCGTCGACCGCACTGACCCGTAGTTGAGCGTGAGGCTGTTGGGGATGTTCAGCTGGTTGCCGAGCAGTGCACCGCTGCCGGCCACGCCGAGCTTGTGCACGCCGCTGAAAAGCTCGCTGCCCTTGATACGCGCATAGGTTGTGCCATCCCCTAAGTTATCGACGTTTTTGTTGAGGTGACCGCTCGCCGTATTATCGCTGAAATCGACGTAGGCTTTTGCTCCGCTTCCAGCAATACGCGTGTCGTTAACCGTAACGATCAAATAATTTACACCGACATAATTAGCTGTAGAGATATAATTTTGCACATAAATCTCAGCATAAACTGCATTTGCCGGAACAACGCCGTTCGCACTAATCCAATTCCAGCCAATCGCTGAAGATGATGCATTGATTGCAGCGCCTTTGAACGCACCAGATGCATCGGAAAAAACGATGCTTACGTTAATCGTTCCGCTAAAGGCATACACAAGCGCCTTCAGCGAGAGTTTGTCCCCAACGTTAACTTGATACTTCGTTGATGTAACGGCACCGGCGCCCGAAGCTATGGGTCCAACTACCATGTATTGCGAACCGACCGCAGGCGATGGCGACGTGCTCTGGTAATAGAAAGCGCCGCCGCTGTAGGACTTCCAATTAGGTACTACACCACCTGCTAGAGGCAGCTGGAAAGAGTTGTTCTCTATGCTCCACGAAGATCCAGTGCCATTATTTCCGGCCGTTCGAGCATATACAGTGCCGTTTGCGATGTTGTCGATGTTCTTGTTCAGATGGTAGCCCGCTGCGAAATCGATCAGCGGGTTGCCGGACGATAGCCGTGAAAGCAACGGGCGGCCGTAGTTTGTGCCGTCACCGATGTTATCGAGCTGCTTGTTGAAATGGATGCCTTCAGAGAAGTCGATGACAGGCTTGCCACTGGACAGGCGGGTTTTCACCGGTCGCCCGAAGGTTGAGCCGTCAGGTACTTCATCAACGCTCGACGGCTGCGCCACCATGCACACGTTGGAAAACAAGAACTGGCCTGCCGTGTGGCCTGTCACCTCACACTCTGCCACGGCGAAACGGGCTCCGGCGGGGGCCGGAGCGATCACCTTCGTGACGCAATTGGTGTAGGTGCCGCTACCTGCCGCACCGCACGTCGGGTATTGCGCCGAGCCGTCGGGGATTGACGTCGCGATTTCGGTGTTGCTCATGTCCCGCCAGCTTATCCGAGCAAAACCGGTAGCACCGGCGTTCGCGCCGGCTTCCTTGACGCAGCAAGTAACCGTGACTTGTTGCCCCAGAACTACCGGGATGTGCGCATCGTTGCGAAGTACGTTTGTCGCGACAGCCCCGGCAATGCTCGCGTCATGCACCGCGGCAAAGTTCACTATGGGGTCAGGCAGATTTGAGCCGCCCGTCTGTACAACCCAGCCCGGGTCGCCCGCGCCCGACCATGATGTGAGGCCGTTGGAGAACTGCGGGTTGAAGACGGCTGGGGCGTTGGCATTCGCGGTATTAGCCGTGCTCTGCGCCGCGTCCGCCTTCGACTTCGCCGCCGCGTAGATCGCGTTCAGCAGCGCCTGCCGCGTGGTGTAGACGTCCGCGAACTTCTGCCGGAAGGTAGTGCCGACGATGGTGGTGTCGCCGGCGAGGTTGTTCCACGCGGTGGGGCTGGTGAGGGTCCCGAGATAGCTGGTGAGCGCGGTGACGGCGTTGTCGTAGGCGGTCTTCTCGGTGGTGATGCCGAACGAGCTGGCCTGGGCGTCGATGCCGGCCTGCTCAGTGGAGATGACGTTGTAGTCGCGGATCACCACGGGCTTCTCGCCCTGGCTCAGCACATTGTCGCTGGCGATGTTGGCCAGCTCGGCGTTGGCCGCTGCGGCATCGGCAGCCGCGTTGTCCACCTCGGTCTTGAGGTCGGACAGAACGATGGTTCCGGCAGGCACGTCGGCGATCGCATGGGAGGTGCTGCCCCATGAGCTGCGCGCGCCACACGCGCTCACACCGCGCCATTCGAAATCGTAGGTCTTGGTACGGTCGAGCCCCTCCACCACAATCTGGGCGGCGGGGCTGCAGCTCTGGATGTCACTCCACTGCGTTGTGCCGGTTTCGCGCCAGCGCACCTCTATTTTCACGGCGGCGGACTTGGCCATTACGCAGCCTCCAGCTCGCCGAGCTGGCGGCGCTTGTAGAGTGGAAGCCGGTAGATGCCCCCCGTGGGCGTGCTGGAGAACGCGGGAGCCGCGTGAATCACGCCGGCATCATCTGGCGCGCTCTCGCCGGCAAAGATCACTACGTCCGGAATATCCGGCGGCGAGCACCACGGTGTGCCAGTGATGGACGAAACGAAGGTTGGCGGCGTGCCCGTACCAGCCACCGGCACGCTGGGCGCTTCATCCACGGCGGTGATGCGCGCGGTGAGGTCGTCGGATGGCTCCACCCGCTTGATGATCAGCCGTGTGGTCTCCAGCGTGCGTTCGCCCACCACCGCCAGATCACCGACGTGGATGGCGCTGTCCAATGCGGTAGCAAACGTGAATACGGACACGTCACCATCGCCGGTGGTGCTGGTATTGGTCACCAGCTGCAGGCCCGTGTCGGTCCGCACCTGCACGCCGTAGAGCCTCCCTGTTTCCAAGGTCACCGCGCCGGCCAGCGTGAGGCTCAGGCGATCGGTGCTGATGCTTTTGATGCGTGCGGCACCACTGCCCCACTCCACCACGTCGTGCGCATGAGTCACCAAGTCGCCCGATTCGCACACGAGATGCTCGATGTCCGCCATCCAGGTGTAGGTGTTGGCGCGCTTCGCTGCCGCCTCCAGGTGATAGCTGGCGAGCCGCCAGACGGCCTCCGGGTTGGTGCATACGCGAAGGTCCATCTCCTCGAAGCGGGTGGCGATAGCGGTGCCGCCGGCACCGTCCGCGCTGTAGCCGGTGGCGTACACCACCAGCTCGTCCTGCTGGTCGTTGGCCTCGGGGTTGGTCCACTTGCAGCGCAGGGCGTGCGGCGGGTCGTAAAAGGTGCGGGTGCCACTGAACTGCCAGCTGTTGGCCGGGGTGAACATCTGACGAGGCACGGTCTGCAGCACGTCGCGCACGCACCCGTATTTGCCGCGTGGCATGCTGAAGCTGGCGCGGCCAGCAGCCAGCACGTCCTGCAGCAGATCGAACAGGGTGCGGCCGCTGCTCTCCACGTGGTTGTAGGTGAAGTTGTAGGCGTCGCAGTCGGCCGCCCAGGCGGCGATACTGTCGATGTCCACACGCGAGTCGGGCATGCGCCGTGCCACGCCCGGGCAGCGCGTGAGCAGCCAGTGGTATACCCATGCACAGTTGGAGGTGGGCACGCTTTCCGTCCACAGGCCGGTAGCCGTGTCGTAGGTGCGGACGCGCTGGGTCACCTTGCAGTTGACGGTACTCACTACGCCCTGCAGCTGGTCGGTGGCCTTGATGCGGATAGCCAGCTTGGTGGTACCGGTATTGCTTGGCAGCTGTGCGCTGATGGAGCGCAACACCGTCCACACCGCATCACCGAAGGTGGCACCGGAGGCAGCACCGGGCCAGCTGCTCGCTCCACGAGTGACGCGCACGTCGTATTGGCCAGCGGCTACCTTCCACCGGATGCCGGCGCGCAACGTCTTGGAGGCGGCGCTGTTGATCTTGAACAGGCCCGTATCGATGGTGAATCCACCGGCCAGGGTGATGCCGCTGGCGGTTGACGCATTCGTCCAGGTGCTGCCTCCCGTGGGTCGGTATTCCACCGTGAACGAGGTGTAGCCGGTCACCGAGTTGCCTTTGTTGTCCTTGCCGAAAAGGCCAGCAGGGAACTGCACGTCGATCGACAGCTCTGAGCTGAGCGCCTGCGACGTGCGCAGGTCGCTGGTGCCGCTGGTATTGAGTGCGGTACCCACCTGCAGCTCGTAAACGTCCTGCGTGAACAGCGTAGGCGCGGTGCCCACCTCGTACTCCACGTTGTCGTAGCTGGCGATAGGTGTTGAGCCGATCTGGATGTCGCTCACGTCGATGTCGCCAAAGCCCAGATCGAGCAGCATGCGGAGGTACTGGTCGTTGCCGCTTATCTCGGTGTACGGCAATGCGGCGTGCGTGGGAAAAAAGCGGCACGAGCCAACCACCAGCGGGATGGGGCTATACGGGCTGGCCTGGTTCTGGGTGCCGGTTAGGCTGGCCAACGTGTTGAATGGATCCCCTGCGCCAGGGAGCTTTGGCTGGGGCGGTGGCACGAGAATGTTGACCACCGTGAAGCCGTAGGCAACCACCTGAGCTGCCAATTGGTATTGGCCAAAGTACACAAGCACCGCTGCCACAACGAGAACCACGAGCTTCAACAGCTTGTTGCTGTTTCCTCCGCCCTGAGGGAAAGCCGTGATATCCACGCGCTGGCCTGCCTTGGGTCGCACGCGCGGCCACAGAGATCGCGGCACGTCGCAACCACCTATCCATACGGAGACCGTGTGGCTCGCGCCATCCCCGAGCAGCTCGGCAATGGTTTGGCCGGCTTTCGCCTCCGCGTAGATGGTCTCTTCAGCGGCAGGGTGGCGCAGAAGCTCCAACCGTACGGGACGGGCGACATCAGTCATGGCGGTAGATGCCTTCAATGCGTCGATTCCAGCGGTGGTTGTCGAGACGGTCCCACTTCACGCTGTCGCCGGGGGCCGCGTGAAGAAAGGCCAGCGAGTTGAGCATGACGCCGCAGTGCCATGGCCGGCCGGCGATGGCGAGCACCACCACGTCACCCATGCGCGGCTGCTCGGTGCGCTGCCAGCCATCCCCGCGCACGCGCTCAATCTCGGCGGCAATGCCAGGCCAGTCTTCGCCGTCGGTGTAGGCTTCGCTGCAGTCCGGCAGGGCGCGCTGGAAAACCTCGCGGTATACGCACACCACCAGCCCCCAGCAATCCACGCCGGTGGCGCTGCGCCCCTTGTCCACGTAGGGAATGCCGATGTAGTCGGCAGCCCATGGCGGCAGCGGCATCACAGGAACAGCCCCGGGGAGTTGGGTGGGGTATAGCTCTGCGCGGGCACCATCTGGTTGAGCACGTCGTCCTGGTAGCCCAGGGTGCCGGTGATGGTGAGCACGTCGTACACTGCCGACACCAGCGAGAAGTCGAACGGGCCGGCCTCCACTGTGTCCGGGCTGCTGGCGAGAAACACCTCGAGCGTGATCTGCGGCACACCAGAAACCGTGCGGATCAGACGCAACACCTCGCGGTCGACGTTGTCGATGACGATCTGTACCTGCGGAATCTGGTCATCCACCTGGGCCGGCAAAGTGATCCGCATCGGCGCCGGGCGGAAGTCGCCCGCCGCGCGGTACACCACTGCGTTGTTGTTCACCAGGTACTGCGTGGCGATGGCGGGGTGGGTAATGGTGACTCCCACCAGAAACACCTCGCCCGTCTCCTGCGCCAGCATGGCGCGCAGTGCGTTGGGGGATACCTCGCGGCTCACGGAAGAATCTCCAGCTGCAGGGTTACCAGCCAGCGATTCACCAGCCCCTTGATGTAGCTGGCCGCCGGCTTGCGTAGAAAACGGTAGGTCGCCGTCGAACCGCTGCGGAAGTCGGTCCAGTCAAACGGAAGCGTGCGCTGCAGCGTGGTGGCGTAGAACGTCTGCAGCGTGGCCCACTGCGCCTGCGTGAGCTTTACCGTGCAGGAAAATGGCTCGGCCGTTCCGGTCCACCGCGGGCGCATCTTCGCCACGCCGGCATCCATCTGGGTGCGGATCGCCTCCTCCGCCCCAGCGTAGGCGGCACTGTTGTCCGCCTGCGGTGCAGGCAAGGTGCTCGGCCAGGTGGGGTTTGACATGGTCAGGCTCCCGCCGGCGCGTAGCTGCGGCCGGGGCGCCGCGTACCGGTTGCGGCGTTCACGGCCTGTCCCAGGCGACCGCCGCGCGCCACATCATCTGCCGCGGCGTTGATGAAGGCATCGATCACCCAGCGGCCCCATGGATCCTTGCGCGCATCGGCGCGGCCACCGTTTTCCGCGCCGTAGATGTTGACGATGGGCGCCATGTCGCCACCGCCAGATGCCGTAGCCGCAGCAGCGCCGACACGGCCCCCGTCCGCAAAGCGCGGCAGGCGCATGGCGTTCACGTCGTCCATGAAGCGCTGGCCGTAGTAATTGGTGGCCTTGGCGGTGATCACGTTCTCGCCGTCGCTCAGGCGCGCCAGCACGCTGTCGCTGGTGCCGGTACCGGGGCCGCGGATGCGGCCGCCATCGGCATGGCCGGCGAGGCTGAAACCGCCAGAGAAGCTGCCATTGTCCATGCCGCTGTAGGCTCCCAAGCCACCCGATGCAGCTGAGTAGCCGGCGCCACCGCCGGAAAAGGCGGTACTGGAGCCGCCGATTATGCTGAGCAGTCCTGAAACCGCCTGCGCCTCCAGCGCCTGCACCACCATGCGCGCGAGGGTCTTCTCGAAATCCTGCTCAACGGTCTTGAGGCTCACGTGCGAGCCGGTAGCCCAGGCAACACCGTCCGCTTCCATGTCGCCGAACATGTTGCCGAAGCCGTCTTTCACGGTACCGGCCACGTCCTCGGCGTGGGTCTTGAAGTCCTCCAGCGCCGCGCGCGCACCGTTGGCCCAGTTGCCCATGGCGTCTTTGCGCTGCTGCCAGTAGCCCACCTCACGCGCGGCCTGCTGCTGCTCCCACGAGTCGATCGACTGAAGCTCCTGCAGGTACTGCGGTGAGTCCAGCCCACCCTGCTTGCGATACTGCTTGGTCAGCTCGTCGCGGCGGGCGTCAGCCTGGGCGCGCAGCTGGTCGAGGATCTGCGCCTGCTGGCTGTAGTCGCTGCCATGGCCGATGGCATCCACCTGCCGGCTGGCGGATTGCTCGCGCGATCGCTGGTACGTCTGCAGCGACAGGTTGATCTGCTCGTTGATCTCCAGCAGCTTGCGCTGTGCCGTGAGGTGATCGTTATCAGCCTGCTTGCGCTGGCTGGCGGCATCGGTCTCCACCGCGCGACGCTTGGCCTCCACATCGGCCAGCTGCTGCTCGATGCGGATCTGCTCGGCGCCGGTGGCCTTGCGCTGGCGCAGCGCATCTGCCTCTTTGGCGAGTGATGCCTCCAGCTGCTTGGCGTGGTCGTCGATCAGCGCGATGCGCTGGTGGTAGTAGTCGGCCTCGTCGATCAGCCCGGCTCGCTCATTTCCCTGTAGCTCACGCGAGCTGTTGGTGAACACATCGTCGATCTGCTTCTGCGCGTTGCGGTAGCCGTCGACCATCGCCTGCAGGCTGGCGCTGTCGAGCGCGGATGCTCCAGGTGCCTGGAATTTTCGATCGATGCCCGCCTTCAGCGTGTCGAACAGGCCGCCGGCAAAGGTAGCCGAACCGTCCGTGTTGACGATGCGCATCACGCCCTTGAGGCGTGCGTTGTCTGGCTCTGCATTGGCCCACAGCTTCTCGAATGAGGCGGTGAGCTGGTCCATCGCCTGCTTCTTCGCCGAGAGCTTGTCGACGCTCGCCGCGAGGCGGTCCACCTCCGAGTCGCCCTGGATAGCCTGGGCATTGCGCTGGGTATCCGCAGCGCGCTGGTCCGCGCGATCGGTTTGCGCCTGCAGCTGGGCACGCAGGTCGGCCAGCTTGCGCTCGTCGGCCGGCGACCACGAGGCGAACGTGAGCGGGTTTCCGCTCTGCGCGTTCGCCTTTTGCCCCATCAGGCTGTAGATCTGCGTCTGCAGGTCAGCAGTGCCGGCGAGCAGGCTGGCGCCCGTCTTGAACTCCTCCCACCAACCACGGGTGGATGCCTTCACGGAATCCCATGCGGCGGCCAAGCCGTACACCTGCCCCTTCATCTCCTCAATGCGCGGCCCGATGGCGTTGTGGAACGCCTCCGCCTCCACGCGCACGGCCTCCTGCTGGTTGCCCTGCTCCTCGAGCGCCTTGATCTGCTCGTACGTCGCCTCGGTGAGAAAGTGGTACTGGTCGTTGGCCTTTACGGCGCCGGCGGCCGTGCCATCGAACAGGGTCATCACCGACTGCGTGGCCTGCTCTGCGCTCTTGCCGGTGAGCTCGGCCATGTCGAAGGCGGCCTGGCCCACCGCCGCCAGCGCATCGCCCCCCACCTTGCCGGTGGCCACGAGTGAGGTGAGGATGTCGCGCGCCTCGCTCACACGGTTCGTGGCGCCGCCAATGGCCGACGCCATCTGGATCACCTGCCCCTGCGTGACGCCGGCAAAGTTGCCGCTGGTGGCGATGGCCTCATTAAGGCGCTGCTGCTGCTCATACTCGTCGTACGCCGCTTTGCCCAGCACCACCAGGCCACCGGCCAAGGCGCCCACACCCAGCACCGCCGGGGAGAGCAGCGCAGAGAGCAGCCCGGTGCGGCTGGCCAGCGTGGCCAGCGAACCCTCGAAGTTGCTGATGTCGCCGCGCGCCAGCTCAGCCACCATGTAGCCGAGCTCGCGCTTGGCGCCGGCGGTGTTGAGGCTGAAGTGCGACATCGCCTCGCCGGCCGCCCCAATGCGCACCCGGCTTTCGTCGATCGCCGCGCTGAATCGCTTGTAATCGTCGGCGCCGATGATGCCGGCCTGGCGAAACTGGTTGAGCTTGTCCTGCTGCTGGTCGAGCTTTTCCAGTGCGGCAATGGTGGGGTCGATCTGCCCCACCAGCTTGCCCAGCTCCTCGCGCTGCGCCTCGATGCCGGCGGTGCGCGCCGCGGCGGCGGCCTGCTGCTGCTCGGCCTGCACCATGCGGGTGGCGCCGGCCATGGCGCGGTTCTGCGCATCCACCAGCCGGCCCAGCCCCACGGTGGCGCTGGCCTGGGTGGCGGTGCTTCGCTGGGTGGCCTCTGCAGCGGCGCGCTCGGCCTCGGCGCGAGCCACGGAGGCCTGCACCATGGCCTTGATGCGGCCCTCTGCCTCGGCCGCGGATTCGCCCAGTTCCTTGGTGGCCTGGGCGTTGGCTTTTTCCGCCTGCGCAGAGGCCTGGGCGGACTGCGCCGCGCCCTGCTGCGCCTGATCCACCGCCGTGACCTGCGTGGCCACGTCGCCCAGCACGGCCTTGATATCGCCGGAACCGGTCGCTTCAAGCTTGAGGCGCAGGGTGTTCTCGGTGATCACTTGGGGCGCACCACCTGATTTGGGTTACTTGCCGGCCGGCCGCTTTTCGAGACCCTTCTCTGCTAGCAGCGCGGCGAGATCTTCCACGTGCAGGCAATCACACATGCACGCGTACTCGTTGGCCGACTGGACGACGGCAATGCTGCCGTTGCAGAAGTCGTTGCCCGGCACAGCGCTATGCAGCACGCCAAACGCCTCGATCTTCCCGTCGCTGGTAAGCCGCACGATCTTGTCGCCGTTCTTGGCCTCACGCCCATTTCGGTAGTGCATGGCTTTTCTCCTCCGGTGGTTAGCGTTCTTCTTGCGGGTTTGGATCGACTTGCGCTTTCTCATCCCATGCGGTCAGCAGGGCGTCTTCGATGGTGCGCAGGTCATCCAGTAGCGTGGTGAGGGTGTGGCGCTGCCAGTGCGGGTCGTTGGGTGCCTCCGCCTGCCAGCGCGGCAGGTACAGCTGCAGCGCGGCGATGCAGGCGGTGTAGTCCAGCCCGGTGGCGCCGGTGAGGCTGGTGCGCCACTGGCTGTCGCACAGGCGGTACGCCGTGAGCGCGGGTACGTTCTCCGGCAGCAGCGTGGGCTGTGGGCAGGCACCGCAGCCGCCGGCCTTCCGGCAGCTGCGGCAGTAATCCTGCAGGTCGGTATCCGGCCACTGGCTCTGCGCGTCCCATAGGCGCTGCTCATTGCCCTGCTCGTCCGTTACGCCTGGGCCCGCGCCGGCATGCCAGCGAGCCCAGGCAACGAGTTTTTTGCCGGCGCTCCCAGGCTGGCGTCGATCAGGCCGCCCAGCAGGGTCTGGCGCAGCAGGGCATCGGCGAGAAACGCGCGCAGCATCGCTTCCGAGAACGGGATGTCCTTGCCGTTCTGGTCGGCAATGCTGTCCCAGCCGGTGATGCGCTGAAGCAACAGGGTGTCGTCCTCGACCACGCGCTTGTCCGTCAGCTCGGCACGCTGGGCCGCCAGCTCCGCCGTATCCGGCTGGCCCTCCGGCGGGTACAGCGCATGCAGCGCGCGGGTGTAGGCCTGCAGGCGGCTCTCGCGGTCGCGCAGCTCCCCGCGCGTAAGGATGGTGTACACCACACCAAAGCCCTGGGCCTGCGTGGTGCCGTCTTCCTGCACCTGGTCGATGGTGATCGGCCAGCGCACGCGGCCGTCAGTGGCAAAGCGGAACATGGGGCGTCCTTATTCGATGGTGGCGATGGGCGTCTTGAGCGTGGCAGTGACGCCGATCTCGCCACTGGTGCGGTGGGCGGTGAACGGCGCGGTGAGGCGCAGGCCCTTGGGGCCGGGCACCGTGGGCGTGCTCACGCCAAACACCAGCGCGGGGATGTTGATCTGCAGCTGCTCGTTGCCGTCCGTGCCGGCACCGGTGCCGTTCTGCAGGGTGAGCAGCAGGCTGGTGTCGGTGTCGCTGAGCGCGGCTGCAAGCAGCGCGTCATCCTTGAGCAGGGCCTCCACGGTGCCACTCACCGCCAGCATGCCCTCGGGCAGATCGCCGCGGGCACCGTTGCCGCCGATGACGTAGGTGTCCTCGTCGAGGTTGTTGCTGAAAGTGAAATCCAGCTTGGTGGGGTCGAGCACCAGCGAGCCGGCGCCGAACACGAGCGCCGCCGTGAGCGTGCTGAAGGCCGCGTGGCCGGTGTCATTGGGGGTGGCGTCGATGGGCGTGCTGCTCTTGCTGTAGGCCGAGCCCGCGAGGGTGCTGGTGACCTGCAGAAAGCCGCTGGGCGACAGCGAGAACTGCGCCTGCGCCACGCGCACGCCGGAATAGCGCACGTAGCGGCTGGCGGCGGTGAAATCCGCGCCCATGTCCTCCTCCAGCGTCATGCCCGGCGGCAGCGCCGTGGCGCCGTCGAACGCCACACCGAACACGTGCGTGGTGACGCCGGTGGTCGTGGTGCTGCTGGGGGCGCCGAGGATGTGCTTCAGCCAGTACCCGATCGTCTGCGGCGCGGCATTGATCTGCACGGTGCCGGCCACGCTACGGTTGCCGGCGATGCTGCGCGACATGCCGCGGTAGCCGGAGATGGTCTCGTCCTGGTCGCGCGTCTGATCGGATTTCAGGTTGTTCTGCACGAACGGCAGAATCAGCGCCGTGGGCGTACCCGATGGCGTGCCGTAAGTGGCCTCGGTGAGGCCGATCAGGCGGACGTTTGCGCCGCGTACCTGCTTGCCCATGTCAGTGCTCCTCGCTCAGGGTGTTGGGCGCCGGCGCGTTGTCAGCCCCCGGGGATTCAAGCTCGCATGCCGCCTCTTCGCGGCGAGCACGGGCCATTCTTGGATTGAAATCGCTCTCATCCATCAGCTTTCCCATGTCACTGCTCCTCGGTGGCTGGCGCATCCGCCACCGGCGGCGCAGCCGCGGCAGGCGGTTCAATGGCGTCGGCCGGGGTCGCGGCATTCACCTCGGCCTCGGCGCGGCTCTTGTCGCTGGGGTCGGCAAAGGCCAGACCCTTGGCGCGCACCAGGCGCAGCGCCTCGGCGGCGTCCACGTCGACGCTGGCGCCGCGCTTGATGTGGCCCACGGCGCGCACGCCGGGCAGAGCGTCGGCGGGGAACGTCACGGTGTACTTGCCGGTGTTGGTCTTGGCCATGGGGTCAGTCCTCGATGGTGATTTCGCAATGCACGCGTGCCACCCAGCACTGCAGCGGGTGGCGAACGCCTTGATCGGGCATCCACTCCTTGAGCCAGGCGGCATTGCAGCCACCGGGCTGGGGGTTGCGCAAAAACAGGCGGCCGAGTGCGCCTGGCAGCGCGGCGCGCTGGTCGGCGGCGGTCTCGCGGTTCTGCTCGTTCCACAGCAGGCAGATGTCGAGCTCGTAGGAGAAGGCCTGCGAGCGGTGGCCGATCACCAGGCCGCTCTCGTCACCACTGGCCCAGCTGGAGGTGGCGCCGTCGCCCTGCTCCATCACAAAGCACGGCAGCTGGTTGGCGCTGATCTGCTCCCACGGCGTGTTGGCGCGCAGTACGCGTGCCACCGGCTGACCGATGGCGGCAGCGATATCCGCGGCAAACGTGGCATCGCCCGTCAGCAGCGCGCGGATGGCCGTGGTGGTGGTGGCTACGTCCACAGCGGAATCCACCCTTGTTCGAGGTCACGCTGGATCACCATCAACGGCTGGTATTCCGCCGCGGCGTCGTCGATGAACGGGCGGCCATCCGCCTTGATGCGGGTGCGCGTTTTGCCCCGCCCTGCCCACTCGTTCACCACGCCGCTGTGCACCGCACCGGCATAGCCGGCCAGGTTGAACACGTAGGCGGTGAACGGGTTGGCCGGCGTGGTGCGCTGGGCCTTCTGGTTGAGCAGCAGGCCGCCGGAGCGGCGCGGCACCGGGTAGCTCCAGGGCTCCGCATTCTTGGCGCCGGAGAGGTTGCGCCGGGCGATCGCATTCACGCCGTCCGCCGCCTTGCTAAGACTGGTGGACAGCGTGCTGTTGAGGCTGTCCACCATCACGCGGATGTTCTGCAGCAGCGCGCTGTTGGCGAGCGTGCTCATGCGGCGCCCCCGGTAAGGCTGGGGTAGCGGCCGGTTTCCACCACGCCGCTGGCCAGGCCGCTGCCGTCGTAGAGATCGCTGTCATCCTGTCCGCTGGCGCGCATTCCCTCGCCCAGCCAATATCTGGCATCGTCCAGCGCTGCCGCGGCGCGTCGGCGCAGCTCGGTGAGTACCATGGCCTGATCTTTCGCCAGCGCGCTGGAGGCGTTCGATTCCACAAACGTGTAGCGGCGGCGGTACAGCTCAGCGGTGGCGTACCCCACTTCGGCCTGGCGGGCGCAGTCTTCGGCATAAGTGCCGCTGGCAAGCGCCGCATACGTGGCCGCGCCCATCTTCTGCTCCACCCACAGGCCGGCCGACTTCAGCACCTTGGCCAGGTAGCCGGTGGTTACCGTGTCGAAATCCGCAGGCGAGCCGAACTGCGAGGCGTTGAAACCCTCGTCGATCAGATCCTGCACGCTGGCCTTGGGGTCGCTCATGCGATGGTGCTGTCTCGCCTAAAAAAGAAGCCGCGCGGCTGCAACCGCGCGGCAGGGCACTGCCGCCCGGGGAGTTAGGTGAACAGGACGCGGGCCACCTGGTCGGCGTCGCCGATCACCGCGTTGGTCTGGAACGTGCCCACGTAGTCATTGGCGCGCACGTAGACGTTGCGCTGGCTCTCGATCTGCAGGTTGAGCCAGTCCGCCCGCTTCAGCTTGCGACCCGGCAGCACCAGGTAGTAGCCGCCCACGTTGGCCGGGATATACGTGCTGGCCACCACGGTCTGCACGCGCACGTTGATCGGCTGCACGTTGGCGTTGTAGGCCACCAGCAGGCTGCCGGCGGTGGCGGTGAGCATCTTGGTGATGCGGCCCACGTCTTCCGGTGCGCACACGATGATGAAGCCCGCGTTCTGGCCGGCGCCGTAGCCCTTGTCGCGCACCTTGCGCAGGATGCCGGCGGCGGCCTTGTTCAGCGTCTTGGTGTCGTCGGTATCGAAGGCAACGTTGACGCCCGAACCCAGAGCGGTGAACAGGTCGTAATGCCACTGCGCCTTCTTGTCCCACGCCTTGGCGTTGAACTCGGACACCGTGTCGCTCACGGCCCACCACTTCTGGAAGCGCAGCCAGTCGTCGAGAATGCCCACTCCATCGGCGAAGGTCACGTACTTCACCGGCAGCACGTTCTCGGTGACGCCGCGGCGGATCTTCACCGCCTCGCCGGCCTTCTTCTGGGTGAAGGTAACGCCGTTGTTGGCGTCCAGCACCTCGAACGTATCGTTCATGCTGTTGCGCATGTCGACAAAGTCGAAGGCGGCGGTGTAGCCCATGTCGATGTCGGGCATGTTGGTGTGGAAGAACGACACCACCCGGTTGCTGGCATCCACCAGGCCCGGGTTGTCGCCCGGCACCGCCCACTTCTGCTGCAGGTGCGCCTTGACGCGCTCCACGCTGGGCACCTGGAGCTGGCCATCGTTGCCGCCAATCACCTTGATGCCGTGGTCGAGCGTTTTCACCGCCGCGGCACCGCCAAGCTCCAGATACATGGACGGCAGGCTGAAGTCGGTATTGATGGCCTGGGCGAGCGCCTTGAGCTGCTCGGCCGGGTCGTTGATGGTGCCAAGCTTGGCGAAGTTGCTGTAAACGGTGCGCATGATGCTTGGCTCCTTAAGCCGCGAAAGCGTTGAAGGCCACCAGGCCGGTGGTGGCATCGCCCACGATCGCCGCCTCCAGCGCGTAGCCGATCAGCGTGTTGCTGGTCGCCACGTTGGTCACCACCTTGTTGGTGTCGTCCCAGTACAGCTTGTCCAGCGCGGACCAGGCCACGGCCGCCTTGGGGGCGCCGTAGATTTCCGCCTCGTAGGCGTAGCCATTGATGGCCGCGGCGTCGGCGTAGTCCGTGGGGATCAGCAGCCGGGCGTTGATCAGCACCGGCGTGTGCGCGGTGGTAGCCGCACTGTGTGCGTACTGCAGCGTCTTGATCTGCGACGCCGGCGAGCGGATCTGCAGCGACATGGGGCTGTCTCCTTAAGCGACGAAAGGGGCGATCAGCCCGCGAGGGCCGGGTTGTTGAGGGGCGAGTCCGCCGGCACCTGGGTGGTGCCCGGACCCGGCGCGTTGGTGTTGGCGCCCTTCACTGCGCCGGTGTTGCCGCCGGGCAGGCGCGCCTCGTAGTTCTTCTGCATCGCCTGCAGGCGGGCCACCGGGAAGTCGGCGAGGAACGCCTTGGCGTTCTTCACGTCGTCTTCGCTGTCGCCGGTGAGCTTGAGCTGGCGCTCGATCGTCACGATGTCGTCGATCAGCGCGCTCTTGAATGCCTTGGCGTCGGTGACATGCGCCTTGAGGGTGGCCGGGTCGTCGAGCAGCACGGCGTCATCGCCCAGGGCGGTCTTGATGGCGGCCAGCGTGGTGGCCGACTTCTCGCCGTTGGCGGCCTTGGACTGCAGCGCAGCGATTTCTTCGGGCGTCATGGTGGTGCTCTCCGGTTCGGGATCGGTGTCGAATGGGGCGGCCTTGATGGCGCGCGCACCCTGCTGGGCACCCAGCCACACCAGGGACATTTCCTCAGCGCTACCCGGGCCCATCCAGCGGCGCGCCGTGAGCTCGTTGCCCTGGGCGTCCTTGATGGCCACGCGGTCGCTGGCGTTGAAGCCAATGGACACATCGCCGGCAATGCCGGCGTCCTGCTTGATCAGCAGCGAGGCGTTGTCGGGTGTGCGGGCGAAATAGGCTTTCGCGGTGAGCACGGTCACCATGCTGCGATCGGGCGGCAGCTGCAGCTTGGGCTCGCCCAGCAGCGTGCGGGCATCCTCCAGCGACATGGTGGCGGTGGCGGTGCCGAACACCTTGCCCTCGGCCGGGCCACCGCTTCCGCGGTAGCTGGTGGGGTGAATGATGTGCACACCCTTGCGCGGCAGCGTGTTCTTGAAATCCTCGAGCAGTGCCTCGTCGAAGCACTCGTTGTCGCGGTCGATGCAGTTGTGCGCCAGCACGTACTCGCGCACCTGCAGCTCGTCGGCCGTGAACTCGCGCAGGGTCAGTGCGTTGATCTTCGCCAGCGTGGACTCGTCGACCGCCGTGGCGGCCTTGATGTGCAACGCAAGGCTTTTGACCTTGTGGCTCACTTGGTACGTGCCGCCTTCACGGGCTTGGTCTTGGGCGCCTGGGCATCCTTCGCCGCAGCCGCGCCGGCCGGGTTGGCCAGGCGCCATGCGGCCTGATCGCCGGTGAGCGGGCCGTGGTATTCCGGGTGCTGCCAGTGGGCCTTGCCGAGCTTGCCGGCGGCTTGCGCCGCCGGCTCGCCCGCAGCATCCCCCACCGCAGGAGGATTCGGTTTGCCTTCGCCGCCGTCATCGTCCAGCGCCTGCAGCGCGGCATCGATCGCTGCGAGCAGCGTGGTGCGCCCAGCGCCGGAGGCCGTCTCGGCGGCCTGCAGCTCCACCAGCGATTCGCGGCTGAGCGCGGGCAACTGGCCGGTGATCTGCTCCACCATCTGGCCCTGCAGCTCAGCGATATTGACCTGTTCCATGGGTGCAGCCTCTGCGCGACACGTGCGAAGTAGGCTGCAGTGGAAGGCCTCAAGGTGGCCCGCCGCCATGCCGGGGCGGGCCACCGTTGGGGCCTGGCGCTAGTCGTAGTGCGCGGTGATCGCGCAGGCGCACATGGGGTGGCTGTCGCGCATGGGCTTGGGGCCGGCACCGACCAGGTACGGGCCATTCTTCTGGATACCCACGCAGATGCTGCATGCGTCCGGCGACACCAGCCAGTCGTATTTGGCGATGCTGCTGGCCTTGAGCGCCTCCTCCTCACCATCGGCATGGCTGGCCACCATTTCCGAGGTGGCCAGCCGCTCCCAGTTGTAGTTGGCGTTGCCGAACTGCTTGCGCAGCTGGCGCGCCACCTCGGTGGGCTTGGTACCGTTGTAGGTGCCTTCCTGCAGGGCCTTCACGATGCCCTGCTCGTACTCGCGCACGGTGGTCTTCTGCAGCGCCGACTGCAGGCTGTCCGGAAGCGCTGCGCTGTAGCGCTCGCGCGCCTGCGTCACCAACATGTCGGTGGTTTCGGTGGGCGTTGCGTTGGCCAGCGTCTCCGTGAGCCCGCGCTGCCAGATCTCGAACACCAGCTTGGCCAGCGCGCTGTCGCCGCGGCTGTTGCGGATGATGAAGTCGCTCTGCAGGTTGAGCAGCTTCTGCAGCATGGTGGCGGCGTCCCACACGAACACATCGCCGGGCGCCTTGGTGGCCGGGAGTGACAGCGCGGCGATGGTGTCGTCGGCCAGTTGCACCCAGGCGGCCTGCGCAGCAGCCACCGCCGCGGTGGTGAGGCGCGGCAGCTCCGGGTCATCGATCGCCCACTGCTCGCCGCCGCTGGACTTGTGCACGTGTGGCGCCTGCTTGCCCACCAGGCGGTACAGGGCATCGCGCACCACGGGGTCCAGTTCATCCAGCGCGCCGTAGTGCTTGGCGCTCGGGTCGCTCTGCGGGTCGGTACCGGCCGGCGCGGCCGGCGCCTTCCCACCGTTGGCGGCCATCATGGCGGTCTGCGCGTTGAGGAACGCCGCCTGGGCGCGCTTCAGCTCATCGCGCAGGTTTGGTAGGCGCTGCACCAGTTGCCAGTCGCCCGGCTTCCAGGTGAGGCCGCGGCCGCGCAGCCAGGTCTCCACCACGCGGTTGAGGCCGTGCTTGCGGGCCTCAAACCGGGTTTTGCTCTCCTGCAGCACCACCTCGGCCTGGTTGTCGGCCATGCGCTCGGCCGTGGAGAACTGCATGCCGAGCATCCACGCCGGCAGGCTCGTCTTGGCGAGGATCTGCTCGAGCATGTGGCGGGCAGGCATTTCGATGTTCAGCACCTTGCCGTCGCCGCCGATGATGCTCACCGACACATCGTCGTCAGCGCCCACGGCGGTGACGAAATCGGCGCTGTTGCCGCTGCGCTTGATGTTGAGCGCGCTTTGCAGCGATCCGGCCAGCGTCTTGCGCCGGGACTCCAGCGCGGCATCCTTCAGGGTGCGGTTCTTGGTCTTGTAGTTCACGTGGAACACCGGATCGCCGAAGCGCTCCCAGGCCTGGCCGGTGGCGTTGTGCATCTTCAGCAGGATCTGCCCCACAAACTCGATGGAGCGCAGCAGGCTGACGCCGTAAGGCTGGTCGTTCTCCGGATTGAAGGCGGCGTACACCATGCGGTTGGGGTCGATCATCGTGTAACCCTTGCCCTGGATAAGCTGCGCGTTCAATGTGCGGCCGCTGTTGCGCAGCACCGTCTCCATGGCGTCGGTGCCGTCCTTTCGCCCAGCGGCATTGGGCAGCGGCGGCAGGTACCAGGTTTGCAGCTGGCCGGTGTCCACGTCGCGGTGAAACAGCACGCCCTTGCTGTCGGCCACGCGCAGTCCGATCAACTCCCGGCCGCGGCGATCGAACACCATTTCGCCCACGGTGAAGCCCTGCTCGTAGAGCTCGTTGCCCTGCCCCGAGTAGAACGCATGCATGCCGCCCTGCAGGTCACTCACCGGGATGCTGTCCAGCAGCCCGGTCTGGATGGCCTGCACCAGCTTGTCGTTGCCGCCCTCCACCGCCAGCAAGCCGTCGACCGTCACCAGTCGATTGATGGCGCCATCAAGCACGCCCAGCGACTCGCGCAGCGCCTCGAAGAACCACGGGTTGTTCTGCCGCGGCACGAACCCGTTGATCTGCTCACTCCACGGGCCGAGCGCCATGCCGGCACGCGCCACGGCGCTGCTGCCGATGTCGTTGGATTTGCGGCCGGCGAACCAGGTGCGGGGGAGGATGTTCATACGTCACCGATGGGCTTGAGGATGCGGATGGGAGCCTCGATCGAACGATCGGAAGGCAGCAGATAGGTCAGTACCTCCAGCGCGGTGTCTGCGAGCAGCGTCCAAAGCTGGAGGATGGGCACCTTGGGTGCGGCCATGAACTCGTTGTCATGCTCGCCCACCGCCATCCATGCCGGCACGCCGAACAGCGTCCCTTCGTGCGTCATGCCGTAGGCGATCGCCGCGGTGCGGGGAAGGTAGATCAGGTGGAGCGGGTTGATCTTCATGGGTGCGCCCGAAGTCAGAAAGGAAGGTGATCAATGTTTTCGTCGTGGCGTCCCCACTTTTTCCCGCAGTCAGGGCATGGCCTGAACCGGGCCAAGAAAGACGAAAACCATTCCTTCGCAAACTGCCATTCGATGGCGATGCGAACCTTTATCCGCTCCACCCTCAGCACGCCAATCTGCACTTCGCAATCGCATCGCATGCAGCGGTCGATCGCGTAGTAGTAGCTGGCGTATGGATCCAGACGATGGCCCATCAGCCTGCATCGCAATTTAGCCTTCATGCGGCGCGCTCCTCCATCCCACAGCTGAAAACATCCACCTCGCCGCCCACTTCGTCGTACAGCTTGCGCAGCATCTGCATGCGGCGCGCATCGATGTCGTGGTCGTCTTTCTTGGCGTAGATGGGCCACTTGGTGCCCTGCCGGGCGGTGTGGTTGGTGAGGTGGTTGAGCACCTCGGTGTCGTAGGCCATGGCGTAACCCAGCGACTGCAGCCGCTGGCTGATGCATTGCGTGGCCCAGTGCTTGGCCGGTGCACGCACAATGCTCTCGCCGCTGCCGTCGTCCTTGGACTGGTCCACCAGCGGTTCGCCGTCTTCGCCGATGCAGTCCACGGCGTTGGAGAACTGCAGGCCCGTCATCACCTCGTCGAACCGCATGTCGGCGTAGGCCTCCAGCGTCTGGAGGTCTTTCACCACCACCGTGCCGGCGCTGCCCAGATCCACACCCCAATGCGGCAGGCCGCCGAACAACTCCTGCAGGCAATACACCAGCTCGCGCTGGATGTAGTAGTCGACGCCGCGTGCGCTCACGCGCAGCACGTCCTGCAGCTTGGGGCCGCGCTGCTCGCTGATGATGATCTCCGTGGGGTCGTTGCTTTCGCCCAGGTCGGCGCCGGCCCAGTAGACGCCGGCACTGGAACCGGCGAGGTGCTCGCGCAGCAACGCGCGCATAGCTTCGCGGCGCTCGCTGTCGATGCGGCTGGCGAACGGGGCAAGCGGCAGTGCGCCGTCGAACAGCTCCTCGTATTGGCCGCTTTTACGGCCATGTTCCACGTGGAGAACGACGCGTTTCACGCTCACGTTGAACTCGCCGCGCTGGCGGTCGATGTTGATCGACAGCACGCGGTAGTCGGGCAGATCCTGCACGTTGGGCAGCAACAGATCCCAACTCCACACCGGGTTCTCCGCCTCGCCCCACTCGCCGAGCACGTTGCGCTTGTAGCCCGGGGTATGGCGGCCGCCAAAGTCGCGGATGAACTGCGCGTCGCGCTCCGGACTCCAGAACGGCGGCGGCATGATGGTCTTGGGCCAATGGAACAGCCGCCGGCCGGGCTGACCGGGTGGCAGGTTCGCTACGGCGTCGCTGCACATCTGGAAAAAGCCGGTGCTGCGATCGCCATCGGGCACGCTGTACACGCGCTTGCGGCAGCCGGGCTCGCAGCTTCGCCAGAACTCGCTCCACTGCACGGCGCGCTTGAGCTTGGCGGCCTCGTCCACCAGCGCCATGGCGTTCACGTGCACGCCGCGGAACGCCTCGCCGTCGTGGCCGGCGGGGCGGTAGTACACGCGGCCGATGCCGGGCTTTTCGTTCTCGCCCAGCGGGATGGTGAGAAACCGCTGCATCATGTGCGGCGTGCGCTTGGGCTTCAGCCAGAACTGGCTGAGGATGCTGCCCTTGGCGTCGCCGCTCTCTTGCGCGCCCACCTGCCCCTCAATCGCCAGGATGATCTCGTCCAGGTGCGTCTGCTGCGGCGCGCCCACCAGCATCCACGGCCGGCGCACGGTGAACCCCATGCTGGTGCACTGGCCCCACAGGATCAGCACGGTGATCTCGCGCGTCTTGCCCACTTCGGCGCCGTCCTGGTGCACTACGTCCTGACTCCAGCTGCGGCAGCTCTCGCGCTGATAGTCGAAGAACTGCCACGGGTCGCCGGTGCGTGGTTCCACGAGAAACGTCTCGGCCCAGCGCACGGGGTCTTCGAACACGAACAGGAACAGCGCCTGCTCCATGGTGATGCCGTAGTCGCCACGGTCCAGCGCCTGCCATGCCCAGCCGCGCTCGCACAGCCACGCCTCGAACTCATCCGGCGCGAACACACCGCGCTCGCTCATCTGGCGAAGCACGTCGTGGTTGCCGGTGGGCAGGCGGCGGCGCTTAGCCATCGTCGCGGCCCGGCGACGGCAGGCGCTTCTGCGCGCGGTTGAAGATGGCGCCGAGCAGCGACTGCAGGCCATCGGCGGCCTCGTCGTCGTCCTTGAGCTTTTCCCGGGCGCGCGGCGTGGCCATGAGCTCGGCGAAGTTGATGCCGAGCGACTCGTTGAACTTGATCAGCGCCGCCAGCATCGGGTTGGGCTTGTACTCGGCGATGACCATGTGGCCGTCCTTGTCGTACACCACCTCGCCTTCCTTGCTGACCCACGGTATCGACAGCAGCAGGCCGTCGTTGGCGATGCTCTCGCGGATCTTGTGCAGCAGCTCCATGTTGCCGGCCATCTGCCCGGCGAGCAGGCCGTGCATGCCATCCATGTCGCCATCGGTGAAGGCGCGCATCAGCGAGTCGAGCGCGTGCACGTAGACGGTTTTGTCCAGGCAGCTGCCGCCGGCACGGGTGAGGCCATCCAGCACTAGGCTGCAGGGGTGTTCGGTGCGCTCGGGGTTGTCCGGATGGAACGGACACGTGGTCACGCACGGCTTGCCGAACATCTTGCTGATGGCCGATGCGCTCTGCCCGAAGTGCTGCCGGTTGATGGCGCTGTAGCGTCCATGCACCCACGCGTTGCGGCTGCTGGCGGCCTTGCCCTCCTCCGTGATCGGCCCGGTGGCCGCCGCGGCAGCGGCCGGCAAGTTGCTGCGGCGCTGCTCCAGCGCGGCCGGGCTCATGGTGTAGGGGCGTTTGGCCTTGCGGTCGGTCATCGGCGCTGTTTCCCATGCCGGGGTGGCCCGCCGCCATGCCGGGCACGGGCCACCCGCTGCACGGTCGTGCGCGGCACCTTCAGCTGGTCGGCGATGCCGCGGTGGCTCATGCCCTCCTGCCGCACCAGCCGCTCGATCTCGGCATCACGCAGCTGGCTCCACAGCGGTTTCAGCAGGCCGCTGCGCGATGGCACCCACACGTGCTCGTCGCCGAACTGGTCGAGCACGCGCACCAGCGCGGCCAGGCCGATCTGCTGGGCGATGAGCAGCCACAGATCCTTGGCGCTGGTGGGGTGCTCCATCTGCACACCGGCGAGCAGCTGCTCCTCGAACGCCGTGGGCGGCTCACCGGGGCGGGAGAATGCTGGATCCATGGCGCTTCCTCTCGAGGTCTTGGGCCCACAGCGGCAGGTCATCGGGCACGGTGCCGAGGGCGGCGTGCTGGCGATGGGCTTTCAGGCTGTGGCGGTTCATGCGGTTACTCACCGCGAGGTAGCGGCGCGTGGTTTCGATGGACTCGTGGCCCATCAGCACGCGGATGCGCTCGATGTCGGTGCCGTCGTCGTAGAGCATCGTGGCGAAGGTGACGCGGAAGCGGTGCACGCCCCAGCTGCCCAGGCCAGCGCGGCGCGCCGTGCGCTTCACGGTGTCCTCGATCGCCTTCACGCCCAGGCCGGCGCCCTTTCCGCCGTTGCGGGAGAGGTTCACGAACACCGCATCGGTGTGCAGCTCGTCGATGCGGCTGCGCGCCTCCAGCCACACCACCAGCGAGCGCACCACCGGGCCTTCGATCGGCACGGTGCGCTCTTTCGCGCCCTTGCCGAACACGTGCACCTGGCCCTTCCGGTCGCTGGCCAGCTCCAGCTGGTCGATGCGCAGTGTGGAAATCTCCTCGCGGCGCAGGCCACCGGCCAGCAGCAGGAGCAGCATCGCGGTATCCCGCTGCACCACCAGCTCGGTCTCGCCCTCTTTCACCGCGGCGAACAGCGAACGCAGCTGGGTTGGGCTGTACTTCTTCGCCGTGCTGGTGACGCGCTTCGGCGCGGCATAGCCCACGGTGACGTTCTTCGCCTCGTCGCGGCTGGCCATGTAGCCAAACAGGCTGCGCACGGCCATCAGCGCCTGCCGGCGCGCCGACACCGACAGCCGGCGGCGCATGTACAGCCACTTCTGCCAGTTGTCGAGGTCGCGCACCTGAAGAGCGCGCAGGTCGAGGCGCTGCTCGTCCACCCAGCCGACGAAGCGCGCCACGGCCTCCACGTAGTCCGCCACGGTCGTCGCGCCGCGGAACCCGCGCACCACCACCAGGAACTGCACCCACAGCCAGCACAGCGTCAGCCAACCCGGAGTGCGCCACTCGCGCGCCTCCACGGCGCGCATCGCCGACGCCAGCGGCCCGCCGCCCGCGAGCAGCGACTCGCGAATGCGCAGCTCCTGCGCCGGCAGGTCGAGGCCGCGCGGGATCTCCGGCACCTCAGCCACGATCGTCCTCCTCCAGCTCTTCGAGCGGACCCTCAATGGCCGCTACTAGCGCCGCGACGGCTGCGATCACATCCGCCACCTCGAACTCGCGACGCTGGTCCCCAACGAGGTCACGGATTCGGCGAAAGGCCATTTCCCATCGATCCTTGCGGACGATCGCACCGTCATCGCGGAACTCGTAGTCAGCCGGATCCGCATCGCGGAATTGAGGGGCCCGGAAATCGCGCTCAGTGACAGCCCGGTTAGCCACGCAGTACCCCCTCGCGGCCAAAACCTGAAAACCCTTCCCATTTTTCGAGGGCCCACCAGGTAAGGGGCCCGGACCCGATGGGGCCTGCTTTCGGTGGGGGGTGTCCTGCCCCGACCCCAGCCGACCGCTGGCAGACCGCGCTCCGCAAGGGCTCCCGGCTTTCGGCTTTCGGGTTCCTGCAAATCTCACGAAGGCATGAGACCGCCAGCGAGCGCCGAGCGGGTCGGATGGCATGGCGCAAGGGCTCGCGCCCCACTATCCCGGTGATGTGGGTAGCTGGGAGAACAACGGTAAGGCGAGCTAACCTGATAGAACGCTCGGCAGACAGGCACTCAAGCTTCACGCTTCACACCTCCCGTGAGTGCAGCCAGCACGCCAGCTGCGGCCTTAGCCGAGTCGGTGATACGCAGCGCTGGCTGCTCGCTTCCACGCTCGAGGACGCGTTGAGCACGCTCAACATCGCCGATCAGCACGGGCTTGCAGTTCCATTCCAGGCCGCCGAGTCGTGCAGCGTTCAATCGGTTCTCGGCCTCGTGCTCTCCGATCAGGTGCGACGGGAACGACGGCACTTCGCGCCGAAGGCGGTAGGCCGAATACCGGCGCTCGAAGTCTCTGGCCTTGAACGGCAGATCCTCCACGTTGATGGCGCAGAGGCTCGTCCACCCGCCCATTTCCGTGATCACCACGTGGATCAGCGGGTCATCGAACACCACCGATCGATACTTCCCGACCGACTTCACGGCCCGCTCCACCTTCGACCAGGCGCGAGCGCCTTGGGTGTTGGTAGTGCCCTCGAGCAGCCGCGTGATGTCGGCCAGCTTGGGAGCGAACTGGCCGTGATCCGGATCTCGCGCATGCAGGGTCAGCGCACGCGAAACGTCCTCGAATTCGTGGCCCGCCAAGCCTTTCCAGAAAATCTCCAGCATGAACGGAGAGCAATCACGGCCGTAGTACGCCATCACGTCGGCGAGAGCTCGGGCGAAGTCAGCACGATCAGACGGCTGCATGGTCGCCCTCCTGGTCAGCCCAGGCCGCGGCCACTGAAGCGTTGCGCTGCTCCACCTGCGCCTGCTTGGCGATTGGAGGATTGGCAGATTCGCCGTCGCGCAGTCGGCCTCGCGCCCTGGCCACGATGTAGTCCAGTCGACCCTTCCCCTTCTTCACCGCCGCGCGAGCTGAAGCGAGCAAACCCTCTCGATCAACGCCCTCCTCGATGGCCTCGTGGAGTGGTGCGTAGCTCGGGTTCAATCCGGAGACCCCAAGGCTATGCAACTCCCTGCAGGCCAAAGCCGGGGTGAGCTTTTCCGGGGGCGCTCGCGTTTCCCCTATTGCCTCAGATTTTGGGGTTTCAACAATCTCTCCTACATCGCGAAGCTCTTGAGGTTTCGGAGACGGAGACGGAGACGGAGACGGAGACGGAGACGGAGACGGAGACGGAGACGGAGACGGAGACGGAGACGGAGACGGAGACGGAGACGGAGCATTGCTGCTAGTAGTGCCTGCGCTGTTTGTGGCATTGCTGCCAGCATTGCTAGTGGTACTGCTACTAGCATCTGGTTCCGCATGGCGCCGCGCCGCCCACTCCGGCACCTGCAGATCCGCTTCGCGTATCCCGTGATGTCGCTTGATGGCGTTCCAGCGCGCCTTCGCCGAGCGCATATCGCTACCGCTGACCCATGGGTTGTGCTCGGCCCAGTCGTGGATCGCGTAAGAGCCGTCAACGCCATCCAAAAACCGGACCTCCGACAGCGCCGCCACCAGCGCGCCTTCTTCACCCGTCCAATCGATCGCCAGCTCGATGTCCTCGGCCGACTGTCCGGTGAGGTTCCCATCGGGCTTGTTCTCGGCGGCCCACAGGAACAGGCGCACGAGGAACCATGCCGCTTCTGGACCGAGCCGCTTGATCAGCTTCTTGGTCTTCGGGTGGCCAGGCAGTGAGATACTGATTCGGGCGTCGCTCATGGCGCCCACCCACCGGATGAAATGCCCGGGTCAGGCGCCAGCATTGCGCTGGTGCCATGCTCAATCTGCGGAGGCGCGTGCCGCGCCAGCCGTTGTGCCGCAATGCTTTCCACCACCATGGCCCGTCCTGGGCCGGTCAGTCAGCTGAAGCTGTCAAACTGTATATTATGTAAAATCAAGAATGGCCGTTGGTTCAGCGGCACACCAGCACCGGCACATCCCCATAGAGAATCGTTCGGTGGGTTTCGCTGCCGAGCAGCGCGCGCTCGACGCCGTGGCGGCCGTGGCTGGCCATCACGATGAGGTCGCAGTGCTGTTCGGCGGCGGCCGCGATGATCGCCTCGTGCGGATGCGCGTTGACGGTGAAGCCGCTCTCGCTCGCCACCCCGGCTGCCTTGGCATGCTGGCAGACATGGTCGAGATAGCGTCGGGCCTGTTCGATGGCCGCTTCGGTGTACTGCGTCTGGCTGGCCAGCAGCATCTCGGCAAAGTAGGCCACGGCCGGAAACGGCATCACGGCGTGGAAGGCATACAGCCGCGCGCCGAGGGTCTTGGCCAGGGCGATGGCGGTATCCGCCGCGCGCTGGGACAACGGCGAGCCGTCGGTGGCGATCAGGATGTGCTGGAACATGTTTCGCTCCGGTCAGCGGCGCCGTGCGCCGGCGTTCTGGAATGCGGCCGGCCCACGGCCCGGGCTGCGGCGGACGGCAGCACCGCAGCTGCGCCGTCCCGGCGGCGATCCGGACATCTGTCGGCTGTCTTCAGTGCAGCAGCGGTGTGCCGGCCCTGCCCTCGCTGCTCAACGCGCAACGATCAGGTTGTCGACTACCTTCTGCACGCCCGGGGCATTCCACACCGCGTTTTCCACGGTAACGCGCTCGGCCAGCGAGTCCACGGTGCCGGCCAGGGTGACCGTACCCTTGTCGACGTCCACGCTGATCGAGCGGGCGTCGAGATGCGCGCGCCGTTGCAGGGCGGCTTCGATCTTGGTCTTCACGTCGCTCGGCTTGATCTGCGGGCGGATGCGGATGAGGTTGCTCACGTCCTTCACTCCCTGCAAGCCGCGCACGCTCGACTCGGCGGCGCTGCGCACGTAGGCCCACTCGACGTCGCCGGACAAGGTGATGTGGCCGTCCTCCACCATCACGGCCACGGCGTCGCGCGGCACCAGCACGTTCCATTCCAGCGCGTTGCGCGCGGCACTGGCGATGTCGGCGTCGGTGCGCTGGCTGCTGCCGGGCAGCACCACGTCCATCTCCACGGCTACGCCCTTGACCCCGCCCACGCGCTGGGCCGCGCGTTCGGCTGCCCATTTCTGGGCGTAGCTCTCCACGTGGCCGGACAGCGTAATGATGCCGTTCTTGGCTTCCACGCCGATGCGGCTGGCGTTGACGGCGGCATCCCAGCCCAGCTCCGCGATCACATCCTGCTGCAGTTGACGATCGTTGCTCATGTGCGTACTCCTGCTGGGGGACAAGCGAACGGCGCCAGCGTGCGCGCAGCGGATGGCGCCGGTATTGACCTCGGTCAAGCGCCTGGCCCGCCCTTATCTGATGCCAATCGGGGGCCTCCGGGTGTTATCGTTCGCAGCGGCGCAATGTGTTGCGAGATCCGCGCCCTTCGACTGTCCTGAACACGCTTGCCAGCCTGCAAGGATTTCCATGTCGAACCCCCACCCGACCGAATCGCCCCCCTGCCCGCCAGCCACCCATCTGCTGGTGGTCGACGACGATGCCGAGGTCGGTTCCTTGCTGCAGCGCTATTTCACCGGCCAGGGGTTTCGCGTCAGCGCGGTGGGCGACGGTCGCACGATGCGCGCGTGCCTGGCGCAGGAAAGCGTGCAACTGGTGCTGCTCGACCTCGGCCTGCCGGGCGAAGACGGCTTTGAACTGACGCGCGAGCTGCACGAGCACTGGCGCGGCCCGGTGATCATTGTCACCGGGCGCGGCGAATCGGTGGATCGGGTGGTGGGGCTGGAACTGGGCGCGGACGACTACGTCACCAAGCCGTTCGACCTGCGCGAGCTGCTGGCACGCGTGCGCAGCGTGCTGCGCCGCGCCTCCGAGGCCGGTCGCGGCAATGCCAACGGCCCGGCTCCCACCTGTTATGGCTTCGCGGGCTACCGGCTCGATCCGCAGGCGCGCCGCCTCACCAACCCGCAGGGCGTCAGCGTGCCGCTCACCCACGGCGAGTTCGAACTGCTCAGCCTGTTCGTGGAACATCCGCAGCAGGTGCTTTCGCGCGACGACCTGATGACCCGCATCCACGGCCGCGATGCCGGCCCCTACGACCGCGCCATCGACGTGCAGATCGGTCGCCTGCGCCGCAAGATCGAGCCCGATCCCGCCCGCCCCACCCTGATCAAGGCGATACGCGGCTCCGGCTACCTGTTTGCCGAGGCGGTGCAACGCGAATGACCACGTCCCGACGCCCGGTCGCCGAATCGGAGCTGTTCCGCGCGCTGTTCGACACCGCGCCGGACGCGATGATCGTGACCGGGCACGTCGGCCGCATCCTGCTGGCCAATCCCCAGGCCGAGGCGATGTTCGGCTACGCGCATGGCGACCTCGTCGGCGAGCGGGTGGATGTGCTGCTGCCTGATAGCCTGCGCACCGCGCACGAGGCGCATCGGGCCCGCTACATGGCCAACCCGCGCGTGCGCAAGATGGGCGCGGGCTATGAATTGACCGGCGTGCGGCGCGATGGCACCCCCTTCCCCGTCGAGGTTGCACTCAGCCCCATCGAGACGATGGAAGGTACCCTGTTCGCCGCCTCGATCCGCGACATCTCGGCCACGCAGCGAGCGCGCGAGGCGATGGAGCGGGCGCGCTACGACGTATTCGTGGCCCAGGCAGGACGGCTGGTGCTGGAGTCGCCCCAGTACGACATGGCCATCGACGGCATGCCCTCGCTGCTGTCGGCCGCGCTGGAGGCCGGAGCGGTGGCGATCGTGTTCATCGAGCCACATACCGGTGAGTTGAGTGTGCGGGCGTCCACCGGACTGTCCGAGCCGCTGCAGCAGGCGCTGCTCGACACTTTTTCCGGTGAAGGCCTCAGGAATCTCATGGCGCGCCGCGCGCCGACCGTACTGACGCTGGACAAGGCTGATGAAACGACCTTTGCCGGTACGCGTCGCGCCCTGCAGGACGCCGGCTTTGTCGACGCGGCGCTGGTACCCCTGTTCGATCGCGTCAAGCCGATGGGGATGCTGCTGGCGCTTGCCGAGGCCCACGACACCTTCGGCTACAACAAGCTGCATTTCCTGCAGTCGGTGGCCAACATGTTGGCCGCCACGATCCAGCGCAGCCGCAGCGAGGAGCAGCTCGCGCATGCCCAGCGCATCGACGCACTGGGCCAGCTTACTGGCGGTATCGCGCACGACTTCAACAACCTGCTCACGGTGATCTCGGGAAACCTGCAGCTGCTGGAGGCTGGTGCCGATCGATCCGCCGATGCGCAGCACACCATTGCCAGTGCCCGTCGCGCGGTGGAGCGCTGCACCAGCCTCACGCGCAAGCTGCTCGGCTTCGCGCGGCAGCGCCGATTGGTGCCGGTGGCCATTTCGGTGCACGCCGCGCTGGACGGACTGGCGGAGATGCTCGAACGCGCGCTCGGCGGCACCATCACGCTTACCGTGGACTGTCCCTCTGGCCTGCCCCCGGTCTACGCCGACCCCGGCGAACTCGATACCGCCCTGCTCAATCTCGCCATCAACGCTCGCGATGCCATGCCCGGCGGCGGACAGCTGGTGCTGAGCGTGCACGAGCGCACGCTGCCCGCGGCGATCGACTCGCTTGGCCTGGCGGCCGGTCACTACGTGGTGATTGAAGTGGCCGACACCGGCACGGGCATGAGCCGCGAGGTACTCAAGCACGCCCTCGAACCGTTCTTCACCACCAAGCCGGCCGGCAAGGGCAGCGGACTGGGCCTGAGCATGGTTTACGGATTCGTGCGGCAGACCGGTGGCCAGCTGCACATCGACAGCGCGCCCGGGCGAGGCACGCGTGTGGAAATGATGCTGCCGGTGGCACGGATGTCATCGCCGCTGCCTGCCGAGGCGCCCGTGGCGCCGGTCGTTCGCAGCAACGAGCGCGTGCTGGTGGTGGAGGACGAGCCGGACCTGCGGTACCTCGCCGTGGCCTTTCTGAAATCGCTGGGCTACCGGGTGCTGGAGGCGGCCGACGCGGCGAGCGCCCTGCACCTGCTCGACAACCAGCCACCCGTCGCGCTGCTGTTTTCCGATGTGATGCTGGGTGCCGGCATGAGCGGCGTGCAGCTCGCCGTCGAGGCGCGTCGGCGCCACCCGCAGTTGGCCGTGCTGATCACCTCGGGTTACGAGCCGGGCGTGCCGGACATCACCGATGACCTCGGCAAGATGACGTTGTTACCCAAACCCTACAGCCGTGAAAGTCTGTCCACGGCGGTGCGGACGGTGCTGGACGGTAGCGCGAACCGGCCATTGAAGGCCTGATCCGCGGCGAACGTACGGCGATTCAGTGGATCGCTTCGCCCTGCCCCGCCAGTCGCGCCAGCGCGGCGGTATCGAGCACGCGCACCTCGCGCCGCTGCACCGTGATGTAACCCAGTTCAGCCAGCCGCGAGAGCGCGCGCGTCACCGTTTCGTGCTTGAGCGCGAGGAAACTGCCCATGTCCGCGCGGCCCATACGCAGGATGAAATGGCGCGGACTGAAGCCCAGCGTGGCATGCCGCTGCGCCACGTCGAACAGGAAGGCGGCCACCCGGCGCTCGGCGCTCAGCGTGCCGAGCGAGAGCATCCACAGGCGGTCGCGGCGAATCTCCTCTGCCAATGCCGTGGTCAGGCGAGCCTGCAGTTCCGGCAGTTCGCGACACGCCAGCAGCACCGGCGGATAGGGCAGCTCCCACAGCTCGCTGTCTTCCAGCGCCACCAGGTCGCACGAGTACTGGCCCAGGCCGATCGACTCCACGCCCACCAGATCGCCGCGCATGCGAAAGCCGGTGACCTGCTCGCGACCGTCTCGCGCCAGCTCGCAGCTCTTGAGGAAGCCGGCATGCACCAGGTACAGCGCGTGGAACGGCTGCCCTGCACGGTAGACGTACTGCCCGGCCTGCACCTTGCGACGGATCACCATCATGTGCTGGCGCAGCTTGTCGATGTCCACGTCGTCCAGGCGCGGCCGCGTCGTGGGCTCGGGCGTCATGCTGGCAAGAACGGCGAAATCGCGGGCAGTCACGGACATGGGGAGTTCCTCGGCATGGGCAGACAGTGGCGCATCACGAACCTAACCCGCCGCCCGCGCCAGACAAACGCAAACCCGCAACGGTCTGTAACAGTGTGTAACAGCCCGCCGGACGCCCTGATTGACCGCCATCGGGACGGTGCCGTTGGCGCCTGCTAGAATTTCGCGATGTTCCTGATCGATCACGCCCCCGCGGCACGCGCATCTCGCGGCGTACCCGCTCCGCCACCGTAGGCTTCGCCGCCCCTCGGTTTTCCGCTCCCGCGCCGCGGTCGAGCTTCCCTCTGATTTGCGTCGCCGGCCCGCTTATCCGGGCACGGCACGCGCGTTTGTCCGGATATTTCCCATGCATCTTCAGAACCTCCGCAAGGAGTGGTTCTCCAACGTTCGCGCCGACGTGCTTGCCGGCACCGTGGTGGCGCTGGCGCTGATTCCCGAGGCGATCGCCTTTTCCATCGTGGCCGGCGTCGACCCGAAGGTGGGGCTGTACGCCTCGTTCTGCATCGCCGTCACCGTCGCCATCGTCGGTGGGCGGCCGGGCATGATTTCGGCGGCCACCGGCGCAATGGCCCTGCTGATGGTGACCCTGGTGCGCGACCACGGCCTGCAATACCTGATGGCCGCCACGCTGCTGACCGGCGCGTTCCAGATTCTCGCCGGGGTGTTCAAGCTCGGCGCACTGATGCGCTTCGTCTCCAAGTCGGTGGTGACCGGCTTCGTCAACGCGCTGGCGATCCTGATCTTCATGGCGCAGCTGCCCGAGCTGATCGGCGCGCCGTGGCAGGTGTATGCGCTGGTGGTGGCCGGGCTGGCAATCATCTACGGCGTGCCGCGCTTCACCAGGGTGATTCCCTCGCCGCTGATCTGCATCGTGGTGCTGACGATCTTCACCGTGCTGGCCGGCGTGCACGTGCGCACGGTGGGCGACATGGGCACGCTGCCGGACAGCCTGCCGACGTTCCTGTTTCCGCAGGTGCCGTTCAATCTGGAGACGCTGCGCATCGTGCTGCCCTACTCCCTGCCGATGGCGGTGGTGGGGCTGCTCGAATCGATGATGACGGCGGCCATCGTGGACGAGTTCACCGACACGTCGAGCAACAAGAGTCGCGAGTGCATCGGCCAAGGCACGGCCAACATCGTGTCGGGTCTGTTTGGCGGCATGGCCGGCTGCGCGATGATCGGGCAGTCGGTGATCAACGTGAAATCCGGCGGCCGCGGGCGGCTGTCCACGCTGTGCGCGGGCATCTTCCTGCTGATCCTGGTGGTGTTCGCACGCCCGTGGGTGAGCCTGATCCCGATGGGTGCGCTGGTGGCGGTAATGATCATGGTGTCGATCGGCACCTTCAGCTGGTCGTCGGTTAAGAACCTGCGCACGCATCCCAAGTCCTCCAGCGTGGTGATGGTCGCCACCGTAGTGGTGGTCGTGGGCACGCATGACCTGGCCAAGGGCGTCATGGTGGGCGTGCTGCTCAGCGCGCTGTTCTTTGCGCGCAAGGTGGGCCGCGTGCTGCACGTCGGCTCGGCGCTCAGCGCCGACGAGCGCATCCGCGAATACCGCGTCACCGGGCAAGTGTTCTTCGCTTCCGCCGAGAGCTTCATCGCCGGCTTCGATTTCCGCGAGGCACTCGATGGCGTGCGCATCGACGTGAGCCGCGCGCACTTCTGGGATCTCACCGCCGTCACCGCGCTGGACAAGGTGGTGCTGAAGTTCCGCCGCGAAGGCACGGACGTGGTGGTTCATGGCCTCAACGAAGCCAGCGCCACCCTGGTCGATCGCCTCGGCGTGCACGACAAGCCCGACGCCGTCGAACAACTGATGGGCCATTGAGAACAACACCATGAAAACCGTACTGACCTGTCTGGACCACTCGATCTACACGCAGAGCGTGCTCGACCACGCCATCTGGGCCGCCTCGCGCCTGGGCGCGGGGATGGAGCTGATGCACACGCTAGACCGTCATCCCGAGCACTCCCCCACCTCCAACCTCAGTGGCAGCATCGGCCTGGGCGCCAGCGAGGAACTCCTGCAGGAACTGGCCGCGCTGGATGAGAAGCGCAGCAAGCTGGCGCTGGAACGGGGCCGCGCCCTGCTCGACGAAGCGACACGGCAAGCCCGCGCGCAGGGCGTCGAGCCGGTGCACCCGCGGCTGCGCCACGGAGACCTGGTGGACGCCCTCGCCGAGATCGACACCGCGTTCGACCTGCTGGTGATGGGCAAGCGCGGCGAGGCGGCCGACATGGCGAAGCTGCACCTGGGCCGCAACGTGGAGCGCGTGGCGCGCGCGATCAATCATCCGATGCTGGTGGCCTCGCGCGCGTTCAAGCCGATCCAGCGCGTGCTGGTGGCCTTCGACGGCAGTGCCAGCGCGCGCAAGGCGGTGGAGCTGGCCGCACGGCATCCGCTACTCGCCGGCCTGGAATGCCATGTGGTGATCGCTGCCACCGAGTCGCCCGAAAGCAAGGCAGCGATGCACTGGGCCAGCCAGTTGCTGGATGCCGCCGGGGTGGCCCCGCGCATCGAAATGATCCCCGGCCACGCCGACACCGTGATCGCCGACTACGTGCGGCTGCATGCCATCGACCTGCTGGCGATGGGCGCCTACGGGCACTCGCGCATCCGCCAGTTCATCGTGGGCAGCACCACCACCACGATGATGCGCAGTTGCCTGGTGCCGATCCTGCTGGTGCGTTGAGCGGTTTCAGTGCCGCAGCAGCACCGGCAGTGCGGCATCGGCCAGCACGTGCCGGGTCGCGCCGCCAAGCGCCCATTCGCTGAAGCGGCTGCGGCCGTAGGCGCCCATCACCAGCAGGTCGGCGCCGACGTGGGCGGCACCCTCCAGCAGTGCCTCGCCGGCCTCGCCTGCATCGTTGCCCAGCGGGCGATGCTCGGCGTGCACCGCGTGGCGCTGCAGGTAGAGGTCGATATCCAGCGGAGGCTTCCAGGTGATCTCCGGATAGGTCCGGCGCAGCGGGCCCTGGAGCAGCACCACCCGCGTCGCGCGCTGCAGCAGCGGCAGTGCGGCGTGGATGGCGCGCACCGCCTCCTGCGATCCGTTCCAGCCGATCGCGATGCAATCCAGTGACACCGGCACGATGGCATGCCGTGGCACCACCACGCACGGCAATCCCACCGCCAGGATCAGTCGCGCCAGCTCCGCGGGTCCGCGCGTGGATGGCTCATCGCTGCCGCGATCCAGCAGCAACAGGTCGTGCCACGTGCCGATGTGCGCCAGCGCTTCGGCCGCATCGCCCTCGGCCACGTGCCATGCCGCTTGCGGCGCTCCCCGCTCGCGCGCCCAGTGCAGGAACGGCTGCGCCTGCGCGCGCGCCAGCCCGGCGGTTTCGCGCGCACTGGCGAAAATCGCCGCGAGCAGCTCGGGCGAGCTGTAGGTGGGTGCCACCTGCAGCGGCGAGGGATAGACGAACGCGCCGGTAACAGACGCCTCGAGCAGTGCAGCCAGCCCGACGCCGTACTCGGCGGCGCGCGTCCAAGGATCGAGCGATCGCACGTGGATAAGCAGATCGTTCATCGGCGATGGTCCGCATGAGAGGCGATGCAGTGTCCGGCGCGGCGCGGCGCGATGTTTGATCCGGATCAATCGCGCGTCGCGCCGAGCCGCAAGGGTGATTTGGATCAAGCGCCTTGCCGCGCGGCGCGTGCATCGTGGCGTCGACTCATTCTTTGCGTGCAGGTGCGCATGTACGCGTCTGGCATGACGGCATCCACCAGCGCACGCGCACCCCGCGATCAACCCGGAGCGGGCATGCGTGATCTGTTGGCCTACTGCACCGATTTCCGCCAGTGGAGCCCCGGCATGGGATACGCCGCGGAACTGGCGGCAGTGCTCGGTGCCTCGCTTACCGGGCTGTATGCCGGCCGGCCGCTGCCGACCATGCCCGCCGCCGGCAACGTCGCTTCGGGGCTGGCCGAATGGATGGCCGAATCCACCAATGAAATCCACTGCGCGATGCTGGCGGGGCGGGAGTTCGCCGCCTGGGCGCTGGGCCTGGGCGCGCAGGAAGCGCGCTGGCAGGTGGCGCTGGGCGACCCGCGCGACATCCTCGATGCCGCCGGCGCCACCGCGGATCTCATCGTGCTGGATCGGCCCCACGGTTTTGACGGAAGCACCCTGAGCACGCTGCTCCGCGCTGCCGTGCTGTCCGACCGGCCGTGCATCGTGGTGCCGACAGCGTTCTGCGTGCTGGGGCGACTGGAGCGCATCGCGTTGGCATGGGACGGCTCCGCCGCGGCCACGCGCAGCCTGCACGCGGCCATTCCCCTCCTGCGCAAGGCCGGCGACGTGCTTCTGATGCGTGCCGCGCAACCACACGAGGAACACCGTGCGGGCGAATGGCCCACGCTCGACCCGCGGGCGCATCTGGCCGCGCACGGCATCCACGTGCGGGAGGAAGTGGTGGCAAGCCAGGGCGTGGCCGCCGGCCATACCCTGCTGGAGGTCGCGTCGATCCATCGCTGCGATCTGCTGATCGCCGGCGTCAGCGGCAAGGCACGGCGCAGGGAAGCCAGGCTCGGCGACACCACCGAATACCTGTTGCAGCACACCACCCTGCCGCTGTTCCTGCGGCACTGACCGTCCGCGGGGAACCGCCCGCCACCGGGCGTCCGATCGATGCTGGTGGCTATCGGCTGCCCGGCTGGATCCGCGCCAGTTCGTCGATGGCCTCGCCGTCGTCGAGCGGCTCGACCGCCTCGGTTTCGTCCAGGTGGAACACTGCATCGAACTGCTCGGGCAGCGATGCGCTGAAGTAGTGGCTCGCGTATTCGGTGTCGGGCCGGTAGATCACGCCGATGGCGCGCTCCAGCATCGGCTCGTGCAGCACTCGCGCCGTCAGCTCCTGCAGGGGGAGGTAAAAGCGGTCCATCCGACTGTGGTGGAACAGCGCCTCGTAGCTGTCGCTGCGCGCTGGGCGCACGGCCATGCGCGCGGGCTCGCCGCCCCAGTCGCTGGCCGCGGTGACGTGGCCGGTGTAAGTGGTGAAACCCACCAGCAGCGCATCGCGCGCACCCACCCGGCGGCGCACCAGCTGGCCCACGTTCCATTCGCCGGCGTGTCCCATCTGGGTGGCGCGCGCATCGCCCAGATGCGAGTTGTGCGCCCACACCACCAGCCGGCCGGTACGCCCGGTGCCGCGCAGATATTCCTGCAGCGCGAACAGGGTCTGGGTCATGTGGTAATCGCGCAGGTTCCAGCTGCTCTGCCGGCCGGCGAACATGCTGCGGTAGTACGCCTCGCCGCTGACCACCACGTGCGCATTGCGCTCGGCGACGAACTGCGCGTCGCGCGCCGTGCTGCCGTCGCGGTCCAGATAATCCGGCGCGCGGTCGAGCAGATCGGCCAATCGCTGCTGCACTGCCTCGCGGCAGTCCGGACGCAGCCCCATGACGGCCTCGTAGCCGTAGCGCTGCGGATCGCGCACGTGATCGAGCGCGGCGTACTGTTCGCGCGCGAGTTCGGCCTGCTCGGGATCGACCCGCTCCAGGTACGCCACCACTGCCGCGGCCGATCGATACAGGCTGTACATGTCCAGCCCGTAGAAGCCTACCCGCGCTTCCGGCCGGCGCGGCTCGTTGTGCTCGCGCAGCCAGCGGATGAACGGCAACACCTCGGCGTTGCGCCACATCCAGCGCGGAAAGCGCTCGAACGCGTCGAACGCCTGCTCGATCGATGCGCCGCCACCGCACACGTAATCGTGCAGGTGCCAGGCATCGGGCCAGTCCGCCTCCACCGCCACGCCGTCGAAGCCCTGCTCCACGATCAGCCGCCGCGTGATGTCCGCCCGCATGCGGTAGAACTCGCGGGTGCCGTGGGTGGCCTCGCCGAGCAGCACGAACTGGCGTCCGATGCTGGCATCGAGCAGGACGTCGTAGTCGTGGTCGGCGTCGTCCAGGCGCACCGCCATGGCGCGGATGGCGTCCAGCGGTGCGGTGACGATGGCGCTCATGCGCCGAGCCAGCGCTTGAACCAGCCCGAGGCCAGCGCAGCCACCCGTTCGAGCGCGCCGGGCTCTTCGAACAGGTGCGTGGCGCGCGGCACCAGCACCAGTTCGGTCACACCGTTCATTTGCGCCAGCGCCTGCCGGTTGAGCGTGATCACGTCGGTATCGGCGCCGCCCACGATCAGCAAGGTGGGCGCGGTGACGCGCGCCAAGGCGACGGCACCGGCCAGATCCGGCCGGCCGCCGCGCGAGACCACCGCGGCCACGTCCTCGGGCTGCTCGGCCGCCACCATCAACGCGGCCGCGGCGCCCGTGCTGGCGCCGAACAGGCCGATCGGCAGCGCCTGCAGGGCCGGCACGCCGCGCGCCCAGGTCACCGCCTGGCCCAGCCGCGCCGCGAGCAGGGACACGTTGAAACGCATGCGCCGGTCGCTGTCTTCCATCGGGCTGAGCAGATCGAACAGCAGCGTGGCCATGGCGCCGCGGTGCAGTACCTCGGCCACCGCGCGGTTGCGCGGGCTGAGCCGGCTGCTGCCGCTGCCATGGGCGAAGATCACCAACCCGCGCGCCTGCGCCGGCACGGTGAGATCGCCCTCCAGCATCAACCCGTCCACCGGCAGGCGCACGCTTTGCACGGTGCGGTTGCCCGAAGCCGAAGCCGACGGTGCCGATGCCAGCAGGCGGATCACCTCCTCGTCGGACACGGCAGGAAAGCGGTGATAGAACTGCCCCACGGCGTGAAACCCGGGTGGGGCGACCAGGCAAACCACGTCGTCCGCCTGCCCGTCGAGCTCGGCCAGGCTGCGCGGTGCCGCCACCGGCACCGCACACACCAGTCGTGCCGGGTGGCGCGCACGCACGGCCGCCAGCGCGGCTTGCATGGTGGCGCCGGTGGCCAGTCCGTCGTCGATCACGATCACCAGCCGCCCCGCCGGATCGATGGATGCGCCCTGCGGCCGGTAACGGGCGCGCCTGGCGCGAATCAGCTCCAGCTGTTCGGCGGCCTCGACCTGCACGTACGTCTCGTCGGCGCCGGCGACCTCGGCGTACTCATTGAGCGACACCCGGCCCTGCTCGTCGATCGCGCCGATCGCCAGCTCTGGATTGCCCGGCGCACCGAGCTTGCGCACCAGCACCACGTCCAGCTCGCCGTCGAGCGCGTCAGCGACGGTGCGGCCGATCGGCACGCCCCCGCGCGGGATCGCCAGCACCAGCGGATGCTGCCCGCGGTAGATGTTCAGCGCGCGCGCCAGTTGGGTGCCGGCATCGGCGCGATCCAGAAAGCTCTGCGCATGGGTCGCCGCCATGGTGTCCTCCGCCGTGTCGTGGATGGTGGCGATGATCGATACACCGCACCGTTCGGCGATGCTCGGCCAGCCCCGAGGCGCGTACGTTGATGTGCATCAACCCGAGGGCGCACCTGCTTGATGCAGATCAACAAGCTCCGCACCCAGCCACGCACAGTGGACCTCCCCCCTTCCCGCCGCACTGGAGTGCGCCGATGTCCGTTGCCGAGACACCTGTCGCCGAACCATCCGTAGCGCCTGTCTGCCCTGCCGTCACGCGCGGGACTTGGGCATGACGGGACGCTCGCCGCACTACCGCCAGCATCGTCCCCGGCACATCTGCTCGGCCGACCTCGCCAGGCCCCACCCATCGCTCCATCGGGAGACCGCGCCCATGCAGATTGCCGACCTCTGTACCCACCATGTCGTGAGCATCCAGGCCACGGCGACCGTGCGTGAAGCGGCCGAGGCGATGCGCGAGCATCACGTCGGCTCTCTCGTGGTGGTGGAAAAACCCAATGGCGAGCGCATCCCGGTGGGCATCGTCACCGATCGCGACATCGTGGTGGCAGTGGTGGCCACGGGGGGCGATCCATCCACGCTCACGCTGGCGCAGGTGATGAGCCAACCGGTGACCACCTGCACCGAATCGGAAGGCCTGTTCGCCGCCATCCTTGCCATGCGTGAGCGCGGTGTGCGCCGCCTGCCGGTACTCAACGCCAAGGGCGGACTCGCCGGCATGGTGACCGCCGACGACATCGTCGGCGCGCTCGGCACGCATATGGTCGACCTCGGCCAGGCGTTGGCCCGCGAGGAAACGCATGAGATGCAGACCCGCCGCTGAGGAGTTGTCGTGCAGTTGATCGCGATCAACTGCCGTCGCCTCGCGGAGCTGCACCGTTCCGATGGGTGCGGCATGCCGGCAATGGTGCTACCGGAAGGATCCGGACATCACGCCGGCCTGCCCGCCCAGCCTCGCGACATCAATCGATGCGCCCGCGTCCCAGCAGGCCCAGCAGGAACGCGCCGGCGGCGATCGTGCCGATCAGCAGCCACGGCTGCTCGCGCACACGCTCGCGCGCTCGGGCAAGGCGCTTACCGGCACGTTCCGCCGTGTCGCGCTCCAGTTCCATGAGCTGCTCACGCACGGCTTGCAGCTTGTCTTTCGTCTCTTGCGCAAGGCCGCCGGCGTCGTCGGCCGCGTCGCGCAGCAGGCGCTCGATGTCGCTGCTGATCTGGCCCAGGTCGTTGCGCAGTCGATCGGTATGCAGATGGCTCACGGCGTGCTCCTCACATCAATGCCAGTGGGTGAGCCTATCCACGCATCACGCGCCGGCAGTTGATGCGCGTCAAGCGCCACGGCCGCGCCACTGCCTAGAGTGATCGTCACGAACAACGACGAGCACATGCCCACAGGGGCAGGAGGCGTACATGACTTCGACGTGGATTCTGGTGGCCGACGCGGCGCGGGCGCGCCTGTTTGAAGCGACCGGGCGCAGCGAGCCCTGGCAGGAGGTCGCCTGCTTCGCCAATCCCGACGGGCGCGCGCCCGGTCGCCATGCCACCACCGAACGCGCGCCGCGGGTAAATGAAAGCATGGGCAGCGCGCGCCACGCGATCGAGCCGCATACCACCTTGCGCGACAAAAGCACCGATCAATTCGCGCACATGCTGGGCGACGCGCTCCAGCGTGGCCATGACGACCACCGATACCAGCATCTGGTGCTGGTGGCCCCGCCGCGCTTTCTTGGCGCGCTGCACGGTGCGCTCGACAAGCAAGTGGCCGGCTGTGTCAGCGGCGAGATCCAGCACGATTTCACCGCATTGCGCGGCGACGAGATCCGCAGCCGGCTGCCGCCGCAGCTGCTGGCCTGAGCGCAAGCACATCATGACCGGCGCGCCGCACCCACGCGGCACGCCGGCTGGCGCGCATCAGCTCACCGTGATGCGCCGGCTGCTCTCGTTGCCGCTCTTGGGCAGGGTCAACGTGAGCACGCCGCCCTCGTAGTGCGCATCCGCCTTGCTGGAGTCGATCTCCGCCGGCAGGCTGAAAGTGCGGAAGACCTTGCCGTAGTAGCGCTCGCTGCAGAGCATCTGCTCGTCGTTCTTCTGCTCGGTGCTGCGCTTGACCTCGGCACTGATCGCCACCTGGTTGCCTTCCACCGAGATCTCGATGTCGTGCTTGTCCACGCCGGGCAGGTCGGCCTTGACGTGATAGGCGTTGTCTTTTTCGGTGACGTCCAGGCGCATGTCCGGCGCAATGTCCATCTCACGCCACAGCGGGCGGCTGGCCAGGCTGCGGAACATTTCGTCGAAGCTGCTGATCGGGAAGTTGCCGATCGGATCCATCCGGGTGGCGGCCTTGAAGGGATTCCAGCGAGCGAGTGTGGTCATGGGGTGTTCCTCCGGGGGGCGGCTGCGCGGCGAGGTTGTCGCGCATCGACGAGTCTGTGCGGCGTGGGGGGCGGCCACGTTGATGCAGGTCAAACGGTGCGGACGCAGGCCATGACTGCCGTTTCACCGGTGCGGGTGTAACGTTGGCAATCCGCCCGCGCCGCCGTCCGGCCGGGGGATTCCCGCGCAGCCGCACCCGCCCGCCATCCGCCTCCGGAGAGCCCGACATGACCGAGCGCAAGCCCGATCCCAACTCGCCCTTTGATCACGCTGCGACCGGCAACGTCACGCTGAGCCGGCGCAGCTTCCTGCAGATGGTCGGCATGACCGGTGCGGCCACCACGCTGGGCCTGGGCGGCCACGCGCTGGCCGCCACCGCGATGGCGCATGTGCCGGTGGGCGATGCCGGCGGGGCGGGCGACGCGAGCCAGCTCACCGTGCAGCTCACCGTCAACGGCCAGCCGAAGACGCTCACCGTCGATCCGCGCACCACCTTGCTCGACGCGCTGCGCGAGCACCTGCACCTCACCGGCACCAAGAAGGGCTGCGACCATGGGCAGTGCGGCGCCTGCACCGTGCACGTCAACGGCCGACGGGTGAACTCCTGCCTGAGCCTGCTGGCGATGCACGAGGGCGAAGAGGTCACCACCATCGAAGGCCTCGGCCAGCCCGGTCGCCTGCACCCGATGCAGCAGGCGTTCGTGGAGCACGACGGCTACCAGTGCGGCTACTGCACCTCGGGCCAGATCATGTCGGCCACCGCATTGCTGAAAGAACCCTGGGGCCCGGACGATGCGGACGTGAAGGAGGCCATGGCCGGCAACATCTGCCGCTGCGGCGCGTACCCGAACATCGTCGCCGCCATCCAGCAGGTCCGGAAGGGCTGAGGGAGACACACCATGCAGGCATTCACCTTCCTCCGCGCCACCGACGCCCGCCAGGCGATCGACGCCGGCGCCCGCTCGCCCACCGCCCAGCAGGGCGCCAGCGTGCGCTTCGTCGCCGGCGGCACCACCTTGCTCGACCTGATGAAACTCAACGTTGAAACGCCCGCGCAGGTGGTGGACATCAACCGCCTGCCGCTGGCCGACATCGAGCGGCTTCCCGACGGCGGGCTGAAGATCGGCGCGCTGGTGCGCAATGCCGATCTCGCCAACCACGCCGACGTGAAGCGCGATTACGCGGTGCTCTCCGAGGCCCTGCTCGCCGGCGCCTCGGCGCAGCTGCGCAACATGGCCACCACCGGCGGCAACCTGCTGCAGCGTACGCGCTGCATGTATTTCCGCGACGAACACATGCCGTGCAACAAGCGTGAGCCTGGCAGCGGCTGCCCGGCGATCGACGGCGCCAACCGCAGCCTGGCGATCCTGGGCACCAGTGAGCACTGCATCGCCACCAATCCCAGCGACATGAACGTGGCGCTGGCCGCCCTGGAAGCGCGCATTGTGATCCAGGGTACCGGCGGCGAGCGCACCGTGCCGATCGCCGATTTTTTCCTGCTGCCCGGCGATACACCGCAGCATGAGACGGTGATGCAGCCAGGCGACCTGATCACCCACGTGCTGCTGCCACCGCCAACGCGCGGCGCCCGCTCGCACTATCTCAAGCTGCGCGACCGCGCCTCGTACGAGTTCGCGCTGGCCTCGGCCGCCGTGGTGCTGAGCACAGACAGCGGACGCATCACCCATGCGCGGGTGGCGCTGGGCGGCGTGGGCACGCGGCCGTGGCGCTCGCTGGAAGCCGAGCAGGCGCTGCTCGGCCAGATGGCCGAGCCGGCCACCTTCGCCTCCGCGGCAAGCGCCGCACTGCGCGACGCGAAGCCGCAAAGCGAGAACGCCTTCAAGGTGGAGCTCGCCAGGCGCTGTCTCACGCATGCCCTTTCCACCGTAGCGGCCGCGTAAGCGCCGCACGCAGGAGAACCGACTCATGGCACCCGACGCACCCCGCACCCTGCCCGCCCTGGGCCACGGCCACGCCCGCGTGGACGGCCCGCTCAAGGTAAGCGGCACCGCCCGCTACAGCTCCGACTACCACTTCCCCGGCCTGCTCTACGCGGTGCCGGTGGGCGCCACCATCGCCAGCGGCGAAGTGGCCGCCATCGACGACAGCGCCGCGGCGGCCATGCCCGGCGTGCGCAAGGTCTACACCCGCGCCAACATCGGTCGGTTCTACAAGCCGGGCAAGTCCGGCTACATCGACGAGGCGCGCCCGCCGTTGGACGACGACACCATCCACTACTACGGCCAGTACGTGGCGATGGTGGTGGCCGACACCTTCGAGCAGGCCACCGCCGCGGCGCGCGCGGTGAAAGTGAGCTACCGCAACGTGACGGCGCCGGACGTGCGCATGCAGCTCAACGCCGAGGAAAAGCAGACCACCGACTCCGAGCGCGGCAATGTGGATACCGCACTGGCCAGCGCGCCGGTCACGGTCGACCAGACTTACACGACCCCGCCGGAGACCCACAACCCGATCGAGCTGCACGCCAGCGTCGCCACCTGGGACGGCAAGGCATTCACCTTGTACGAGACCACCCAGTCGATCATCAACCACCGCGACGTGATGGCGCAGATGCTCGGCGTGCCGAAGGAGAACGTGCGCATCGTCACCGAGTTTCTCGGCTCGGGCTTCGGCGGCAAGCTGTGGCCGTGGCCGCACGCGCTGCTCGCCGCGGCGGCGGCGCGTGATCTGGGCAAGCCGGTCAAGCTGGTGGTGACGCGGCAGATGATGTTCCACAACGTCGGTCACCGCACCAACACCCAGCAGCGCATGCGTCTGGGCGCCACCCACGACGGCAAGCTGGTCGCGCTGCGGCAGGATTTTCTCTACCGCACCTCGCGCACTGACCACAGCAAGGAGGACTGCGGCGAGGTCACCGCGTTCCTGTACTCCACGCCCAACCTGAAGATCACCAGCGGCCGCGCCCGCCGCGACATTGCGCCCAACACCGCCATGCGCGGCCCCGGCGCGGTGCCCGGCCTGTTCGCGGTGGAGTCGGCGATGGACGAGCTGGCGCTGGCGCTGAAGATCGACCCGGTGGAGCTGCGCCTGCGCAACGAGCCGGCCATCGACGAAAGCACCAGCCTGCCGTTCTCCTCGCGCCACATGAAGGAGTGCCTCACCGAAGGCGCGGCCCGCTTCGGCTGGGCCAGGCGCAACCCGGGTATCGGTGCCATGCGTGCGGACGGCAAAGTGATCGGCTGGGGCGTGGCCGGCTGCGCGTGGATGGCGCAGCGGCTCGACGCGGAGGTATCGCTGCTGCTCAACGCCGACGGCAGCGTGCGCGTGGCCAGCGGCACGCAGGACATCGGCACCGGCACCTACACCATGCTGGCGCAGATGGTCGCGCACGACCTGGGCATTGCCATGGATCGCATCCAGGTGGTGATCGGCGACAGCGCGCTGCCGCCGGGGCCGCTGTCTGGCGGCTCGATGGTCACCGGCTCGCTGGTGCCCGCCGTGGCGCAGGCCACCGGCAAGGCGGTAGAGCAGCTGCTGGAGACGGCCGCGGGCCACGGCGCGTTCGCCAACGCCAGGGCCGACCAGCTCACCTTCACCGAGGGCCGCGTGCACCGCAAGGAAGAACCGGCCGCATCGGGCGTGCCGTTCGAGCAGGTGCTGGGCGACGCGCGCCTCGCGCACGTCGAGGGCAAGGGCAAGTCGCGCAACACCTTCGGCGACGCCGAGGCGAAGAAATTCTCCATGCACTCCTACGGCGTGCACTTCGTCGAGGTGACCTGGGAGCCGGCGATCGCGCGGCTGCGGGTGAGCCGCGTGGTCACCGCGATCGACGCCGGGCGCATCCTCAACCCGATGACCGGCCGCAACCAGATCGAGGGCGCGATCGCGATGGGCGTGGGCATGGCGCTGTTCGAGGAGACGCAGTACGAACCGCGCCACGGCAAGGCGATCAACAGCAACCTGGCCGACTACGTGATGACCACCCACGCCGACGCGCCGCAGATCGACGTGCTGTTCCTCGACTATCCGGACACCAAGCTCAACGCGCTGGGTGCCCGCGGCATCGGCGAGATCGGCCTGGCCGGTTTTGCCGCCGCGGTGACCAACGCCGTGCACCACGCCACCGGCGTGCGCGTGCGCGACCTGCCGGTGAAGATCGAGCAGCTGCTGACCTCGACGGTCGTGTGAGGATTTGGAGCGGCCTGTCTGTTCGCGGGGCGGGCCGTTCCACGCTCGAACAGAGCGGCAGCAGCGCTTTCCGCCTCCAGCTCGTCAAGGGCCTCGTCAGCCTCGCTCTTTTCGTCATCCCCGCGAGACGCATTTCAACAGCCGCAGGCTGGTCAAGCGGGAAACGTTCTTCAACGGCGGATGCCGGTCATCCACCTTGCCGTTGACCATGCATCCGCCACTCCGATGGCATCCCGGCAATCGCTACCAAAGCCACTCGCACACCAACCCGATACCATCCCCACCTGCCCCACCGCAGCCAAGGCATCGCGTGACTCCCGCCGACTCCTGCCCCGCCCTCCGATGAATTCCCCCCACGAACTGGCCCAGCTGCTCGACGCCCTGCACCGGCTGCGGCAAAGCGCCGAGCCGCGCGCCGCGCTGGCCACGCTTACCCGCACGCGCGGCTCCACCTTCCGCCGGCCCGGCACGCACATGCTGGTGCTGCACGACGGCAGCGTGGTGTGTGAACTCTCCGGCGGCTGCCCGCAGCGCGACATCGTGGCGCGCGCGCTGGAGGTGATCGCCAGCGGAGAGCCCAAGCGGGCCCACTACAACAGCGAGTCCGGACTGGACGTGCTGATGGAGATGGGCTGCGGCGGCGAGCTGGAGATCCTGATCGAACCGCTGTCGCCGCCGCGTGCCATGGATTTCGTCGACAGCCTCGCCCAGTGCCTGAGCGCACGCATCGACGCGCGACTCGCCACGTTGTTCGCCATCGATGGCCAGGTGATCGCACCGCGGCGCATGGTGTGGTGCGGGCAGGAGGTCTTGTTCGATGCCACCGACGACGCAGCGATCCATCGCAGCCTTGCCGAGGCCTGCGCGTCACGGCACCAGCGCGGCGCCGCCACGCTGCGCCTGCCCTCCTCGCTGGGCATGCTGGACGTGCTGCTCGAGTCGCTGGAGCCGCCGCATGCGCTGGTGGTGATCGGCTCCAGCGCTGCCGCCCGCGCCCTGCTGCCGCTGTCCACCGCGCTGGGCTGGCAGACCACCCTGGTCGACCACGATCCGGCGCGGCTGCATGCGCCGGACCTGCCGCCCGGGCTGCGCACGCTGTGCACCACGCCCGATCAAATGCACGACGCGCTGCCGCTGGACGGCCACACCTCGGTGGTGGTGATGACGCACAACCTGGAGCGCGACATCGCCTGGCTCGCCGCGCTGCGCGCTGCGCCGGTGGCCTACGTCGGTTCGCTCGGCTCGCGCGAGCGGGTGTCGCGCATGCGCCATGCATCCGAACTGGCCGGCTTGCGTCTGCACGCGCCAGCCGGGCTGGACATCGGCTCGGAGACGCCGGAGGAAATCGCCCTGGCGGTAGCTGCCGAAATCATGGCCGTGATCAACCGCCGCAGCGGCGGCCCGCTGCGCGACAACGACGGTGCCATCCACGGATGAACACGCAGCCCCCCGTGCTCGTGCTGCTGGCCGCCGGCGAAGCGAGCCGCTTCGGCAGCCTCAAGCAGCTGGCGCTGATCGACGGTGAACCGATGGTGCGCCGCGCCGCGCAACAGGCGCTGGCCTGCGGCGTGCCGGTGATCGTGGTGCTGGGCGCCGGCGCCGAGCGCGTAGCGCCCGTGCTGGCCGACCTGCCGCTGCAGATGGTGGTGCACGATGGCTGGCGCGACGGCCTGGGCAGCTCGCTGGCCGCCGGCGTGCGTGCGGTGCAATCCACTCATGCGCAAGCCAGCGGCGTACTGGTAATGCTGGCCGATCAGCCGCGACTGGGCACGGCGCTGCTGGCGCGCTTGCTCGCACTTCACGCGCGGTCGCCGACGCAGATCATTGCCACCGCACAGGCCGGCCGTGCCGGTCCGCCGGTCCTGTTCCCGCACGCCGATTTCACTGCACTCGCTGCGGCCGGAGGTCCGCATGGCGCAAGAGACTGGCTGCACCGTGAAGCCGCCCGCGTGCTGCTGGTCGAGCCAGCCAGCTACGGTGCCGACCTCAGCGACATCGACACACCGGACGACCTACGCCGCACCGGCGAGCGGTGAGCTGGCGGACGTCCAGACGTCCACCGCGATTCCTCGCTGAAGCACCTGCTCGGCTTGCGATCGGCGATTTCTGCGCCACCCCACACACCATCCGAACACGACACTCGTCCGCGAACCGTCGCCGCGGCCAGCCGACAATGTCCGGGCATCGCGGGACCGCGCGGCGCAAGTATGCGGCCGCGGCGGCCGGTTCCGACTTGTGCAGCCTTCGTGCGGACAACTCGGGTCATGCCGGAAAATCCGCTTCGCTTTCGTCTTCAAGCGCGTGACGTCGGGCGAAGTCGAGCGTCGCGGCGGAGGCCGGGCGGGCATACAGGTAGCCCTGCACCGCGTCGCAACCGTGTGCCCTGAGCCACAGCGCCTTTTCCTTGCGCTCGACCCCTTCGGCCACCGTGCTGATGCCCAGCGCCCGGGCCATCTGCAGCATGGAGTTGACTATTGCCTGGCTGTCGCAGAGGCGGTCGACGTTGCGCACGAACGAAGCGTCGATCTTGAGCCGGGTGATCGGCAGGCGCTTGAAATGCGAGAGGCTCGAGTAGCCGCGACCGAAGTCGTCGATGGCGATGGCGATGCCCATGCCGGCAAGGCGGATCAGGCTCGTGCGCAGTTCCTCGTCCAGATGCAGTGCGACGGTCTCGGTGATTTCCAATTCCACCAGCTGGGTACGGAGCCCCGTCGAAATGATCGTGGACTGCACGAAGTCGACGAAGCTCGGCTGCCGAAGCTGCACCGGCGACACGTTGATTGCCACCGGGCCGTCGTAGGTACCCTCTGCCAGCCAGCGGCAGACTTGTCCCAGCGCCTCGCGGAGCACCCATTGCCCGAGCTCCACGATCTGTCCACTGCGCTCGGCGACGGGAATGAACTCGCTGGCCTTGATCTCCGCCCCGCCGCTCCCCCGCCACGCACACAAGGCCTCGAGCCCGACGATTCTTCCCGTCGAAAGGCAGAACTGCGGCTGGTAGCGCAGATGCAGGCGAGTGAGCGCCAGCGCCTGGCGCAGGCCCTGCACCAGCTCCACGTAGCGCCAGGCCTCGCGGCGCATGCTGGGATCGAACTGCACCACGCGATCCCTGCCCGCCTGCTTGGCGTGGCAGAGGGCCGCGTCACCGGCGCTGAGCAGGGTGTCGACGTCCGTGCCGTGTTCCGGCCACCAGGCGATGCCGATGCTGCACGTCCGGGCGACCGCGAAGTCGTCGCCGCTGCCGGTACCGGCGACCGCGCTGCGGATGTTCCTGGCCAGCTCGATGGGCGCCATCGGTGTCACCGGCCTTGTCATCACGGCGACGAATTCGTCGCCGCCGAAGCGTCCGACCATGACGTCCTGGTCGGCGAACGCACCGATCCGCGTGGCGACTTCGCGAAGGTGGAGATCGCCGCTCGGGTGCCCCTGGGTGTCGTTGATCAACTTGAAGTGATCGATGTTGATGAACAGCACGGCCATCTGGTGCTGGTCGGGCGCCTCGCGAATCGAACGCGCGACGCGCTCCCTCAATGCACCGCGCGTCAGCAGGCCGGTCAACGGATCGATGCCGGCCTGCAGCCGCTGCAGCTCCTGCTCGCGAAGCTGGGCCGTGACGTCCAGGCACATGACCAGGTCGACCTCGCCGTCGGCGCGGCCCAGGTGGGTCGCCAGCAGCCGTACATCGAACTCGCTGCCGTCGGCACGCCGGTGCTTGACCAGTTGATCGCTGCAGCGGGGGTTCGATCGTTCCACCGCGAGGGGGCTGCGCGCCTGCGCATCCAGGTCCGCCAGACAGCGCGCGAGCCGCGACGTCGGCGCGACCCCGTAGACATCGCGTGCTGCCCGGTTCGCCTCCAGGATCACCCCATGGCACGGCTCCACCACGAAGCAGGGAATGGGCAGATTGTCGATCAACTCGGCGTAGCCCTGCTCCAGCCGCTCGATCTCGCTCCTGCTTTCGATGAAGCGGTTGATCGCGCGGTGTTGCAGGCCGTGGATGAACAGCGCCGAGATCGCCACGAAGACCAGCCCCTTGGTGGCAAAGTAGAGCTCGCGTCCCGAACCGGCCGGGAGCCACGCGGCCACCGTGTCGGAAACCGCCAGCCAGGCGATGCCCAGCAGGGCGTAGCGCCATGCGAGCCGCCCCGATTGCCGCCGCAGGTCGCCCCAGGGGGCAGGTGTCGCTTGCTGCATGATTCAACGCTCCGCAGGTGGATGTCCGTTACATGCCGCGGGAGGCCCGGTGCCGCGTGCCGAGCGCGCGTCGCGCGCCCGATGGGCCGCTCGACTAGAACTCCTTCCAGACGGATTTGTCCTCGACGCGGTGCGGCCGCGCCGAAGCAAGCTTGCGGTCACCCGCATGCGCATGCGCCCGATGCGCGCGGCTGGTTCGTTTATCGTGAGTGGGCGTGACGGAGGCTTCCTGGATTTCTTCGGTGTGGAAGTAGGCCACCTGCCTGCGCAGGTTCATCGCCTGCTCCTCCATGGCGCGGCTTGCCGAAGCGGCCTCCTCCACCAGTGCGGCGTTCTGCTGCGTGACCTCGTCCATCTGGGTCACCGCCATGTTCACCTGTTCGATGCCGGCCGACTGCTCGGTGCTCGCCGCGGCGATCTCGGCCACGATGTCGGTCACCTTCTTGATGCTTTCGACGATGGCCGCGAGCGAGCGCCCGGATTCGTCGACCAGCCCGGAGCCCATCTTCACCCGCTCGACGCTGTCGCCGATCAGAGTCTTGATCTCCTTGGCCGCCAGGGCGCTGCGCTGGGCAAGGTTGCGCACCTCGGATGCGACCACGGCAAAGCCGCGCCCCTGGTCGCCGGCGCGGGCCGCCTCCACGGCGGCGTTCAGGGCGAGCAGGTTGGTCTGGAAGGCGATCTCGTCGATCAAGCCCACGATGTCCGCGATCTTCTGGCTGGAGGCCGAAATCGCCCCCATCGCCTCGACCGTCTTGCTGACCACGGCACCGCCATGCTCGGCTTGTTCGCGTGCGCCTCGTGCCAGCTGATTGGCGTGCGAGGCGTTCTCGGCGTTCTGCTTCACCGTGGCGGTCATCTCCTCCATCGAGGCCGCCGTTTCCTCCAGGCTGGAAGCCTGCTCCTGGGTGCGCTGGCTCAAGTCGTCGTTGCCCTGCGCAATTTGCCGGGCAGCGGTGCTGACCGATTCGGAGCCTGCCCGGACATCCGCCACGACCTCGGCGAGTTTCGCGTCCATGTGTGCCAACGATTGCAGCAGACGGCCGACCTCGTCTCCCGAGATCCGCTCGATGCGGTTGTTGAGCTTGCCTCCCGCGATGTTGTCGGCCACGCGCATGGCCTCGGCGAGCGAGCGGGAGATCGACCGTACCAACTGGAAGCCGATGGCTCCGCTCAAAGCCAGGCCGAATGCGATGGCTGCGATCGTGGTCTTGGCCGACCGCGATGCCCTTTGCTCATCCGCTCCATACGCGGCCTTGGCGATCTTGTCCTGCAGGGTAAACAGGTCCCCGATGTCGCCGCGCAGGGATGTGTAGCTCTTCTCGCCAGCCCCATCCATGGTCTGCGCAGCCAGATCGTACTGCTTCGCGTCCAGTGCCTTGGCGGCACTGTTCATCGCGTTCCGGAAATCGCCGTAATCGGCATCCAGCCGATGGCCGATCGCATTTTCTTCCGGAGAAAGTTCTGCCGCATGGAATTTTGCAAGCAATTGCGCCAGATCACCGTCATCACTCCGCAGGGACTTCTCGAAAGTAGCGGCATGATCCGGGTCGCGTGCACCCAGGGCGCGATGAAGGGAAGTCCTTTCGCCGCCGAGCAAATCCAGTCCACGCGCCAACGACATGGCGGGTATTAACTTGTTCGCGTGCATGTCGCGCAGGGCAGCATTGCTGCTACTCAAATCTGCAATACCCATGACTCCTACCGTTGCGAGCAACGCGGCGAGGGTGCCCAACGTGACTATCAACCTGACCTTGATCGACCACTGCGGAAAATGCATACCCGTTCTCCAGATAAGTGAGAACCGAATGACTTCACTGTCATCTGCCGAAGCCAGCCCGTTCGGAATGTTCTGTTTCGAATGTCTTTTGTCTGGACCGAGCCATGGGCCCGGCTCCACGTCGTTCCCGACGACCGGCAATGCCAGTCTGCCGCCCAGCCGATGGCCGGCTTGGCAGCGAGGTCATTAACGACCGCACGCTATAGATCTTAAACGCAAAATATTCTGTTTTGGACTATTGGCAAGCGGACCCTACGGTGCCTCACCAGGCTGAAGTTGCGCAATGATGCGTTCTATCCACAATCACGAATACCGCCTGCTGCTTGGCTTCATGCAACAGGTCCGCGAAGCATTGGGTGTTACCCAATCCATGCTCGCGCAGCGGCTGCGAACCACCCAGTCCTATGTTTCCAAATGCGAGCGCGGCGAACGGCGAATCGATGTCATCGAATACGTCCGTTATTGCGACGCGCTTGGCGTGGACGCGGGCGTGCTCATGGACGTTTTTCTCGACTGTCGCCTCGACGGTGCGGGAGACCGGGCGTCGATACTGGACACGCTATTGCGGAAAAGTCGGCGCAGGCTGCGCGCGAGGGCATTATCCGACGTCTCCGCACAGGCAACTGAAAGCTGACCGCTGCCGCGGCTGTCACGGGTCGATTCGCAAGCCGTTCGTGCATGGATGATTCCCGGCGAGCCGCAACTACATCGAGCGCATGAACGCTCGGCCTGCTGTTTCCCCTTGCGCGGCGGAACGCCGGATCGCATCGTCCGGTTGCCGTCGGCGAAGCAGGCCGTGTCGGACACAGGTCACCGGCATGCCCGGTGACCCGCTGCTACCGGAGGTATCGCGGGTTGCGCTGCCCGGACGTTGCCGATCGGACGTGACGGACGACATCGCGCGTTAAGCTCCGGCAGGCGCGCCATGTCATCCGCGCGCGGGACAACCGATGCCAACCACCGCTCCCCTGCTCCCGCATCCTTCCGGCTCCCGCTGGTTGAACCGCACGGTGGCCGGCGCCGGCATCACCAGCGCGCTGGGCGATTTCTGCTACGAGACCACCACGGTGATCCTGCCGGGCTTTCTCGCCGTGCTCGGCGTGCCGGCGGCGGCGCTCGGGTTGATCGAGGGCGCGGCCGATGCGGTGGCCAGTTTCACCAAGATGATTGCCGGCCACGTGGCGGACAAGCTGGGCCATCGCAAGGCGCTGGTGCTGGTGGGCTACGCGCTGACGCCGGTGGGGCAGGCGCTGATCGCGCTTGCTGCCGGCTGGCCGCTGTTGCTGGCCGGACGGCTGCTGTCGTGGTTCGGCAAGGGCCTGCGTGGCCCCTTGCGCGACGCCATCGTGGTGCAGGCGGTGAGTGAGGAAACGCGCGGGCGCGCGTTCGGCTTCCATCGCGCCGCCGACACGCTGGGCGCGGTGGCCGGGCCGCTGCTGGGCGTGGTGCTGCTCGGCTGGGCGCAAGGCTTGCCCGCGCACGATGCGGCGTGGCCGTTCCGGCTGGTGCTGTGGCTGTCGCTGGTCCCCGGTGCGCTGGCAGTGCTGGCCTTCCTGCTGCTGGTGCGCGATCCGCAGCACTCGATCAATCCAGCTCTGCAGTTGATGCATTCGCTGCGCACGCTGCCACTGCGATTCAAGCGCTACCTGGGTGCGGTCGGTTTGTTCGGCATCGGTGATTTCTCGCACAGCCTGTTGATCCTGGCCGCCACCACGCTGCTCACGCCGTTGATGGGCGTGGTGCGCGCGGCGCAGGTGGCCGGGCTGCTCTACGTGGGGCGCAACGTGGTGCAGGTGCTCGGCTCGTATCCGATCGGCGCGCTGGCCGACCGCGTGGGACATCGTCCGCTGCTGCTGGCCGGCTATGCGCTGGGCGTGCTCACCGCCACGCTGACCGCGCTGGTGTTCTGGCGTGGCAGCGCGGGCGTGCCGGCGCTGGCCGGCATCTTCTTCGTGGCCGGACTTTACGTGGCGACGCAGGAAGCGCTGGAGTCCACGGTGACCGCGGCGATGGTGCCGACCGAGCGGCTGGCCACCAGCTACGGCGCGCTCGGCACGGTGAACGGCGTGGCGAAGTTCGTCTCCAGCGCCGCGGTGGGGCTGGCCTGGAGCCTGCACTCGCCGGCGGCCGGCTTCGCCCTCGCCGCGGTGCTGATGCTGGCCGGCACCATCGCCCTAGCCCGCAGCCGCTGAGCGCGTCGGCGCTTGTCCCGTGCGGGATTTCGTCGTTATATAGCGACCTACATAACGGGACGAGAGGGGCCACGCATGACCACGCCATGGCTGCGCCGCAGCGCCGGCGCCGCGGTTTTCGCGTTCGCCTGCCTGGTCGGCAGCGCACGCGCCGACGACCTGGTGGTGTCGGCCGCCTCCAGTCTCACCAACGCCTTCCAGACCGTGGCCAAGGCGTACGAGGCGCAGCACCCGGGCACCCACGTAGTGCTGAACTTCGCCTCGTCCGACACCCTGCTGCGGCAGATCGCCAACGGCGCACCGGCCGACGTGTTCGCCTCGGCCGACCAGGTGGCGATGGACAAGGCGCAGGCACAAGGTGCCATCGCGCCCGCCAGCCGCGTGGATTTCGCCGCCAACCAGCTGGTGCTGATCGTGCCGACGGGCGGCGCGAAGGTGACCACGCTGGACGACCTCACCAACGCCTCGTTCAAGCGCATCGCCTGGGGCGATCCGGCCTCGGTGCCGGTGGGCCGCTACACGCAGGGCGTGCTGGACAAGGCGGGCCTAACCAAGCGCCTCGCAAGCAAGTCCGTGCTCGCCACCAACGTGCGCCAGTGCCTGGACTACGTGGTGCGCGGCGAAGTCGATGCCGGCTTCGTCTACGCCACCGATGCGGCCATCGCCCGCGGCAAGGTGACCGTGGCGCTGCGCATTCCATCGACCACGCCGATCACCTACCCCATCGCCGTCGTCGCGCGAAGCAGGCACGCGGACGAAGCGCGCGCCTTCATCGCCTTCGTGCGCTCGGCCAGGGGCCAGGCGCTGCTGGCCGATGCCGGCTTCCTGGCGCCCTGAGCGTGACGCCCGACATCTGGCAACCGCTGCTGCTCTCGCTGAAGGTCGCCACCTGGGCGACCGCGCTGAACCTCGTGCTCGGTGTGGCGGTGGCCTACGGCCTGTCGCGCTGGCGCTCGCGCTGGTGCAACACGGTGGATGCGCTGCTCACCCTGCCGCTGGTGCTGCCGCCCACGGTGCTCGGCTACTACCTGCTGGTGCTGCTGGGTCGGCGCGGCGTGATCGGCGGCTGGCTGGAGCAGCTGGGGATCAACCCGGTGTTCACCTGGCAGGGCGCGGTGATCGCCGCCACGCTCGCCGCCTTCCCATTGGTGCACAAGGCGGCGCGCGCTGCGTTCGAGAACGTCGAACCGCAACTGGAAGACGCCGCGCGCGTGCTCGGCCTGGCGCCGCTCGCGGTCTTTTTCCGCGTCTCGCTGCCGCTGGCCGCACGCGGCATCATCGCCGGCGCGCTGCTCGCCTTCGCCCGTGCGCTGGGCGAGTTCGGCGCCACCCTGATGATTGCCGGCAACCTGCCCGGCCGCACGCAGACGCTGTCGGTGGCGATCTACTCGGCGATCGAGGCGGGCAATGACGCCGGCGCCAACACGCTGGTGATCGTGGCCTCGGTGACCTGCGTGGCGGTGCTGGTGCTCGCCGGCCGCCTCACCCGCGGCCGCGCGCCGCGAAGGAGCGCGTAGCGATGCGGCTGGACGTCGACATTCGCCGCGTGATGGCCGATCCGCAGCGCCCGTTCTCGCTGGAGCTGGCGTTCCGCTCGGACAGCCCGCGCGTGGTGCTGTTCGGCCCTTCCGGCTCGGGCAAGAGCCTCACCCTGCGCGCCATCGCCGGGCTGATGCGACCGGATGCCGGTCACATCGGCGTACGCGGCCGCACCCTGTTCGACGATTTCCGCGGCGTGGACGTACCCGCCCGCGAGCGACGCATTGGCTACGTGTTCCAGGACTACGCGCTGTTCCCGCACCTCACCGTGGCGCAGAACGTGGCGTTCGGGCTGACCTCCGGCCTGCGCCAGCCATCGCGACGAAAGGTGCCGGAAGCGGCGCAGCGCTGGCTCGATGCGTTCGAGCTGGACGGCCTGGCCAACCGCTATCCCTCGCAGATTTCCGGCGGCCAGCAGCAGCGCGTGGCGCTGGCCCGCGCGCTGGCGCCGCAGCCGGAACTGCTGCTGCTGGACGAACCCTTCGCCGCACTCGACCCGCCGCTGCGCGGCCGCCTGCGCGACGAGCTGGTGGCGCTGCAGGCGCGGCTGGACGTGCAGATGCTGGTGATCACCCACGATCCGGCGGATGTGGAGGTGCTGGGCCAGCACGTGCTGGAGATCCGCGACGGCCGCCTGCACCGCGACTCGGCGCGCGACACCGCCTGATGGACTCAGTCGGTGGTGCCGAGGATCACGCTGGACGCCTTGACGATGGCGACCACGCGCTGGCCTTCGGCCAGGGCAAGCGCGTCGACGCTGGCGTTCGTCACCACCGCCACCATCACGCCGCCGCCGTCGAGATCGAGCGCGACCTCGGCGTTCACCGCGCCGCGCTCGATGCCATTCACCACGCACGACAACTGATTGCGCGCGGAGAGCTTCAGGCCCGGCCCGGGCACGCCCAGCAGCACCGAGGATGCCTTGACCAGCGCGATCGCCTCGCGCCCCACCGCCAGGCCCAGCGCGCGCGTGCTCTCGCCGGTGATGGTGGCCACCAGGCGCTGGCCGCCGGCCAGGGTGAGCTCCACCGTATCGTTGACCGCGCCGGCGTGGATTGCCGCTACCGTGCCGGCGAACTGGTTGCGTGCGCTGGTGCGGAACATGAATCGCCTCATCAATTGCAGGTCGCGCAGGGAATCCGCGCCGAGCACGCCGAGCTGCTGCATGAAGCGCTCGTGCTGCACCGCCACCTCCCGAAACACCTCCACCAGTTGCCGGCCACGCGCGGTCAGCTGCGTTCCGCCACCGCGCCGCCCGCCCGTGGCCCGGGTCACCAGCGGCTCGTCGGAGAGGTTGTTGATCGCGTCGATCGCGTCCCACGCGCCCTTGTAGCTCATGCCCACCGCGCGGGCAGCCGCGCTGATGCTGCCGGTTTCGGCAATCGCTGCGAGCAGCTCGATCCGGTCGAGTCCGCCCACATGGCGATCGCCCGCGTGCAGCGACAGCATGCCCTTGAGTTCGAACATCGATACACCGCTTCCGCGCGCCGGCCGGCGCCAAGGTCGAGTGTAGCGAGTCGTGCGCCAACGCCGCAGCACCAGGCGGCCCGCGCCGCCATCCGATCGGCCGCCTGGCCCACTGCCACCTCCGGATCCGCACCGATGAGAATGAAAGCCGCTCCAGCTCGCCCCCGTTGCGCTGGCGTTGATCGCCTCGACCGCGGCTCACGCGGCGTGCCATCAGCCATACGGTCCTGCTGGCGACTGGCCCACCCATCATGTGTTCGACGACGGCACGGATCTCGGCCTGGCCTTCAAGTACCAGTACGACGTCGATCGCTTCCTGGACGACGGCGGCCGCTTCCGGGACGCGCACACCAATCGCCGCAAGGAGCTCGGCGTCTTGCTCAAAAAGAAGGGCGTCTACAGCGCCACCGCCGTGTTCGACTTTCAGGCCAGGAGCTGGCTCGACGTCTACGCCCGCGTGCAGACCAGGGCATTGTTCGGCACCGATGCCGGCGCGATTCGCGTCGGCTATGCCAAGACTCCGGTGGGGTTCGAGGGCAACACCGGTACCGGCTCGACCACCTTCCTCGAAACCGCGCTGCCGACCCAGGCGATCTACGCCAGCCGTCGCATCGGCGCAGACTGGGCGATGCTGCGCCCGCACTGGCTGGTGGATGCGGGCTACTACTGGGGCGGCGACCTGCAGGGCGATTCGGACGGCCATATGGCCGCCGCGCGCGCTGCATGGACGCCACGCAGAAGCGCCGGCGACGTGGTTCATCTCGGGCTTTCGGCCTCGCGCGAAACGCCTCAGGGCAGCACCGACGGGCGCGGCCTCCACAGCGATCCGGCCGCACGCCTGCGCGCCAGGCCGGAGGTGGGGCTGACCACGCTGAGGCTGGTCGACTCGGGCAAGCTCGCCCCCGTCGACAGCATCGACCGCCGAGGCGCCGAGGCGCTGTGGATCGGTGGTCCGTGGTCGGTGCAGGCCGAGTACCTAGACGCCCGGGTCACGCTGAGGAATGGGCGCCCGCGCTACCACGCCGATGGCTACTACGCATTCGCCAGCTGGGTGTTGACCGGGGAATCGCGCAGCTACGCCAACGGCAACGTCGGCGACGTCAAGCCGACGGGCGCGGCCGGCGCGGTCGAACTGGCCGTGCGCTACAGCGAGCTGAACCTCGACGATGCATCGCTGCCCGGCGGCAGGGAGCACGACTGGACGGTCGGCGCCAACTGGTACATCAACCGTCATCTCAAGCTGCAGGCGAACTACGTGCGGGCCCGCAGCGACCGGCGCGGCCTGGTCGTCGATCCGGACGTGGTGGAGGCGCGCGTCCAGATCAGCCTCTGATCGCAACCGATCCGGGCGGGCCGTCGTCGTGGACGACCACCCTTCCAGCGCCGCCGGGCGTTGGCCGCGAAAGGCGACCGGCACGGTCATGCAGTTGTCTTCTGCGTCCTGCACGATCGGCGGATATCCGGCTGGCCCGCAGGCCGATGCGGCCGCCTCGGCGAGCTTGAAAGATATATTTCAAATAATTGAAATATAAGAGAAATATTTGAATTTTCACTCAAGTTCACGGCGCAATAGCCGTTAGGCATGAAACCGTCCGCCTCGCGTGCTCCCATGTCCCTGCGCCTCCCCACGATCCGTCTCCGACTTCCGTTCCCGCGCGCCTCGTTCGGTGCGCGGCTCGTCGCCCGACTGGCCGGCACGATCGGCCTGCTGCTCGGCATCTGCCTGATCGCGGCCTTCCAGCTGGGACGGGACGATGTGCGCCTGCAGGGCGTGGTGTCCGACACGCTCGCTCCGGTCGCCGAAGTCGGCCGCATCCAGAACGACTACAACGACATCCTGCAGACGGTGACGCACGCCGCGCTGACCGAGCTGCCTTCCTCGCTCGACGATGCCGTGACCCAGATCGGCGCACGCCGCGTCGACATCAAGAAGCACTGGGCACCGCTGGAAGACAGCGGCCTCGGCAGCACGCAGAAGCAGCTGCTGGGGTTGATCGAACTGCATCGCGTCGCCGTGGACCAGGCCGTCGACGAGACCCTGGGCCTGCTCAAGGCCGAGCAGTACGACCTGGCGCGGCTGAAGGTTTCCAACGACCTGCAGGACGCGTTCGGCCCGCTCAAGAGCGACTTCTCAAACCTGTTCTCGCTGGCGCTTTCCGAGGGCGAGGCGCAGGCCGCCAGCCAGCATGTGGCGAACCGTCGTGGCCTCTATGGCCTGCTGGGCATGGTGCTGGTCGCGCTCGGGCTGACGCTTTGGATGGACTTGCGCCTGATGCGTTCGCTGACCGCGCGGCTCGCCGTCGCCACGCGGGTCGCCACGCGCATCGCCCGGGGTCGGCTGGGCGAGCCGGTCGATCCGGGCCACGACGACGAGATCGGCCGCTTGCTGCAGAGCCTCGACGGCATGGATCGCCAGCTGGTCGCGGTGGTCCGGCAGGTGAGCGAACGGGCCAGCGCGCTCGACCACAACGCCACCGGGATCGCCGAGGGCAACGATGCGCTGAGCCAGCGCACCGAATCGCAGGCGCTGCACCTGGAGCGCACGGCCGGCTCGATGGCGCGCATCGCCGCCTCGCTCGCCGAGAGCGAACACCTGGGCCGCAGCGCCGACCGCGCCGCCGAGGAGGCCCGCACGCATGCCGCACAGGGCCGGGCCGCGGTGAGCGAGGCCGCCGGCTCGATGGCCGAGATCGACCGCACCAGCCGCAGCATGGGCGACATGCTGGACCTGATCGACCAGGTCGCCTTCCAGACCCGGCTGCTCGCCCTCAATGCCGCCGTGGAAGCCGCGCGTGCCGGCGAGCACGGGCGCGGTTTCGGCGTGGTCGCCACCGAGGTGCGCGGGCTGGCCCAGCGCTGCAGCGAGGCGGCGCGGGACATCCGCGGCCTGGTCACCGCCAGTGACGAAGCCGTGCGCAGTGGCCTGGACCGCGTGGCCCGCACCGGCGAGGTGATCGAATCGATCGGCGCCAGCGTGAACCGCCTGGCCGAGGCGATGCACGTGATCGTGGCCTCGGCGCGCGACCAGGCCAGCGACATCACCGAGGTGAACCGTTCGGTGATCGAGATGGACGCGATGACCCAGGAAAACGCGGCGCTAGGCGAGCAGGCCGCGGCGGCCAGTCGGGCCCTGCGGGAAGGCGCCACGGCCCTGCGCGAGGAGATGGCCTTCTTCCAGCTGGGCGAGCTGCCGATGCCGGCGACGGCCGTGTCGCCGGCGGCCGCCCGTGAACCGGCACGCCGCGTCGCCCTGGCCTGAGTCGCGGATTCGCCCGATGACCCCCGCCCCCGGCACCGATGCCCGCAACCGGTCGCTGCTCGATCTGGCCACCGGCGGCACCGGCCTGCGCGCGGTGTTCCAGCCGATCGTCCGGCTCGACGACATGACCGTGGTCGCGCACGAGGGCCTGAGCCGGCCGGCCGAGGGGTCCGACGGCCTGAGCGTGCTCGACCTGCTCGACCTGGCGCGCGCCAAGGGGCGGCTGGGCGAATTCGAGCTGCTGGCCGCGCGCACCGTCTGCACGGCTTTTGCGGCCCGGCCCACGCGCGGACGCCTGCTGGTGAACCTGAGCGCGCAGGCGATCCTCCACGGCGGCCTGCAACCGGACGAACTGATTGCCGCCCTTTCCGGCGCCGGCGTGGGCCTGGACCGCATCACCATCGAGATCACCGAGCGCGACATCGTGGAAAACCCGGCCGAACTCGCCCACGCGGTCGGCTATCTGCGCGCCCGCGGCACCCGCATCGCGCTGGACGATTTCGGCAACGGCCATTCCAACTTCGAGATGTGGAACGAGCTGCACCCGGAGGTGGTGAAGATCGACCGCTACCTGGTGCACGGGCTGGCCCACAGCGTCGAGAAACTGGCGATCGTGCGCGCGCTGTGCAGCGTGGCCGAGACGCTGGGCGCCGACCTGGTCGGCGAGGGCGTGGAAGATCTCGACGACCTGCGCATGCTGCGCGAGCTGGGCATTTCCTACGCGCAGGGTTTCCTGCTGGCGCGCCCGACCAGCGAGATCGTCACCACCATCAGCGACCAGGTGCGCGAGGCCATGCACGGCCACACGGTGCCGGTGCCGCCGCGGCCGCGCGGACCGGTGACGCAACGGCCGCTGCAGGCCGGTCATCTGGTGATCCACGCGCCGGCGGTAAGCCGCCAGCAGAGCAACGAGGACGTCGCCGCGACATTCGCCCGCCACCCCGAACTGCATGCACTGGCGGTGACCGACGGCCAACGCCCGATCGGCCTGATCAACCGGCGCGACTTCACCGAACGCCTGGCACAGCCCTTCGCGCGCGAGCTGTTCGGGCGCAAGTCGTGCGAAACCTTCATGCGCCCCGACCCGCTGCTGTGCGAAGACAAGCAGTCGATCGAGAGCATGGCCGACGTGCTGCGCGGCGAGGACCAGCGCTACCTCACCGATGGCTTCATCGTCACCCGCGACGGCGGCTACCTGGGGCTGGGCACGGGCGAGTCGCTGGTGCGGCGGGTCACCGAGCAGCGCATCGAGGCGGCGCGCTACGCCAACCCGCTCACCTTCCTGCCGGGCAACATCCCGGTGACGGAGCACATGGAACGACTGATGCGCGAACAGCGCAGCTTCGTCGCGGCCTATGTCGACCTGAACGACTTCAAGCCGTTCAACGACCAGTACGGCTACTTCCGTGGCGACGAGATGATCCGTCTGCTCGCCGCGGTGATCACCGCGCGGATCGATCCGGCGCGCGATTTCGTCGGCCACATCGGCGGCGACGACTTCATGCTGCTGTTCCAGAGCGAGGACTGGGCGGCCCGCTGCCGCACCATCATCGACGAGTTCAACGAGCGCTCACGCGCGCTGTTCGATCCACTCGACGTGGCGCAGGGCGGCATCGACGGCGAGGACCGGCGCGGGGCGCGGCAGTTCTTCACGCTGACCACGGTGTCGATCGGTGCGGTGCGGGTGCAGTCCCCGTTTCCCCGTCGCCCGGAAATGATCGCCACCCTGGCCGCACGCGCCAAGCGGCACGCCAAGCGCGAGCGACTGGGTTTCCACCTGCTCGCCACGCCCCTGCCCGACCCCGCGGAGGCGGCGCCGGCCGCCTGAGCGGCGGTGCGCCCTACGCCTTGGCCGCCGCCATCGCGGCGAGCTTCGCCACGGTGTTCATGTTGCGCGCAGTGCCCTGCGCGGCCGCCTTGATCTTCAGGCGCGAGTCGGCCATGCCGTCGCCGTAGTGCACATAGATCTCGCGGCGCCCCAGCGCGATCTGCTCGCCCTGCAGTCCGCTGACATCGTGCAGCGCGGACGGCGGCGGCGCGGCGTCCAGGAAGATCGCCACCACCCGGTTGCCGGGAGCGTCCGCAAACGGGTTCTCCGCGAGCACGCGGGCCATCTCCTGGGCGGTGCGCACCATCACTCCCACCGGTTTGCCGGCGTAGTCGTGCAGCAGTTTCCCCAGCCGCTGCTTCACCGCCGCCTCCTTCAGCGCACTGGTGAACACCGCATTGCCGCTGGCGATATAGGTGCGCACGTCGGTGAAGCCCGCCGCCTCGCAGAACGCCACCAGCTCGCTCATCGGCAGCTTGCCGGTGCCGCCGACATTCACGGCGCGCAGTACTGCTGCATAACGCTGGGTCATGGTGTGGATGCTCCGGGAGTGCGGGCGCCGGCGCGGATCGCCCGCGAGAAATCCTCGCCGGGTCTCGTTGCCCGCGCCCGCTCGGTGATGCGCGCGTGGCGGGTCCATGCCTCGAGCGACCAGCGACGGTCGAGCACGCCATTATCGTAGAGATAGCCCGGCAGGTAGCCGGTGAGCAGCAGGCGGATGTCCATCGGCAGGCCCGGGTCCATCTGGCGCGCCATGCGATAGACCAGGGTCGTGCAGTTGGAGGTGATGGTGTTGTAGAACGCCGGCCGCCCGTGCAGCTGGTTGGCGGCATCGACGTAGGAGAGGAACAGCGTGCGCATCGTCGCCCGCTGCAGGTCCAGCGGATACAGGTAGTCGTCCTCGCCGCGCACGTTGGTACGCACGCGCACGATGTCGTGCTCGTCGGCGGCCACCAGCACCATCTCGAACTGCTTGAAGAAGCCGCCGATCTCGGAGAACGCCTCGCCCTTCTTCTTGCGGATCTCCACCGAGAACACCACGTGCCGCCCGTCGTCGAAGCCGAACGAGATCATCGCGTGGGCGATCGCGCGGCTGTCCCAGTACGACAGGATGGCGTCGGCGGAAACCAGATGGTCCAGGTCGTAGTCGCGGGTTTCCCAGCGCGCGTCGTAGTCGCTGTCGCTGCGCCAGTCGAAATCGCGCACGTTGTGCAGGGTGACAAGATTGCCGTGCACCTGGCCGCTCAGCATCTGGGCCACGTCGTCGGCCCAGACGCGATGGTTCGACGGGCGGATGCTCCACCACCACACCAGCAGTAGCAGCATGGCCACGCCGTAGCCGGCCAGTGGCCACAGGCTGCGACGGACGACCGCCAGCGCGACGAGGCCCAGCACCAGCAACGCCCACACCACGCTGCCCAGCACCCGGCCCACGCTGCCACCCGGCAACTGGTACCACAGCGCCAGCGCGCCCCAGGCGCCGCTGAGGAACACCACCACTGCCGCCAGTGCGCCGAGCACGTATCGGAGCATCAGGCTGAATCTGTTCATCGGCGGAGTCCGGGCACCGTAGGGCTGTGCTCGCTAGCGTGCGGGGTTTCCCGCCGGGACACAACGCGGCGCCGGTCATCGATGGAGTCGACCGCCCGCCGCCCCATCGATGGATGGCCGGTCAGTCGGTGCAGTCCAGATCGGCGATTTCCTCCCGCAGCCGGGCGTTCAGCGTGGCCCGCTCGGCCGCACTGCAGACCTGTGGCAGCAGACGCCTGAGCACTTCAAGGTCCTGCCGTCGCCCCAGCAGATCCGTCCGCGCCTTGAGCTGCCGGACCCGCTTGCCCTGCATGGCCCGCAATGACTCGTGGCCAACCTCGGCACGACGCATGGCATCCACCTGCATGCGCAGGCGACGCACCCGTCGACGCCAGCGATGCAGCCTGCTGGCGGTCATCCGCTCCTTCGCCTTGCGCTCGGCCTTGGCCACGCGCAGTTCGCTCTGCGCCAGCGCGCTGTACAGCGCCTTGCGCCTGACCCGGCGCCAGGGCAGCGCAGCCAGCGCCTTGGCCAGCCTGGCCACGCCGGCTCGGCGAGTGGAGAACGCCGGATCGCACGCCAGCGCATCGGCCAGCAGGCGCTCGCTGCGTGCGTGCAGGCGCGCCGTCACGTCCAGCCACGGTTGCTCGTCGTCAGGCGTCGCCAGCGACTGCGCCGTGGCCACGGCCACGTGGGCATCGCGCAGTGTGGACAGGCCGCGCGCCAGCCGCTGCAACGATCGATCGATGGGAATCGCCTCGTCACCCAACTCGTCGCCGGCCAGGGCGAGGATCGCGCGCAGGCTGCGAATCGCCTTGCGCGCACGATGCACGCCATCGTGCCGATCCTTCTTGCGCGACAGCCCCCGGGCAATCATCCGGCAGCGCGCGGCGGCCAACTCGGCCAGCGCCTCGCCGACCGGCCGTGGCGCGGTGTCGGTGCTGCTGGCTGCGTGGTTCGAATCCGTCGTCATCGCGGCAGTCTAGGGTGCTACTCCGACGCCGCCATATGACATCGCTCAAGTCGGGCGGCGTCGAGCCATGCAGCCCATCGCGCCCCGATGCCAGCCCCGGCCGGATCAAGGCGCTCCCGGCGCTACAATCACCGGCTGATCCCCCCACGCACCCGCCCCATGCGCAATCCGTTGCAAGACCAACTCCTCAAGGCCGGCCTCGTCAACAAGGCCAAGGTCAACCAGGTGGCGCGCGAGCAGAACAAGCAGAAGGTGGCCAAGGCGCCCCCGGCCCCGCCGCGCGAAGACGCCATCGACACCGCACGCCTGCAGGCCGAGCGGGCCGAACGCGATCGCGCGCTGGCCGCCGAACGCAACGCCCAGGCCCGCGCCGCCGAGCTGCGCGCGCAGGTGCGCCAGATCATCGACACCCACAAGGTCAAGCGCAGCGGCGAGATCGACTACCGCTTCACCCACGCCGGCGCCATCCGCAGCGTGCTGGTGAACGAATCGCTGCGCAGCCAGCTGGCCAGCGGCGCACTGGTGATCGCCGCGCTGGACGACCGCTACGAACTAGTGCCCCGCGCCGCGGCGGAGAAGATCCGCGAGCGGGATCAGGCCGTCATCGTGCTCGATCACGCCCAGCCATCGGCCGATACCGCACCGTCCACTGACGACGACGCCTACTACAGCCAGTTCCAGGTGCCGGACGATCTGGTCTGGTGATGCCGGACGCGAAATGCTTGCAGCGTTCGAGTAATCCACAGAAAAGCAGCCGGCTCCCCCTGTAGGAGCCCGCTCGCGGGCGATGCTTTTCGCCCTGCTCTCGCATCAACAGCGTCGTCCGCAAGCGAGCTCCTCCCGGCCACGCCGAACTCGCCGCCAGCAGTGACGACTGCTACCTCGGAAGAGCAGCCCCCTCACCCCAACCCTCTCCCCCGGCAAAGCCAGGGGAGAGGGAGCAAAGCGCGGCTTCCCGATGTTTCCTGCTCCATCCCATCTGTGCGCGGTCATCAACCAGAAGCCACACGCCGAAACTCCCTCTCCCCTGGCAACGCCGGGGAGAGGGTTGGGGTGAGGGGCGCTCTTCACCTGAAACGAGTGCCAGCCCCGGCGGAGATCGCGCTTGACCAGCCTCTCTCCACGCGGCGAAGCCCCTCCCCGCCTATTTTCGCCCTAAATGCCGAGACATCCGCCGCGCCTCACGCAGCCGTTGCGCGTGCGCCTTGAGCAGATCACCACGGGTGAGGATGCCCACCATCTGCGGCGAGTCGCCCTTGCCCAGCACGATCAATCGGCCGACATCGGCCTCCACCATGTGGTCGGCTGCTTCGCGCAGGGTGTGATCCTCGTGCACGGCCAGCGGCGGACGCTGGACGAGGCTGCCCACGGTGGCGTCATCCGGAAGGCTGGCATCGAACAAGGTGCGGCGGGTGAGCACGCCGAGCGGCTTGCCGGACGCGTCGAGCACGGGGAAACCCTGGTGCTTCGCCACGTCGCCGGCGCTGGCCAGCCACGCGCGCAGCTCGCCCATGCGCTGGTCGGCCGCCAGCGACACCACCTCGCGGCTGCACGCATCGCGCACCAGAATCTGGTCCAGCGCGTCGGCGCTGTAGTCGGACGGCACGCGCACGCCGCGGCGCACGATTTTCTCGGTCATGATGGTGTTGCGCATCATCAGGCCGGAGACGAGATACGCCGCCGCGCAGCCGCCGAGCAGCGGCAGCAGGCCATGCGGCTGCTGGGTGGTCTCGAAGGCGAACACCACCGAGGTGAGAAACGCGCGCGAGGCGCCGGCGAAGATCGCCGCCATGCACACCAGCGCGGCCAGGCGCGGATCGACATGCAGCGCCGGCAGCGTCGTGGCGATCAGCAGGCCCATCGCCCCACCCAACGTGCTGCCGATGGTGAACAGCGGCGCCAGCGTGCCGCCGGAGGTGCCGCTGCCCAGCGCGATCGACCACGAAGCCAGCTTGGCGATGCACAGCGTGAGCAGCCCCACCAGCCCGATCTGCCCGCCGATCGCCGCGGTGATGTTGGCGTAGCCCACGCCCAGCGTAAGCGGCTGGAAATAACCCACCACGCCCACCGCGAGACCACCGATCGCCGGCCACCACATCCAGTGGATCGGCAGCTTCTCGAAGCCGTCCTCGATGGCGTAAGTGAGCTTGGTGACGCCCACACTGACCACGCCCACGATCAAGCCCAGCAGCACGTACACCGCCAGCGCCGGGAGTGACGCGCTGGCGAGGTCCGGCATCGGGAACATCGGCTCGTTGCCTTCCAGCAGGTAGCGCACGCCCGTGCCGACGAACGCGGCCAGCGCCACCGGAATCAGCGAGCGGGCGCGGCGCTCGAACAGCAGCAGCTCGATCGACAGCAGCACCGCCGACACCGGCGCGGAGAACACCGCCGCCATGCCCGCCGCGGCGCCCGCAGCGAGCAGCGTCTTGCGCTCGTCGGCGGTGACGTGGGCGAGCTGGCCGATCAGCGAGCCCAGCGCGCCGCCGGTGGCGATGATCGGCCCCTCGGCGCCAAACGGGCCGCCGGTGCCGATGGCGATAGCTGAGGACACCGGCTTGAGCCAGGTCATGCGCGGCGGGATGCGGCTCTCGTTGAGCAGAATCTGCTCCATCGCCTCGGGAATGCCGTGGCCGCGGATCGCGCGCGAGCCCCAGCGCGCCATCACGCCCACGATAAGGCCGCCGACCACCGGCACCGCGATCACCCACAGTCCCAGGTGATTGCCGGCCGGGCTGCTCAGCGAGGTATCCCAGCGGCCGTAGAACGACAGGTTGGTGATCAGCCCGATCAGCGCGGTGAGCAGCCACGCCACCCCGGCCACCACCGCGCCGAGCACCATCGCGGCCAGCGTGATGCCCAGCACGCGGCGATCCAGCGGGCGGAACTGGCGCGGCAGGTGCGCCTCCGCCAACGTGGCGTCGAGCGAGGGCGCAAGCGGGATCGCCGCACGCGAGTGCGGAGCGTCGGTGTGATCAGTCATGGGAGTTCAAGCCAGAGGATGCAGCCGCCAAAGGCTACGCGGATATCGCGTCAGTAGCTGGCTGGAAAATGAACAGGGGTAGCGCCCACCCTTGCACCACGCTATCAATAGCGACCTTCCGGCCAGCCGCGGCGCCATGTCGACCCATCCCCAAGCCCGCCCCGACGCCCCGCCCGAGCCGCGCTCCGTGCGCATGACCCTGCTCACCCGACCGACCCTGCTCGCGCTCTACTTCGCCGGCTGGGCCTTCGTCGGCCTGTGGCTGGGCACCAACGTGTGGATCAGCCAGCGCGACAACCCCAACGCCGTGGCCTGGCACTACTACACGTGGGAGCTGAGCAGCGCGCTGGTGATCGGCGCGCTGGCGCTGGCGGTGGGCGCTTTCGAATCGCGCTGGAAGATCACCGGCCCCGGCGCGTGGCGACGCATGCTGGTGCACCTGCCGGCGGCGGTGGTGTTCTCGCTGGTGCACGTGGCCATCATCGTGGCCATCCGCAAGGCGGTGTACGCGGCGATGGGCTCGTCCTACGAGTTCGGCGAAGTGTGGATCGGGCTGGTCTACGAGTTCCAGAAAGACCTGATGACCTACCTCAGCCTGGTCATCGCCTGCGCGTTGATCCGCACCATCCGCGAGCGCCGCCGTCACCAGCTGGAAGCGCTCGAACTGCGCCGCGCCCTGAGCGAAGCGAAGCTGGCGCACCTGTCCGCGCAGATCGAACCGCACTTCGTGTTCAACACGCTCAATGCCATCTCCAACCGCATGTACGAAGACGTGCCCGCCGCCGACCGCATGATCGTGGCGCTGTCCGACCTGCTGCGCACGGCGATGACCGCCGACGGCTCCACCTGGGTGCGCGTGGCCGACGAGATGCACTGGCTGCGCGCCTACACCGCGCTGATGGCCGAGCGCCAACCCGGCCTGCTGCACGTCGACATCACCGTGGACGAGGGGCTGGATTCCATGCGCCTGCCACGCCTGCTGCTGCAGCCGCTGGTGGAAAACGCCTTCCGCCACGGCCTGCGCAACGGCCGCGGACGGCTCGCCGTCACCCTGCACCGCGACGGCGAGCAGCTGCATTGCCGGGTGGAAGACGACGGCGTCGGCTTCGCCGCCGATGCGCAACCGGGCGTGGGTCTGGCCAACGTGCGCGAGCGCCTCGCCCTGCTCTATCCCGATCGCCACCACTGGCAGATCGGCCCCGGCGCGCAGGGCGGCACCATCGTCGACATCACCCTTCCGCTCGAGCGCTGGACGGCGGAGCCCGCAGCATGACGCTGCGCCTCGCCATCGTGGAAGACGAAGCCCCCGCCCGCACCCGACTGCGCCGCCTGCTGGCCGAACACGAAGACGTCGAGGTGGTGCTGGAAGCCGACACCCTTCCCGCTGCGCTCGCCACCCTGCCCAGCGCGGGCGCCGATGCGCTGTTCCTGGATATCGCACTGGGCGAGTCCACCGGCTTCGACCTGCTGGACCAGCTGCCGCCGCCGTGGCCGCTGCTGGTGTTCGCGACCGCCTACCACGAGCACGCGCTGCGCGCGTTCGAGGTCGCCGCGGTGGACTACCTGCTCAAACCCTTCGACGCCCCGCGCCTCACCGCCACGCTCGATCGCCTGCGCGCCCGCCTCGCCGACGCCGATCCGCTGCCCGCCGAAGAAGACTTGCGCCGCCTGCAGGCCGCCATGCCCGCACCGGCGTTCAACCCGACGCCGCTGGTCATCACCGAGCGCGGCCAGCGCGTGGTGGTGCCACTGGACGAGGTGACCCACCTGGTCGGCAGCGGCAACTACGTGGAACTGCACACCCCGCAGCGCAGCTACCTGATGCGCGCCACCCTCACCCAACTGGCAAGCCAGCTGCACCCCGCGCAGTTCCTGCGCGTGCACCGCAGCTACCTGGTCCGCGCCGACCAGATCGCCGCGCTGACGCCGCGGGGGCATGGCGATGCGGAGCTCACGCTGCGCGACGGGACCACGGTGATGGTGAGCCGAAGGTTTCGGGAAGCGTTGCCGGAGGGGTTGCGGGGGCGGTGAAGTCGGCACACAGGTGTGAGCGCCTATGAGCAGCACCGCGTGCCCTTCGCGGGCTCACCGTCTGCTGCCTAAGTAGTGTTGATCCGTGTCAAACCGCGACTTGGCGTGGTAGCGACAATTACTGCGTGCTGCCAGGTCGTGCTCCTCGTGCCGAGAGCTGCCGCGGCGAGCACCACCACCACGAGCGGGATGACAGCCTGCATACCGGCCTTCCCATGTCCAGGCTACGGAAGCTCAAATCCATAGGTGGTAGATCGCCTACCACTTGCCAGGAACTTCGATGAAAGAGCAATCGTTTGTGGAGTTGCTAGAAGCGGGCGCACCAGTCTCAAGGCTGACTGAAGTCATCATTCATGAATTGTCGGCGTTCAACCTGGGAAAAACCGTCGATTTCAATTTCCTGAGTCGTCAATCTGTCGGCGGCTACTGCCGTTCACTGGGATTTGCCGCCAACCGAAACTGGTCAATGCTGGTGCTCGACAAGATCGCCCCGAAGTCACCGCTTGGACCCAACGTCATTCCCGAAAAAGAAGCCAAGGCGGTCTTGGCCCAACTCCGCTACGCCATCGACAAGGGGTTGTTGGAACCCAAAATGGGCAGCCCACAGCCCGACGTCATCTCCGATTTCCTCCCGCGGGGAAGGCGATACAAGCGCGCCAAGACGCTTGGGCATTTGTGGGAGTTCCAGTACGCGCTAGCCGTTGAGCTTGAGCATGGCAAGACGCGCGGAAGCAACATAACGAATAACCATCCGCTACTCACGGCATTAGTGGTTACCGCCCACCTGGCTGAGGACAAGCTGTATTACGCAAGGATCTGGGAAATGGAGACCAGCGGAAGCCTGTTCAATGCACAACTCGACAAAGCGCCAGTAGGCCCGATCATGAAGGAAAACATGCGTGCCAAAGTTTATTTGCAACAGCGTTTGCAGGAGCGCGTCGAGAATTCATAGGGATGGCCTCCATTAATCCCTGGCTTCGGCAAAAAAACCGAGAGCAGATCGCTCTATCCCCGGGGTGTCTCGTCAGCCTCCAAATCACCACGCGGCGGAAAGTCGAACCTTCCCCCTGTTTCGTTTCGCCTCGCGATCGGGAGCGCCGAACACAGGCGTCGCGCATAGACATCTGTCTAGCGAATCCTTAACTGAGGGCGTGATTCATTGGCGCCGGGCCCATCAGTTCGGGGAAATTTTATGCATCGCGTCGACACGACTAGCACACGGGTTAAGCGCCTGGCGCGAGCGCTGGGGCAGACGACACGGCGGGAGGGAAACGCCGCCCTCGATCCCGCCGGGGATGTCGGCAGGAATCGTCATCGCCGCCTTGCGCCGGGTGACATCGCTCACCCGCACGCTCATGCGACACCTGCTCACGATCAGTTGCGCAACGGCGCGTTGCAAGTCGAGTCCCTGGCACTGGCCCCATTCGCCAGGAGCGATTACCCACGTCGTGGCATCAAGCCATCGGCGCATCGTGCAGCGCTGTCGCTGCACCTCGATGGCGACGCGCTGCAGCGTCACGACGTGTTCGACCAGACAGGCGCCGGTGGCTGGGAGCCTGCCCTGCAACGCCCCGGGTTGGAGCTCGCAAACCCCTGACTCCCGCCAGAGGGAGAGCCGCTTCAGACGACTCGTCGATCGGCGAGCCGATCTCTGACCGAGTCCCTACAACATCAGGATTCAGACTATGACTGACATCGCAATCATCGGTGGCGGTGCAGCAGGCGCTGCGGTATTCGGCGAGCTGCTGCGAAGACCGAACCGACAAGGCACCATCCATTGGATCACCGGATGCATCGCCCCTGGTCGAGGCGTCGCGTATGCCTCGCGCGACGACCGGCACCTGCTGAACGTTCGCGCCGCGGGCATGGGGTTGTTTGCCGACCAGAAGGACGACTTTTTGCAGCACGCCAGCCGCTCCCTCGGCCAGGCTCAGGGCGGCGACTTCCTACCTCGCCGCCTGTTCGGCGAATTCATCGAGGCCCAGGTAAACGCAGCGATGAGCGAAGCGCATGCGCGCGGTCGCCGTTTCCAGGTACACCATGCGAAGGCGCTGGCGATTCACAGGGACACCGCCGAGCGCTATCGCGTCGAGCTGGAACAAGGCGAGGCGCTGGTCGTCAATGCAGCGGTACTGGCCATCGGCGCACTGGCGCCGCGGACGCTCAAGACCGTGTCCGCCGAGGCGCTCGGCAGTGGCGCCTACGTGCTGGACCCCTGGAGCATGGACGAGCCGGCTCAGGCGCCACGCCGGATTGTGGTTATCGGCACCGGCCTGACGGCGGTCGATACGCTGATCTCGGCCGCCACCCGCTGGCCGAATGCCGAGCTGGCAGCAGTATCTCGCCACGGCCTGCTGCCATTTCGCCATCCGGACCGGCCGGTCGCCCCATACCCTTTCCAGGACGATCTCAATACGGCGCTGCTCGCATGCGACGGCGTACTCCCGATGATGCGGCTCGTTCGCCAGGCGCTGGCCGACCCCGCGGGTACGGACTGGCGTGCCGTCATTGATGGCATGCGGCCGGTCAATGCACGGCTGTGGGAAGGGCTAAGGGTGGAAAAGCGCCTGCAGTTTCTACGACATGTGCGCTGGGTCTGGGAGGCTTCGCGCCATCGCACCGCACCGGCGTCGGCCGAGAACATACAGGCACTGATCGAGTCCGGGCGATTGCATATTCATGCCGCCCGCGTGTTGGCCGTGGAAGGGCACGGTCCGTTGGCCATGACCGTGCGCAGTCGGGCCACCCAGCTGCTGAGCACCATCGAGGCGGACCGGGTGATCCAGGCGACCGGCCTGGACACGGCGGTCGCATACGCGCGCGATCCGCTGCTGGCCCAGCTGCTTGACGATGGACTAGCCATTCCGGATCCCCTGCAACTGGGTGTAGCGGCAGAACCCGACGGGCAACTGCTGGATGCCGAAGGGCGCGTTCAGCCGGGTCTCTATGGTATCGGCTCGCTGCTGCGCGGCAGCTTGTGGGAATGCACGGCCATGCCGGAAATTCGTGCCGCCGCGGGCCGGCTGGCGCACATGCTAGACAAGCCGAGTGAAGAGCAATCGGAAGAGGCCGCCGCCCAGTAGTGCATTCGGACATTCCAAGCCGCGCGCGAGCGGTTGCGGGGGCGGTGAGGCAGAGCATCGCCGCTGCCCCCTGCTTCTCGGCGCGGCCTAGATCATCGGCAACGCCATCAGCAGAAGACCGAAGATGCTGACCAGCCAGACCAGGGATCGCAGCCAGGGAATACCGCTGACGTAGGCGGGCACATAGACGACGCGGGCGACGAGAAAGACCAGGGCGCCCTGAGCCTCGGCCTCCTGGCTGGTTCCCGTCGTAAGGGCCAGCAGTGCCAGGGAGATGAAGATCGGCAAGGCCTCCAGAAGATTGTTCTTCGCCCGATCCAGCCGTGCCGCGATCACCGAGGGTTCGGGCTGAACGTCGCGATTGCCAACAATGCCCTTGAGGTCGAACCTGAAGCGCGAGGTCTCTTGCAGGAAGATCTGGGCGACATACAGAGCCAGCACGAGAAGAATGATCGTCGTGAGGTGCACTCGATAGCCTCCAGTAACTTCGCTCAACAGCAAAAGGTGTCAGAGCGCAGTTTCACCACCAACGCTCATCGAAAAGTCGACTCTGATCCTGCTAAGCCTAGCCGCAAAGCGGCGACGGCTTCGAAGGATTGCTAAGCCCCGCCATCGATAATGACGAGCGTGCCATGGCTTCCTTCTGCCACGGCGTGCGGCACGCCGGCCGGCACGATGTATACCTCGCCGGGGCCTACGCGTGTTACCGCGTCGCCAAGCTGCAGATTCATCTGTCCGTCCAGAACCAGAAGCGCCTCATCAAACGGATGGGATTCGTTCGGATAGGCCTGGCCGTCCATTCGCACCACCTTGAAGTTGGCGCCGGCAGGCCGGCCCACCACATGCGACCGCCAGGCTTCCGGGAGCGAGGATGCGAGGGTGACGAGATTTGTGTGTTCGGCCATAGGGAGACTCCTTGTAGGGCCTGGCGTTCGAAAGCCAATAACACTAAGGGGACGGCTAATTAATCCAAGCAGACCCCCGCCATGCCGGACAGAGCCTGCATTTAATTAGCCACGTCCCCCTTAACTCCAATGCGTCACGACAGCAGCTTTTGTGCCGAGATTGCCTGCTCGAGCAGTGCCTTGAGATCAGAGTGCATCGGGACTGCCGGGTTCGAAATCTGCTTTAGCCCCTTGAGTTTCTTCACGTCAGGCGTTCCGATGTATCTCTTCTTTGCCGCCTCCTCGACTTTGGTCAACAGCATTTTTCCTTTAATGGTCGCGGCGCAGGGGCCAGCAAGTTCTCTCCAACGTTTGCTCGGCACGCTGACCTCTTCTTTACTCAAGCCACCAACAGCAGATTGGTAAGCCGTATTGAAGTCTGTCTCTGCCGCGTCAGCGTCGACGAGGGCAATTGCTTCACGTAGCAGAGCAGTTGCGTCAGAGCTGTCAATGTCAAATATCTTCTCTAAGTGCTCAGGCAAGCAAAATCCGGCTTCTATGTCTGATCCTTCTGGCATCCAGAAGGGAACGCCGTGGATGTCGTACTCCATTTTCTTGATCAAAGCGGCCTTATCCGCATCAGACAAGAAATCTCGATCTCTGTGGACGGCAACAGCAATGCCGAGCTCCTGCCTAGTCTTTGCTAGCGCAGAGCCGCGAGGCAGAGACCCAGAGCCAAATGTCGGCCACAGCAACACCTTGCGGGCTAGTTCAGGCCATTGCGCAAGAATATTCTTCATGTATTGAAGATTTCCGTCTTCGGTAAGAAGAAGAAGATCCTTGTCTAGCGCCCCCCACCCCATGCGCTGGCGTACCTGATCCTCTCTTTCGCTTCGTAGTGCGCCATCGCTCATCCACAATACGTGAGAGGTAGCACTGGAGGCCCGAACTAAGCTCGGGGAGTGGGTTGCAAGCATGAACTGGGTTTCCGGGAACGCACTCGCGGCGTCTTCAAGCGCTGAGATTAGTCTCTCTTGCGTCCCGGGATGAAGGTGAGAATCGGGTTCGTCAATTAGCAAGAGCCGTGGCTTGAAGTGAAGCAGGTAGGCAAAGATTTGGACTACCTGCAGGAAGCCCGTGCCGGCCATCTCCAGCGATCTCCACTGAAGGTCCAGTTTCTTGCCAGGTTCAACCATGTCAGCTGTGAGGAACTTTGCGTCAATGTTCACGTCCCTCAATCGATCGAACTTGACCCAAAAGCGAACGCCTGGGAAAACCTTTCCAACCCATCGACTTAGCTCTGTAAGTTCCTCATGCTTTTCGATGGTATCGCGACCGGTTGCGGATATTGCTAGGCCGAGCAAGATGTGCCGCAGCACCGAGCCGCCCTCACCTGAAGCGGCCCGCCGATGAAGTACCGGCGTGGCGAGCAATGACTCAGCTTCCGAGAGACCAGCTAAACCAGGGATATACGCAGTTATCTGCGCTGTAGCAGTGATTGTGCTTGCGAGGCTTCCAGCAACGATCGCCTTGATTCCGGCATCGTTGCGAGTTGAATGCATATTTATCTCTAGCTTGTCGGGGCCGGATTCCAGCACCACGCGTACTTTGGGTGAAGCACCTTCACTATTCAGACGAATCTTATGCGAAAGATGCAAGAAATCTCGACTCGGTGCGTAATCCATTCGCTCTAGAGTTACGCGATCTGAGCCATCCCTCAAGACGGCGCAACGGATTGCCCAATGAATCGCCCGAAGAATCGATGACTTGCCGGATCCATTTTCACCTACAAGGATAGTGACCGGCCCCAAAGGGATCTTTACTTCAGCGCAGATTCGCATGAAGTTGGCGACGCTTACTGAGTTAAACATGACTTGTGTTGGTCTTTGAGTGAAGCTGTGAAGATAGTGCTCATAGTAGAAACTGGGGTCAGATTACACTTTCTCGAAAATAGCACAAAAAATTCCACCCTACCCCAAGTTTTGGCTCGGCTGGCCACAGCTTGCACGAGGTTTGTTCAACCCGGTAATGCAAGTAACTCGCCCGATTGCCACACGTCTAGGACCCTCATGGCAGTAGAACTCAATTCCAGGCTTGATGCGGACTCGGTGCAATTGTTCACGCATTTCGTCTACGACAACAGTCATGCGGGCGGGCAGCTCAATGTTCAAAGGAAGCGGCTGATCTATGGGCAGGCTATCTCCGGATGGAGAGAAGAAATCTGGCCAGATCATGTAGAGCGGATACGTACCGCCGTCCGCAAGGTAAGAGAAATCCCAGCGTATGCCATTGAACGGAGGGGTCCTACGTCCGCCCTGGGCTTCCGTGAAAATTCGGATGGTTGCTTCGAAGTCATCCGGGACGGCGTAGAGACGATCCATGTTTGTGGTGCCTGGCGCAAAGTGGGTTTGGATATGCGGTGTCATGCTTCCGCCTGCTCCTTCGAGCTCCGCGCACTGGGCGCGGCACTTCCCTTATCAAACCAACGGCGGTGGTCTGCTGATGTCGTCGATTCGCATGGTCTTGCGCCCTCCCCTTCGAGCCGCGCTTCGACCGACTTCCGGATCGTTCCACGGGCCACCAAGCGGTACAAGTGCGAAAGCCGTGCATGGGCCGCACTGATATTCGAACCCGCCCACGTCATTCCCCATCCCACTCACCCCAAATCGCTTGCCCCACCCCACGCCACCCGCGACCCTGCGCCCACTGTCACAGGGAGCGTCCATCGATGCGTGGTTCCACCTTCATCCTCGCCGCCGCCGTCACCGCCCTGCTCGGCGGCTGTTCCCGTTCGGCTCCGGTCGACGTTCCGCCGCTGGATGCCGCGGCGCATGCGTTCCAGTGGACTGCCTGGGGTGGTGATGCGGGCGGCAGCAAGTTCGCGCCGCTCACGCAGATCACCCCGGCCAACGTGGCGGCACTGAAGCCGGCGTGGACGTTTCACACCGGGGCGCTGGCCAAGGGTTGGGATGTCGAGGGGAAGCTGACCTTCGAGGCGACGCCGCTGTTCGTGGACGGCACGCTGTACTTCAGCACCGCCACCGGCGAGGTGTTCGCGCTGGATGCGGCCACCGGCAAGCCGCGCTGGCGCTACGACGCGCACATCAATCCGCAGCAGGATTTTTCCGAACTGTCCTCGCGCGGCGTGACGTACTGGAAAGACAGCACTGCGGCAGCTGGCACGATCTGCGCGGCGCGCATCTTCTACGCCACGATGGACGCGCGGCTGATCGCGCTGGACGCGACCACCGGCAAGCCCTGCGAGGGTTTCGGCGAGCACGGTCAGCTGCGCCTGGACCCGGCGTTGCGCGACACCTCGCCCGCCGACTACGCCTTCACCTCGCCGCCGGCGGTGGACGGCGACACGCTGATCCTGGGCTCATCCATCGGCGACAACTATTCGGCCGCCAACGCCATGGGCGTGGTACGCGCCTTCGACGCCCGCACCGGTGCGCTGCGCTGGCACTGGGACCCGATCGAGCGCACCGCCGAAGCCGGCGATCCGAACGCCACGCCCTACCCCACCTGGGACGGCGCGGCGAATGCCTGGGGCGTGCTGTCGGTGGATGCGGCGCGGCACCTGGTGTTCATCCCCACCGGCTCGGCCAGCCCCGACCCCTACGGCGGCGAGCGCCCCGGCGACAACCACTGGGCCAATTCGCTGGTGGCGCTAGATACCGCCACCGGCAAGCTGGTGTGGGCGCGGCAGTTGATTCACCACGACGTATGGGACTACGACCTGGCCGCGCAGCCGATGCTCATTGACCTCAAGCGCGACGGGCAGAGCATCCCGGCGGTGATCCAGTTGACCAAGACCGGCCAGGTGTTCGTGTTCCGCCGCGACGACGGCACGCCGCTGTTCGACATCACCGAGAAGCCGGTGCCGCAGGACGGCGTGGTGGGCGAGAAGCTGTCGCCGACCCAGCCGTTCTCGGCCCTGCCCTCGCTGGTGCGCAACGGACCGGTGACGCCCGAAGATGCCCACGGCCTCACCTTCTGGGATCGCGGCCGCTGCCGCGCGCTGATCGGCTCGCTGAAGAGCGAGGGCATCTTCACCCCGCCCAGCCTGCAGGGAACCATCGAGATGCCCAGCTACGCCGGCGGCGTGAACTGGGGCTCCGGCGCCTGGGACCCGGCCACGCAGACCCTGGTGACCAACGTCAACGACCTGCCGATGCAGGTGCAGCTGCTGCCGCGCGAGGAGTGGCTGGCTCAGGTGAAGGCCGGCGGCGCGAAAGGTTGGGAGTACGCGCGCATGAAGCACACGCCGTACGGCATGCGCCGTCGCGTGCTGCAGTCGCCGCTGGGGGCGCCGTGCATCGCCCCGCCGTGGGGCCGGGTGGTGGCGCTGAACCTGAGCACCGGCAAGCTGGACTGGTCGATCCCGCTGGGCACCGGCAAGCACAAGGCGCCGTGGCCGATCTCGATCAAGGGCATGCCGGGCATGGGCGGGCCGCTGATGACGGCAAGCGGGCTGGTGTTCATCGGCGCGGCCACCGACGGCTACCTGCGTGCGCTGGACCGCGCCACCGGCAAGGAGCTGTGGCGCGCCGAGCTGCCGGCGCCGGGCATGGCCACGCCGATGACCTACGCCGTGGGCAACCGACAGTACGTGGTGATTGCGGCGGGCGGTCACGGCAAGCTGGATACCGGGCGGAGTGACGCGCTAGTGGCGTTCAAGTTGCCGGAGTGAGGCCAGGCGACGGCCTCCGTTGTGCGAGTTGCCCGATGGCCTCCAGAGTCGAGTCGAGGCCATCGGATATGGGACCGAACCCGTGTGCGGGTGCTTGGTTTGCTGGATCAGCCCCTGCAGCCATGCTCTTTGATAAGCCGGCTCCGCTCATCCAACTGACGGCTGGCCGACAGGTCGGGGCCAACTTGAACGTCGAGTGCGAGATATCGGCAAAGCGTCTGCCTGTTCAACAGCCTTTGTTGTACGGGCTGAGTTGGCATGCCGGGTTTGGCGAGTTGAGTGCGTGAACAGGGCGTTGTCTGGACCCATAGATCGGTTTCAGCAATGCAGAGATAGCCAACCACAGGAGCAAACCCGTCGATTCCACCAGGCGTTGCGGGCTGTGGTGGATTCGGTTCGCTCAAGAGGCGAGCAGCCGAGGTGGAGAGAGCAGGCTCCGATACCCCGGGCCGTGCTGTCTGCCTTCCCTGCGGCAGCGAATGCTGGGCCATGGCTCCATGGGCAGTCATCGCAAGCAGGCCGATTGCCAGAAAAATGCTTTTCAAAATGAGTCTTTCCTGCCCGGCTTTGCCATCCAAATCGCATCGACGTTTTTGGACCACCCGATGCTGCTTTCGCAGCCGCACTGTACGGGCTTACTGAATCGCGCTGTGCGGTGGGAACCAGGCTCTACACGTCTGCCGCAGCACCGAAACTTCGCGTTCCCTGAGGTGATGGTTGATGCTGCCGAGCCGCAACGGGTGCCCTCGGGTTCGCTGCACCGCCGAAACCACGTAGCATTCGCAGGCGCCACCTTGGCTGGAGCCCCGCATGCCGTCCGATTTCCACTCGCCCTATCGCCACGGTTTCGTGCGGCTGGCGGCCGTCGTGCCGTCGATGCGGCTGGCCGATCCGGCGTTCAACGCCGAGCGGACGATCGCGCAGCTGCGCGAGGCGGCGGCGGAAGGCGCGGCGGTGGTGGTGTTTCCGGAGCTGGGCCTGTCCGGCTACAGCCTGGACGACCTGGCCCAGCAGGATGCCCTGCTCGACGCCAGCCTCACCGCGCTGGACGCGGTGCGCGAGGCCACCACGCACTTGCTGCCGCTGGTGTTCGTGGGCCTGCCGCTGCGGGTGGAGGGCCAGTTGTTCAACGTGGCCGCCGCGCTGCAGGGCGGCGAGCTGCTGGGCGTGGTGCCCAAGCGCTACCTGCCCAACTACCGCGAGTTCTACGAGGCGCGCCAGTACACCTCGGCGGCGCAGTCGGTGGCCGACACGGCCGCGGTGCTGGGGCGCGAGGTACCGTTCGGCACCGACCTGATCTTTACCGCCGCCTCGCATCCGCACCTGCGTGTGCATGCGGAGATCTGCGAGGACATGTGGGTGCCGGTGCCGCCGAGCACTTATGCCGCGCTGGCCGGCGCCACCGTGTTGGTGAACCTGTCGGCCAGCAACGTCACCGTGGGCAAGGCCGACTATCGCCGCCTGCTGTGCGAGAGCCACTCGGCACGCTGCCTCGCCGCGCACGTCTACACCTCGGCCGGGCTGGGTGAATCCACCACCGACCTGGCCTGGGACGGCCAGGCGATGATCGCCGAGAACGGCACGGTGCTGGCCGAGTCCGAGCGCTTCCAGTGCGACGACCACCGCCTGCTGGCCGACGTGGACCTGGAGCGGCTGGTGCAGGAGCGCTCGCGCATGACCAGCTACAACGACCAGGTGCGCGACCTGCACGACACGCTGCGCGCGATGCGCCGGGTGCCGTTCGCGTTCCGCGTGCCGACGCTGAAGGACAACACGCTGCGCCGCGTGCTGCCGCGCTTTCCCTACGTGCCGTCCAACCCGACCACGCTGGACCAGCGCTGCTACGAGGCGATCAACATCCAGTCGCACGGATTGATCCAGCGCCTGCGCGCCACCGGGGCGGAACGGCTGGTGATCGGCGTCTCCGGCGGGCTGGATTCCACCCTCGCCCTGCTCGTGGCGGTGCAGGCGTTCGACCGGCTCGGCCTGCCGCGCACCAACATCCTCGGCTACACCATGCCCGGCTTCGCCACCAGCACGCAGACGCGCGAGCAGGCGCACGCGCTGATGCGCGCGCTCGGCGTCAGCGGCGAGGAGATCGACATCCGCCCCTCGTGCACGCAGATGCTGGCCGACCTGGGCCACCCGTATGCGAAGGGCGAGCCGGTGTACGACATCACCTTCGAGAACGTGCAGGCCGGCGAGCGCACCTCGCACCTGTTCCGGCTGGCCAACCAGCATCGCGCCTTCGTGCTGGGCACCGGCGACTTGAGCGAGCTGGCGCTGGGCTGGTGCACCTACGGCGTGGGCGATCACATGTCGCACTACAACGTGAATGCCTCGGTGCCCAAGACGCTGATCCAGTACCTGATCCGCTGGTTCGCGCAGGGCGACCGCCACGACGCGGCAACCTGCAAGGTGCTCGACGCCATCGCCGGCACCACCATCTCGCCCGAGCTGGTGCCCGCCGACGCCAGCGGTGCGCTGCAGGACACCGAGCAACACGTGGGCCCGTACCCGCTGCAGGATTTCACCCTGTACTACCTCACCCGCTTCGGTTTCCGCCCCAGCAAGATCGCCTACCTCGCCCACCAGGCCTGGGGCGAGGCGAGCCGCGGCGACTGGCCGGCGCTGGTGCAGGGTGCGCAGCGGCGCGCGTACACGCTGGCCGAGATCAAGCACTGGATGGAACTGTTCATCACCCGCTTCTTCGCCGCGCAGTTCAAGCGCAGCGCGGTGCCGAACGCGCCCAAGGTAGGCGGCGGCGGTTCGCTGTCGCCGCGCGGCGACTGGCGCATGCCCAGCGACGCCTCGCCCGAGGCGTGGCTGGGCGACCTGCGCGAGAACGTGCCGGCATGAGGCTGCGTCCGCTCGCCGACGCGGCCGGCGCCAAGATGCCCGGCAAGCTGCAGATGAGCCGCGCGGCCAAGGCGCTGCGCGCCGGCAAGCTGGTCGCCTTCCCCACCGAAACCGTCTACGGCCTGGGCGCGAACGCGCTCGATCCGGCGGCGGTGGCGCGCATCTTCGAGGTGAAGCGCCGGCCACGCACCAGCCCGCTGATCATCCACGTCGACCGCATCGCGGCGGCGCGCGAACTGGTCACCTACTGGCCGGACGCCGCGCAGCGGCTGGCCGAGACGTTCTGGCCGGGGCCGCTCACGCTGGTGCTGCCGCGGCGCGACATCGTGCCGGACATCATCACCGGCGGTGGGACGCATGTGGGCGTGCGCATGCCCAACCACCCGGTGGCGCTGGCCCTGATCGCCGCTGCCGGCGTGCCGATCGCCGCGCCCAGCGCCAACCGTTTCACCCAGATCTCGCCCACCACCGCCGAGCACGTGCGCGCCGGACTGGGCAGCGAGGTGGACCTCATCCTTGACGGCGGGCCGTGCACGGTGGGCATCGAGTCCAGCGTGCTGGCGCTTTACGACGACGGCCCGGTGCTGCTGCGTCCCGGCGGGGTGAGCCGCGAGGCGATCGAGGCGGTGATCGGCATGCCGGTGCGCGTGCCGGGCGCCGCGCCGGCGAAGGGCGAGACGCACGCCGCCCCGGGCATGCATTTTCGCCACTACAGCCCACGCACCATGACGCTTACGGCGCATCCGTCGATGGCCGTGCCCAGCGGCGACGGCGCCTTGCTCACCCATCGCCCCGCGCACTACGCCGCCCTGCCGGTGGCGCACCTGCAGGTGATGCCGGACACGCCCGAGGCCTACGCGCAGCGCCTGTACGCCGCACTGCACGAGCTGGACGCCCATAGCTACGACTGGATCGCCATCGACCTGCCGCCGGACGAGCCCGCCTGGGCCGCCGTGCGCGACCGGCTCAAGCGCGCCATCGCGCGCTGAGCGCGGCGCGAAGCTCTGGCCGCACGGCCGCCCGGACACCGTCTGCAGCAACCCGTGGCGTTGCAGTCTCAACGCCGCACGCAGCTGCCCGATGGCGCAGGCCGGGCACAAGACGCCGGCTCAGACTGTCGGCACGGCCTTCTGCCAGCGATAGACCGGGTGGTGCGCCAGCGCCAGCAGCTCGCGGTCCTCGATGGTGTCGCCGTAGGCGTAGATCCGCCGGTAGTCGGGCAATGCCAACTGTTCTCGCACGCGTGCCGCCTTGGCCGCACCCGCGCAGTCGCCGCCGCGATACGTGCCGGTGAGACGGCCACCGTCCGCTTCCAGCTCGCTGCAGATCAGCTCCAGCCGGTGCGCGCGGCACCACGGCACCAGATACGCATCGAGCGAGGCCGACACCACCACGATGCGGTCGCCGCGCTCGCGGTGCCATGCGAGTCGCGCCATCGCCTCGGGCCGCAGCACGTGCGGCAGCCGCTCGCGTGCGTAGCGCGCGCCCAGCGCGCGGATCGACTCCGCATCACGTCCGCCGAGCACGTGCGCGGTGACCTGTCGCCGCACCGCCGTGCCGGAGACGAACCCGAGCTTGTAGCCCAGCCATGGCCACAGCAGCTGCCGCCACGCCCGACGGCGGAACGCAGCCGGACTGACATAGCCGAGAAACGGCGTGTAGGTGTCGCCGGTGGTGATGGTGCCGTCGAAGTCGAACAGGGCCAGATCCATATGCGCATTCCATCCGTGAAGCGCGGCAGCATAGGCGGACCCGGCATCGCCGTGAAGGACCGCCTCGGCTATCATGCGCGGGTCATTGGGGAGTAGCCGCTCTTCGCTCGAAGAGGCTCGCGTCAACACACTTGGCCCACCGGCCATGGCGCAAGCAGCCCACCTGCCTGGCAAGACCTTTGACCACACGTCTTCGCATGGGCCGGGGAGACGTGTGGTCAACCGTCTTTCGACCGGCCCGGACGTATCCCATGGAAGCTCTGCTCGTATCCGCCGGCGTCGTCGCTCTTGCGGAAATCGGCGACAAGACCCAGCTGCTCGCCTTCATCCTCGCCGCGCGTTTCAAGAAGCCGCTGCCGATCATCGCCGGCATCTTCTGCGCAACGATCGTGAACCACGGCCTCGCCGGCGCGTTGGGGGCGTGGATCACCTCGGTGGTGAGCCCCGGCGTGTTGCGCTGGGTGCTCGGCGCCTCGTTCATCGGCATGGCGATCTGGACGCTGATCCCCGACAAGATCGAGGAGGAAGAAACCCAGGTGGCCAAGCGCGTGGGCGTGTTCACCGCCACGCTGGTCACCTTCTTCCTCGCCGAGATGGGCGACAAGACGCAGATCGCCACCGTGGCGATGGCCGCGCACTACCCCAACCCGCTGATGGTGGTGGCCGGCACCACGATCGGCATGCTGATCGCCGACGTGCCGGCGGTGTTCGTGGGCGATCGCCTCGCCGCGAAAATCCCGATGAAGCTGGTGCATTCGATCGCCGCGGCGATCTTCGCCCTGCTGGGCATCGCAACCCTGCTCGGCGCCGGCGCGAAGCTGGGGTTCTGACCGCGCCTGCCGATGGCGAGAAGGCCCGCGGAGATCATCGTCCGGCAGCACCACCTGAAGGAGCCCGCTTGCGGGCGATGCCTCCCGCTTTGAATCCACACTCGGAGCAAACAGCGTCGCCCGCGAGCGGGCTCCTACGGTTTCGGTGCGGCGTGACGGGCGGCCTTGAGCCGGCGCGCGCTGTCGCGCACGTCGACGTCGAACAGCAGTGCCAGCGTGTTGGCCGGCGTCGCGCCCGGCAGAGCAAACTGCAGGCCGTCGCGGGTGGGTAATCGCGACGCCAGCTCGCGGACTGCTTGTTCGGGCAAATGAAGCTGGCACCGCTCGGCCGGTCCATCCATACGCGCTTCGGCCTGCGCATGAAGCTGCAGCGTGCAGTGCAGCGTAAAGGCATCACCGGCATGCGTGGCGGCGTCCACTGCGTCGCCGCGAAGCAAGACGGCGAGTTCCTCCTCGTCGATGCGCACGCGCAGTTGCTGGCCGTCGAACTGGAGCTTCATGGCGGACCTCCCATGCGATCAGTGGAACGGGTGCAGCGGCAACGCCGTGCCCGCATCGAGGCTGGCCACCTGCACGATGCGCCCGGCTGCGCAGTCGCCGGCATCCTCATCGAGCACCACCCAACCATCGGCCTGCGTGAACGGCAGGATGCGGAACGGCTGCTGCTGCGACATCACCCGTGCATGCAGCCGGCCGTCGGCGTCCAGCGCGAATGTGGCGCGCAGGAAGTGGCGCAAGCCGGCCTTGGGCTGCTGCGGCGTGTCGAGCACGGCATGCGGGGGCGGCTCGTCGCCCTGCCCCAGCATGGCGCGCAGCACGGGTGCGACGAAGAAACGCATGCCCGCGGCGACCGCCATCGGCGTGCCGGGCAAGGCCATCACCAGCGGACCCTCGGGCAAGGTGGCCGCCAGCAGCGGCTTGCCGGGGCGCATCGCCACCTTGTGGAACAGCTCGTTCGCGCCCAACCGGCGCAGCGCATCCGGCACGAAATCGTAGCGGCCCATCGACACGGCGCCGGTGCTCACCACGAGGTCCGCGCCGGCCTGCTGCGCACGACGCAGCGCGTCGGCGTAGGTGATGGCGGTGTCGTCGACCACTTCGCACGACAGCACCTGCGCGCCGGCCAGCGCGAGCGCGGCGGCGAGGTAGGGACCGTTGGAGCTGTAGATCTGGCCATCGACCAGACTCTGGCGCGGATCGACCACCAGTTCCTTGCCGGTACCGATCACCATCACGCGCGGACGGCGCACCACCTCGACCTCGGCCACGCCGATCGCAGCCAGCAGCATCAGCTGTGCCGGCTGCAGCGACGTCCCGGTATCGAGCACGGCGGCGCCGTGCGCCACGTCGACGCCCGCGTGGCGCACGTTCTGCCCCTCGCTGAGCTCGTCGCGCAGGCGGATGCGCAGCGGCGTGCCGTCCGGCGCGGATTCAAGCAGTTCGGTGCGCTCCACCGCGATGACGGCATCCAGATCATCGGGCATGCGCGCGCCGGTCATGATTTCCCACGCACCGCCGTCCGCGCGGCGAGCTGCATCGCCCGCGGCCTGTGAGCCGTGCACGGCATGCTCACTCCCCGCTTCGAGCGGCTCGGGCGCGGCCAGCGCATAGCCGTCCATCGCGGCGTGATCGAACGATGGCAGCGCGATCGGGCTGCACACCGGCGCGGCCAGCACGCGACCCTGCGCGTCACGCACCGCGCAGCGTTCAGCCGGGAGACGCGCAGCGACCGCAAGCAGTCGCGCGATGGCGTCGCCGTAGCGGATCATCGGCGTCGCGAGCGCGGCAGCATCAGGACGCGGCCGACGTGGTGAGCGCCACCACTCCACCGGCCAGCGACCACGCATCGACCCCGCGCTCGCGCAGCGTGCGTGCCGCCAGCGCGCTGCGCCTGCCGCTGGCGCAGACCAGCAGCACGTGGCGATCGATGCCGGCCAGCGAGCAGGCGGCGATCTCGCCCGAGGGAATGCGCAACGAGGTGACGTGCAGCGGCGCGGCGGCGATCTCGTCGGCCTCGCGCACGTCGACCACGGCAAACCCCGCGGCAATGGCCTCGTCCAGATGGTGGAAGTGCCGCTCGATGTCGTCCTCGGCCTGCGCCTGCTCCAGCGCACGACGGGCCACGGCGACGCAGCCGCCGTGCAACGCGCAGCCGGTCGACGCGTCGATCGGCAGGCGCTGACTGGTGCCGTCGAGCAGGTTGACCAGCTGCAGTGCGTGGTCGGCCGGTCGCGGCAGGCCGAGCAGCAGCTTCAGCGCTTCCATCGCCTGCATCGTGCCGAGCACGCCGGGCACCGGGCCGAGCACGCCCGATTCCACGCAGCTGCCGGCCAGGCCGGGCGCCGGCGGTTCGGGCCACAGGCAGCGCAGGCAGGGTTCGCCGGGCACGCCGGTAACCACCTGCAGCTGCCCTTCGTACTGGTAGACGCTGGCCAGCACCACCGGCGTGCCGGTGAGCACGGCGGCGTCGCTGGCGAGGTAGCGGCTGGCGAGGTCGTCGGTGCATTCGACCACCAGGTCGTACTGCGCGAATACGTCCACGACGGTTTCCGCGGTGAGCGGCTCGGCATAGGTCTGCACCTGCACCGTGGGGTTGAGCGCGGCGACGCGGCGCGCGGCCAGGTCGACCTTGCGCTGGCCGACGTCGCGGGCGTCGTACATCACCTGGCGATGCAGGTTGCTGGCGTCGAGCACGTCGTGGTCGACGATGCCCAGCGTGCCCACGCCGGCGCCGGCGAGGTAGCTGATCACCGGCACGCCGAGGCCGCCGGCGCCGATCACCAGCACGCGGGCGGCGGCGAGCTTCGCCTGGCCGGATTCGCCGACGTCGCGCAGGCGGGTCTGGCGGGAGTAGTCGGGGGTGAAGTTGGCGCGCTCGGTCGCGTGATGATGCTCATGCGTGTGCGAGTGGCCGTGGTGATTACCGTGCACATGCGGCGCCTCCATCTCGTGCGCGCGCTCGGTGTGCGAGCAGGCGACCCAGGCAGTGTCGCCTTCCAGGTAATGCTCTTTCTTCCAGATCGGCAGGCGGTGCTTGATCTCGTCGATGATGTAGCGGCAGGCGCGGAACGCCTCGTCGCGGTGCGGGGCGGAGGCGCCGATCCACACGGCGAGGTCGCCGATCTTCAGGTCGCCCACGCGATGCACGGCGCTGGCAGCCAGCACGCCGTAGCGTTCGGCCGCCTCGGCCAGGATGCGCTCGCCCTCGGCGATCGCCAGCTCGGTGTAGGCCTCGTACTCCAGGCCGCTGACTTCGCGGCCCTCGTTGTTGTTGCGCACCCAGCCCTCGAACGCGCAGAAGCCGCCGCTGCCGGGATGCTGGAGCTCCTCGCGCAGCTGCGCGAGATCGGCCGGTGCCGCGGTGAGATCGAAGCGCATCATCCGCCGGCCACCGGTGGGATGAAGACGACGGTGTCGCCTTCGGCGAGCGCGCGGTTCCAGTCGCTGAACTGCGTGTTGACTGCCACCTTGAGCGCATCGATCGGCAGCGAGAAACCGTGGCGTGTGCGCAGCTCTTCGTAAAGATCGCGTAGGGTGACCGCGGCGGTGCTCACCTGCTCGGCGCTGGCGCCGGCCTGTTCGCGCAGCTGCGCGTAGTACTGCAGGTTCACGCGGGTCATGGCTGCGACTCCAACTGGCGCTGCATCTGTGCGAATTCCTCCGGGGTGTTGATGTTGTCCAGCGCGTCGCCGGGTGCGGGCAGCAGCACGATGTCGGACTGGATCAGCGTCTTGCGCGGGCAGTAGCTGCCGGCGTCATAGCGTGCCTTCAGCCGCGCGTGGCTGGACGGCTCCCACAGCGCGCACAGCGGCTCGGGCAGGTCGTCGAAACGGCTGGTGAAGACGGTGGCGTCCTTCGCCGGATCGCGCGCGGCGATCAGTGTGCGCAAGGTGGCTTCGTCCAGGCGCGGCAGGTCGCAGGCGATCACCAGCCAGGCCGCCTCGGGATACGCATCCTGCGCGGACAGGATGCCGGCCGCCGGCCCGACCGCGTCGTAGGTATCGACCAGCTGCGGCAGCTGCGCGCGCAGCGGATCGTGGCGCTGCGTCTCGCGCACCGAGACGAAGGCGCGCTCGGTGACCGCCGACAGCACGCGCCACGCGCGCAGCAGCTGCGGCTCGCCGGCGTAGCTAAGCTGCGCCTTGTCGCGCTGCATGCGCTGGCTGGCGCCACCTGAAAGCAGCAGGCCGAAGATCGGTGCGGCACTCATGCGTCGGCCCGCCGGAAGTCGAGGTCGCTCTTGCCGCCGGTCTTGTTGAGCAGGCGCACCTCGGCGATGACGATGTCGTGCGACATCGCCTTGCACATGTCGTACAGGGTGAGCGCGGCGACGCTGGCGCCGGTGAGCGCCTCCATCTCCACCCCGGTGCGGCCCTCGCAGGACACCGTGCAGACGATGCGCGCCTCGACGCCTTCCATGGAGACGTCGACGTGGCACTTGTCCAGCGCCAGCGGGTGGCACAGCGGGATCAGCTGCGAGGTGGCCTTGGCGCCCATCACGCCGGCGAGGTTGGCCACCGTGAGCACCGCGCCCTTGGGCGTGACGTAGCCGGCGCCGTGCAACTGCGCGGCGACCTCGGCGGGAAACACCACGCGTGCCTGCGCCTGCGCGGTGCGCCGGGTGACGGCCTTGCCGCCGACGTCGACCATCTGCGGCTGACGGGCCTCGTCGAGGTGGGTGAGTTTGCTGGAGGTAGGGGACATGGAGTTCCGTCGGGCGGCTCAGCCGCCGATGTAGTGCATCTCGATCTTGGGACGCGAGCGCTGGCGACGCTCCTCGCGCTCCTCGCTGTAGCGGTCGCTGCGGCGCAGCCACACCTGGCGCAGACGTTCGCGCACGGCGTCGTCACTGCTGCCATCGCGCAGCGCCGTGCGCAGGTCGGTGCCCTGCACGGCGAACAGGCAGGTATAGAGCGCGCCTTCGGACGACAGCCGCGCGCGCGAGCAATCGCCGCAGAACGGCTGGCTCACCGAGGAGATCACGCCGATCTCGCCCTGCCCGTCGCGGAAGCGGAAGCGCGTGGCCACCTCGCCCTCGTACTTGGGCGGCAGCGCATCCAGCGGCCAGCGGGCGTGGATCGCGGCGATCAGCTCGGCCGAGGGCACGACCGCCTCGCGGTTCCAGTCGTTGCGGTTGCCCACGTCCATGTATTCGATCAGCCGCGGGATGATGCCGGTGCCGCGGAAGCGCTCGACCAGGTCGAGCACGCTGTGTTCGTTCACGCCGCGCTGCACGACGGTGTTGAGCTTGATGCCCTGCGGGAAGCCAACCGCCTGCGCCGCCTCGATGCCGCCGAGGACGTCTTCCAATGCGCCGCGGCCGCCGCTCATGCGGTGGAACAGCGCGGGGTCGAGCGTGTCCAGGCTGACGGTGACGCGATCCAGACCGGCGTCGCGCAGATCCTGTGCCTGGCGCGCCAGCAGCACGCCGTTGGTGGTCATCGCCAGATCGGTGATGCCGGGGATGCGCCGCAGCCGCGCCACCAATTCGGCCAGCTTTGGCCGCAGCAGCGGCTCGCCGCCGGTGAGGCGCAGCTTGCTCACGCCCAGCGAGGCAGCGAGGCGGCTGATGCGCTCGATCTCGTCGAAGCTCAACCGCTCGTCGTTGCGCAGGAAGGTGAAGTGCTCGCCGTAGGTGGACTCCGGCATGCAGTACGGGCAGCGGAAATTGCAGCGATCCATCACCGAGATGCGCAGGTCGTGCATCGGGCGGCCGTGCCGATCCAGCGGCGCCTGCGGCGACGGCGTCTGGGTGGCGATCTCGGTGATGGCGTGCGGATCGGTCATGTCACCAGCGATACAGGGGGGCTACGGTGCCGGCGGGTGCGGCGTGGTCCGACGGTGCCAGCTCCACCACGCCGTCGGTATGCGGCAGCGCGGAGAAGTCGCCCGAGGTGGGCGCCGGCACCGGCGTGGCCGCGGCGCGACCGGCATCGTCATGATGCACCCGCACGGGTACAAAACAGGTCAAGGCCGGGCTGGTGCCAGCCGGAGCGGCAAGCACCACGCGCTCGGCCGGCCGCGACGTCAGGCCCATCGCCTGCTCCAGCGCCGGTAGCAGGTAGCGCACGGCGCACACCAGCGCCGAGACGGGGTTGCCCGGCAGCGCGAACACCACCTGCCCCCGCGGGCCGATACCGAACCACATCGGCTTGCCCGGCCGCTGGGCGATGCGATGCAGCACCTTGTCCACGCCCAGCGCACGCAGCGCCTCGGGCACGAAATCGCGCTGCCCCACCGAGACGCCGCCGGACAGCACCAGCACCTGGCAGGTGGCGAGCAGTTCGGCCAGTCGCGCGGTGGTGGCGGCCAGGTCGTCGGGCACGCGGGTGAGCTGCACGTCGACGAAGCCGCGATCGCGCAGGGCGGCGGCCAGCGCGCGATCGTTGGAGCGGCGGATCTGACCGTCGGCCAGCGGCTGCTGCTCGACCTCGGCCAGTTCGTCGCCGGTGGCGATGATGGCCACCTTCGGCACTGCGGCCACCTCGACCTCGGCGACGCCGTTGGCGGCGAGCACGGCCAGCTCCGGCGCGCGCAGGCGCACGCCCGGGGCGAGCAGCCGATCGCCTTGGCGGCAATCGGAGCCGCGCGGGTGGATGAACTGCCGCGCCGCCGGCACCCAGCCGTCGACCAGTCGGACATGATCGCCCTCGCGCACCGTCTGCTCGACCGGCACTACGCAGTCGCAGCCCACCGGCACCATGGCTCCCGTGGTCACCTCAATGCAGCCAGCCGAATCGGCCAGCACCTGTCCGGCCATGCCAGCCATCTGGCGACCGGCCACCGTGAAGTCGCGGCGCGCGGCATCGGCCAGGGTGATGGCGATGCCGTCCATCATCACGCGGTCGAACGGCGGCTGGTCGCACTCGGCCAGCACATGCTGGCGCAGCACTCGGCCGGCGGCCGCGTCCAGCGGCACGCGTTCGGTCGCGAACAGCGGCAGGCTGGCGCGGATCCGCTGCTCGGCTTCGGTGACGCTGGGGAGTTCGCTCATGGGGTGGGAAAACCGTCCGTGCGCGGCAACGACGCCTGGCCGCGTCTGGAGAGGAAAGCATGGGGCCGGTGGCTGACTTTGACAACCGCGGCCAAAGTCGAAAAGCGCGGCGCAAACGCCTGTGACAAGCCATTCGGCATCATCGGCGATGCGGTTACACGGCCGCCGCATGCGCGATGCCGCAGGGGCGTGGAGGCACGGGGGCGGCTCGCTATGATGGCGCGATGAAACAGCCTCCTGCCCCTGCCGATCCCACGCCCGGCCACGACGGGCCCGGTTACGACGAGCTCGGTTACGTCCGACGGCACATCACCCGCTGGCGGCACGGCACCGTGGAGGATGCCGACGACTGGGTGGCCGAGGAGCAGCCGATCGCGATGACCTACAACGGTCGCTCCTTCGCCGTGATGATGGCCACGCCGCATGACCTGGAGGACTTCGCGCTGGGCTTTTCGCTCAGCGAGGGATTGATCCGCACGCCGGCGGATCTGCTCGACCTGCAGGTACGCCCGTTGCTGGAAGGCACCGAGCTGGCCATGACCGTGGCTGCCGACGCCCACGGCGCGCACCTGGATGCCGACGGCCAGCGCCTGCTGCCCGGGCGCAGCGGCTGCGGCATCTGCGGCACGCGCCAACTGGAGAACGCGGTGCGCCAGCCCGGCCAGGTGCACGGCGACGTCGGCCTGACCCACGCCGGACTGGAGCGCGCGCTCGCCGGCCTCCATCAGCGCCAGCCGATGAATGCCGCCACCGGCGCCGTCCACGCAGCCGCCTGGGCCTCCGCTGCGGGCGATATCGCGCTGGTGCGCGAGGACGTCGGTCGCCACAACGCGCTGGACAAGCTGGTCGGCGCGCTGCATCGCGGCGACATCGATCCGGCGTCAGGGTTTGCGCTGGTCACCAGTCGCGCCAGCTACGAGATGGTGACCAAGGCGGCCAGCGCCGGCGTCACCGTGCTGGCCGCCATCTCCGCGCCGACCGCGCTGGCGATCGAGCTGGCGAAGAGCGCCGGGCTCACCCTGGTCGGCTTCGCCCGCCCCGGCAGCCACAACGTCTACACCCACCCCGAGCGCCTGCATGCCGGGAGCGGTCGATGAGTGCCCAGGTGCAGGACGCCGCCGATACCCGGCTGCGCGAGTTCATAGACGCCCACCCGCGACTGTTCGTGCTTACCGGCGCGGGCATCAGCACCGACTCGGGCATACCCGACTACCGCGACCGCGCCGGCCAGTGGAAGCGCACGCCGCCGGTGACCTACCAGGCCTTCATGCACGAGCTGGCCACGCGGCAGCGTTACTGGGCGCGCAGCCTGGTCGGCTGGCGCCGCTTCGGCCGCGCCGCGCCGAACGCCACGCATCGCGCGCTGGTCGCACTGGAGCAGCGCGGCCAGGTGGAGCTGCTGGTCACCCAGAACGTCGACCGCCTGCACCAGCAAGCTGGCAGCGAGCGCGTGGTGGACCTGCACGGCCGGCTCGACGAAGTGCGCTGCATGGCCTGCGACTGGCGCCAGGGCCGGCACGATTTCCAGCACCAGCTGGTGACGCGCAATGCGGACTGGGCGCATCTGGATGCCGCCGACGCCCCGGACGGTGATGCCGATCTGGACGGCCACGACTTCAGCCGCTTCGACGTGCCGCCCTGCCCGGCCTGCGGCGGCATCGTGAAGCCGGACGTGGTGTTCTTTGGCGAAAACGTGCCGCGCGAGCGCGTGGAAGCAGCCACCCGCGCCTGGGCCGAAGCGGACGCGGTACTGGTGGTCGGTTCCTCGCTGATGGTGTTTTCCGGCTACCGCTTCGTCGCCGCGGCGGCCAAGGCCGGCAAGCCGGTGGCGACGGTGAACCTGGGTGTGACGCGGGCCGATCCGCTGGTCACGCTGAAGATCGACGCCCCCTGCGCCGAGGCGCTGGAGTTCCTGCTCGAGAGCTGACCCGGCTTCAGAACACGTCGTTGACGAGACGGCCGATGCCCTGGATCTCGATCACCACTTCGTTGCCGCGCCGCAGGAAGCGCGGCGGGTCGAAGCCGGCGCCGACGCCCTCGGGCGTGCCGGTGGCGATGATGTCGCCCGGCTGCAGCGTGATGCCCGCCGAAATCGTGGCGATCAACGTCGGGATGTCGAAGATCAGGTCGCGCGTGTTGGCCTGCTGGCGCAGCTCGTCGTTGACCCAGCAGCGGATGTCCAGCGCGGACGGATCGAGCTCGTCGGCGGTGACCAGCACCGGGCCCATCGGACAGAACGTGTCGAACGATTTGCCCAGGAACCACTGCCCGTGGCGCTGCTGCCAGTCGCGTGCGGTGACATCGTTGACGATGGTGTAGCCGAACACGTGGCCCATCGCCTGGGCCCGCGAAATGCCGCGGCCCGGCTTGCCAATTACCACCGCCAGTTCAGCCTCGTAGTCCACCGCATTACTGGTGCCTTCCGGATACAGGATGGTGTCGTGATCGCCGATGACCGACTCGGGCACCTTGGTGAACACCATGGGATGCTCGGGCACGGCGGCCGACGACGAGGTATCGAAACCACTCCTGGCGAACTCCTCCGCGTGACGCCGGTAGTTCTTGCCGACACAGAAAATGTTGCGTGTGGGGCGCGGAATCGGCGCCAGCAGGTCCACCTCCACGCGCGGGATCGCCGGGCGCATCACGCTGGGAGTGATCGCATCCAGTCCCTCGCGGATCAACGTGAGCATGTCCGGAATGGGGCGGCCATCGAACAGGTCCAGCGGCCTGATCCGCGCGCTCTGCTCGTCCAGCGTACCGACGCCGGTCATGCCGTGATGCAGGTAGGTGACAAGTCGCATGGCGTTCCCGGCGCGGCGAAGAGGAGAGCCCGTGCATGCCTGGCAACGTCACGGGAATGTGAATTCGATCACATTTGCACGCCAGGGGGTGACCCCTCGGGAAAATTTCCTAGACGTCAGCGCTTTGCGCGAAAGAAGTTGCGCAACATGTCCGCGGATTCTTCCGCCAGCAATCCGCCCTGCACCGCGATGCGATGGTTGTGCCGCGGGTCGACGAGCGTGTCGAACACGCTGCCGGCCGCGCCGGTCTTGGGATCGGTGGCGGCGTACACCACCCGCCCGACTCGCGCGTGCACCAGCGCCATCGCGCACATCGCACAGGGTTCCAGCGTCACGTAGAGCGTGGCGCCGGCGATGCGGTAGTTCGCCAGTTTCTCGCCCGCCGCCCGCAACGCCATGATTTCGGCATGGGCGGTGGGGTCGTGCAGGGTGATGTTGCGGTTCCAGCCCAGGCCGACGATCTCGCCATCGAGCACCAGCACGGCGCCCACGGGGACTTCGTTCTCGGCGTCGCGGGCGTGTTCGGCCAGCTGCAGGGCGCGACGCATGTGGGTGGCGTCGGCCTCGCTGAAATCGGGCACATCCTCGGGAGCCACTTCTGTCGACATATCAATTATTTAAGCCATACTCATGAGAAACGGTCCATCGCAGACATTGAGCAACGTCCGCGCAAGACCTTGTTTTTCCTCACTCCCACTCGATTGTGGCGGGCGGCTTGCCACTTATGTCATAAACAACGCGAGAAATGCCGCGCAACTCGTTGATAATGCGATTTGAAACCTTGCCGAGGAACTCGTACGGCAGGTGCGCCCAGTGCGCCGTCATGAAGTCGATCGTTTCCACCGCGCGCAGCGCGATCACCCATTCGTAGGCGCGTGCGTCGCCCACCACGCCCACCGACTTCACCGGCAGGAACACGGCAAACGCCTGGCTGGTCTTGTCGTAAAGATCCCAGGCGCGCAGTTCCTCGATGAAGATGGCATCGGCGCGCGCCAGCAGCTCGGCGTATTCCGGCTTCACCTCCCCCAGAATGCGCACCCCCAGTCCGGGGCCGGGGAACGGATGGCGGTAGACCATGGCGCGCGGCAGGCCGAGCTCGACGCCGATGCGGCGAACCTCGTCCTTGAACAGCTCACGCAGCGGCTCGACCAGCTTGAGCTTCATGTGCGCCGGCAGGCCACCCACGTTGTGGTGGCTCTTGATCACGTGCGCCTTGCCGGTCTTGCTGCCGGCGGACTCGATCACGTCGGGGTAGATGGTGCCCTGCGCCAGCCACTTCACGTTGCCGCCGCTGGCGATGATCTTCTCCGACTCCTCGTCGAAGATCTCCACGAACAGGCCGCCGATGATCTTGCGCTTGGCTTCCGGATCGCTCACGCCGGCCAGCGCGGCGAAGTAGCGCTCGGCCGCGTTCACGCGGATCACCTTGATGCCCATGCCGCCCTTCTCGGCCTCGGCGGCGAACATCGCCATCACCTGGTCGCCCTCCTGCCAGCGCAGCAGGCCGGTGTCGACGAACACGCAGGTCAGCCGGTCACCGATCGCCCGATGCAGCAGCGCCGCCACCACCGAGGAATCCACGCCGCCGGACAGGCCCAGCAGCACGTGGTCGTCGCCCACCTGCTCGCGCACGCGGGCGATCTGGTCCTCGATGATGTTGGCCGCGGTCCACAGCGTGGCGCAGCCGCAGATCTCGGTGATGAAGCGCTTGAGTAGCGCACTGCCCTGCCGGGTGTGGGTCACCTCGGGATGGAACTGCACGCCGTACCAGCGCTTTTCCTCGTTCTCCATCACCGCGACCGGGATGCGGTCGGTGGTGCCGGTGACGACGAAGCCGGGCGGCGCCTTCGAGACGTGGTCGCCGTGGCTCATCCACACGTCGAGACGGTGGCTGTCGGTGTGGTCGCTCAGTCCCGCGAACAGGCGGCTCTGCAGGGTGATGTCGACTTCGGCATGGCCGAACTCGCGTGCGTCGGCCGCCTCGGTGGCGCCGCCCAGCTGCGCGGCCATCGTCTGCATGCCGTAGCAGATGCCGAGGATCGGCAGGCCGCTGTCGAACACCTGCTGCGGCGCGGTGGGCGCGCCTTCCAGCGTGGTCGATTCGGGACCCCCGGACAGGATGATGCCCTTGGGCGCGAACGCGGCAATCTCGGCCGGATCGTGGTCCCACGCCCAGATCTCGCAGTACACGCCCAGCTCGCGCACGCGGCGGGCGATCAGCTGCGTGTACTGCGCGCCGAAGTCGAGGATGAGGATCTTGTCGCTGTGGATGTTTTGCATCGTTCGACCCTTGGGAGGTGCAAATACAACCGCGGCGTCATTCCCGCGAGGCGCGTTTCAACAGCCGGCGGCTGGTCACGCGGAAATCCATCTTGCTCACGCCGCACAGGCCAAATGGATTCCCGCGTTCGCGGGAATGACGTCACGAAGGCTTGGAGACCCGGGCGCGCATGCGCTCCCAGGCTCCGTTCGTCACGAATTGAGCCGGTAATTCGGCGCTTCCTTGGTGATCTGGATGTCGTGCGGGTGTGCCTCGGTGACGCCGGCGCTGGTCACCTTCACGAACTGCGCGTTGGCGCGCACGTCCTCGACCGTCGCCGCGCCGAGGTAGCCCATCGAGGCGCGCAGGCCGCCGATCAGCTGGTGGATGATGTTGCGCAGCGGACCGCGGTACGGCACGCGACCCTCGATGCCTTCGGGCACCAGCTTGTCGGCGTCCGCCTCGTCCTGGAAGTAGCGGTCCTTGGAACCCAGCGCCATCGCGCCCAGCGAACCCATGCCACGGTAGCTCTTGTACGAGCGGCCCTGGAACAGTTCGACCTCGCCCGGAGACTCCTCGGTGCCGGCGAACATCGAGCCGAGCATCACGCTCGAGGCGCCGGCGGCCAGCGCCTTGGGAATGTCGCCGGAGTAGCGGATGCCGCCATCGGCGATCAGCGGGATCTCGTCCTTCAGCGCGGTGGCGACCAGGTCGATAGCGGTGATCTGCGGCACGCCCACGCCAGCCACCACGCGGGTGGTGCAGATGGAGCCAGGGCCCACACCCACCTTCACCGCGTCCACGCCGGCGTGCAGCAGCGCGCGCGCCGCTTCGCCGGTGACGATGTTGCCAGCGATCACCTGCACTTTCGGATAGGTCTTCTTGACCCACGCGGCGCGCTCGATCACGCCCTGCGAATGGCCGTGCGCGGTGTCGACCACCAGCACGTCCACGCCGGCGTCGACCAGCATCGCCACGCGCTGCTCGGTGTCGCCGCCGACGCCGACCGCGGCGCCCACCAGCAGCGCTTCGTTGCGATCCTTGGCGGCGTGCGGGTTGTCGCGCGCCTTCTGGATGTCCTTCACCGTGATCAGGCCGCGCAACTGAAAGTCGTCGTTGACCACCAGCACCTTCTCGATGCGGTGCTTGTGCAGCAGCTGCAGCACTTCGTCCTGGCTGGCGCCTTCCTTCACCGTGACCAGCTTGTCCTGGCGGGTCATGATGTTGCGCACCGGGTCGTCGTGCTTGCGCTCGAAGCGCAGGTCGCGACTGGTGACGATGCCGACCAGCTTGGAGCCGTCGACCACCGGCACGCCGGAGATGTTGTGCGCGTGGGTGAGGCGCAGCACGTCGCGGATCGAGGTATCCGGACCGACGGTGATCGGGCTGCGGATGACCCCGGCCTCGAACTTCTTCACCAGGCGCACTTCGGCGGCCTGCTGCTCGGCGGTCATGTTCTTGTGGATGATGCCGATGCCGCCGCACTGGGCCATGGTGATGGCGAGGCGGGCTTCGGTGACCGTGTCCATGGCGGCGGACACGATGGGAATGTTCAGGTGCAGGTCGCGGGTTAGCCGGGTGGACGTGTCCACATCGCGTGGCAGGATGACCGAATGGGCCGGAACGAGATAAACGTCGTCGTAGGTCAGGGCCTCGGCGAGGATGCGCATGGAAAGGGTTCCCGGCAAAGAGGGAATTATACGCGCCTCCCCCACCCTCTCGCCAGATGTTGCAGTGCGGTCGGATGCCGCCCGCAAGGGCTTGGGGTCATCCCCGGGCGCCAGCCTCGGCCGCTTCCAGGGTATTTTCCATCAGCGTGGCGACGGTCATCGGGCCGACGCCGCCGGGTACCGGGGTGATCCAGCTGGCGCGCTCGGCAGCGGGGGCGAACTCGACGTCGCCCACCAGCCGGCCATCGTCCAGCCGGTTGATGCCCACGTCGATCACCACCGCGCCGGGCTTGATCCACTCGCCCTTGACCAGCCCCGGCTTGCCGACCGCCACGATCACGATGTCGGCCTGCCGCACGAAGCCTTCCAGGTCGCGGGTGAAGCGGTGACAGCAGGTGGTGGTGCAGCCGGCGATCAACAGCTCCAGCGCCAGCGGCCGGCCGACGTGGTTGGACACGCCCACCACCACCGCATGCTGGCCGCGCACCGGACGATCGGTGTGGCCGAGCAGTGTCATCACGCCCTTGGGCGTGCAAGGGCGCAGGCCGAAGCGGCGAAGCGCGAGGCGGCCGACGTTCACCGCCTGGAAACCGTCCACATCCTTGAACGGATCGATGCGGTCGACCAGCGCGTCCTCGTCGATGTGCGGCGGCAGCGGTGACTGCACCAGGATGCCGTGCACCTCGGGATCGGCGTTGAGCCGGTCGATCAGGGCAAACAGCTCATCCTGAGTGGTGGCCGAGGGCAGGTCGAAGTCGAACGAGCGAAAGCCCACCTGGTGGCAAGCCTTGCGCTTGTTGCGCACGTAGACCGAGGAAGCCGCGTCGTCGCCCACCAGCACCACCGCCAGGCCCGGCGCTGCGAGGCCGGCAGCCTGGCGCTCGGCCACTCGCCGGGCGATGCGCTCCAGCAGTTCCTGCGCGATGCGTTTGCCGTCGAGGATGCGTGCGCTCATGATCGTGCCCTACCAGTCCAGCCGAGCATTATCGCGGCTGGCCGCCGACCACACAAACGCCCGCGCCATGCCGATATCAAAACCGGACATCGACACGACTTTCCTGCAAGACGACCGGCTCCTCCTGCGCCCCTGGCGCCTGGCCGACGCCCCGGCCATGGCAGAGGCAGTCCGGGAATCGGTCGATAGTTTCCAGCCCTGGTTGAACTGGTGCAGCGCCGACTACGGACTGGAGGACGCTCTCGCTCATATTCGCGCCTGCGCAACCCGCTGGGTTGACGGCCAGCAGTTCGCCTTTGCTGTGTACGACCGCCACGACGGCACCCTGGTCGGCAGCGCCGGACTGAACCAGTTCAATCGGATCCACCGCAGCGCCAATGCCGGCTACTGGACACGGCGCAGCCGGCAGGGCCAGCGACTGGCTGCCCGCGCGCTGACGATGATCGCGCGCTTCGGATTCGACGAGCTGGGGCTGGTACGGGTGGAGATCGTCGCCGAACCCGGCAACCAACCCAGTCGGCGTACGGCCGAACGGGCCGGGGCGCGCTTCGAAGCGATCGCGCGCCACCGGTTGTGGTTGCACGACCAACCGGCCGACGCGGCCGTGTACGGCCTGCTGCCGGGCGACCTGGCTGAGGACTGAGTCCGGCCTGGATGCCTCAGCGGCGCTTCTTCATCTCGCGGATCATGCGCTGGCGCTTGCGCATCTGCGCCTCGGTGAGCACGTTCTTCTTGCCGGCGTAGGGATTCTCGCCATCGCGGAAGTCGATCCGGATCGGCGTGCCTTCGAGCTTGAAGCGCTTGCGGAAAAAGCCTTCCAGGTAGCGCCGATAGGCCGGCGCGATGTGCTTGGTGCGGCTGCCGTGGATCACGATGGTTGGCGGATTGCTGCCACCCGGATGGGCAAAGCGCAGCTTCGGCGCGTGCCCGCGCACCAGCGGCGGCTGGTAGCTCTCGTAGGCCTTTTCCAGCGCCTTGGTCAGCTCGGACGAGCCCAGTTCGCGCGTCGCCGCAGCATGCGCGCGCACCACGGCACGCATCAGCTCGCGCAGGCCCGAGCCGTGCAGGGCGGAGATGAACACCGTCTTGGCCCAGTCGACGAACACCAGCCGGCGTTCCAGCGCGCGCTGGCACTGATCGCGCTGGTAGGCGTCCATGCCGTCCCACTTGTTGACGGCAATCACCAGCGCCCGACCCTCGTCCATCGCCGCACCGATCAGGGTGAGATCCTGATCAGCGAGGTTCTCGCGCGCGTCGATCAGCACCACCACCACCTGGGCGGCGGCCATCGACTGCAGCGTCTTGATCACGCTGAACTTCTCCAGCGCCTCCTCGACGCGGGCCTTGCGCCGCACGCCGGCGGTGTCGATCAGGGTGTAGCGCTTGCCGTCGCGTTCCAGCGGCACGCGGATCGGATCGCGGGTGGTGCCGGCCACGTCGGAGACGATCAGCCGGTCTTCGCCGAGCAGGCGATTGATCAGGGTCGACTTGCCCGCGTTCGGGCGGCCGACGATGGCCACCCGGATGCTGCCCGACTCTCCTTCGTCCAGCGCATCGGATTCTTCCGGCGGGAGCAGCGGCAGCACGGTGGCGATCAGATCGTCGGTGCCGCGGTTGTGCGCGGCCGACAACGGGAGCGTGGCGTGGATGCCGAACACCGAGAACTCGGCCATCGCGGTGGCCAGGTCCAGCCCGTCGGTCTTGTTGACGGCGGCGATGATCGGCTTGCCGCTGCGGCGTAGCTCGCCGAGGATCACGTGATCCTGCGGCAGCAGCCCGTCGCGCGCGTCGACCACGAACACGATGATCTGCGCCTCGTCGATCGCCAGGCGCACCTGACGCGCCGTGAGCACGTCGAGCGCATCCTCGACGCCCGACAAGCCGCCGGTATCCACCACCACGAAGGGCCGCTCGCCGCTGCGGCAGACGCCGTAATGACGGTCGCGCGTGACCCCCGGCATGTCGGCGACGAGCGCGTCGCGACTGCGGGTGAGCACGTTGAAGAGGGTCGATTTACCGACGTTGGGACGGCCAACCAGGGCGACGACGGGCAGCATGATGGAGCACCTGGATTCCTATGGGCGGGTAGCCCGCGCCGGAATCGGTTTGCGCGCAAGAAAAAAGAGGAGGCGGCAGTGTAAGGCAAGACCCCGCCGGGACGCTCGATCCGCCCCGCGCCGCCGGCAAAAACGAGGCGGCGGCGGCACCGGATGGCTCCGGTGCACGCCGCCGCCAGATGGCAGGTCCGGCCAAGGCCGGACCGGACCGATCAACGCATCGAGAGACGATAGGCGCCGATGTGGCCCTTGATGTCTTCGACATACACGGTGTCGCCGACCACCACCGGTTGGGCGCGGATGGCTTTCTTCGACAGGCGCTCGCGCGCGGCCAGCGCACCGTCACCGGTCTGCAGCCAGTGCACGTAGCCTTCGATGTCGCCCACTACAACGTAATTGCCCTGCACCGCCGGGCTGGTCAGCCAGCGATACTTCAGCGCGTCGTTCTTCCACTGGTCGGCACCGCCAGTCTTGTCGAACGCCCACACCTGCGACTCGTCGTTCACCGCGTAGACGGCGTTGCCGGCCACGTCCGGAGAGCCGAAGCTGGAGAACTCGCGGTTCCACAGCGGGCGGCCGCTGGGGCCGTCGATCGCTTCGAGACTGCCGTGATAAGCGGTGCTGTAGAGCGTGGTGCCATCGAGCACGACGGCGCCATCGGCGTCATTCAGGCGCTCGATGTCGGTACGGCCCTCGCCGCTGGACAGTCGCTGTTCCCACAGCTTGTCACCGGTGTCCTGGCGCAGTGCGACGAGCTTGCCGTCGTCACTGCCGAAGAACACCACGCCGTTGGCGGCGAGCAGCGGGCCGTTTCCGCGCACGCTCAGGAGCGGCACGTTGCCCTGGTCGTAAACCCAGCGGCGATCGCCGGTGGCAGCGTCCAGTCCGTAGACGCGACCGTCCTGGGTGCGAACCAGCACCAGGTCGCCGACGATCACCGGCGCGGTGATCACCTCGGACTTGAGGTCGGCCTGCCAGCGCGGCGAGCCGTCCTTCGACGCCATGCCGTAGACGTGGCCGTCGAGCGTGCCGACGGCCAGCAGGTCGCCCGACACAGCCGGGCCGCCCGCATAGAAGGCGTCCTTGCGCTTCTTGTCGCCCCAGCCAAACCAGCCGTGGGTGCTCGACTTGGTCGACCAGATCGTCTTGCCGCTCGTCGCATCGAACGCGGCGACTTCGCCGTCGGTGCTGGCGGCATACAGCACGCCGGCCACCACCGCTGGCCGCATGCGCACACCCGAATCGCCGGCACCGTCGCCGACGCGGGCGGTCCACAGCTCGGACACCTTGGCAGTCGGCGTGAAATCCTTGGCCAGCGGCGTCGGCGGCTCGACGTTGTCCTTCTTCTTGTTATGGCAGCCGGCCAAGACGACCAGCGAGGACAAGGCGAGCAGCCATACGCATTTCTTCAAAACCGGTTTCATGCACCCTGCTTCCCGGCCGTAGCCAGATCATCGATTTTCAGCTGCAGGGACGACCGCTGAGGTGCGTCTCCGCTCATTGCCGACAATGCCGACTGGTACGCCTTGCGCGCGTCGTCGACCCGGCCTAGCTTGACCAGCACGTCGCCGCGTAGTTCCTCGCGCAACCCTTCGTACTGCTTGCCGGTCAGCTGGCCCAGCGTCGACAGCGCATCCTCGCTCTTGCCCTGGGCGAATTGCACCTGTGCCACGCGCAGCTTGATCAGTGACTTCAGCGCGGGATCCTCGGCATGGGCAAGCGCCCAGTCGAGCGAGGAGCGCGCCTTGTCCAGCTCCTTCGCCTGCACCTGGCGCCGCGCGCGTTCACTGGTGGCGAACACCGCGTAGGTCGATTTGCCGAACTCGTTCTGCAGGCGATCGGTCAGCTGGTCCGCACTGGCGTTGTTGCCCACCGCCTCGGCCGACTGCAGCTGTTGGTACAACTGGGCAGCTGCCGCCCGATTGCTCGCCTGGTGATTGCGCCACTGCTGCCAGCCGAAGATGCCGACCAGACCGATCGCGATACCCACGACGATGGACACGCCGTTTTCGCGCAGCCACTTCTGTACGCGTTCGCTCTGTTCGTAATCGTCGTATGCGTCAAATGCCATGCCATCACCATTGAAAGGTCCGCCGCCCCGCCTGCGGAGCCGGCGCCTGGATTGAGCCGAGGAAGCCGCGACGCACGGGGCGCGCGATCAATATGGGAGCATAACCGAAACCCGCCGCCGAGCGGCAGCAAGCCAGCGCCGGCACGCGAATGTGCGTGCCTCACCGCGCGGTCCACCGAAGGCTCAGACGCCGCGGGGAACGACCTTGCCGTCCTGCAGGTCGAGGCGGAAATGCGCCACGTTGGCACGACGATAGGCGTCCAGCGGTAGAGCCTCGCCATCGACACTCACCTTGGCGCCGCTGGCGTTGCCGAGGCGCACTTCCAGCGACTGGTCGCTGTGATAAGTCTTCTGGCTGCCCGCCGGAAGCAGGCCGTACTCCAGGCGCGAGCCGTCGGCCGCAATCACTTCCACCCAACTGGCATCGGCCAGCGAGAGCGCGAGGCTGTGACCGCCCGTACCCGCACCGTTCGCCACTGGAACCGATGCGACTGGCGGCTTGACGGGCTCCACGCTGATGTTGGGCACCATCGAGGCGAGCAGCGGCTGATCGTTGTCGGCATGGCTAACCGAGGGCGTGGGCGCAACCGTCGCGGTGGCCGTGCCAGAGGAAGCGGCTGACGCGCTGCCGGCCGGCAGCTCCTGCTGCGCCACCGGCGACGCATCGAGCGGCGCGAAATGGCTGATGTCGCGATTGAGCGTGCCACGCACGCCCAGCCACACCATCGGCACAATGATCACCGCCGTCAGCACGACGTAGGTCGCCGCAGTCGCATAGCGTTCAAGCAGATAGCGCGAATGTGAAATGCCGCCGGTGGCCACCAGCTGGGGCTCTTCCTGGCGACGGATGCGCGACACCTCGGCCTGGATCAGCGCATCGTCGAGTCCGAGATGGCGCCCGTACTTGGTGATGTAGCTGCCCAGGTAGACCTGATAGTCGATGCCATCGTACTGGCCGCCTTCCAGCTGGCGCAGCACGCGCGCCGGCAACTTCAGGGCGTGGCCGCAATCCTCCAGGGCCAAACCTTTCAGCTCGCGCGCGGCGCGCAGGCAACTGCCGAAACTGGGCTCAATGGGCTGTGCGGAAGCGCTGATCGGACCGGGCGACGCGAAGAGATCCTGATCGCGGAGTTCCTGGCCTTGCGAAGGGGTCTGCTGGGTCATGGACTGGCGGATTGATCGATGGTGCGAGCCTGGTCCGAATCCGGAAACTGGCTCAGCAACCGCTGGCGGTACGATTGGGCAGCGTCCGTATTGCCCAGGCGGGATTCAATCAGGTAACCCAGCCGGTACGCGTCAGGCGACGGCCGACCGAGCGCATCGAAGCGCTGCAGGAAGGCGCGTGCGCGAAACGCATCACCGCCCTGATAAAGCAGGTTGGCAAGCTGGAACAGGGTCTCGGCGTTGTTCGGATTCTTCTGCAGCGCTTCGCGGAAATCCGCCTGCGCCGCCGCGGCGTTGTTGCTCTTGAGCTGGCACACGCCGGCATTGGTGAGCGCCACGTCGGGCGTCTTGTAGAACGGATCGGCCACTGCCTTGCGGAAGTAGGCTTCGGCTTCCTGCGGCTTGCCCTCGCGGCAGAGGAACGCGCCGAGATTGTTGTTCGGCCCGCCCTTGGCGGGTTCCAGCGCCACGGCGCGGCGATAGTGCAGCTCGGCGTTGGGAAGGTCGTTGATGCGCTCGTAGACCACGGCGATCACGGTGTGCGCGGGCGCATAGTTGTCGTCGAACTGCAGCGCCTTGGTGAGCTTTTCCATCGCGGTCTGCAGGTCGCCGCCTTCCAGATAGTGCTGGCCGAGCTCGGTGTGGATGCGGGCGGCGTCCTCGGCCTGCTGGGCCTTGCTGGTGCGTGGCAAGTGGTCGCCCGAACTGTCCTCGCTGCCGGATCGACTGCCGCCCGTGCTGACGCACCCGGCCAGCAGTGCGCACAACAGCACCCCCCCCCAACGATCAACCCGCATGGACAGCCCCCTGATCCAGACGCTTTTGGAATTCAGCCTGACGGCGCGTTCGATCCAGCACCTGTCCCTTCAGCTGACCGCAGGCGGCATCGATGTCGTCGCCGCGGGTGCGACGGAGCATCGTGAGAATGCCTGCATTGAGCAACTGCGTCTGGAAAGTCCGGATCGTATCGGCATCCGAACGCTCAAAACGTGTCCCAGGAAACGGATTGAACGGAATCAGGTTTACTTTGCACGTCGGCAGGCGACGCATGAACTTGATCAGCTGCCGGGCATGCTCGGGCTGATCGTTGACACCCTTCATCAAGGTGTATTCGAAGGTGATCGAGGTGCGCGGCTTTCGCGCGATCCAGCGCTGGCAGGCCGCTTCGAGCTCGGCGAGCGGATAGCGCTTGTTGAGCGGCACCAGCTCGGTACGCAGCTCGTCGTTGGCCGCGTGCAGCGACACCGCCAGCGAGACATCGATGGTCTCGGACAGCTTGTCGATCATCGGCACCAAACCGGCCGTGGACAGCGTTACGCGCTTGGATGCCAGGCCGAAGCCCAGATCGTCACGCATCAGGCTCATCGCCTTGGTGACGTTGTCGAAATTCAGCAGCGGCTCGCCCATGCCCATCATCACCACGTTGGTGATGCGGCGATTCTGGTGCGTGATGTTGCCCAGGTACTTGGCCGCCACCCACATCTGGCCGATCACCTCGGCGGTGGACAGGTTGCGGTTGAAGCCCTGCGTCGCGGTGGAGCAGAACTGGCAGTTGAGCCCGCAGCCGACCTGGGAGGACACGCACAGCGTGCCGCGGGTCGGCTCGGGGATGTACACCGCTTCGATGGCGTTGCCGCCATCCATGCCGAGCAGCCACTTGTGGGTGCCGTCGGCGGCGGCCTTGTCGAACAACGTCTTCGGCGGACCGACGTAGCAGGTGGCATCGAGCTTGGCGCGCAGCGCCTTGCCCACGTCGGTCATCTTGCCGAAGTCGTCCTCAAGGTGGTGGTAGATCCACTTCATCACCTGCTCGGCGCGATACGGCTTCTCGCCGATCTGCGAGAAGAAGTCCCGCAGACCCTGGCGATCGAAATCGAGCAGATTGACCTTGCCGCCAGCGGCGTTCGGGTCGGAAGGAAGTTGCACCACCTGGTTCACGGCATACCTCAGCGCGGAAAGATTTCCGTCTCGGCGAAGAAGTACGCGATCTCGGCCTTGGCGGTCTCGACGGCATCGGAGCCGTGCACGGCGTTGGCGTCGATCGACTCGGCGAAGTCGGCGCGGATCGTGCCCGGCTTGGCTTCCTTCGGGTTGGTCGCACCCATCAGGTCGCGATGGGCGAGCACGGCGTTCTCGCCCTGCAGCGCGGTGATCATCACCGGGCCGGAGATCATGAACTCCACCAGCGCGTTGAAGAACGGGCGATCCTTGTGCACCGCGTAGAAGCCCTCGGCCTCCTTGCGCGACAGGTGCTTCATCTTGGCGGCCACGATCTTCAGGCCGGCCTTTTCGAAGCGGGCGTAGATCTCGCCGACCACGTTCTTGGCGACGGCGTCGGGCTTGATGATGGAAAGGGTGCGCTCCAGCGCCATACGGGTCTGCTCCGGGATACGGGAAATGAGAAGAGGTTCGGGCCGGCAAAACCGGCGAATTGGAACTAATTCCGACAAGGAATGCGGATTTAGCTCACGAAAGTTTGACAGATTCTAGCTCAATCGCAACCGGCCTGCTCGCCGCCGCAAACGTTCGTTTGACGGCTGAGAAGCCTCCCGCGTATGCTCAAACGATCGTTTGATTCCTGCCCCTGGCGGTGGACCTCTGCGTGAACAATCCGACCTCGACCAAGGAACGCATCCTCGCCGCTGCCGAGGCGCTGTTCGCCCAGCGCGGCTTCGACGGCGCGTCGCTGCGCCAGTTGACGGCTTCGGCCGGGGTCAACCTGGCCGCAGTGAATTACCACTTCGGCTCCAAGGAAAAACTGGTCGAGCAGGTGTTCAAGCGGCGCCTCGACGCACTCAACCAGCACCGCCTGGCCGAACTGGCCAAGGTGGCCGGGCAACCCGGCACCACGCTGGAGGACGTTCTGGCCGCCTACATCCGGCCGGCGCTGGAACTGTCGCACGAAGGCAATGGCTCGTTGTTCATGCGCGTGCTGGCGCGGGCTTTTGCCGAGCACGACGACACCCTGCGCCAGTTCCTGTCGGAAAACTACGGCCACGTCATGCGCCAGTTCACCGCCGAGTTCGCGCGCCTGCTGCCGCACCTGGAGAAGGCCGAGCTGTACTGGCGTATCGATCTGGTGACCGGCGCCCTCACCCATGCCATGTCCGGCTTCGGCATGATCCAGCGCAAGGACAACGTCAGCGAGCAGCAGCACCGCGAGCAGACCGCCGCCCACCTGATCCGCTTCGCCGCCGCCGGCCTGAGCCACCCCTGATGCCTTCCACCGGACGGTTCCGACCGTCCCGTTCCATTTACTGACCTTACCTGCCGAGTCCGATCCTTCGAGTTCGACCTTATGGAGAAGCCAATGACTGCTGCACCAACCTCCTCATCCACGCTGCGCATTCGCAAGGCCGCGGTGCTGGGCGCCGGCGTGATGGGCGCGCAGATCGCCGCCCACCTCACCAATGCCGGCGTCGAGACCGTGCTTTTCGACCTGCCCGCGAAGGACGGCCCGAAGAGCGGCATCGCGCTCAAGGCCATAGCCAACCTGGCCAAGCTCTCGCCCGCCCCGCTCGCCGACAAGAACCTCGCCGCCGCGATCATCCCGGCCAACTACGACGAGCACCTGGACCATCTCAAGGATGTCGACCTGGTGATCGAGGCGATCGCCGAGCGGATGGACTGGAAGCTGGATCTCTACAAGAAGATCGCGCCGCACGTCTCCGCCACCGCGGTGCTCGCCTCCAACACCTCGGGCCTGTCGATCAACGGCCTGGCCGAGGCGCTGCCGGAAGAAATGCGCCACCGCTTCACCGGCGTGCACTTCTTCAACCCGCCGCGCTACATGCACCTGGTGGAAGTGATCCCCACCCGCCTGACCGACCCGGCCGTGGTCGATGGCCTGGAAGCGTTCCTGACCACCACCGTGGGCAAGGGCGTGGTGATCGCCAAGGACACCCCGAACTTCATCGGCAACCGTATCGGCGTGTTCTCGATCCTCTCGACGATGTACCACACCGAGCAGTTCAAGCTCGGCTTCGACACGGTGGATGCGCTGACCGGCCCGGCGCTGGGTCGCCCGAAGAGCGCGACCTACCGCACCGCGGATGTGGTCGGCCTGGACACCATGGCGCACGTCATCAAGACCATGGCCGACACCCTGCCGGATGATCCATGGCACCAGTACTTCCAGGCGCCGGTGTGGTTGAAAGGCCTGATCGACAAGGGCGCGCTCGGCCAGAAGACCGGCTCCGGCTTCTACCGCAAGGCCGGCAAGGACATCGTGGTGCTGGACGTGGCCAAGCAGGACTACCGCCCGTCCGAGCAGAAGGCCTCCGACGAGGTCGCCGCGATCCTGGCGATCAAGGACCCTGCGGAGAAGTTCGGCAAGCTGCGCGCATCGAGCGACCCGCAGGCGCAGTTCCTGTGGGCCGTGTTCCGCGACCTGTTCCACTACACCGCCTACCACCTGGTCGACATCGCCGACACCGCGCGCGACGTCGACTTCGCGATCCGCTGGGGCTACGGCTGGAAGCTCGGCCCGTTCGAGACCTGGCAGGCTGCGGGCTGGCAGCAGGTGGCCGGCTGGATCGCCGAGGACATCGCCGCCGGCAAGGCGATGAGCAGCGCGCCCCTGCCCGGCTGGGTCACCGACGGCCGCGCCGGCGTGCACGGCAAAGACGGTTCCTGGTCGGCCAGCGCCGGCAGCTACAAGCCGCGCTCGTCGCACCCGGTCTACGCGCGCCAGCTGTTCCCCGATCCGATCCTCGGCGAGAAATTCGACCAGGGCACCACGGTGTGGGAGAACGAGGGTGTGCGCCTGTGGACGCTGGGCGACGACGGCGTCGGCATCCTCTCGTTCAAGACCAAGATGAACACGGTGAACGACTTCGTGCTCGACGGCGTGCAGCACGCGATCAAGCTGGCCGAAGAGAAGCTCAAGGCGGTGGTGATCTGGCAGACCGGCGAGCCGTTCTCCGCCGGCGCGGACCTGAAGGGCGCGCTGGGCCTGCTGCAGGCGGGCAAGTTCGACGACTTCGAGAAGATGGTCGCCAACTTCCAGGCCACCAGCATGGCGATCAAGTATTCGCTGGTGCCGGTGGTGTCGGCCGTGCGCGGCATGGCGTTCGGTGGCGGCTGCGAATTCCAGATGCATTCGGCACGCACCGTGGCGGCGCTGGAGAGCTACATCGGCCTGGTCGAGGCGGGCGTGGGCCTGCTGCCGGCCGGCGGTGGCCTGCATGAGCTGGCCGTGCGCGCGGCGAAGGCCAACCCCGCCGATCCGTTCGAAGAGCTGAAGAAGGTGTTCGAGACCATCGCCATGGCCAAGGTCTCGGCGAGCGCGCTGGAAGCGAAGGCGATGGGTCTGCTGCGGCAGGACGACGTGGTGGTGTTCAACAGCTACGAGCTGCTCTACATCGCCAAGAAGGTCGCCGCGGCGATGGCCGAAAGCGGCTACCGCCCGCCCCTGCCCGGCCGCAACGTGCCGGTGGCCGGCGACGTCGGCACCGCCACCTTCAAGGCTTCGCTGGCCAACCTGCAGGAGGGCTACTTCGCCTCCCCGCACGACATCGACATCGCCACCCGCATCGCCGACTGCCTCTGCGGCGGCGCGATCGAGCGCGGTTCAATGGTCGACGAGGAGTGGCTGCTGGCGCTGGAGCGCAAGCACTTCGTGGAGCTGGCCAAGACCGAAAAGACCCAGGCCCGCATCGCCCACACCATGACCACCGGCAAACCGCTGCGTAACTGATAGGCGTTGCGACCGACCCACTCCATCACCGGAAACCCCGAAGCCGCCGAACGTCATCCCCGCGCAAGCGGGGATCCATCTTGATCTGACGCCAGAAACACGATGGATTCCCGCGTTCGCGGGAATGACGAACAAAAAAGCCCGGCTTCGAGGTCACTCAAAGGAAACAGACCATGACCAAGCAAGTGCAAGACGCCTACATCGTCGCCGCCACCCGCACCCCGGTCGGCAAGGCGCCGCGCGGCGTGTTCCGCAACACCCGTCCGGACGACATGCTCGCCCACGTGATCCGCGCCGTGATGGCGCAGGCGCCGGGCATCGACCCGCACCGCATCGGCGACGCCATCATCGGCTGCGCCATGCCCGAGGCCGAGCAGGGCATGAACGTGGCGCGTATCGGCGTGCTGCTGGCCGGCCTGCCCGACACCGTGCCCGGCGTCACCATCAACCGTTTCTGCTCGTCCGGCCTGCAGGCCGTGGCGATGGCGGCCGACCGCATCCGCCTGGGCGAGGACGACCTGATGCTCGCCGGCGGCACCGAGAGCATGAGCATGGTGCCGATGATGGGCCACAAGGTGGCGATGAATCCGACCATCTTCGCCAACGACGAGGACCGCGCCATCGCCTTCGGCATGGGCATCACCGCCGAGAAGGTGGCCGAGCGCTGGAAGGTGAGCCGCGAGCAGCAGGACGCCTTCGCCGTGGAGAGCCACCGCCGCGCGCTCGCCGCCATCGCCGCCGGCGAGTTCAAGGAGGAGATCTCCCCGTTCCAGCTCGACGACCACTACCCCGACCTCGCCACCGGCGGCATCGTCACCGACAGCCGCACCATCGACACCGACGAGGGCCCGCGCGCCGGCACCACCATGGAAGTGCTGGCCAAGCTGCGCACGGTGTTCCGCAACGATCGTTTCGGCGGCAGCGTCACCGCCGGCAACTCCTCGCAGATGTCCGACGGCGCCGGCGCCGTGCTGCTGGCCAGCGAGAAGGCGATCAAGGAATACAACCTCACCCCGCTGGCCCGCTTCGTCGGCTTCTCGGTGGCGGGCGTGAAGCCGGACGTGATGGGCATCGGCCCGAAGGAAGCGATCCCCAAGGCGCTCCGGCAGACCGGCATCACCCAGGATCAGCTGGACTGGATCGAGCTCAACGAGGCCTTCGCCGCGCAGGCGCTGGCGGTGATGGGCGATCTCGGCCTGGACCCGTCCAAGGTCAACCCGCTGGGCGGCGCCATCGCGCTCGGCCACCCGCTGGGCGCCACCGGTGCGGTCCGCATCGCCACGCTGCTGCACGGTCTGCGCCGGCGCAAGCAGAAGTACGGCATGGTGACCATGTGCATCGGCACCGGCATGGGCGCGGCGGGCATCTTCGAAGCGCTGTAAACCTGCCATCCGCTTCGTGGATCATCGAGACGGCGCCGCAGCGATGCGGCGCCGTTCTCGTTTGCAGCTCCGATGGTGCGGCGCCGTTTTTTCCCGGCGCCGGACCCCTGGCCTACATGCCCGTGTTGTCGGTCGCCTCCAGCCGGAACGACTGCACCGTGATCACCTCCCCCTTCACCGGCGCGCCGGCGTCGACCCGCACGAACGAGATGGTCAGTTTGTCCAGCTGCACCGGCCACAGCCGCTGCAGGGCGTCCGTCGCCGGGAAGCTCAGGCTCACCGGGTCGTTTTCGCCATGCACCTTCCCACCCATCAAGGCCTCGTGATTGAGCATGCCGGTGATTTCGAACGGACCGAGCGTGCCGATCAGATACCGGCTCTCGGGCTGCGACACGCCTTTCTGGACCGGCAGGTTGATGAACAATTTGTAGAAGTAGCCGCCCTGGCGCCCCAGCGGGGTCAGCCGCACGCCATCGAGCACCACGCGCAGGGAGGTGTTGACCAGCGGCGGCGCGTCGGTCGCTGCCTGGCGCAACAGCAACGAGCGCACCATGGCCCGATCCTTGTCGGTCAGCGGCACAGTGAGGTTCAGCGAGCGGTGATCCAGCGACAGCGGCCGGCCATTGCCGAGCGACACCGAGATCGCATTGGGCAGCGTCGAGGAGGCTCCCTGCACGGTCAGCGCAGAGGCAGTGAGGTACGGCGTGGGCGCCGGCAGCGCGGTCGGCATGGTCTCATCCTCGTACTGGTAACCCAGGCCGGTGGTTGACATGGCCCAGTAGCGGGCCATCTTCGAGACCGCGGGGCCGTAGTTGAACGAACCGGACCAGTACGCATCGGTGCGTGGCGGCATGGTTCGCCCGTTGCCGGCGGCGACCCACGCCGCCCACAGCCGGTCGACGTTGGCGTGATGACTCCAGAAGATCGGGTCCCGGGGCGAGACAGTCACTGCGCCCATCGCTCCGCCGATCAGGTTGTGCACCGGGTTGTGCGGCTGCGTCTCCAGGCTGGTCTCGAAGGCGTCCACCAGGCCGCGCTGGAAATTCACCACCGTGTCCGCGAACGGCGCGAGGGTGAGCGCGTTGGTCACGTCCGTGCCCTTGCGGTTGGTGATGTAGAGCGGACTGGTGGTGTCGGTGAATTCCACCGGCATCACCGGATCCTGGTAGTAGTCCCAGTACGGCACGCTGAGGGCGCCTACGCCGGAAATCTTGCGCATCTGCGTCTCGATTCGATACAGGAAGCCACGATGCCAGGCGAGGAAATACGGCACCCCGTGAGGGCAGAAATTCTTGTGCACGTTAACCCAGTAATTCCAGCTGTTGGGGTCGGCCGAATTGGTGTTGGCGCGCATTTTCTGCACCGTATTCAGGTAGACCTGGAACAGCGTGCTCTTGCGGAATGTGGTCCAGTTCGGGCGAGTCCTCAACGTGGAGGTCGCCTGCGCCGACACCGGCAGTACCGACGGGAGCAGCGGTACCAAGGCGGCCGTGAGGGATGACTGGAGAAAGCGCCTTCGGGTGATCATGTTGGTTCTCCGTGATGCGGCGAGCAGGCCAGCAACGCCGCGGGTGATGAAGGGCGGACCGCGCGCCGCAGCGCGCGTCCCGATGACGCAACGCGCCGGCCAGTGCAGCGGCTCGGTTCCCTGCCGGCACCGCTGCCTGCAAGGGCTCGCCGATGAACCGGCGAGGTGCGCGACCGCTGCCGAACAGGCACGATGCACACGCTTCCCGAGCATGCGTTACACATCGCGCGTCGCACCGAATCGATCACCATGCGACCCGTGAGCACCGTGCCGCTGGAGGCCATCGGATGCCCACCCGTGGATCACCGAGGTGCTCGCTGCGTTTTCACGTCCTGAGCAACTTTCTACTGCTAGGTTTCCGGCCCGTCATCATCCAAATGCATGAGATGACAGCACCCACGCCGCGGAGATGGCGGACATGGATCGGAGGCGCAGTACCAGCTTGCTCGATGCCATCTACGGCATGGACCTGCGTGCGCCCGACTGGGGCCCGCTGCTCACGCTGCTGGCCGCGACCTTCCGCTCCCACGTGGTCGCCCTGCAGGTGCATGACAAGCACCCCCGCCGCGGACGGCTGACGCAATCCATCGGACTGTCCGATGCGCTGCTGAAGGTGCATCGGAACACGTCGTGCCAACGCCCATGGTTCGAGCGCGGCGTCGGCACGCTGCTCTCGCAGGGTATCGCCGACGATCGCGGGCTGATGGAAGACGACGAGCTCCGGGCCACCCGCTACCACGCTGAATTCATGCAGCCGGCCGGGATCGCCCACGGGATGGCGCTGTGCCTGTATCAGCATCGGCCCGGCGACCTCGCCGTCCTCACGATCAACCGCGGCGCGGCAGAAGGCTGCTTCGACGAGGCCGAACTCGCGCTGGCGCGATCGCTGCTGCCTCACCTGCGCAATGTCTACGTGCTGCAACAGCGCCTGAGCTGGCTGGAAGGCCAGTCGCAGCGATTCCGCTCGACCCTCGACCAGTTGAGCAAAGGCGTCGCGATGCTCGACGCTGGCGGCCACCTGCTGTTCTGCAACAGCGCCGCCGGGCAGATGGAGGCCGGCCGGCTGTTCGCGCGCCATCCGGATGGCCGCCTGACCCTGCCGTACGCGCCGGATGATCATCGTTTGCAGCAGGCGCTCGCCAAGCTTGCAGCGGACACGGCTGCGGCCCCGACGGTGCTGCAGATCCACAGCCGCGCCGGCCAGCTGTGCGGCATGCTCAAGCTGTGCCCGGCCGACATGCTGGCCGGCGCGCAGTGGTCGGAATCCCGGGTCAGCGTGATCGCCTTCATCAAGCCGCTGGAGCTGCCCGCGGCCACCACCCTCACGCCCACCCTGAGGACCCAGTGGGGCTTCACGCCGGCCGAGGCGCGGCTCGCCCAGCAGCTGATGGAGGGGTTGTCGCTGGACGAGGCGGCCGAGTGCACCCACGTGACCAAGAACACCGTGCGCACCCAGCTGCGCTCGCTGTTCGACAAGACCGAAACGCGGCGGCAATCGCAACTGGTGCGGGTGCTGCTGGAGCTGTCGTACGTGTAGCGATGCCGCGGCGCGCGCGCCCCTGTCCGCACCGCGCCGGTTTCCCGGACAGCGAGCAGTTCAGACCACTTCGCCGCGATCGAACTGCCACATGCCCAGCAATGCCAGCAGCGCACCGCCGATCAGGCTAGCCGTCACCACCTGCACCACGTGATCGGCGCGCGTGGCGAACACCTGCAACGGCATCGACCACGGGAACCACGACCCGAGCCGCGCCGACTGGCCGATCAGGAAGCCGGACACGGTGCCGGCCACGCCGACGAAGATCGACGTGGTGAAGCTGCGCCAGTGCAGCGCCACCCACGCCTGCAATGAAGTGAGGAAGGATGCCGCCGCCATGCACGCCAGCGCATGGCCTGCCAGCCAGCGCCACGGGGGCGGGCCGGCCAGCCCGTAGGCCGGCTGCGTATGCATCACCACCCAGCCGGCCAGCGGCGCCAGCGCCGCCAGCAGCAGGGTGGACAACGCCACCATCGCCGCCAGCACGCACAACTTGGCGGCGTAGTGGCTCCAGCGCGGCAGCGGCAGTGCCAGCAGATGCTTCCATGCGCGATTGGCGTGCTCCATGTTGCCCAGCAGCGCCGCCTGCAGCGTCACGAACAGCGGCAACATCAGGAAGCTCCACAGCACGAACAGTCCGCTGCTGAAATGCAGCCAGGCTTCGCCGCCCGATCCGGCGGGCCGCCCATGCAGCGTGCTCAGGCTCAGCTGCAGCACGGTCAGCACCAGCACCACCATCGGCGCCAGCACCACCATGCCGGCCGCCAGCGTGTGGCGAAGCTTGATCCGCTCGGCCGCCAGGGCACGCAGCAGGGCACTCATGCGCACGCCCTCTCGTCGGTCATGTCGAAGAACAGCGTTTCCAGCGAGCGCGGGCTTCGGCCCAGTGCATGCACCTCGTAGCCGCGCTGCACCAGCCAGCGATTGATCTCGTGATCCGGACGCTGCGGCGCGACCACGCGCAGCGTCGCCTCGTCCACTGCCTGCACCGATTCGCCCAGCGCTGCGAGCGCGCCGCATGCCGCCGCCACGTCGTTGCAGCGGATGGTCAGCGGATCACCGTGCCGCTCGCGCAGCGCCTGCGGCGTGCCCTGGAACAACAGCTGCCCGCGATGCAGCACGCCCACGTGCGAGGCCACCTGCTCCACCTCGGACAGCAGATGGCTGGAGACGAACACCGTCATGCCCAGCTGCGTGGCCATGCGCTGCAGCAGCAGGCGCAGATCGAGCATACCGGCCGGGTCGAGGCCGTTGGTGGGCTCGTCAAGGATCAGCAACCGCGGCCGGCCGAGCATCGCCAGCGCGATGCCGAGGCGCTGGCGCATGCCCAGCGAATAGATCCGCACGCGGCGGTGCTGGTCCTGCACCAGCCCCACCACATCCAGCACCTCGTCGATGCGCTCAGCCGGCACATCGAGCAGGTGACGCGTCACCTCCAGGTTCTCGCGGCCGGACAGATGCGGATACAGCGCCGGCCCCTCGACCAGCGACCCGACCTCGCGCAGCAGCTCGCGCGACTGCAACGTGAGCGGCCGCCCAAACAACCGGATCTCGCCTTCGTCCGGTTGCAGCAGCGTCAACAGCAGGCGGATCGTGGTGGTCTTGCCCGCCCCGTTGGGACCGAGGAAGCCGTACACGCTGCCGCTCGGCACGGCCAGGTCCAGCCCATGCACGCCGTGGCCGGCATCGAAGCGGCGCGTCAGCGCACGCGTTTCTATCGCAAGCATGGCCCGCGCACCTTGAGCAGTTCAGAGGTGCGCATGACAGCAAAGGACGGCCATTGCCACCATAGGCCTGAGCTCACAGTGACTTGTGGCAGGCCACGCCTGCTCAGGCCTCGGACATCTCGAAGCGATAACCCGCGCCGTACACGGAGTGGATGAAGGTCTGCCCCGGCGCCATGTCCTCCAGCTTGCGACGCAGGTTGCGGATGTGGCTGTCGACCACGCGATCGGTCACGTCGCGCAGGTCGTCGTGCATGAGGTCTAGCAACTGGTCGCGCGAGTAGATGCGCCCCGGATGGGTGAGCAATGCGTGCAGCAGGCGGTATTCGGTGGTGGTGTGCGGCACCGGGCGGCCGAGGTAGAACACGCGCCGCGCGTCCTCGTCCACCGTGAAGGGGTTGGCCGGCGCGTTCGGCACGGCCCGTCGCAGCAGCGCGCGTACCCGCGCCACCACTTCGCGCGGACTGAATGGCTTGCAGATGTAGTCGTCCGCACCCAGCTCCAGCCCGAGCAGGCGGTCGATCTCCTCCACCCGGGCGGTGAGCATGATCACCGGCAGGGCGCTGTTGCGGCGCAGTTCGCGCAGAATGGAAAGCCCGTCCGTGCCCGGCAGCATGATGTCGAGCAGCAGCAGGTCCGGACGCTCGGCGGCGACGCTGGCCAACACGCGATCGCCCTCACCCACCGTCAGCGCCTCGTGCCCGGCCTGGGCCAGGTAGTCCGCCAGCAGTTGGGCGATCTTCGGCTCGTCCTCGGCGATCAGCACGCGGGCCATCTCAGGACACCTCCCGCGGCAGGCGCAGTTCCATGCGCAGTCCGCCCAGCGGCGAGACCGCGGCGGCGAGCGTGCCGCCGTGCGCCACGGCAATGCGCTGCGCGATGGCCAGCCCGAGTCCGCTGCCGCCGCGTGCGCGATTGCGCGAATGCTCGCCGCGGTACAGCGGCTCGAACAATCGCGACAGGTCTGCCGCCGGCACGCCGGGCGGCGTGTCGTCCACGCGCAGGCAGGCCTGGTCGCCATCGGCAAACACGGACGCCTCCACCCGACCGCCGCGATCGCTGTAGCGCAGGCTGTTGCCGAGCAGGTTGTCGATCAGCTGGCGCAGGCGATCGGCGTCGCCGTGCACGGGCAATGAATCTCCGCTGCAGGTCAGTGTGAGCCCCGCATCGCGTGCCGCATCTGTGAGGCGCGCGCAGCCGTCCGCCAGCAGCGCCGCGAGATCCAGCGAGCGCGGGCGATAGCTGAGCGAACCGGCATCGGCCATCGACCACTGGTGCAGGTCATCGATCAGCCGATCCAGCCGCATCACCTCCTCGTGCAGCGACTGCAGTCCCCTGGCATCAAGCGTGCGCACGCCGTCGCGCATCGCCTCCAGCTCGCCGCGCACGATCGCCAGCGGCGTGCGCAGCTCGTGCGAGATATCAGCCATCCAGCGCTGGCGGGCACTCTCGTGCGCCTGCAACGCCGCGCTCAAGCGGTTCACGTGGCGCACCAGGTCGCCGAGTTCGTCGTGGCGATCGCTGGCCAGCTGCACGCCGTAGTGACCGTCCGACAGCCGCCGCGCCGCGTCCTCCACGGCGCGCAGCGGCGCCAGCAGATGCCGCGCGAAAAACCACGCCACCGCCATCGCCAGCACCAGCAGTGCGATCGCCAGTTCTGCCATGCCGCGCACCTGCGCCGCCAGGAAGGCGGTGTCGCGGCGGTCCACCGGACGAGTCAGCGGACGCAGCGCCAGCCAGCCGACGACAGCACCATCGCGACGCAGCGGACGCTCCATCGCATCGGCTGGCGGCGCTTCGCCGGCGATCACTTGGTGCGTGGCATCCAGCAGCGACACGCGCGGCGGCAGCGGCAGCGGCGGCGGGACATGCGCCTGCGGAGCCGGGGGCGGCGGCGGTGGAGGCGGCGGAGCGGGCGGAAGCGGTGGCAGCGGCGGCTCCGGCGGCTCGGCATCCGCCGGTACCGCGCGGGGCGGGCGATGATCGAGCGTCTCGTGCAGCAGCGCATCCCACGCCTGGCGATCGCGCAGGCCGTCGAAGCCGCGGCCGGCGTCCTCGCGCTGGCCCAGCGCCTGCGCCAGCGGATCGAGGCGCGACAGATCCAGCGCGTTGACGTAATCGACAAAGCCGCTGCGCAGGTTGCGCACGGTCAGCGCGCCCATCGCCAGCAGCGACAGGCCGATCGCCATCGCCAGCAGCAGGAACAGCTTGTGCGCCACGCGCAGGCGCAGGCCCGTTCGCGGCGGGACGGCAGCGGGCGCGGAGGAAGGGGTGCGAACCATGGGCCACGAGCATAGCCGCGGCGCGCGGCCCTCGCGTCCTCAATCCCTGCATATTCCCTGCGATGTTGCAGGTCATCGTGAGTGGCGTCGGATTCCGCCGGCCACGCAAGGAGATCACCGCATGACCCGCCGCACCCTCACCACCCGCCTCATCGCCACCCTGGTCGGTCTCACCGTCGCCGGCAGCGCAATGGCCCAACGCGCCACGCCGATGGTCGACACGCCGCTGTTCGCGCACGGCCAGCATCACTGGATTGTCGACGGCATCCCGCCGCTGCCGCCCGGCTGCCTGCACGACATGCCCTCCCCGCCGCCGCATCCGGTCCTGCCGGACTTCACCAAGGACACCCGCTGGCAGACCACACTGGGCATCAGCGCCGCGCAGGCAGCGCAGGTGCAGCAGGCGCTCGAGCAACAGGCCCGGCAACGGCAGAAGTTCGACGAGCAACGCCGCAGTCAGGACGCCGCCAGCTGCGAGCAGATCCGCAGCGTCATCGGCGACAAGGCCATGGCCAAATGGGCCGAAGCCAGCCCCGTCCCGCCCCCGCCGCCGCGCCCGCCGATGCCGCCCGCGCCGCCGGCTCCTCCCACCCTGCCGGTCGACGCGCAGTAAGCATCCAGTAAAACCCCTCTCCCCGCGGGAGAGGGGTTGGGGTGAGGGTGCGAAACGAAGCGGTACAGGCCCATCGTTCCCGGTCGGAAATCGGGCGCGTGCCGCACCCTCATCCGTCGCTGCGCGCCACCTTCTCCCGGTGGGAGAAGGAACGGCTCTACGCAGGGTTGCTCACTGCGGGCACCGCCCCGTCCGCGCTGAGCGTCGCCGGCGGCACGCCGGCGAAATCAAAGCGCCGCAGAGCCGATGACCGGCGCGAACTCCCAGATCGCAAAGCCCCTCTCCCCGCGGGAGAGGGGTTGGGGTGAGGGTTCGGAACGAAGCGGCGGGCTCATCGTTCCCGATCGGCAATCGCGCGCACCCCACACCCTCATCCGTCGCTGCGCGCCACCTTCCCCCGACGGGAGAAGGGAAAACCGCGCCCCGTCCTGCGCAACGCCATGAATCGCCCATCTCGCTTGTGACCCACCCCGCCGCGCGGGATACTGCGCCGCCCGCGTGCACCCCACACGCATCCGTGCCATCGACGCCGTCCCCGCGCCCGCCGCTGGCTTGTGTCTGCCGCTTTCCGCCGAGCCGCCCCGTGAGCCAGCCCACCGCGGAAACTGCCGCGCCCGTCTCGACGGAGCCGGTGTTTCCCGACTACCGCATCACTTCGCTGATCGTGGCGTGCGCGATCTTCATGGAGCAGATGGACGCCACCGTGCTGGCCACGGCGCTGCCCACCATGGCGCGGGATTTCCACGTCGGCGCGCCGGCCATGAGCATCGCCATGACCAGCTACCTGCTGGCGCTGGCGATCCTCATTCCGGCCAGCGGCGCGGTGGCCGAACGTTTCGGCACCACGCGCGTGTTCGCGGCATCCATCGGCGCGTTCCTGCTCGGCTCGATCGCCTGCTCGCTGGCACCGAACCTGCCCGCCATGGTGGCCGCGCGCCTGCTGCAGGGTGCCGGTGGCGCGATGATGGCGCCGATCGGCCGGCTGATCCTGCTCAGCACCATCGAGCGCAAGCACCTGGTGTCGGCGATGTCGTGGTCGCTGGTGCCGGCGTTTCTCGGCCCGCTCACCGGGCCGCCGCTGGGCGGGCTGATCGTCACCTACCTCAGCTGGCGCTGGATCTTCTACATCAACCTGCCGATCGGCGTGCTGGGCTACTGGCTGGTGAAGCGCTTCATCGCGACGATCCCGCCTGCCGCCGCACCACCGCGCTTCGATCTGGGCGGCTTTGCGTTGTGCGGCGTCGGGCTGGGCGGCCTGCTGTTCGGGCTGGAGCTGATCGGCCAGAGCGCCGACCTGCCGGTGGCGCTCGGCCTGCTGCTGGTCGGTGCGGGCGCCTCGCTCGCCTATCTGTGGCACGAGCGGCGCCGGCGCGATCCGCTGCTCGATCTTTCGCTTCTGCGCATCGACTCATTCCGCCTCTCGGTCATCGGCGGCTCGCTGATGCGCATCACCCAGGGCGCGCAGCCGTTCCTGCTGCCGCTGATGTTCCAGATCGGCTTCGGCTTTTCCGCCGTGCGCAGCGGCCAGCTGATCCTCGCCACCGCGCTGGGTGCCCTGCTCACCCGCTCGTTCACGCCGCGCCTGCTGCAGCTGGTCGGCTTTCGCAACGGCATGCTCTACAACGGCGTGCTGAGCAGCCTGGGCTATGCGGTGTGCGCGTTCTTCCGGCCGCACTGGCCGTTCGCGCTGATGTTCGTCCTGCTGATGGCCTGCGGCGCGTTCATGTCGTTCCAGTTCGCCGCCTACAACACGGTTGCCTACGAAGGCGTGCCGCGCGAGCGGCTCGGTGCCTCCAACAGCCTGTACAGCACTCTGCAGCAGCTGATGCTCTCGTTCGGCATCTGCGCCGGCGCCCTGCTGCTGAAGCTGGCGATGGGCGTGGGCGGGCACGCTCAGCCGCGGGTGATGGACTTCTCCTTCGCCTTCATCGCGGTGACCGTGGTGTCGCTCAGCTCCACCGTGTGGCACCTGCGCTTCGCTCCCGACGCGGGCCACGAGCTGAGCGGACACCGGCCGCGGCCGCTCAGTCCGCGGCCGTGAACTCCTCGTAGGCGCGCACGGCGTCGGCCGCATACATCAGCGACGGCCCGCCGCCCATGTACACCGCCACCGCCAGCGTCTCCATCAGCTTGGCGCGCTCCACGCCCAGCCGGGCCAGCGCCTTGGTGTGGAAGCCGATGCAGCCGTCGCAGTGCGTGGCCACGCCGATGGCCAGCGCCATCAGCTCCTTGTCGATCGCCGACAGCGCGCCGGCTTCCATGGCGCTCTTGGACATCGCCGAAAAGCCGGCCATGGTGCCGGGCGCCTCGGCGCGAATCCTGGCGATCGACTGATTCAGATCGTGGGTGATCTGCTTGTACGACTTGCTCGACACAACCGCTCTCCTTGGGTGGGTGCAATGCCGGATCCGCCACGCTCTCGGGCGATACCGTGCATCCACATTCTGGAGCGTTCGCCGACCGGCCGTACTGACCCGGATCAGGCGATACGTCGCGCGGCAACGGGGTGAAAAAACCTCTCTGGCCGGGAGAGAGGCTGGGGTGAAGGGTTGGGGTGAGGGTCCGCAGCAAGGCGAGTCACCGCGCTACGCAGCGCACCCTCATCCGTCGCTGCGCGCCACCTTCTCCCGGCGGGAGAAGGACTACCCCTCGAACCGTTCGCACCGAGCGTAGCCGGCGGCACGCCGGCGAAGTCGAAGCGCCGCCGCTACGCGCCGATCGCGATCGACCTCACGACTCCCGCCCAGCCAGCACCCGCTCGATGCGCCGATCCGGCACCAGCCACAGCAGCGCCGCCAGCGCGTAGAACAATTGCGACAGCCAAGCCGCCCAGAACGACGCCGCGATCCCCGCCGCATAGATCACCGGCGACAGCTTGCCCTTCCAGTCGCCGCCCACCGCGCGCGCCAGCGGCGAGTCCTCGCCCTGCGAGCGGATGATCGATCGCTGCAGCAGCCAGTACGCCACTGCCGCCATCAGCAGCACCACGCCGTACAGCGCCGACGGCCCCTGCGAGAAGTGGTTTTCGCCCATCCACCCGGTAGCGAACGGCAGCAGCGACAACCAGAACAGCAGGTGCAGGTTCGCCCACAGGATGCCGCCGCTCACCCGGTGCGCCAGGTGCAGCATGTGGTGGTGGTTGTTCCAGTAGATACCCACGTAGACGAAGCTCAGCACGTAGCTCAGGAACACCGGCAGCAGCGGCCAAAGCGCCGCCATCGTCTCGCCGTGCGGCACCTTCATCTCCAGCACCATGATGGTGATGATGATGGCGAGCACGCCATCGCTGAATGCCTCGAGTCGGGTCTTGCCCATGGGTGCCTGCGCCGGTGAGTAAGGTGTGGCGCCAGTATCCACGCCATGGCGTCCGTCGGCACCCGTCGCCAAGGGAGCTCACTCGTGCCGCAGCGCCTCGATCGGGTCGAGCCGTGCCGCACGCCGCGCCGGAAAGTAGCCGAACACCACGCCGATCAGCGCCGAGAACGCGAACGCCAGCAGGTTGATCGGCAGGCCGAACAGGTACGGCACCAGCAGCACGCGCGCCAGCACGATCGAGCCGACCGTCGCCAGCAGCACGCCGAGCAGGCCGCCGATGGATGACAGCACCACCGCCTCGATCAGGAACTGCAGCAGCACCTCGCGCTCCAGCGCGCCCACGGCAAGGCGGATGCCGATCTCGCGGGTGCGCTCGGTTACCGACACCAGCATGATGTTCATGATCCCCACGCCGCCCACCAGCAGGCTCACCGCCGCCACCGCGCCCAGCAGCAGGGTGAGCACGCGGGTGGTGCTGGAGAGCATGTCGGCGATCTCGCGCGTGTCGAGCACGTTGAAGTCGTCTTCCTGGCCCAGCGCGATATGCCGGCGCTCGCGCAGCAGCGCCTCGATGCGCTGCTTGGCCCGCGCGGTGGAGGCGCCCTGCTGCACCGACACCAGCAGCATGCCTACGTCCTGGTTGCCGGCGAGGCGACGCTGCACGGTGCGCAGCGGCATCACGATCACGTCGTCCTGGTCGCGTCCCATCGAGGACTGCCCCTTCGCCGCCAGCAGGCCGATCACTTCGCAGGCGAATTGCTTGACGCGGATCGCGCTGCCCACCGGGTTCTCGCTGCCGAACAGCTTGCTGCGGGTGGTTTCCCCGAGCACGCACACCGCCTTGCCGGCCTGCAGCTCGCCATCGAGGAACGCCCGTCCGGCGGCGAGCTTCCAACTTCCTGCGCTGAAGTACGCATTGGTGGTGCCCACCACGCTGGTGGACCAGTTGCTGGCCAGGTGCACCACCGTCACCGTGCGCGACACCACCGGCGCCACGCTGCTGAGCTCGCCCACCTGGCTTTCGATGGCGCTGGCGTCGGCCAGCCGGAACGCCGCTGCACCCGCGGTATCGCGAGTAGGACCCAGCCGCTGGCCCGGGCGCACCATCAGCAGGTTGCTGCCCAGGCTGGAGATCTGCGCGGACACCGCGGCCGTGGCGCCGTTACCCAGCGTCACCATGGTGATCACCGCGGCCACGCCGATCAGGATGCCGAGCACGGTGAGGAAGCTCCGCGTGAGGTTGCGGCGGATCTCCTTCAACGCCAGCAGCAGCGTGTTCCAGAACATCAGGCCGCCACCGCCTGGCGCGTATCGCTCTCCACCCGTCCGTCGACGAAGCGCACCACGCGCCGCGCGTAGGCGGCCATGTCCGGCTCGTGGGTCACCATCAGCACGGTGATGCCGCGGTCGCGGTTGAGCGCCACGATCAGGTCCATGATCTCGCGGCTGCGCAGCGTGTCGAGATTGCCGGTGGGTTCGTCGGCCAGCAGCACCGACGGATGCGTGACGATGGCGCGGGCGATCGCCGCGCGTTGCTGCTGGCCGCCGGACAGCGCTGCCGGCGCGTGGTGCTCCCAGCCGGTCAGCCCCACCGCGGCCAGCGCCTCACGCGCCGCGGCGTGGCGCGCGGCCGGCGGCTCGCCGCGATACAGCAACGGCAGCTCCACGTTCTCCAGTGCCGAGGTGCGCCCAAGCAGGTTGTAGCCCTGAAACACGAAGCCCAGGTAATGCCGCCGCAGCAGCGCCCGCTGGTTGCGCGTGAGCGTCTCCACCGCCGTGCCGCGAAAGCGGTAGCTGCCGGTGGTCGGCACGTCGAGACAGCCGAGGATGTTCATCGCGGTGGACTTGCCCGAGCCGCTCGGCCCCATGATCGCCACGAACTCGCCCTGCTCCACCACCAAGTCGACGCCGCGCAGCGCCTGCAGCGCCACCGCGCCCTGGCCGTAAGTCTTGGTGACGCCGACCAGCTCGATCAGCGGTGGCGCGGCGCCAGCGGTCGCGCTCACGGCGCACCGCCGAGGCTCTCGGTGATCACCCGCATGCCCGGCTGCAGCGCGTCGCTGGCCACTTCGCTGAGCTGGCCGTTGCTGGCCCCCAACGTCACCGGCACCGCCACTGGCTGCCCGTCGCGCAGCACCCACACCTGCCGCGCCTTGCCGTTGCCGCCGGCGGCGGGGCGGCTGGCGCCGTGCGGCGGCCGTGGCATCAGCTTGCTCACCAGCCCACCGGACGGCGCAGCGTTGGCTGAGGCGGGGGTAAAGCGCAGCGCCGCGCTCGGCACCAGCAGCACCTGCTTGTGCTCGCTCACCACGATGGCTGCGGTGGCGGTCATGCCCGGACGCAGGCTGAGGTCGTCGTTGTTCACCGTGAGCACGGTGAGGTAGGACACCACGCCGTCCTTGGTCTGCGAGCCGAAGCCCACGCGCCGCACCTGCGCCGGATACTCGCGCCCCGCGTACGCGTCCACGGTGAAGGTGGCGCGCTGGCCGTCGCGCACCAGGCCCACGTCGGCTTCGTCCACGTCCACCTGCAGCTCCATCTTGGACAGGTCTTCGGCCAGCGTGAACAGCACCGGCGCCTGCAGCGAGGCGGCCACGGTCTGGCCCGGCTCGATCGAACGGGTCAGCACCACGCCGTCGATCGGCGAGCGGATCGAGGCCTTGGCGAGGTTGGTCTCGCCGGTGCTCAGCGCCGCCTGCGCCTGCGCCACCGCGGCCTGCGCGCTGGCCTGCGCCGCCAGCGCCCGCTGCAGCGCGGCCTGGGCGGTGTCGATATCCACCTGCGCCGGCACCGTGCCGCCGCTGCTGGCGAACATGCGGGTGAGCCGGCTCACCTGCAGCCGCGTCTCGGTCACCGTGGCGGCGGTCAGCCGCACCTGCGCACGGGCGGCGTCGAGCGCGCCGCGCGCGTTGGCGATCTGGTCCTTGAGGCGCGACACGTCGAGCTGCGCCAGCACCTGGCCGCGCTTCACCGTGTCGTTCACGTCCACCCGCACCGCTTCCATGATGCCGGACAGCTCGCTGCCCACCTCCACCTGGTTGGTCGGCTGCAGGTTGCCGGTGGCCGCCACCGTCACCACCAGGTCGCCGCGCGTGACTTCGGCGGTCTGGTAGCGCGGCTGCGCGGCGGCACTGCTGCGCCGGAGCAGCACGTAGCCCATGCCGGCAAGCACCAGCACGCCCAGCAGCACCAGCAGCCAGCGCAGCGCGCCACGCCAGCGCCGGCCACCGGACGCCGTGCCCAGCACGGTCGCCATCGCCGGAGCGCCGGACGACGGTGTCGCCGCGGGCTTGTCCACCGGCGTCACCACGGGCGCATCCCGGCCGTCGAACCGTGCGATCCCCGCCTCGAAAGCCTCATCGCGACACCCTTTCCTGCGCGGCCGATCGCCCACGTCCACACACTAGGGCCGGCCGACACCCCGGGCCTTGACCCCCATCAACGCGGGAATGCGCGCCTCCGCGCCACGTCAGAACACGGCTTCACGCTTCCGCTCCGATTGACCGGCATCAACACGCCCACGCACCGCAGCCCCTCTCATGGGAACGATCCCGCCGCGCGAAGGCCTGCGCCGCCCATGAAGCCCAACCTCCAGACCTTCCTGCGCTACTGGCTGCCGCCGATGCTGCTCCTGCTGGCGTTCCAGCTGGCCATCCGCATGCAGCAGGGCAGCGTGGAGTCCATTCCCTACAGCCAGTTCCGCACGGCGCTGCAGGCGGGCGAGATCCAGAGCGTGCGCGTGGGCGACAACGTGATCACCGGCACCTACAAGGCCACCGGCGCCGATGGCAAACCCCGCCAATTCACCACCGTGCCGGTGGCGCCGGAGCTGGCCGATGCGCTGGCTGCGGCCAAGGTGGAGTTCAGCGCCGCGCCCGGCCCCGGCCTGTTCATGCGCCTGCTCGGCTGGATGTTGCCCACCCTGCTCTTCATCGGCGTGTGGCTGCTGGTGCTGCGACGCATGGCCGGAGGCGCCGGCGCGGCCGGGCTCACCGCGATCGGCAAGAGCAAGGCCAAGGTGTACGTGGAGCGCGATATCCGCATCACCTTCGCCGACGTGGCGGGCGTGGACGAGGCCAAGGAAGAGTTGCAGGAAGTGATCCGCTTCCTGCGCGAGCCCAAGAGCTACGGCCGGCTCGGCGCGCACATGCCCAAGGGCATTTTGCTGGTGGGACCACCGGGCACCGGCAAGACCCTGCTGGCGCGCGCGGTGGCCGGCGAGGCTGGCGTGCCGTTCTTCTCCATCAGCGGCTCGGAGTTCGTCGAGCTGTTCGTCGGGGTGGGTGCCGCGCGCGTGCGCGACCTGTTCGAGCAGGCGCGGGCCAACGCGCCGTGCATCATCTTCATCGACGAGCTGGACGCGGTGGGACGCGCCCGCGGCGCATCGCTCCCCGGCGGCGGGCACGACGAGAAGGAGCAGACGCTCAACCAGCTGCTCAACGAGCTGGACGGCTTCGACCCCAGCAGCGGCGTGGTGCTGCTGGCCGCCACCAACCGCCCGGAAATTCTCGACCCCGCTCTGCTGCGCTCCGGCCGCTTCGACCGGCAGATCCTGGTTGACCGACCAGACAAAAGCGCACGCCTGGCCATCCTCCAGGTGCATCTGCGCAAGCTGGTGCTCGACCCCGGCGTGGACATGGAGCAGATCGCGGCGCTCACCACCGGCTTCAGCGGCGCCGACCTCGCCAACCTGGCTAACGAGGCGGCGCTGCTCGCCACGCGGCGCGGCGCGGATGCGGTCACCGCCGACGACCTGGTGAGCGCGCTGGAGCGCATCATCGCCGGCCTGGAAAAGCGCAGCCGCGTGCTCACCCCCAAGGAGCGCAAAGTGGTGGCCTTCCACGAGGTGGGCCACGCGCTGGTGGCGCTCGCGCTGTCGCAGGAAACCCGCGTGCAGAAGATCTCCATCGTGCCGCGCGGCATCGGCGCGCTGGGCTACACCATCCAGCGCCCCACCGAGGACCGCTTCCTGATGGGCCGGCCGGAGCTGCAGCAGCGCATGGCCGTGCTGCTCGGTGGCCGCGCGGCGGAAATGCTCGAGTTCGGCGACGTATCTACCGGCGCGGCGGACGACCTGGCCAAGGCTACCGACATCGCGCGCAGCATGGTCACCCAGTTCGGCATGGTCGCCGAGCTGGGCACCGTGAGCTACGAACCGGACGCATCCTCGGTGCTGGGTGTGCCGCTCGACACCTGGCGTCCGCGCCAGTACGCCGAAGTCACCGCCGCCGCCATCGACCTGGCCGTCAAGCATCTGCTCGACCAGGCCCTGCTCACCGCGCTCGATGTGCTGCGCCGCTATCGCCCGGGGCTCGACCAAGCCGCCACCCGCCTCCTGCAGTGCGAAACGCTGAGCGGCGAGGAGCTGCGCACGATCATCAACGCCGCCGGCGAGCCGCTGCCCGCCGCCGCTGCGGAACCCGGCGAGCCGGCGGAACCGGTGCACGGCGCTGCGTCAGCGCCGGTCGCCGCCCGGCGGTAGTCGAGTCGACTGACGCGACAGCCGGGCGGCCGTTTGCCGCGAGGCGGCGCCACCGCATTCGCACGCCGATTGAGGCGCCAGGCCCCAGCAGACCAGTCCGCATGACCATGTCCGATTTTGTCTGTTTGCTGTCGCAGGCTGGCACTCGGTATCGTTGAGAACTCCTGAAAATGGCGACTCCAACCCCAACGGAGCTTTCCATGAATACATGTCTGCTAGTGATCGATGCGCAAGAATCCTTTCGCCACCGCGCGTACTTCCGGGAGGACCGCTTCGCGCCCTACCTGGCTGCCCAGAACGCGCTGATCGAGCAGTGCGTCGCCGCCGGCGTGCCGGTGGTGCGCATCCTGCACCAGGACGGTCCGGACGCCGCCGACAACCCCTTCTCCGCCCGCTCCGGCCACGTCCGCCCGATCGACGGGCTGGTCGAGTTCGACGCCGCCGCACAGTTCGTGAAGTCCCGGCACAGCGCACTGGTGGGCACCGGGCTGGACGTCTGGCTGGTGCAGCACGGCATCCGCCGGTTGATCGTCAGCGGCATCCGCACCGAGCAGTGCTGCGAGACCACCACGCGCAACGCCTCCGATCTCGGCTGGGAGGTGGACTACGTGACCGCCGCCACGCTGACCTTCGACATGACCATTCCCGATGGTGGCGTGCTGCGCGCCGACGACATCGTGCAGCGCACCGAGACCGTGCTGCGCGACCGCTTCGCCACCCTCTGCACGGTGGACGAGGCCGTACGGCGGGCCAGGTCGCAGCCGTGAAAACGCCGGTGCGCGTGCTGTTCGCCCTGTTGCCGGACAGCCTGGCGCTGGACTGGGCCGGCCCGGCGGAAGCGCTGCGCATCGCCAACGGCGTGCTGGCCGAACAGGGCCAGCCGCCGGCCTTCGCGGTGGAGTTCGTCGGCCCCGACCCCGAGCCGATGACCTCGGTCGGCATCCGGCTGCGCGACATCGCGCCGTTGCCGGTGCTGGGTGAGGACGACCCGCGCCCCACCTGGATCGTGCTGCTCGGGCAACCGGGCAGCGCGTTCAACGTGCGCCGTACGACGACGCGCCGCCTGCTCGACTGGCTGCGCCCGCTGCAGCTGCACGAGGGCCGACGCGAACTGGTCTGCGTGTGCGCCGGCAGCCTGCTCGCCGCACACGCGGGGCTGCTCGACGGCCGCGACGCGACCACCCATCACCAGCATCTGGACGAACTGCGCGCGGCGGCACCGCATTGCCGCGTGGTGGCCAATCGCGTGTTCGTCACCGCGGACGCGGTGTGGAGCAGCGCCGGCGTCACCACCGGCATCGACCTGATCCTGCACCGCATCGCCGACGTCTGCGGCCCACTGGTCGCCGCGCGCGTGGCCGAAACGATGGTGGTGGCACTGCGCCGCGGCCCGGCCGACCCGGAGCTGTCGCCGTTCCTCGCCCACCGCGGCCACCTGCACCTGCCGTTGCACCGGCTGCAGGACGCCATCTGCCAGCAGCCGCAGGCCGACTGGACGGTGGAGGCAATGGCGCGCGTCGCCTGCGTCTCGCCCCGGCATCTGGCGCGGCTGTTCGCATTGCACGCCGGCACCTCGCCGCTGCATTACCTGCAACGCATCCGCCTGACCACGGCCGAAGCGGCCCTGCGCGCTGGTGCCCGCGTCGGCCAGGCAGCGGAACTGGCCGGCTTCAGCTCGGACGTGCAGCTGCGCAGGGCCTGGAGCCGACTGGGCAGCGCCGGGGACACACCGTCCCGCGCGCGCCGTCTACGCGGCGATACCCTGTCTTGATCCTCCGGCCCCGGATCAAGCAAGAACCCATGCCCACCACCCATCGCCCTGCCAGTGCATGACGTGCCGGCACGCGCCTTGCGCGGCATCCACCACAAGCTCTTTGCGTCAATGACGGATGATCGCGAGAAACGGTCGATTGCTGATTGCAGCAGTGTCCCGTGAGAGCGAATCGCCTAAAAGCGACCGGCCTCGCAGCTGGCCCCAGGTTGGGCCTCATCGCGCTTGCTCGTCTGCTTGCCGGATCTGGTCGTCCAGCACTCGAATGCAAGCGTCTCTGAGAGGGGCCAGGTCCTTGTCAGCCACAGAGAGCAAGGCTTGACGACGCTTGCCCAATTCCTCTGCCTGTGCGGCAAAGCGGTCAACGAACTCGTCTCCCAGGTTCCCGAGAATTCCTTCAAGGCACGGCCTGCAATTGCCATGGCCGCTCCGCCGTAGCTCCTGCAGAAAGAGGCGAGGATGAACTCGGATCAGACCACCTAGCACGATGTCTTTGTCTTCTGCCGCCGCACCGTCGGTGTCAAGCGCAAACAACGCCCTCACGGAGGCGCGATCGCCCACTGCGACTGCGGCACGGAAGGCAAGAACCTGTTGTTCAGAAGCCGACGTTGCGCCCTGTCCATTCGAGGGAGAGCACGAGATCCAAAGTAGTGCAGCAAGAATCGTCGAGATGCGAATCATGAGCCTTCACGGTGAGATAAGGCGTCGGCGCCGTCCTCAGCGCGGCTTGGACGAATTGCCAGGTGTCACGTCTTGACCTGACTGGGGCAATGGACTGGTCAGCACAACGGCGTAGCCGTCCAGGTCACGTAGCCAGAGCTCCCAATTCAGATTCTCGCTGAGGTGGCTAGGCCGAGTGACTTCCACTTGCATCTCGGCCGCTCGTTGCACCGCAGCTTCATAGTCCTCCAGTTCAAACCACAACAGCACGCCATTGCCGTGAGGGCGCAGGTCCGGATCACCCAGACGGCCGTGTTGATGTTCCTCGTTCCAATCGTGCAGCTGAAGAATCAGACGACCTTTTGAATTGAGCCTTTCATACTTGGTGCCGCCGTGACCGCTTTCGCACCCCAGCAAGCGCTGATACCAGCGGCTACTTACCTCAACGTCTTGCACGCAAATCAGCGGAGCGAGTCGCATATGGGCCTCCGGCATGTATGGTGACGCCTAACGCTTGAGTTAAGCGGCGCCGGCACGGCGCCCGTTTGAATGAGTGGTTAGATTTGTTTTTGCTCGTCACTGAGAGATGTCTTAGCGAATTTGAAAAAGTATAGGCTAGCCACAAATACGATGGAATTGAATATTGCGTCAGACAAAGAGCCGAAGTGCTCGGGGCCATCGAACGCCACTGCTAGCCACATTGCCAGCCCCGCAAATATTCCGAAAAGCGCCCAGATTTTGACAACAATATAGGACCAGGCCGGGTCGAAATAGATGACTGCCAAAACGAAGGCTTGAACGGTCAGTGGCAATAGCGCACGAATGTTCCCTCCGGCTAAAGTGACAAGGTTGTTCACGCTGAGAAGTCCGAGAGCCGCATATAGCGTCGTGGCGAAATGTTTTTGAGCGTTTTTTGGCATGGCGCCCATTCTTCCGGTGAATCTAACGCCCAAAATCAGCGGCGCGGGAACCGCGTCCGCCGCATTGAGATGTTAGCGGCCAACGCGAACCTTGGGTACTTCGCCAGCGATAGGAACTACAACTATTTATCACGCTCTGCCGCCTTCTTACGATGATCGTACGGTATCTTACGTGGAGCTGCGTTAGGAATCGGGAGGGCATCTGGCAGAGAAAGATATTCAAAAAATCCGTCTATTTCAGGCATTCCGCGAAGCATATTAAGGTTATGCATTTGTATGGCACAAGCCATGCCCACCACCGCGACATCGCGTATCGTGCACTTATGGGTCTCCTTGCTCAACTTGTCTTTTTTGCCGTGTATGTCGACAAACACGAACTCATTGGAGCCAGGTGCAGCCTTATACCAATAAGCGTGCAGGTAGCGATTTCTGTCGGTGAGCACGACTTCGAATCTATCGCAAAGGTTTGAGTAGATGCGTGAGATTTCGTCTGACTTGTCAGCCACGAAGCCTCTCAACCTCCTCAACTTCTCTGATGGCGGAAGCGTCAGTATTTCGCGGTATAGCGTGGGCTTGTCGAGGCGCTCGGCGAAGCCCACAAGGTGACTGAAGACGAACTCATAATTGGCAAACTGGATTGCTATGTTGCCAAGCTCTTCGGCAAGCTCCCGAGGCCAATCAGGGTTCCGACTCCAATTTGGATTTCCGTAGAGCATGTTGGCCTACACCCCGTGGGACTTCATCGACCGCTAACGCTGGAATTGAGCGGCGGCGTAGCCGTCCGCCTCGAATGATTGGTTGGGTTCTACCCCGTTAACGCGGACACTTCCAAGAAGGTCGAAGATCGGCCAAAAGGAGTGTCATGACCAAGCGAAGAAAGTTCAGCGACGAGTTCAAGCGTGAGGCCGTTGGGCTGACCCGCCAGCCGGGTGCCAACCTCAGTCAGATCGCCGGCGACATCGGGGTGGGTGCGGGTGTTCTCGGCCGGTGGCGCCGAGAGCTGGAGGCGGGCAAGACGAAGACCTTCACCGGCTCGGGCGTGCCCCGTGACCAGGAGATGGCCACGCTCAAGCGGGAGCTGGCCCGGGTGAAGAAGGAAAGGGATTTTTTGCGCGATGCGGCAGCGTTCTTCGCCAGGGAATCGAGCTGAAGTATCAGACGATCCAACGCTGTCGCGGTGCTTACCCTGTCCAGTTGATGTGTCGATGCCTGAAGGTGTCGACCAGCGGCTTCCATGCCTGGAGCAAGCGGCCCACAAGCGCTCGTGCGCTCGACAACCAGCGCTTGCTGGCGCGAATCCGCGAGCATCACGAGGCCAGCGATGGCGTGATGGGCATGCCGCGCATGCACGAAGAGCTGGGCTACGACGGTGAGACGGCCAGCCGAAACCGGGTGGCGCGCCTGATGTCTCGGTACGGCCTGTTTGGCGTGCCGCGGCGTCGGCCGATCCGTGGCAAGCGCACGGGCGTTCGGCCCGGTCATGTGAGGAATCACCTTGAACGGGACTTCTCAGCGCTGGAACCGAACACCAAATGGGTCACCGACATCACCTGCATCCACACCGGCGAAGGCTGGCTGTACCTGTGCACCGTGCTCGATCTCTACAGCCACAAGATTGTTGGCTGGTCGATGTCCGGCATCCAGGATCGGCACATGGTGATCAAGGCGGTGCTGATGGCCTGCTGGCAACGTCCGGACCGGAGTCCCTTGGTGCTCCACTCCGACCGCGGCACGCAATTCACCAGTGGGGACTATCAGCGCTTCCTCGCCGACCACAACATCTGCAGCAGCATGAGTGCGGTCGGCCACTGTGCCGACAACGCAGCGGCCGAAGGCTTCTTCGGCATGATCAAGCGCGAACGGATCCACCGCCAGCACTACGTGACCCTGGGCGCCGCGCGCTCGGACGTTTTCGATTACATCGAACGCGTCCACAATCCCCGCATGCAACGCAGACTCGATGCTCGGGACTTGGCCTTTAAGGCCTTAACTCAACCGTCCGCGAAAACGGGGTAGAACCCTTGCGACCTTTGACGCTCTTAGTTTTGACGTTGACCAACTTCAACGCATCTGGCATTGACTCCTCCAGCAGCAAATCGGGTCGTAGCGTTCCATCCACACGGATCGCCCAGTTTTCAGCCGGTTTGACCGAGATTAGTACCTTAGAGTTCTCTCCCGGTTCTTCATATGCGATCCAATCCACAGACCAAGTTACCAGTTCGTCGGTACTTTTCAGGAAGTACCAAACGATGTCCACGAATCGGTGGCATTGCTCCAGGCTTGGCGGGTCGGAATCTTGATGTTCTATCAGGTTCCGGACCTCAAGCAATTCCTTTAGAAGTGTTGGTCGAACAAGGCCAAATTCCTGCATCCTTTCGAGGAGCTGACGCTTGGCCAGATTGGTTGGGAGTTTGTCAAAGTGATAGACACTTTGCAGCGATTTGAGGCGTTGGTTGATGGCACGTCGCAAGGCGCCGATGCAGTCGACTCGATGCAGATCTGTTGGGTCCCCTTCGAGGCGCTTGGCGGCATGCTCCCAAATGGTGTGCCCTCTGAATAGGAAGTCGATCTCATCAACCCCGCTGCGCTCATAAGCGTCAAACGGCCACTCATAGACTTCTGAACTAAGGTACATGTCGCTTCCTGGCTATGAGTAGCGGGGCGTACTTCTGAAAAGCCTAACGCCGGAATTAAGCGGCGGCGCAGCCGTCCGCTTGGATGAGTGGTTAGGTTGCAGTGCTTTGCGCTACAACCTGGACAGGAAGATCTCGGACGTTTTCTGGAACATCGGTTGTGCCAGCGTACTCAAGCATGAGCTCATTGTCTTGAACGAATGCGAGATAGCTACCAACTACTTCGCCCACTTGGCCAAGAACCATCGGATGGCTAAGAACCGTGCGTGCCTTGGGCAACAAATGATGGCGAACGGTTAGGAAGTACCCAACGCCAGAATGGTTGTAGCTAACGAACTCGGCGTCACGGCAGACGGCCTCCACTACAGCGTCGCCGAGCGTTGCAGTGCCAAGAAGCCGAAGTGCTTCAACTTCAAATGCGCGAAAGTGGCTCATCTGCGGCCTAACGCTGGAGTTGAGCGGCGGCGTAGCCGTCCGCCTCGAATGATTGGTTAGGACGCTTGCACGAGGCCCAAACCGATGATTACCGCAAATAGAACGAGACACGAAGGTAGGCAAAACCGAATGCGCCTGGCATATGCAGCGGCGAGAGAAGAGTTGAGCTGACCCAATTGCGGACCGTAGGCGATACGAATCAATGCTACCGAGTGCCTACGACCTCCAAAAATATGCTGACAACTATAGATGGAGTCTAGCGAGCCACTACTTTCCCCAAGCCATTCGGGTTTTTCCGCTTTGACAATGTCACGAAACTTCCAGAACGAATACATGTACGTGCCCGTGCAGCCCGCGAAAAGCCAGCCCATCACCATCACCGTTAGCTGCAACATGTGTGAGTCCTAACGCTGGAGTTAAGCGGCGGCGGAGCCGTCCGCCTTGAACGAATTGTTAGGCTCACCTTTGCACATGTAGTCGGAGCTGGGCTAGTACGCCGGGATCGATCGAGCCGAACACGGCGAGCTGCTGGGCAGTGAGCGTG